>NZ_CP184845.1:0-379367 GCF_051122755.1 Haloarcula sp. NS06
TGATAGTCCAGATTCCCGCCGACGAGTGCTGAATCACGCTTGAGTTCAGTCAGCGTTCGCCGACACAGCGGACAGGAAACCTCCCAGTTCCACCCGAACGCTGCAGTTTTCGTGGCGAACCGCTCGGTATACTCGTCGGTACGGGGTTCGTCCTTGCTGTTGGTGATTCCACTCCAGAGCCACTCATCCCAGAAGCACTGGACCATCGTTGTGAGTGTTGCCGGGTCAACAATCTGGAGATAGGTTGCGTCGACGCCGACAGCACACCACGTTCGCAAGTCGATCTCACACTGTGTGCATTCAGTATCGAAGTGTGGGACAACGCTTGGGAGGCCCTGTTCGTACAGCGTGACTGCCTGACCACAGTTCGGACAACAGACTGCGACGGGGAACGTCTAACAACGCAGACTGCTCATCAACCCGAGACAGGATCTGTGCACGACTGCCGTATGGGCGCTGTGGTGGCTGGCTACAGGCAGCCGTCTTGAGGGGATCGTCCAGTTCGTCTGTACGTGACTGCTCAGTCATACTCCTGCATCGGCATATCGCTCTATTTCGGGATTCTGCTCTCGGAGGCGCATCTGCAGGTCCTCAATCGGCTCAGTATCGACAGTCTGCCAGTCACGACCGCAACGGCACTCTTCGACCCGCCACATCGTCTCCTCCCCACGACAGGCGAAATATCGGATACGCCGTGGTTGGCCGTCAGCGTCTCCGTCGAAAGAGAGAGTAAGAGCGGTTTCTAGTTGCTTCTCGGTACACACAAGTGTACTGAGCAGAGAACGGGACGGCAAGAGGTCGGTGGGGTTACCCCCGTAGCCCTCACCCTCAATTGGGCCGCTAAACACGCCGTAGAGAAACTTGAAGTACCACAGCACCAGCAGCAGCACCGGGAATCCGAGAACGGTCACGAGGTTCAGCGCTAGCGGCGACACGACCGCTTCCCTAACCAGTAGCCCGGTCGGCGGATAGATCGTCGGGTACAGCAGAATTGCGACCAAGATCGTCAACAGTGTGGGAAGCGCCAGTGCACTCGCCAGCCAGGCCCGGTACTGGCCGCGTCTGGCCAGCACGCTCCCGATCAGCCCCACGGCGACCGAGAGGGCGACGACTGCCGCCACGGGAAGCGAAAGCACTGTGTCGGCAGCGCCACCCGCGTCGGTCAGGACAACAGTTCCCAGCAGTACGATAACCCCACCAAGGTATGCCAGTGTTGCACCGATGCCGTACGTACGTAGTTCTGACGCTAGGCCGGGCTCGGTCTTGGCTGCGAGGAACGCCGCCCCCGTGACTATCGAGACGGCGACCAGGCCGACGCCAGTCAACGCCACTGGTAGCGTCGCCCCGCCGAACAGCCAGCGACCCGCGAGCATCCCCAACAAGAGCGGCGCAAACACGCTCCCGCCGATGAACGCGTAGTCGGTGTAGCGCTTCCAGCGCTCGTCGTCGCGCTGCTCGCGGAGTTCCGGACCGAGGCCGCGGAACACTAACGCGACGACGAACCCGAGCGCGAGCAGATAGTTGTCCGCCAGCAGGCGCGAGTACACGCGCGGGAACGCCGCTAGCAGCATCGTTCCGAAGGCGACGACCCACACCTCGTTCGCGTCCCAGACCGGTCCGAACGCCGCCAGGAATGTCTCCCGCTCGTGTTCACCCGTCCGGGTCGCGTAAAGCATCCCGATGCCGAAGTCTAACCCGTCGAGGACGACGTACATTCCCAACGCGAACAGCACGGCGCCGAACCAGATCTCCGGCAGGGACTCAACGAGGTACGCGTCGACGGGCAACAGCGCGTCAGTCATCGCTACTCACCCACGGAATCGGGCCGTGCCAGCGGCCGCCACTCGACTCCCGGACGCCGAGTGACTGGAGTTCCTCTCGGACCAGCCACTTCAGGATGTACAGCGCAGTCAGCAGCAGCCCGACGTAGAGCACGACAAACGCAACCAGGGTCAGTGTCGCCTCCGTCCCGGTTAGTGTTGAGGAGACCGCCTCACTAGTCCTGAGTTCGTCTTGGATGACCCACGGTTGGCGGCCGATCTCGGTGACGTACCAGCCAGTGAGCAACGCCGCGTAGCCGAGCGGCGATGCAGCGACCATCGCCTTCAGGTAGCGTGTGTTGTCAGACAGCCGCCCGCGGTACATGAGGTACCCGCCCCACAGCGCCAGCCCGATAAACAAGAACCCGAGCCCGATCATGAAACGGAACGACCAGAACACGAGTGCTACGGGAGGGTTTTCATCGTACTCGTTCAGTCCGATGACCTCGGCGTCAAAGTCCCCGCCACTGGCGAGGAACGACCCAACTGCGGGGAGGCTCACGGTGATGAGGTTCTCGGCTCGCGGGTCGGTGAGTGCCTCGAGTGACTTCGGAAACGCGAGCAGGTGTAGGTCGGCCTGCCCCGTCTCGTAGTGAGCCTCCATCGCGGCAAACTTCTGTGGCTGGGTCTCCTCGACGTGGCGGCCGTAGGCATCGCCGTGGACTGCCTGGAACGGTGCGGAGACGATCAAGAGTACGACAGCCATCTTGAGTGCGGTGTTCCAGGCTTCAGTGTCGGGCTTTTTCCATACGATGTACGCCGAAACGCCTGCAACCAGTAGTGCGACCGAAATAACCGACGCGTTCATCATATGGACGTACATCCAAGGCATTCGTGGGGTGAAGAACGCGGCGAACGGATCGGTTAGTTTGGCGACCTCCATCCCGTTGCGGGTGACCATCTCGTAGCCCCGTGGTGTCTGCATCCAGGCGTTAACGATCAGGATCCAGAACCCCGATAGCCATGCGCCGAAGCCGACGAGTACCGATGAGATGAGGTATGTTCGGTCCTCAACGCGGTCGCGGCCGTACAGCAACACGCCAAGGAAGACAGCCTCTAAGAAGAACGCCATCTTCGCCTCGAAGGCCAGTGGGCCGCCGATCAGTTCACCGGCCACCTCGGCGAACTGTGGGAAGTTTGTGCCGAACTGGAAGCTCATCGGAATCCCGGTAACTGTACCCATCACGAAGCCGGCGGCGAAAACCTTCACCCAGAATGAGCGCAATCGCGCATACCGCTGCTTGCTCGTCCGTACGTCTTTCCAAGTGAAATAGATAATAAACGGGGCGAGCCCGATCGAAAGGGACGCGAAGATGATGTGAACAGAGATTGTCCATCCGAACTGCATGCGGCTCGCGAGTTCCGGAGAGAGGGACGCCGCCCACACTGGGCTGACGGCGTTCAGTGGTATGATTGGACCCATTCACCTCACGCTACAGCACAATAGCTTATGAATAGGTCCTCAGTTTCCACTTTGAAGAATTCACCACAAAGTATTCCATTATTAGAACCGTACTTTTTGTACATCTCAATTGCCGGACAAATATACGAAATCTGATAGAGAGAGTTGACTGGTGAGTACGAACACTCGCCGATGGTGACGGCAGATAATACGCTGACGCTGTTGAAGAAGGAAACCGGAGTCGGATAGTGTTGTTTTCACCGTGATAGTGCGGCGTCTGAGTGACAACACTCTTACAAGTCTTCGGAATTCGGAGATGCTGTCATTATTACAACATGAACGGGTGATTGAGAGCTAGTCTGGAGCGGTTTCCACTCGACGATTCGTCCAAATGTACGCATTACAGTCCCGCTAAACCCCTTATAGTCTCAATTCCACCTACGAGGAGATGAACGTCAGTAGTCGAGTAAGCGAGCGCACGATCGACATCATTCGTGACCACATCCCGGGAGAAAAGCTCGCGTGGTTCGAAACCGCCGCCTCGAACGTTGCAACTTGGGCCGAAGACGAGAGTGTCGAGACAACCGATCTCCGTGATGCGCCTGATCCAGATACCGCCACCGATGAAATGAATACACCAGAACTCGTGAAGCTCACTCGAATAATGAAGACGACCGGCCACGGCTGCATTCAACTCAGTTGCTCTGACACATACTACAGCTAGTGGGAAATATTCAAACCAGACAAACTCTCTCCCCCATCATAGCGTTCACCCGAACAATGCACGCGAATATCTTGAAGAAATCTCGCCTGCTGATATCGAAGTACGGCTGGGATCGGCAAAGAGTGTACAACCGGCTAGATCGGCTCGAAGGGCGTAGCATTGAGGCCGCGTTCTACAATGATTCTTGACTTGGTCGTCCTTCTGAGGTTAGCAGCGACCAGTCTGATCAATTTACCACTATTCTACAAAAACCCACCACAAGAGGCTAGCTATGATGCGCCAGCATGGAGTACAGCCCTCGCCCAACAGTACTTGATTGAGGCATTTGATGTTGCCTTCTCTCGCCGGCACGTCCGCCGACTCATGCACAAGGCCAAGGTCTCGCCGAAGATACCTAGCCAGACCCAGCCTCAACCGATGAGGCCGACAATTGGAGTGTCGGCCTCTCGCAAAGGGGTGAATCTACTCGGTGCAGTCACCGAGCACGAAGCCACAGCAGTTCTGGAGTGCAGCGGATCGTTCACCGGGAGGGTGATGATCCGATTCTTAACCATCTCTGGGTGGAATTTGGTGACAAACTGGTCGTGCTATTAGATCAAGCGACGTATTTCACTTCTGAGGCGGTGAAGGACTTCACAGCCGATGAATCGATCGAATTAGTGTATATCTTGATAGGATCACCGGAGTTAAACCTGACAGAGGAGTATTAAGGACGACTCAAACAAACACTTGGAAACCGTTACTTCGGAACTCTCGACAAAATCCGATCGGCAATCTGGTCAGCACGCGAAACAATCGATCCGCCAAGAGCGTATCAATATCTATGTCTCTAAGTATATCATCCACTACCAGAGCTTTATCGATATCGGCAGTAACGACTCGTCTGAAACCAATTTAGCTTGCATAAGAAAAAGATATCAGGGAGAATTACCACGTACTAGTCATGAAGAGAGTGGGGCTGGAAAGAATCGTCCACAACCTCCTGCCCAGCAGGAGGTATCTACATTCAGACTGGGACGAAAGTAATCTTAGGCGGCGAAATTGGCGTGCGTTCGAGAGACTGATTGCTGTGCTCTGGAGCAACAAAGGGTACGAGACGACACTGCTAGAGGGTAAACAGGATGGCGGCGTTGATGTGATTGCTAAAAAAGCCAGTCATATTCCGTTTTCGACATCGTATAGAATAGCGATTCAGGCAAAGAACTGGAGCAAGAAGATCCGCGAACCAAAAATTCGAGATCTATTCGGCGTCCAGAATGGCGGCCACCGACATTCAAATACGGACAGGTTCGACGAATCGATTCTAGTGACCAGTTTCGGATGTTCCACAGACAAAAAGGGATTCACTATGGGCGCTCGAGAGTTTGCGGAAGACAACGGAGTAACACTCATTGACGGTGAAACGCTACTCGATTTGCTGAACAAGTCTAATATCAGTCCACTGCCTCTCGGTCGGAAGCCTGATAATAAATGGCATCTGCTGGAACCACCTCGCTGCGGGTGGTCGAAAAAGTTCAGTCAGAATCAGTCATTTGCTCAAACGACACAAAAAATACATAATTCAAAGACAGGAAATATTGGTCCCAAAGAATCGTCTCCGGATATAAGCAGAAATGACATATGCGAACTATGCTTGAAATCACGTATTAAATAGATGATGTAACTTGGTTCCGGAAAAGTGCGGTATTCATGTAGCAGGCTTATAGCATTCTGTTCAAAAAGTACGCGAGCAAGGTGACTTTTCTGTGATGTTAACTATTAGATTAAACTCTGTACTAAATACGACCTTGGAGCGGCAACCTCGATTAAATTAAAAGTATTAGGTAGATGTTGAAATGATTATATATTAAGCGTATGTATAAAGATAATTATCAAGGTAAAGAGGTTACCTTTTGGATAGTTTTAACACATTAGATAGCCCTTTACTTTCCATGGCTCTGGAAACTCCAGAATATATCCTGGGTGTCGGTGGTGGCGGTTCTACGGTCGTTGAGCGATTCATGAAAGAAGAATGGATCGTTAATAGAGTGCTTAACCCTGATAATAACGACTCTGAGGAACTCCGAGCACTTACTATCGACTCAGCAATGAGTAATAATGAGCGTGAGGAAAGGAATCAAGCTGAGTCAGAAATTAAGCAATTGATAGACAGATACGCTCAGAAGCATGATCAGGAGTTCCCAGATGTCAAGTACGACCACTACAATTACGTTGCGGAAACCAACGATACCTACGTCAGCAAGCGGTACCTGACGAGCGAAGCAGATATTCAAGAACTCCTCAACCGAGGTTCCGGACTAGGCAACAGTTGGTGGTTGAATGATGACCGCGAAGTTCTCGGTGACAGTGGGTTTGGAAACGGTGTGCTCAGACGAAGGGCCCTCAGTAAGGCACTTTACCATATCAGCGCCACACACGGCCAAGGGCAAAACCACCCCCAGAATCTGAATGTCCAAGATACCGATCAAATTTGTATGGTAGTCTCGTTGGGTGGTGGGACAGGGTCTGGATCTTTCATTGATATGGCTGCCGACATCGCGGAAGGGACTGACGCGAAGGTACAATTGTTCGCAATTATTCCAGATGCGGGTATCGGAGAAGGGGAATCTGAGGGCGGGAATGAACTCGCGAACGCCCATGCAGCTCTCTCAGAACTCGAGTACTTGCACCTGAGTGGGGATTCTCCATTCACCTCTACTATCTTGATACCGTATATTCAGACATCTAATGATAAACATTTTGAGGAAGCCATCATCGATACAATCCTGGCTTATCTGGATATATATAATGTCGACAACGGTCTAAATCACATTGTTCCAGGGAGGGTGAATTCGATCAACGGTTACTACCCATTTACCCTAGCTGCTCCGCAGATTATTGAGTACGACGCAGGCCTCCAAGAAACCGCTAATCAGGAAATAGATGATCAATTCCAAAGTTGGCGCCATTATCAGGAGGTCGAAGCAGGTCTATACGAGATGGTGGGCAAGTACTTGAATACTAACTTCCCCGAGACATTCGGCCAAAATCTGGAGATGATCCAGTCAACCGAACAACAATACACCGGATCGTTTGACTTCACGAATGAACAGACTGCTCGGGCAGTCCACGAGATGCGAGAGCGGATTGAAGAACGGATTCAGGGAAAACTCTTGGAATCATCACTATTCGAAGTAGTCGGTGTTCCAACATCAGAGATCCAGTCGAAGATTTTCGATGAAATCTACGATACGTACTTTGAGCTCCAACCGACGACCGAATCCGTTCCCGCATACAAGCGTATAGAGACCGATCATCTCTCGGATTCTCATGCGAGAGACGTGGTCAATCAACTTCCAGGCCCGCTTGAAGATGATTTCGACATGGCTGCGCTTGATATCGACGATGAGGATAATACTGAGCGGACAGAAGAACTCACCAAGTTGCTTGAGCAGGAAATGAGAAACATCGGGTCTCGAAGAGACCTACTGAAGGCCATACTGACGACCGATACGTCGAATCTCAGAGGTTTGGATGTACAAACCGCTCGAAATGTACAAAAAGCCCTGATCAAGGTCGTATTGGATCAGGATAGTCGACGACTACGAGACGAGTTCCGCCGAGAGGCTATTGAGGGGCGGACCGAAAGACTTCAGGAAGAACTCACCACAAAGGAGGTCAGATACGCACAGTTAGAAAGTCTTGAAGCGGAGGTAGAGGGCTATGTTGGTGAGAAACTGCTGACTTGGTGGTCCAACAATACATCAGAATTTGAGCAAATTGCTGCTTACCATGCGCACAGAGAAGAACTCAAAGGACTGCTAAACGACCTTGATAAGGCCTGTGAGCGGAAGAAAGAACAGGTAGAAGAGGACACGGTCGAACCCGATGCAATTGGTACCGAACTAAGCTTGAAGAGTGGTGACGTAGTGGACGTAAGCCGAATTAACGATATCCTCGAAGCTATCGGAGTGTCAGAGCGTATCGACCTAGCTGGTCTGACTAATGCCGTTCAAGATATAGTCACCGCAAAAGAGGCGTACCAGAACTATCAGGATGTGTGGCTCTTTGGAGGGAGCCCCGAAGAGGAGTACGAGAGAACCGCCGGCAGACTGAAAGGGAGTCCATTCTTCAGCCTTAGTGAGGATATCTCCGCTCCGATTAGCGTTACCAAAGAACGAAGATTCAGTAAGTTGTTCGATACCGTTGAGGAACACTACAATACAGTCGTCGATACGGTTGGTCAGGAGTTGAGAGAAACACTACATAGCGCAGATGGGTCATACGAAAAGTTAGAGGCTCCAGCTGACATCGATGAAGAAGCGGTAGAAAAGTCGCTTGATACTAACGGCTCGTTCACGACACCGAACAACGTCTTCAGTAAGTTCGGGTACGTATCTGAGAGCGTTCCAAATGATAGCGCCTCCCTTGATGCAACGCTGAGTCAGATAGGTGACGATATTCGAGAAGTGACAGAAGCTGAGACCGTTGATGAACTCCGGGCCGAACTAATCGGTTCCGATACAAGTGAACCTAACTTGATAGGTGATACGAAAGCCACTGCAAACGATGTGGGAGCAATCACTGCGGAGCTTTCCGAGTACTATCTCACCCCCATTAGAGAATCACAGGCCAGTCTCGAAGTAGAACTGGCGGAATATGGGAGTGTATACCTGGCCGAAGATGATGCGGAAGTCCGGAACATCGTTTATGCATTACAACGTCTGATCAGGCTGGGTAACAGCAGGCACGATGACGACAACCTGCAGGGCCGAGCTCTTGGTCTGGACCAAGTTGATATCGAGCATCAGGTTGCGTATGGGCCGGATTTAGCTGAGACATCGAATGTCGAGTATGAACTCTCTACAGATCAAGAGGACGAAACCAGAGAGAGTAGCATCTACAAGAACATCCGTTCTGCTGAGAGTGCGGACTTAAGTCGTGATCCCGACGACATTGGAGAGTCGGGGATCTGGGAGAACAGAAAAGATGAAATCAGGAAAGTTTTTGCACAATCGATTGAAAGCCTCCACAGCACGGATTCCAGGCTTCCGCTCGAAATCGGTGAACATCTTGCACACCCAACCGCTGAGGACGTCGGTATTACAGGAGATGAGTATCGTGTTGTGAATAGTTATTTGTCTCGGGCGTTGAGCCAAACGGGAGCCACTGCAGACAACGGATTCAACGATGTAGACAGCGCGATAAACGACAATAGTCTCGGTGCATTCCTCCACCCGCAAGATGGGCTGGTTTCGAAGCGCGCCAGCGTGGGACGCAAATGGACGCTCTCGATGGTCACGTTCCTTACTGGAGCGACAATGGACATGCTTCACCCTGTCAGATCTTACAACGGTTACAAGGACAGCTACGAGGACAAAGTAGGCGCGACAACATTCCCACACAAGCACCACAGTATGGGTCTGGAAGGTAACTGGGAGCGTTGGGACGGTCTCGCCGATGCAATCGATTCAGACGGTTCCCCCGAATGGTGGCCGTATGGAAGCGCCTATGTTCACCGATCGGAACTTCTGGACCCGAGTAAGGTCACAGAGTTGACGATGCGAACCTTAGATGAGGACAGCAATGATAACAATGGCGATGGGCTGAAGGCACAAGATGTCGCAGAACGGCTCATAGAGCTATCAACTGCGGAATCCTTCGAAAGCCTAGTCGAGCACGAGTAGCCCGTATGCCAGTAGGAACTTGGGTGAGACGTTGGGGTAGAGAAGGACTCATCGTCGTTGGAGCGTTCGTGGCGTTGTTAGTGACAACTCCAGTACTCGTCACTGCAGGGTCGGTGGCGTGGGAACAGGGTACACTGTACGCGATAGCCTCAGCATTCAACGGCCTCCTCCCAGGGAATTTAGATGTCCCTGTCGCCATCGGGGTCGGTGTCTGCAGTGGCCTGTTACTACTGTTCTTTGCTGACTCCACGAAGCGGATCCAGACGGGAATCCTAGTTGTGGTCGGGAGCACCGTAATCGGCTTGTTGCAGCGGTTCGACCACATACTTGGAGCGGTACGGGAGAGACCAGTCGTATTCGGCGCCGTGACAGTAGTTACTGTCATAGTTGGAGTCGTGACAACGATCCGAGTAGGGGGAAATAATCGACCACGTCGGATGGACCTGATCGCTATGCTCCGCTGGATTCAGTTTCCGGCAGCTACCCAAGGTTTGTTCGTAATACTCTCTGGGCTAGTACTCTTGCAGGTCATCGAGTACCCATTCTTAGACCACGGACCAGGTGCACCTTCATCCCCTGTCGTCGTTGTAAGCGGTGTCGGGGCCCTCATTTCGCTTGGACTGTTTGTCCAATATAGGTCCCAAAAGAATATCGTGACAATTACACCTGACGGCGAACCCGGCCGGTTGGCGATGGGATATGGACTCGGTGGGCTCTACAAATACGCAAGAAAAAATTATCACGCTTCGGTCATTGGAGGGAACAACAGATCAAATTTCAAGAAACTAGCAGAGAATCCTGCGTTTGAACAGGTCAACTTCAGTGGAACAGTGAGCTTCAAGTATCTCCCATCATCTCTTCTAAACCGGAGTATCGTTGTGCATTCGCGGGGTTTCACTCTCTCTGACATTGGTTCAAATCTACCCAAAGTGTCTGGCGGACGCCTAGGTCGTCTCAAGACTATCAGTGCTAACTATCTCGCACGAAGTGTCCCGGATGTAATTTGGACTAAGTTCGGCCGAAATGATGCGGTCTCACATCTCAAGCGTGCCGACACCGCATTGATTATCTTACCCTTGCCGAACAAAGACGACGAACCACCGTTTGACGTTGAGGCTGTCGACCGATTGGTCTCGCTACTCGAGACTCAAACCGCGACAGACGTTGTTATCTTATGTACCGGCGCACGAGATTCGCTCGAAGGTGGCTGTGCAAGTCTGGACAACCATGAACAGATTGGAGCAAAGTTGTACAATATTGCTTTCAACCATCTTGGGGCAGATGACCCAGAGTTAGACATCGAACTCAACGACCATGCAGACGACATTTATCCGGTCGACCGTGGCGACAGCGACGAACACGCCACCGGGTTCAAGGCAGTACTCCGAGCACTCTGAAAAACGATATCGCTGCTAGAGATCCCTTAGTCGGGGTATATCTCGAAAGACGGGCGCTCAGCTTTTTCCGTCACAACAATCATGATATCCCAATCGATATGATCAATCGAGTTGGTTTCGCTGACAACGATAGTATAATTACCTTCTATAGACATTAGTTCGTCGACTGCGGCACCAGCGAGGGGATATGAGGGGACACGTACAACTGCCCGGTCGGGATTACTCAGCGACCACTCGTCGCCCATTAACGAGAGTTCCTCACAACCGGGTTCGTCGTCGAAATATTCAAGAAACGGTCCTGTAGACGTGTCACAGCGGATTGCCCATCCGTCGTGACTATCAAAGTGTACGCGAATCTCGTCGGTGAACGATTGGATGTTATCGGCGGATTCAAACGACCCGGCCGCAAAGAATGCCTCCGGTGATTTTCGCTGAGCTGGTACGAATGCCCGAATCTCGCTATTGGTCCAGTCCATTGCGAACTGGATACCGGCGGCAAAATCTGCCTCGATCCGTTGCTGTTGCATACCGTCAGCTAGACCGTCGGTCACCAGCGAGACACCGGCCAGTAACCGCCGAGTAGAGGCGAACATTCATTCTATAGCTACCCCCAAAGTACCGTGCCAGCGGATTCGAATTGACTCACTCATCGTCATCCACTGTCGTGTTTTCCATGACGCCATTCAGTAGTGCCACACCTTGTTCCGAACGTGAGTCCGACGAGGTGTCTTTCGGAATGAGATGATTAAGTACGTCGGAAAGCAGTCCAGTCGAATCCGCGTACTCGTACTCTAGACGCTGTCCAGAGAACCGAGCGCGGAGAAATTGTGAGCCTTTGAGCGTATCACTAGAGTCCGTACGAAAGTCCTGTGGTCCGTCTTCATCGATATCGAACCATACCGGATAAACATAGTGCTCGAAGCTCTTCTCCATCCACTCCTCAATGTCTGGATAATTAGTAAATAGGTAATGGTTCATCAACCAACGCGAAAACATCTTATAATGTAACCTGTTGACGGATGGGTTAGGAGCGCGAGCCTCTGGGAACACTTTGTCGAATAATTTTCTACTGGTGGAGTCGGGTATATCGATCCGGTTCGAAACATTCAGTCGGCCTTTCGTCGAAGAATGCCTCGACTTGAGAACATTTTCATCTTCTTCGAGCGAGAGTTCTGTGAGGGCTCTGAAGTGCTCTGTGAAGTCCGCATATCCAAGGTCTGCCATTGTCACTACCCACACAAAATCGTACTCAAGCGTTTCTGCAAGCGACTCTACTATCTGTTGGTACTCCTCAAGATAGGAGTTTGGGTGGGCACGTTCTTGTGCTACCCGGACATAATACGGATCGCTGCTCCCAAGCCACTGAGTAGGTTCTACTGGAAGGTTGAGTTGAGACTCATCCGGAGGAAGGTACTTCGTGATGTCGTCGAATTCCGAAGTGACCTCTTCCAGTGGTGTTGTTTCTCCAGTCGATAGATTATGTGTCTCAAAAGCGTACTGATCTTCAGGCGTTGACGAAATCTCGTACAGTGTATCAGTACAGTACGACGGGAGAAGATCTGGCCGCTGATCAAGGGGTTCCTGCAAGAAATCCTCAAGTGGGAGAGTGAACGTTACTGTATCAGCAGCCCACACCAGCGTGGCGAGATTTTTGACCTGCTCCTCCTGTGAGAGATCATCGTAATTAATACTGTTTAGGGTGACATTCCATATCTTGTCTTTGCGCCATCCTGCTAAGAATCCTGTGTTGGCCTCGTTCTCGACATATGTCGAGATGGGCTCTGTGCGGGTTTCATTTGTCCCACCGATCCCGGTCAGTGCTTCACCGGGATAATCAATCGTCGTCACTGTCTGTTTCGTCCGGAATAGGAACCCGCCACTGACATAGGAGAATTGAATCACGTCCCAACTGCTATCGTCGTCAGAGAGGTGCCGTAACTCGGTCCGTTCGGGGAACTTCCCTTTCTTGATGGCGTCCTTGTACAGAACCTCTGAGATATCGTTTTCATCGAACTGTGCATCACAATCGCCATAAAAGCCACCCATCAAAGAACTCTTACCACTCCGTGCTGGCCCAAGACAGACGATACGCTCTTCACCCTGATACCGGCCGAAGAGTCCCAGAGGGAAGAGAATGATTGCTGTGACGACAAGGTTCCTGAGGAGAATCTCTGCATTCTTTAGTTCGCCGGCGGCGTAATGTATCTCAAACAGGCCAAGGCCAGCGAGGATGGAGACGAATCCAATAACAACAACGATACTCCGTTTGAAAACGTATGGTGGGCGACCGATTATCCACTTCTTTCTAGGGTCGACGTACCGATTGAGGGGGTATCCGCCTAGCTGGAGGCCGCCACCGAAACCGAGGACAAAAATAAGGACGAAATACCAGAAGTCGGACTGTACGGAGACATCCCAGTTAGCCCAGAAGATGATGAAGCCAACAACGACGTTCACCCAGAGAATAACTCCCTGATATCGCTTGAAGCTGTCAGCAAGCCAGAGGAGCTAGCCCCAGAAACACCCCTATAAGAATCGTGTAAACAGTCGCAAGGCTCCCGACGCCCGCTAAGGTAAGTATGAAATTGACTGCTTCATACCCGATACCGCCCTGTTCCCAGACTGGTATCCAAACCTGTGGGACGAGATAGATAGTTCCGACTAGAAGGAGAATAAGCGACACCGTTGCAAAGAGTTGTTCTCGGAGAACCGGTGTCAGACGGGGTTGTCGAGTAGAGATACTCATTAAAAATACTATTTACCAGCTACCTACATATTTGCTGTTATTTGACCTTCTATTAAGTCAATGATGTTAAGACGACCGGTCCGATTATTTAGGAAAATTTTGGTGAGGACTCTACAACGTTCGCCGAATAAGTTATTGAGCCTCAGTAATATTCTTAATTCCAACGCTCTTCAACTGCCGGTACTCCTGTAATTGCAGTCCGTTCGGTTGGACGACTACGACGTACTCTCCCGGTTCCGCAATAGAAATCGTCATATCGTACTGAGGACCTGTTGTCGAGACTAATTTCGAATGCAGGCGCGTACCATTCCTATTATAAATATCAATGGTTACATTGTCGAAGGTCGTTGTCCCTGACACAACGACCGATGAATTACTGGTCGTGGTGGCATTGAACGGTTTGAGATTAGGCTGATCGCTACCGAGGAATGTAACGGACTTCCTGTCCATAGTTTCGTTTTTTGAGGTGACACTCAGCCGATACTCTCCAGCTGGTAGGGTTCCGAAGTCCACCTCAAAGCGTTCATCTGTGACCCCAATGCTCTCAGATCTGGTAGTCCCAGTCTGGACATTCCGTGCTGATACAGTTACACTAGAGGAGTCCGTCGTTCCAGCAACAACGAGTTGACCACTCGCGATAGCTTCCCCGTCTCTGGGGACGTGATGGTCGCAGAGCCATCAGTTGGAACGAATGGAGTAGACGAGCCAAAGGCGACTACAATCCCCCCGCCGAGGATGATACCCGCAAGTAAAACACCGAGGACCAGTGCAACCTGTATAGCCGAGGGCTTCTCAAAGCTTTTCGGTGGACCAGACAGATCTGTTATTCCTCCTCCCGAAGTATCGCCAATAACTGGTAGAGAAGCTTTGAATCCACTGTCTGAATTCTTATCAGTTGATCCAGATTCTCTGCCACCATTCAGTTGTCGGCGTGCTTGCTTAAGAGTCTGTTTCGCGTCATGGATTATCTGGTCTTTAGATTCCTCAGACAGGTAGTCTTCTTTACGCAGTTCACGAACTTTCTTGTTGAGTCTGCGAGTTGATGGGTCGTGGTTTTGAAGGCTCTCGTCCAATCCTTGGTTTTCCAAAATTTTCTCCACTACTTCAAGTTCCTCCAGACCGTGGTCCCGGTTCGCTCTGTTCTGGTCTTTCAGAGTATTAATCTGTGAAGTAATTTGATTCTCATACTCTTTTCGATATCCCCCTATCCAAGTCTTGTGATACTCTGAAAGCTTTGATTCAGCGTCAGAGAGTAATTTTGTTTTTCGTCACCAGTAAGCCAATTAGTGTCCTTGACTGCTTGGATGCTTTTAGCTACCTGATGGAAGTAGTTGTAGTTACTCCGACATTTTCTGGTTCTGTTGAGCGCACAGCATTCTCTGAGCTTGTTCAATTCGTGAAATGCTGTCTGAGTCTCTTCTGAGCAGTTTGAAAGTTTGTTGATGCTGGAGTCAAGTTGTTCTCTAAGTTCCTTTCTTCGAACTGTCCGCTTGGTCTCCCGACGTTGTTCGATGTCTGATTGGGCATTATCAAGTATCTCGGTGGCTTCGTCATCGCCCAACTTAGGTTGGGTTTTGATAGCCCAGATCTCCGAGAGAAATTCTTCAACGGGAGTTTGAGAATTTTGGCTAGCCCGTCGTTCTTTATTCGGCGGAGATGCCCGGAATTTAATATCGTATCAGGGAGGGATTTCGGAGCTGCGTCAATGTCCATATCACCGCTGATAACGTTTTGAAATACCGTTAATACGTTGTACAGTTCTTCGGTCTCGACCTGTTTACGGTATTGAATTTTATCAAGTATCTGCTTCAAGTCCTCCGTTTTCGAATTAATAATAGTTTCTCTCTCATCCCTGATATGAATATCAATTGTGTGGGAAAGATCATCTTTCACTTCCTCAATAACTGGATCTAGTGTTCCATGATGTTTGTTTAAATCCCGGACCTTTTTGGCAAATTCCTTCACTTCCGTTCGGTCTTGTTGACTTAGTTGTTTAACTGGGGATTCTACGATTAATAATCTCTTTGAGCTTTTTAAACGTGACGTATTTTTCATATTTTTTAAACTGAAACTGTTTTATTTTTTCAAGTGACTCTTCTAGCGTGCTTTTTTTTGCCGCGACTATCTGCGTTTGAGCTTCGTCTATCCGCTCATTCAGATACTCCAGAAAGTCTGTAGTGATCTCTCTCTGGAAGCTATCGGGAACTTCCGTTTCCTGTTGTGTTTCGGTGTACAACTCATATGCATCAGCCGCTTTCGACGAGCGAAATTGGCTCAAGTGAGATCGGCTCTTTTCTACACTCTTCCGAAGTTGTATCAAATCGTAATGCAGATCCGGAAGTGAATCACTTCCTTGTTCCAGCGTCGCTACCTTATTCTCGAGTTGCTCGAGTTTATCCCCGGTATACGACGAAAGAACCCTATCCCACTCTTTCTTGATGGCTCTCTTGGTTGCGGCATCTTCAGCGTCATAGTTCTCCTCAGCACCCGGAAAGAGTATAATATCTGCACCAACGGGCTCGTTACCTTGGTCGGGTACCGCGACTGTGAGATCGCGTGGAAGGTTAATAAAATACTTGAACGCTTGAGCAGTCGAAGCGTAGTCTTCCATACCTAAACGCAGCTGCGTTCCGTCCATCACTAGCTCTTTGATAACATCTTGAAACAGAGACGACGTTGCGGGAAGTTCCGGAACAGCTTGTGCGACTTGCCACAGAAGTCGCTTTTTGTCACGACCCATTGATTGCTGTATTTGCCAGTCGTAATCTAACACTTCGGCTTCCGTAATACCCTCTAGGTTGCTAGTCCCTGTCGATAGCGATTGAGCATCCCCTTGCTGGAGAGCTTCTATAAATTGCACAAGACCTTCGACAGGACTATTATCAGGGGCAGCATTGTACTGGAAATATAGATTTTCGACTCGTCTGCCACCACGGAGTAGCGACGTTTTTCCCTCCAAATAGGTGAACACCATCCGTTCACCTGTATCAACGTATAACTTCGCTTTCCGAACTAAGCTCGGTTCACCACCAGACCACTGATCTGGCGCTGTGGTAGTAATTATGCGTCCGCTTTCATCAAAGACAGTAAACTTCGTTTTCATACGTCGTAGTTGGATAGCAGTTCCATGCTGAGACGATTTCGTAGCAGTCTCATAGATCGTTCACCAGTACTGAACTACTGTGTCGCTGGGGAGTCGCGGATCAACGGAATCAATAGATTCCGTGATCCGCACCGACGATAGTTCGCTACTCCGCCAGGAGCTCGTAATCGAAAAGCTCGAGAACCGGCTTCTACGACGCCAGATTACTGCACAACAACAAGAGATCGAACAGCTTGAGGCTCGCCTCAAGCAGTACGAAAACCCAAACACACCACCCAGTAAACAGGGCGGTGCGGGTAATTCACCAGGCGATGACGGCCAAACCAAGGACGAAGACGAGGAATCTGATGAAGACGACGCTGGCGGCGATTCTGACGCCGCCAGCGACTCATCGCCTGGACGCAGTGAAGGTCACGAGGGAACTACTCGAACAGCACCTGAACCAGAAGAGACGATCCACGTCGATCAGGGATTCTGTCCAGACTGTGAGCAAACCCTTTCTAGCCCTGATAGCTACATTTCACGGACTATTATCGACGTACCGCTTCCCGTTCCAACTACTGTTACCGAGTACAAACTCGGCAAACACCACTGCTCCTGTGGAAACGAGGTCGTTGCTGAACATCCTGACTGTCCCGAAAAGGGGCGGTTTGGGCCAAATATCATGGCCCAAACCGCCCTCGGTCGGTTCCATCAACGACTGCCGAACCGGAAACAGGCCGAGCTGTTTGACTGGGAGCTCGATCTTCCGATCTCCCACCGGACGATCTACAACATGACCAAGCGGGTCGCAGACCGGCTGCGACCCGCATACGACGACGTTAAAGAGAAGATTCGGGAGAGTGAGGTCGTTTACTGTGACGAAACAGGCTTTCCGGTTGATGGAGAACAACACTGGGCGTGGACGTTCGTCACTGATGACGAAGTGCTGTTCTGGGTTGATGAGAGCCGTGGAAGTCAGGTCTTAGAGGACGTCCTCGGCGAGGAATTCGCCGAGGACTCGACGCTCAGTTGCGACGGCTGGTCAGCATACTCGAGTTACCACACCAAACTTCAGCGGTGCTGGGCTCATCTGTTGCGAGAAGCCGAGTACGTCGCTGAACGGCACGAGGAAGCAGAGCGGCTATCTGGGGAGTTACACACACTCCACGACGATCTAACGACATTCGTCGGCGAAGAGCCGTCCGCTTCCGCCCGCAAGCAGAAGCGGGCGGAAGCGTCGTTGCACTTGGAGGGCCTGATTAGGGAAGATTACGAGGCTCGAGAGGTTCAGAAGCTGATCAAGAAGATCAGCAACGGGTTGGGTCACTGGCTTACGTTCGTGACTGAGCCGGATGTCGATTCGACGAATAATCGCGCAGAGCGGGCTCTGCGCGAGCAAGTAGTCCTTCGGAAGATGTTTCGGACCCTTCGGTCGGCGGAAGGGGTCCAGATTCACGAGACGATAACAACGATGCTGGCGACATGGAAGCGGAGAGGACTTGATCCACCAGAACAGCTCCAGTCAATTCTCGGTGGGAGAGAGCTCAAGTAAGGACGAGAGGCATCACTGAGCGGTAACTCTTGGTCCTGCTATCCAACTACCATACGTCTACCGGTGCCCTGCTATCTCTTGAAGCACGATGTCGAACCCGACACCATCTAGGTTATTTTGTGTTGCGAACAGTCCATTATCGGTAGAGCGTCGTGGTACGCGTTCTCCATTCTCGTCTCGTTCTGTCTTATAATAAACTGGGATTAACCGATTGGCATCAGCAACATTCATCAATCCTTTGATGTTGGTTTGCTTCGCCAGTCGATCTGTGACGAATTCAATGAACTCGTCGTAATCAACCACGGAGTTTCCGGCAGTGTCCGGTTCCACATTATCGTAATCATACGCGTTCTGGAACGGTTCGATCGCGTAATCTGACTTCGTCACCACTAGCGCCACGTCGTCCGGGTCGGTCCTCTCACAGATTCGATTCATTTGTGCGATGCCCGCTGGAAGGTTACTATCATCGGAGATGAGTTTGTACATATCTATGAGGAAAACGAGTTTGTCCGCTTCAGTTATTTGATCCTCGATTATCTGAATCTGTTCTGCATCACTAAGATTCTCACCGTAGTCAGTTCTTGACCCGTCGTTGTCTCCTTCAGCCACTTGCCCGTTGGTCTCATGGGGTTCGGATTCGTTAAGATCATCAGTATCTGATTGCATGCTGCCCTCGGGGTTGTCCTCACGGTCCTGATTTTCTTCCAGGGGCACATGGTCCTCTATGGATTCTAGAGTATTGTCTTCGGCGTTGGTGTCCAAATCGGACTCTGCATCCGTTTCAGCATCTTCGTTCAAGAAACTCGGAACCTCTGAAGAGTCTTCCTCATTGTCCTCTCCTGGTACACCACCATCGGTCACTGCTTCTTTATGACGAAACAATTTACCGAACAGTCCACCCGAGTGGTCAGTCAATTGCACCTGAACGATTCTCTTTGGGAGAGTACCGAATGGGAATTTGAACCCGAATTCATGGAGGCCCGTTGTCGATGGAACAGGCCACTTTTCATCTCCATTCAGATTTTGTACAAATGGGTTCTTGGTTTCCTCGCGGATGTCATCTGTATCTCCGAGCAAATTTGCGTTCTGCCCCTCTTCGATGGTCTCGATGAGCAGGTTCGTTTCTTTGAGCGGTTTGACTTGGCCCAACTCATCATTCCCGTCAAGTGCGGCCTTGTAAAGGCCGTACAAAGCTAGAGTCTTCCCCGAACCAGTTGGTCCCAGGATGACTGTGTTCAACGACTCTTCGCTAGTCTCAGTCGGATTGAACTCGACTAATTTTAGCAAATAGTATCCGAATATGGGACTGATCAGGATAGATGCAATTTTCCCCACAATTGGTGTAGTTCCAAGCAGTAATACGGCGTTTGCTCCGACTACCAGCAGTATAATTGTCCGGTATACGCCTTTCACCGCTGTTGGGAACTGTGCCGGAGCGCCATGGATGGTCTTCACAGCCTTCCAAGAACTGTCCCGGAACGCAATGTCGCGAAGGTCACCTGGTTCATCTCTCCACGGAAGTTTTGCGGCTTCACTGACGAGGCCGAAGCCGATACCGCTGAACAAGGAGACAGCATTCTGAATGTTCAGGTGCATGTTCGGGAGAAAGACACCTAAGCCGGCTAAAAGGACCAGTGCAACAATGCTTCCCACGAGTATTAACACACCCTGATACCGTTTCTGAATGTCCAGCGCGAAAAGCACATTCCAAGTCAGATACAGCCCCAACGCTGCCATCGCGACAACTTGGAGAGCTCCGTCGGTCAAAAGAGGTATTCCAGCTTCAACCTGCGCCTCAATATTTTTTACTTGTAGATAAATATCGGTCCATGCAGTGTAGAATATAACACCCATTATCGCTGAGGAAATAGCTACGCCACCAGCCGCAACCTTGAGATCCCGTTTTTGATGGATTGACATAATTTAGTATTCAACTACGTACGTTGTTATTTCGTATTCTTGCCAATACTTAATACGTTTGGTCAGAATCAGGGGTTGTGCACAGTTTGGAGTGTCATGGCATTAAATTAATAAATATTCATTGCTGGGTTTGATCGAGCAATATAGCCCATATCACTCCTTCGCATAGCGGCACAATTATTATGTAATTGACTAGTAAACCTGTTGTGACAAACTACCCGAGCTCTCACCACCGATAACCCACTGAGAAGCACTGGGTGCAATCCTTAGTCCTTAGAAAACCAGCTTATCATTCGTCTTTAGCTAACACGCTTCCTTCTGTTGCGTGGCAGTAGCGAGTCGCTTTTGGAGAATCAGTCGTTCCTGATGAATTTTCTGGGCGTCTTGAGCTATCCGTTCCAACAGTGGCGGTGGCGAGTAACCGAGACGCTAGCCGAGTTCGTGGAGGATGAGGTTGGCGAACGACAGGGAAATTGCTGCCCAGCGTTCCAGCGGAAACACGGTGTCGTATTCGGGAGAGATATATGCCAAGTAGCAACGAGCAAACGATTCACCAGCCCTCACAGGAACGGCTCGCAGAACTCGCTGTTGCTGCCGGACTGCGGCTAAACCAGGACGAGATTGAAGATTATCAAGAGTTAGTCAACGCGACGCTCGAAGACGCTGAACGCGTTGCCGGGGCTGACAATCCTCAATTTGGCGTCCACGACATCAAGTACACTGATAGGTCACCCGGCTATCGACCGGATGCTACTGAGGACCCCTACAACGCGTGGATTACGAAATTCACTGTCGAAGGGGCCGAAAGCGGTCCGCTTTCGGGGATGGAAATCGGGCTTAAAGACAACATTGCGCTTGCGGGATACGAAATGACATGTGGCTCGTCCGTACTTGAAGGATACGTGCCACAGATTGACGCCACTGTGGCGACCCGTCTGCTAGACGCTGGGGCGACCCTCACAGGCAAGCTCAATATGGAGAGCTTTGCGTGGTCTGGATCCAGCGACACGAGTGATTTCGGAACCGTTGAGACACCACATGCTGAAGGGCACCTTACAGGCGGGTCATCCAGTGGCAGCGGCGCCGCGCCGGCCGCAGGTGACTGCGACGCTGCCCTCGGTGGCGATCAGGGTGGTTCGATTCGGGTTTCGAGCGCTTGGTCTGGCCTTGTCGGGCTGAAGCCAACAACAGGCCTTGTTCCGTATACCGGTATTTTCCCGATTGACCGTGGATACGATCACACGGGACCACAGGCCAAGACTGTCGAAGATGCTGCAGCTATTATGGAGGTCATTGCCGGCGAAGATCTTCAGGATGGGCTGAAAATGGACCCTCGACAGCCACGCGGTGTCGAGGCAGACGATTACACTGGGGCACTCGAGGGAGACCTCGATGGCGTGTCCATTGGCGTCCTCGAGGAAGGATTCGGTTGGGAGAGTTCAGATGAGGAAGTCGATACCGCTGTCCGAGACGCTATCGAGGTTCTCGAAGGACTCGGTGCGGAGACCGAGTCAGTGTCAGTTGATACACATCGTCTCACCGTCCCGATCTGGACGGTCGCTGCGACCCAAGGCGGTATCAGCTTGCTAAAAGATGAGGGCGTTGGCACGAATTACAAGGGGTGGTACTGGGATGATCTGCTTGAAGCGTTCAGTAAGTTCCGCGAAGCACGTGCCCACGAGTTCCCGCCAACAGTCAAGACGTCATTACTAGCTGACGCTCACTTACGTGATGAGTACAGCATCGAACTGTACGCAAAGGCGAAGAATCTCGCATTAGATGCCGAGCGAAAGTACAACGTCCATCTGGAGGAACATGACGCGCTGGTCCTCCCGACAACCCCGATGCTCCCGTATGAGCGGGACGACAGTCTGAACCGGGTTGACCGGGTTGGCCGTACGCTTGGCAACCTGGCGAATACGGGGATGTTTGACCTGACAAACCACCCGGCTCTAACCGTTCCGTGTGCGAAGCCGGACGGACTTCCTGTGGGGATGATGCTCGTTGGGAGCCATCTCGACGAGACGGCCCTGTTCAACATCGCCAGCTCGTTCGAAGCCGAAGTCGACTGGGAGCAGCGATAAGTCGCGTCAGGTCCAAAATGCAGTGCCGATGAACCACGTCCCAAATGAGGCACTGAACGCCGTTGACCGACTCGGTGAGTGACTTCTCATCGGCGAGGGCCCGCGTCCGAGAACGGTTACGGACTGACCTTCGGGTCAGAATCCCTTGCACGGCTGCGGACATCAAAGCCGAACAGACGGTTGGTCGGTACGAGATCAAGCATACGCGGCGTGAACCCACGCTGCGGGTGTACGATTCGTTTGTCGAGACAATCGTCGTCAATATCGATGACCGGCTTCTGTCGTGGGGCATTGAGCCGCAGACAGCATACGAGTACAGCGAACGACATGACGATCGGTACGTCTACGCTGGCCTACCGCAGCTCTCATAAGCGGTGTGGAACGTCGTAATCGGGAGCGAGAGGAACGTGTGTCCGACCTGCCCGGCTAACGCATGTGTCGGCGAAATAACTCGGACACGATGACCCGGCAAGTCAACACGGACGGGTCCGGACTATTACTCACGCAACGATACGAACAGCGCTTGCTCCGCGACCAGTAGGCAAACTGCTGGTACTCGCCGTCACACTGGTGGCAGACGACCCCACAAGCGTTGACGACTCGCTTTCGCTGCTACTGGCTGGTTCAGTTATTCAGAAGATATTTGACGGCTACCAGTCTTTCTGAGCACGGTTTGGACGTTGGCGCTGGTAGACCTCTTCCCGAACGTCTTGAAACGTATTGATGAGTTCGGCGACGGCGTGGGTAATGTTCTCGAAGTATTCCTCACCGAGGTCCGCTGTCGCCTCACTCGGATCGCCCCAGACGCCGGTCTCACTGACCCGGTAGAATGCTCCCTTGCCGATAAGCAAATGATCTAGCAATGCACCGGGGTTCTCGATATCGTCTGGAAGGTCAGGGTCGTCGAAAGATGTGTTCTCAAGATCAACCAGTCCCTCATCGATAGCCATGACTGCTGCTGTCTCACCGATGTTGGCGTGCCAACCGGCGTCAAAGGAGAGATACTCTTCCATATCTTCACCACTGAGGGCATCCCAGTACGGGAATGCGTACACATAGTGCTCCTCAGGCAGGGCATGTGATGCTTGGTTGGCGCCGACTTTTGCTGCCCAATCGTTGGTTAAGTGCCCGGAAATAAACACTATGTCTTGGAAGCCACTCTCCGCGAGGGAATACGCGATATCGTTCACAACCGTTGCTAAGGTACGATACGTGAGGTATGTGATCCCTTCGTAGCCAGCGTGCATATCCGAGGCACCGTAGTTGATCGGCGGGCCAACGAGTGCCTCAGTGTCTTCGGCGATCCGTTCGCAGATTTCTGTCGGAATAAACGCATCTGTCCCCATGGCGAGATGGTCACCATGCTGCTCAGTTGTCCCAACAGGAATCAGAGCCGTTGGGGTCTCTGCATCCTCAAGATATGCTTCGACCTCGGGGTGCCGTAACTCGTCAAGTCTTCGTGAGACTGACATGCAAGTAAATAGTGTAACTTGACCTAAATTATTGTCTAAAAATATATCCCAATTGATAGTTTTATCGAAGGGCACTGTTTAGTTCTTGATTGCCTCAGCTGGCGTTTTGCTGTTAAGTGCTTGGTTCGGTCGTTCGTGGTTGTAGTGGTGTCTGAAGCGTCGTAGCCACTGTTTCGCGCTAGATTGACTGCCCCTCCAGAAGGAATGAAAGCGGTCGATTCGTATGGTGGCAGTCTCGAACCACTTTTCGATGTAGTTCCGGATTCGATAGTCAAGCCGACCGCCCAAATCGTGACGTCAGAGTGCAGTCAGATAGCCACCAGCATTGACGAGAAATTCTGTCTCGGCGACATCGTGTTTCTGAGTGAGCCGATGCAGGAACGCCGCCGCGGGGTCAGTCCCGCGGCGGCTGAACACGTCGACTTCGAGCAACAACTTCGAATCAACGTCGACGGCGGCGTACAGCCACTTCTTTTCGCCGTCAACCTGGATTTGTTTCTCGTCGATCGCTATTCGCGACGGATGGAGATCGTTCGGCTGAGCCCGACTCTGAGTAAGGGCACTGAACGACTCGGATCACCAGAAAATCCCCTGATTCACGAGGGGTTCCTGACGACCAGCGGCAGCGTTGGCCCGCCTAGGTGGATTTCCGACAGTCGTCGACTCCAGTTGTCACGTCACGGCTGACAGACTCACCACGTACCAATGTCACGTTATCATTGACCTACCGCAACCGCTGAGACGTCTGAAACCCCGGGTATAAGATTCCGTAATAATATCGTAGGAATTACACATAGTACTACTGTCAGTTGAGCAAGTTATTGAGAGCTAAGTCTGGAGCGGTTTCCACTCGACGGCTCGTCCAAATACACGCATTACAGGCCCTCTAAACCCGCTGTAGTCTCAGCTTCTATGGGCTCACAGTAGTTGAGACCGGTCGTCTCAATGTATATGCCGTGAGAAGATCAGGATGATCGCAAAGAGATCGGGGGGATCAACTGCAACATAGGTGTGTATATTTCGCTTCAAAGGGTAAGCACTATCTTCCCGACGCTGGTCCGATTTTCTAGTCGCTGGTGAGCCATTGCGGCTTTTTCCAGTGGGATAGTGTTATCAAGCACAGCTTCAAGAGTTCCGTTGGCGAGTTGCTGCAGAATACCGTCAGCAGGATCGAGGACACGGTCAGGGGCTTCTGCGAGCGCACCGCCGTAGTGATAGCCATAGACTTGAAGATTCTTTGTGAGTAACCCACTGGAATTTAATTGCGTTCCCTTACCACTCGCCACACCGAAGGCGACCAACCGCCCAAACGGGGCGAGTGCCCGCAGACTGTTGTGGTGGACTTCCCCGCCAACGCCATCAAGTACGAGATCAACGCCCTCTCCGTCGGTCAATGTATCAATCGCTTCGACAAACGGTGTTTCTTCGTAGTTGATGCAATGGTTACAGCCGAGGGCATCAATACGGCCGAGCTTTAGATCAGTGCTTGCTGTGCCGAACACTTCTGCACCGGCTTCCCGAGCAAGCTGTACGGCTGCGGTACCGACACCACCAGCTGCTGCATGGATGAGGACTTGGTCATTTTCATCGAGACCTCCCCACTCAAACAGGCAATTATGTGCAGTAAGGAATTGAATAGGAACCGCCACTGCCTCATGAAGCGAAACCGAATCGGGAACGTGGAATGTATGAACAGGTTTGGTGAGTGCGTACTCGGCATAGCCGCCTGTCCCGCTTGCAACATAGCTAACGACTCTCTCGCCACTGTCGAATGCTTCAACAGCAGATCCGGTAGAATCAACGAATCCAGCAATCTCAAACCCAGGTACATATGGGGGAGAAGGGCCGCTGGGATACGTGCCACGACGGTGCATCACGTCAGCGAAGTTGACCCCTGCGGCTTTGACTTCGATCCGGAGTTCGTTGTGTGATGGAGCTGGTTGCTCGTGGTTTGCCACTTGAAGTACGGTAGGGGTTCCGTACTCACGAACCTCGATAACTCTCATAAATCGTTTGAATGAGACTGTGATGATTGCAGTTTCGACCTTGCCAACATGGATTGACGCAAAGTTGATGAGTCCTACCCCGTTCGACACTGCGAATCAAATATCTACGAAACCCGCTGTAGTCTCAACTTCCCACGTTTTCGGGATATAGAGCGTCTACAAACGAATAGCGGTCGAATCAGACGGAGTTTGAGATGTCCTTGCGGAGATGCTATGCATCGGTTGCTGGCTGGCGAGGAGTGACAGCGGGGGGCGAGGGAATGGCCGATATCGTGCTCAGACTGCGAAGCCTGCGGCTTGCCGCAGGCAAGCAACAGAAACAGTACGCCTTCTCACCCGGCTTTTCGAAGGGAGTGACCGACCGCCCGGACGAACGTCCTGGCGGTCACGACTGGCGGCGACCTGATTTCTCGCTCCATGCCGATCTTCACCAGAAAGTCGGTGAGTCGCCAGAGGTTGTACAATAACGCCGCGAACGTGAAGTTGAACAACCGCACTCGGTAGTCTGTTGAGGAGGTCTTTGGAAGGTAAGACTGCACCGACTTGTACTGGTTTTCGATATCCCAGCGACGGCTGTAGCTGTTCGTCACGTGAGCGATCTCGTCGGGATCGACGTGATCGCGGTTAGTTACGAACACGGCATACTCACCGTCAGCGTCGTCACTGGTGGCTGGAACGTACAGATATTCTGCGGTATGGTCGACGTCCCCGTCTATCCCGACGGGGACGTCGTGGTTGACAGCGGCGTCTACCCCATCTTTGCTCTTGATGCGCTTGATTGCCTTGTAATCTGACTCGTATTTCCCCACTGGCATCGTGTACAACAGTCCACGACTGTTAATCTCTGCACGGACGTTTCTGGCGTAGAAGCCACGATCCAGTAGCACTTCGTCCAGATCGACGTACTGCTGGGCTCTCGAAAGCAGACGCGTAACGACGTCTGCTTTCGAGTCAGCGGGCGTCTCAGTTGGCTCCCAGTCTGAGTGTTCCTTGACGCCTTCAATCCCCAAAATGATCGGAACATCGTTCCCGACGATTGTGATCGTCGCGAACGTGTAGCCGTGCTTCAATTCACCGTCGTCGACGTACCCGCTTACCATCGGCGGGTACGTCGACTTCGGGATCTGTTCGTCCTTATCGATCCACGGCCAGACGTGGTAGGGGACGTGCGTGAAATCGACGGCCGCCACGACGTGGCGGTCGTCGAATGGATCTTCATACCGAATCGTCTGAAGAATATTCTCGGTCGCGGTGTCGAACGCGTCCATGAGATATTCGCGAAATACCTCGGTGAACGCGACGATATCCTCGATCTGTTGCTTTTGGAGTGGGACAGAGACTTCCTGATCAGCCGGCATTGCGAACTGCTTGATTACTCGGAGGAACGTCGAGTCGTCACAGGCATCGTTCTCGTCGAGAAACCAGCCAGCTTCACCCTCGGAGTGGGCACTTCCTTGGGTGAGACATGCCGAGGCGAACAGATCGAGGATCTGTTCGTCCTCGTAGACTCTGTTATCGGCCCTGTTGGAGTCGAACTCGCCGAAGGCGTGCCTTCGGGCGAGCTCGACGATCTTGTTCCCCTGCTTTCGAATGTGTTCGCGTGTTACGGTTGGTTCATTACCGTCTTCTTCGATATCGTCTTCATCTGGGATGATTGGTACTCGTGCTTCCAAGATGACGCCGCGGTCGACGGCTTCTTGTGCGATACCTGTAGCTGCCGCGTTGAGCGTCCGTTTGGTCTGTTGGCTGAACTGCGTCCACGCGTACGAGAGTGATTGCTGGCTCGGTGCCTTGTCCAAATCAAGCGTCTTCAGGAGTGATGGGCGATCTTCGAGGCGATCTGCGACCTCGCTCTGGGCGAGGTCGTAGATCTCCTGGTAGAGATACACCCGAGCCATCGGTTCAGTGCCGTTTGCGACCTTGTGTTGCTGGCGGTGGTCGGTAAGCCCGTCAACTGGAATCGAAACCTCTCCGAGGACACGCCAGAGATGATCCACGGTTTCACAGACTTCCCCAGCGTGATAGACGATCGCCCCCGCGAGCGCGGGGGCGTCGTCGTCACCTGCCGACATCTGCTCAGAAGTCATTGTAGTTCTGAGCCCGTCACCGAGAGGTTTCAAATCGTCACATTGGTCGCCAAATCGACTGGTTCAGATCTCTGTTGAACTCATAGCTGTCTCAGCAATCGATACCGCCACGCAAAGGAATTGTCAGCAGTCTAGTGGTTGGTAGAATTTGAGATCCCGAAAACGTGAACTTCCAAAGAAACGAAATTCGGTATAGCAATATACACTTTATCAATATCAGTATATCTATTCTAAGCAGCATAGAAGGTGCTGAAATGCCGATATTCGGGTTTGCGAGTTAGGTTTGTATTACCTCAATAAGCACCACCAGTTTTACCCGCACCGCCGCTGTATGGGAAGCATGAATCGTCTTCCGCCTGAGTACGACGCTACTCCCGGGGATGACGCCCTCGAAGCAGCCATCGAGAAACGACTGGTCGATATCGACTCCGGACGTTACCGAACAAACGTCGCGAGCGTGCTGCGGAAGTTCGTGGCATGGAGTCGAGACCAGCATGGCATTACCAGTCCAGAAAAGATTGACGACGATCTCTGTCGACAATACGCTCGTGAAGCTAGCCGTGCCGATGATCGGAACGATATCTCGCCGGAAACAGCACGGCGGTACTTCGCCTACGTCCGCTCGTTCCTTACGTGGGCCGTCTACGAGGGCCTGATACCGACGAACCCAGCTAAAACCAACCACGCCGAAGGCCCGCTTCCAACCGACGAGACAGAAACTGACCAACAGTACTGGACGACACGCGACCGTGAAGCCATCTGTGCCACTGCGACCGCTCGTGTCGACGACGCCGGCGAAAGCGACGGTGTCGACCGCACGGCGGCCTATCGCGACCAGGCACTCGTCTTCTTGCTCGCCTACTCTGGAGCCCGTAGCGCTGAACTCGTGGCCGTCTCCGATGACGAGGAACGGAACGGTCTACGGTGGCGTCACGTCAATCTTGATGCTGGCACGATGCAGGTGTTCGGCAAGAATCGCACCCGAGAGTCTGCGCCGATTCTCGACGACGCGCTTCGCCCACTCCGGCGCTGGAAGCAATTGCGAGAGCCTGATGAAGACGAGGCCGTGTTCCCTAGGCTCGACAACGCAGCGAAGCCAATGGACCCGACGCCGTCGATCACAACACAGTCTGCTCGGAACATACTGGCTGACCTCTGTGAGTGGTCCGACTGCGAGTTCGAGGAACCGCTGAAGCCACACGGCGCCCGCCGAGGGCTTGGGCGAGAAATCTATCGCGAGAATCCACAGCTGGCCCAAGACGTACTTCGGCACAAGTCCATCGAGACAACGCACGAGGGCTATGCACAGGAGGCCGCGAAACGGACACGCGACGAAGCAAACGACATCATCTCCGGCGAGTAAACTAGCCAACTCAGATATCTAAAATCCCCATGCTGTTAGTTAGCACAATCAGGAGGATGCGCAGGACGAACATCATGACTACTCCGGCGCAACGACGCCTCCGCACATGGGACACTCTGCCCAGATACCCTCTGTACCGTCGTCTCGCTCGTATTCAACCAGAACCCACGGACTTGTGATCCATTCGTCGCAGTTAGGGCAGCGGCCGAGACGTTGTGTGTCATCAGGCATGGAACCAAGATATAGTACTGTTTTGTACTGGCAGAACGGTCCATAATCGATACAGGGAATATAGTCAGCACAACAATTTGATTTCTTTCAGCGACCCGCCGCTCACTCACTTGCTCAGTGATATTCATCAATGTACCGTGCAATAGGTTTCGTACTCCGCCTATCGAGACTGTTACACCAGTGCATACAGGATATATGTGTCTCGCCCGACGAAATCAGCTGAGGAGAGTTTAATCAGCCGCCTGGCCACCGTCAACTGGTATCGTGACGCCAGTCACGAAGGAGGCATCCTCAGAGCAGAGGAACGCCACTACACTGGCCATTTCGGCCGGATCGGCGTTGCGGCCCATCGGTACGTCCGACATGGCACTCGTATCGAACGGTAACTCACGAGGGTCCGATCCGCTTGCCATTGTCTCCTGGATATTCGTCTCCGTTGGCCCGGGTGCAATCGCATTGACACGGACGTCTCGGTTGGCATATTCGATGGCGGCCGTCTTCGTGAGACCCACGACGCCGTGTTTACTGGCGACGTAGTTGCCGAGTCCACCCATCCCGACGAGTCCTGCTTCGGAGGCTGTATTCACGATAACTCCTCCGCCCTGCTCTTCCATCACGGGCAACTCAGCTTTCATCCCCGCCCAGACCCCCTTTAGATTGATACCTATGAGCTGTTCCCAGTCGTCTTCATCGATATCAGTAATGTCCTGAAAGCCGGTGAGGATACCAGCGTTATTGTGGGCGATGTCGAGACTTCCGTACGTATCGATAGCGACCTCAACTACCCGCTGGACCGCTTCAGAGTCAGCAACGTTGGCTGATACGAAGGTGGCAGACCCACCGTCGGCTTCGATGGATGCAACCACGTCCTCTCCTCGATCGTCATCGATATCAGAGACCACGACGTTCGCACCCTCGCTGGCGAGGCGCTCAGCTGTTGCACGTCCAATTCCTGATCCGGCTCCCGTTACGAGCGCTGTCTTGTCGGTAAATCGGTCCATAAGTGAACCTCCGCTAGATATAAACAACCAATATAGATATAGGTAAGTTCTGACCTGCTGGGTCTGTTGAATTTGGACGCTTACCGAATAGTTGTTTCAGGCGAACGACTCATTCACTGGAAAGACCCCGTCACGGCCTGAATCCCCAGTGCCAACGTCCTTGGGTCGACCTCAGGGAAAGTGGAGGTCTACTCGACGACGATGGCGCCTTTCATTCCGACTCCTTCGTGGGGAACACAAACGTATAGAACCATCTCGGGTTCCTCGAAGGCCTGTGTGTACGTTTCGCCAGCCGACGACTTCTGCTCACTCTCAAAGTCGGCACCGTGCCGTGCCTCGACGTTGTGCACGCCACCCTGACCGGTCCACTCCCATTTGACCGTCGTGCCGGTGTCGATACGGATTGCTGCTGGGTTGAAGCCGTAGTACGCCCCGTTTGCCTCGACACCGACGTCGACCGTGACGGAATCGGTGCCAGTCTCGTCGATGATCCCGTCGTAGTTGTCCGTCCGGGAGAGAAACTCGTCGACGGACGGAGCACCGTTTGACTCAGCGTGCGTGTCGGCGGATGTTGGCTCCGGCGACGCTGTGTCGTCACTGGCTTCGTCCGTGTTACTACTCGTCGAGCTATCGCCCCTACAACCGGCAATAGTACCAGCAACTGTGATCCCCGCGGTCCGAAGAAGTGTTCGTCGGTTGTATGGACCTGTCATTGTCAACAGTGTGCACAAACGAGAGTACCCAAATATAGGTTATGGTGGATGAATTATACTCTGAGAAGATATTGGGCCCCTGTATTAGAGTGTGAACTTGATTTTTCGAGCTTTTTGCCGCTATGTGGCGTACTTGTCGACAAAACCTAGTCTCAGACAGTCGTATCTTCGCCCGAGTAGTGAGATTCCCGTCTGAAACTGAGGTTGCATGCCAAGGTTAGGGATACCGTCGGCAAAAAGCGCCGTAAGATCCTGTCTGTCTGGTCAACATTAGCATGAGAGCTGGGGTATTAGTATCACCCCAATATATAAGTTACAGCTAATACCATAATGTGCTAGACTATGACAGGCGATGACCTCCATGATAAAATTAGACAGTCGAGCCGCCGGAAATTTATTTCCGCGATGAGTGTCGTAACGGGTGTCTCACTCGCTGGGTGTAGCTTGAGTGATGACGGTAACGACGGCACGCCCACGGAGGCATCGGTATCAAGCCAGACCACGGACGACACCGATGATGAACCCTCCGAGCCGCCTGAACCAGATGATCGGATCACGTCCGCGCGACGAATCGGCCCCCGCGATGTGAGTGACTTCGGGTTCGAAGATTTGTGGGCATACCGGAAGCGCCAAGCTGTCGAGGCGCTCGTCTCCGACCCACGGGTCAACGACGTTGCCAGCGACTGGGTCGCGTCCTTCGAGGCGTACGATCCCTTGACTAACCGGCGTAGATGCCGTTAGCGTGCAAGGAACCACGGGGATGACCGTCGACGGGGGTCCCGACGACACGCCATTTGAGGTAACTGCAAAGAACCGCCAGGTTGCCTACGGACTCGTCCATCGGGTAACCGACGAGCTTGTCGCCCTGAAAATTAACGAACCGACCGATGTGACCTGGACCAGAGGTGACTGGGACGAGACCCAGCGGTCGCGCCACGAGAAGATGCTGGAGAAAGAGGAGATCTGGCAACATCTCGAAGGGAAAGAGTGGTACCCGATGGTCAAGGCCGCCGAAATAATCACCAGCTACGGCGACTACGCCCACGGTGAAGTCTCCAACCTTGCGTACTTCGTGATGGACGAGGGTGAGCTCAAGGTTGTCAGCGGCTTCATGGACGTAACCGGCGAGGAAGCCGAGTTGCTTGACGTTCACATAGTCAACGACTTCGCTGAGCACCCGGCATACAGGATAGCCCAGAACACCGGGACCGTAGGCGAATCTGTGTTGGGCGAAGTTCCGGAACCGCCGATGATGCAACGGCCACAGATTACGGCCCCCAACGGTTACCACCGCATCGAAGAGCCGCCGAACGAGTTCGAACAGAACGGCTGGTCGATCAACTGGAGCGGACCCCGGACAGTCGGTGCGGAGGTGAGCGCGGACTTTAACGGCAAGCCGGTTTTCTCGTTGACCGCGCCGTTCAGTACCTCAACCTGTTATGACATGCCCAAGCGCAACGGTCGAAATACCCGTGAGTGGATGTTCCCGGACAATGAACCGACCATCAGCGGTGAACTCCTCTACTGGGACATCCACAGCCTCAGCCTTGGCGGCCCCGGAATCCTCGGAAAGACCGAGTATCCCTCGACGCAGAGCCGTCCGGGTGGGTTCAACATTCGCACCCACTATCACACTGGAGCCGTCCAGAACGCTCGTGACTTCCACTCCGGCCACCGCTTCGCACCATACAACTACTACATCAACTACCAGTTCTACGAGGACGGCGTCTTCATGCCGGTGTTCCAACGGCATGGCCCTGGCTACGTCAACGAGTTCTACGAGTACCGCGAGCGCGAAAACGACGGCCCGGCGCAGTACTATCTAGAAAACTGGTTGACCAAACCGACGCCCGGGACCACAGACGGTGTCGAAACGAAACTCTTCAACGGCAATGAGTGGCAGATCCCCGAAAGCGAGTTCTACCTCGACAGTAACGATGTGAGCGAAGAGCACTTACTCCGGTTTACGAACCCAGACGGACCGGAGACTATCGACATCCCGCTGGATAACTTGAAGGAAGTCGTGGTTGTCCGGCCTAAAGAGGATGAAATCGGGGAGGCGTTGCGCGTTATCGACGACGTGCAGGCAGAACTTGGGTTCTACCACCCCGCGCAGTACGTTGACGACGAACCGATCCAGGGTGAGGAAGTCCTCTTCTGGCTTCTGATGGAGGCCCCAACTGACGAAGTTCCACACGCCTCGGGTATTACGACCTACACGCAGATGGGCGAATTCAACCTCAGCGGCTACTGATCTTCGCCCAGATCCATCGTTATCGATTTCGTCTGGGTGTACTCCCGGAGTGTCTCCATCGCACCTTCTCGGCCGATGCCGGATTGTTTGTAGCCACCGAATGGCTGGCCGGCAGGCAGACGATTGAACGTATTGACCCAGATGTTGCCGGCCTTGATGTCCGCTGCGATGCGGTGAGCAAAGGAAAGGTCATCAGTCACCACACCGGCAGCCAGGCCGTAATCGACGTTGTTCGCGCGTGCGACCATCTCGTCGTAGTCGTCCCATTCGAGCAGAACCTCTACGGGTCCGAAAATCTCCTGTGTCGCGACTGTGTTGTCGGCATCGATGTCAGCGATGACGGTCGGTTCGACGAAACACCCCTCGGCGAGGATTCCCTCTTCAGCGGTTCCGCCGCCCCAAAGAATGTCCGCATCGGAATCTCTTGCCAGGCCGATGTAATGGAGTGTCTTCTCGACTTCCGTACGGCTGACCTGTGGACCGATATCGGTGGCCTCGTTGAGCGGGTCACCCATCCGGAGCTGTCCGATGGCATCGAGAAACGCGTCAACGAACTCGTCCGCGCTGCTCTCGTGGACGAACAGCCGGGTCCCAGCACTACAGCACTCGCCACTGTTGAAGAACATCGCATCGACAGCGATCTCCGCTGCGTTGGTCGGGGCTGCGTCTGGCGCGACGATGAGCGGACTCTTGCCGCCAAGTTCGAGTGTGATATCACTGATCGTGTTCGCGGCGGCTTTCATTACGCCTTGTCCCACTTCAGTCGACCCGGTGAAGGCCACCTTCGGGACCCGCTCGTGAGAGACCAGCGGCGCACCGGTCGCTGGGCCTGACCCTGTGACGACGTTGACCACGCCATCGGGTAATACGTCCTCGACTTCGCGCATGTACGTCAGCAGGGAGGTAGGGGTCTGCTCAGCTGGTTTAAGCACAACCGTGTTGCCGGCGGCGAGTGCCGGCGCGAGTTTCCAGGTGGCCAGTAACAGCGGGAAGTTCCAGGGGACGATCTGTCCGACGACACCGTACGGTTCTCGACGTGTCTGAACGTGTAACTCACCGTTCGGGACGGTTTTGCCTTCGATATTTCGGGCAGCGCCGGCGAAATATCTGAAATGGTCGACGGCGAGTTCGATATCCTCGCGGGCCTCTGTAATCGGCTTTCCGTTGTCTAAGACCTCGATACGTGCAAAGTCCTCTGCGCGCGCGTCGAGTCGGTCGGCCAGCGTCTGGAGTACCTGCTGTCGCTCCGCTGGCGTGGCTCCTGCCCACCGTTGTTCGTAGGCCTCCCAAGCGGCGTTGACCGCCCGGTCGACGTCCTCTTTGGTTCCCTCGTAGACCCGAACGAGCGGCTCACCCGTGGTCGGATTGATCGATTCAAACGTGTTGTCGCCGCTTCCAGTAATCCACTCGCCACCGACAAAGTGTTTGAGCGGCCCCGACGGGAGCAACGAATCAGCGAGTGCTGCGTGCCGGTCTTTGATTCGCGCTGAATCTGTCTCTGTATGTGATGCCATTCTAACCCTGCTGACACATGGGATACAGTGGTGTCCTTACACACACTCGGTAAGCAACCAGAATAAGCGTTTCACTGGTTTACCGAGACTCGGTCAGTCTCTTCCTGCTCGCCGGGGTCCTGTTCTACATCCCCAAGATACTCCTCACCTCCCATGTCACGTAGCAAGTCGTTAAAGATGGCTGCCGCCGTTTCGAACTTGTGGACTGCCGGGAGCGCCGTCTTGTCGATCTGCGCGATGAAGTCACCGTATTCCTTGACAAAGTCGTGACGCCACGCCTCACTCTGCTCTGGTGAGGCAAACTGTGCGACGAACTGCCACTCGTGGTAGTCGTCAGCGCTGACGAAGAATATTACGTGTGGGTCGTCAAGTAACCGTTCGTAGCATCTCTCCCAGTTCTCATCAAAATTCGAATAATGAAAGGCAACTTGGAAAAGATAGTATTCGAAGATGTTGTGGTTCGGGATTGCACGCATCGAGAACACATTCTCGTCGCGCATCTCATTTAGAATTTCGTTCACCCGATTGTGTGAAAGTGAGATATCGAACTCTTCTTCCAAGATGTCTCGAAGTTTACTGGCAGGCTTCTCAGGATATTTAACCCTCGCCTTAAGTATAGCCACATCGCGGGGTGAAAGATCGAATTCGAAATCGTTCCCGTTGATCATTGTATTCTGTTATCTCTTTTTACGGTCCGCAATCGCAATAAATGTTCTCCACCTATGCTATAGGCGAAAATATATGAATAAACACAATAATAAATTCCTTGTGTATCCCAGTATGAAGTGATTTAGAACCATTTTACGGTCCCAAGTGTAAATAAAAGTATCATATCTCGCCTTGGTTGTTGTAGTTATACAATACACCGACTGAGAGAAAAATGTGATAGTCTCATTTCTACGTCGCATTGATATTGGAGTATAATGTATTTTCAGTTAACTATTTACTATCGCATGGCAAATGTTGACACTGCCCTATCATGAGTACAGCCAGTGACGATTCCACAGAGGCGGATAGTAAAATCAAACAACGTCACCGGGAGGCCGCTTCAGACGCGGTCCCGGACAACCTCAACCACTACATCGGGGGTGAGTTTGTCAGTGGCGACAGCGACGACAGAATCGAGACCAGGGACCCAACGACAGGTGAAGTGCTCGGTGAGGTGCCAGCAGGAAACCCAAACGACATTGACACCGCCGTTGAGGCGGCACAGAAAGCATTCGACGAAGGGTGGAAGGATGCATCACCGGGTGAGCGCCAGCGAGTACTCTCGGATATGGCGCGAGCTGTCGAAGAGAACCAGGAGATGCTCGCGACGCTCGAAGTACTCGACACCGGGAAGACGATTACCGAAGCGATGGGTGACATGGGACTTGTCATTGACCACCTCACCTATTACGCTGCCGCGGCCCGCAACGTCAATGGCGAGACGCGCCAGACGAACGACCTCTTCAATCGTGAGAAACAGGTTCTCACGGTCAAGGAACCGTACGGCGTCGTCGGCGCGATCGTCCCCTGGAACTTCCCGCTGCTCATTGCGGTCTGGAAACTCGGTCCTGCCATCGCCGCCGGTAACACGGTGGTCCTCAAACCGTCCGAGGAGACGCCGCTGTCGATTCTGCAGTTGATGGAGCTTGTCGACGATACGGTTCTGGACGGTGTTATCAACGTCGTCACCGGCTACGGTGAAGATGCCGGTGAACCCCTCTCAACCCATGCGGACGTGCCCAAAATTTCTTTCACAGGGTCGACGGAAGTCGGCAAAGAGATTATCCGCAGCTCCGCAGAGGACATCAAGAAGACAACGCTCGAACTGGGTGGGAAAAGCCCCATCATCGTCTATCCGGACGCTAACCTTGAAGAGGCGGTCGAGGCGGCGATGATGGCCATCTTCTTCAACAAAGGCGAGTGCTGTGCTGCCGGCTCCCGACTGTTCGTCCACGAGGACATCGAGGAGCAATTCCTCGAGGCGTTCACTAACGCCGCAGCGGGCATGACTGTCGGTGACCCGCTACTGGAAGAGACAGACATGGGGCCGAAAGTCTCTGACGAGCAGGTCGAACGAACAAACGAGTTCGTCGAAGCCGCCCGCGAAAGCGGTGCGACCATCCGAACAGGCGGCCACAAGCCCGACGACGAGTCGCTCGCTGACGGTGCGTTCTACGAACCGACCATCATCGACGACATCGACCACGACCACCCCTCGGTTCAGGAAGAAATCTTCGGCCCCGTCATGGAGACGTTCTCCTGGAGTAACGAGGACGACGTGGTTGCACTGGCCAACGACGTCGACTACGGACTGGCTGCCGGTGTCATTGCAAATGACATCACGAAGGCGCTCCGAACCGCGCGCCGCCTCGAAGCTGGCGTCGTTTGGGTAAACCACTACAACGACGTTTCTGCCGGCCAGCCCTTTGGCGGCTACAAGCAGTCCGGTTCCGGCCGCGAGAACGCCATGGAAGCCATCGATGAGTTTACCCAAACCAAGGCAATCAACGTCAACCTCGGTTGATTCTCTACCATGATTCAATACACGACAGAGTGAGTACAAGTAACCAATCAGACGAGTTTACCCATTCTGGGGGACCTGCAACCACGGAAACCTGACAAGTGCTTACTTGTCGACAAACGCAAAAATGTATTATTACAGGACGTTACCCGTCTTGTTTGGGCTGAGCATCCCGAAGCTGACCACTAACCTCCTGCTCGTGCTCTTCTAAGAGCGTGTGGAACTCTGCAATCGTCTCCTCAACAGTCTCACCCTCCCCTTGATCGTTACAGTGTCTTCGTCTCGTGTCCTGGTTCCTCGTTTCAGCCGAGCCTCCCTCCGGTCGGTCTGCCATGCACGAGCTGACGAGGTCCAGGCCAGCATTGAGTGTGCTTCGTGTCCAGACTCGGAGTCGGAGTTTGAGCCGGAGGCAGGATCCAACCACTCGATAGGTGGCGGTTGAAGACCCAAGACACAAAAGATACCTACACGAGAGGACTTGCGGGAGTGCGCGCACCTTTGATACATACGGAAACACATAGTTATCTACGCGTCAACCCTCTACGCACCGATGTACACAGTCGCAGATTTACCTATCGATAACCAACTCCAGACCGTCGAATACGATCTTGAGCTTGAATCGGCGCTTCGTCGGATGTTTGAGAATAGCTACACGCAAATCGGTGTTGAGCGGGATGGCGAATTAGTTGGGATTGTCACCTACCGGTCAGTCGTCCGGACACTCCTTGCGTTCCACCAGCTAGAGGTCGGGCACAAAACACTGGACAAGATATCAGTCGGGGCAGCAGTTGAAGATGCACACACAATCAGTGAGGATGAGAACCTCCTCGGGATATTCGATGCACTCGCGGAATACACATATATCGTGATCAATCGAGACGATGAGTGGCGTATTCTGACTGACTACGATCTTCTAACGCGGCTAAAACAAATGCTCGAGCCATTTTTGTTGATTGAGTCGATCGAAATGCAGTTGCGGGAGATTTTCATGCGAGTGTTTGGCGATTCGCTGTCGGAGCAGTTAGCAGAGACATTTGATGATGATCATCCACTGCCAACGCCGGCGTCGGTTGAACATTGTAGCTACGCACACTATGCCCAGTTCATTTCTATTCACTGGGAGGAATTTGAATCGCTTTTCGATGATCAACAGGATGTGATTCGTGAGTTAGTGCTTGAAATCGGGGATATGCGAAATCAGCTCTTCCACTTTCGAGTCGACAATCCAGACGAGTTTGATCGAGATCTACTCCGTTTCGGCCAGTCATACTTCTCTTCAGTGTGACTCCTGAAATCACGAGCAGGTTGTCCTGAGAATCATACCGCTTGACGACGTATAGAGTAACTGGCTGGACTCATGTATTGAGACTGCCTGTCTCAACTACTGTTCGTGTCCGGGAGTTGAGGCTATAGTGGGTTTAAAAAGACTGTAATGCGTGTATTTGGCCGAATCGTCGACTTGCGATCACTCAAGATTAGCTCTCAACCACCCCTTCATGTTGTATCGGTGGCTATATCGTCGGATTGCGAAGGTTTTCTGTAGTGTTGCCACTCAGACACCACGCTACCCCATATCGACTCCTCCTTACCCGATTCTGGTTTCCTTCTTCAACAGCGTCAGCGTGTTATCTGCCGTCACCATCGACGAGTGTTCGCACTCACCAGTCAGTTCGACTTGTACGGGTTGTCAGTGGTATGAACTGTCCTGCTCAATTTTTGTCTGTCGACTCGATGGATGGGGTTTTGACATAGCGAGAGAATAGTCGCTGGTGAAGACTTTCCCGTTGAATTCGTGAGAATGAAATTGAAGCATCGGGCAACTATGGCCAACCTACGAGATGTCCGACAAGCACCTCAACGTACTGACTAACTCAGTAGCTATACATTTCCACTGCTGGGTCAGACTGGATACTGCCTTGCCGACAACTGTATGAATGGCATAGGGGTACTAGAATATATGCCCCAAACAAACGACGAGACCGGTGATGCCGGGCGCAGCCCGACTAGTTTCAAAGTCGGTCGCATCATCGAAGAGTATGACTTAGATGGGCTTGGTGAAGAACTGAAAGCTCGTTGGACGGGAGAGGAAGGTGAACGAACAAGCCTCCGTGATCTCGCAGACCTCTTCAACAAACGTCTGCTGCGTGAAATGTTGGTTAATAATGGCCATAATCCGATCCAGAGCGAGGTTGAACGCAAGTATGAAAACATGACTGGAGACGTTAGTGCAGGTGTGAAAGCGGATGCTAGGTCGGAGTTAGAACACAGCGGCGTGGATGTGGATGAATTGCAATCCAACTTTGTTACCCACCAATCAGTCCACACATATCTCACTGAGTATCATAACGCTGAACTTGAAAAACCAGAGGGGGCTGAAAAGGTTGAAAAAGCTCTTGAGACGATCCGGCGTCTTCAAAGTCGAACACTTGCTGTTACGGACAATACGGTCTCGCGCCTCAGTAAAACAGATCAGCTATCGACAGGAGAGTTGGAAGTTTTCGTTGATATTAGTGTGACGTGTACAGACTGTGGACAGGGATACAACATTGGAGACCTCCTTTTACAGGGGGAGTGTGACTGTCCCAACGGAGCCGAGTGAGTAACCAAGATATCGAAACATCCGTCATTTACTTACGACCGAGTGCCCGAATACGAGCTATGTTCTTAGCGGCTTTGTGGTGGGTCTATACTTTATACATCTATATTAGTCTAATAAGATAAGAAAAAGAATGAATTAACACAAACATACACATATCTTGAGGAGCTACCATCAAATATATCACACTTAGCGATATTCTATCCGATTCACCATGGATTTCAGCAGAGAGAGGGCCGCCGTCTCCATCTCAGTGCTGTGTTGCCGGCGACGCTACGCGTGCCTATCACCATCACTCCAGGTGGACTCACAAGTCGACGTCTTGGACGTGCTCTAAGGCGTCCAGACTACTAATGACCGTGGACACGACACTCCTGTAATAAATGGGTTGAACCTGTCGAGTGTCTCGGCCGAAGCATCCTCGCCAGCCCCGCCGAAATAGTCCATTGCTCCCCCGACGCTCTCTGACATCTCCGTCTGAAGGTCCTGGAGCGTCTCCTGCTGTTCAATGGATCGGTTACGTTTGCCAGTACTCAACTGTCCCGACTGTCTCTCACTCAGGGTCCGTAACGTGCTTCTGGGCGTTCGATCACGATCGTAGCCACGCGCTCGGCGTGGGTACCGAGAGTTACCGAGAGCAGTTCGGAGGACCGGTCGGCGAGGGATTTACTCATCATCGTCTCCCCAGTGACCACTCATACCGACTTTCTCGCCGTCTTCCCAGACGTAGAAGCCCTCGCCGGACTTTTTTCCGAGGTTGCCAGCGCGCACCTTCCGATGGAGCGCCTGTGGTGGCTTGAATCGCTCGCCGAGTTCCTCGCGGAGGTATTCGGCGATGTGCAGCCGAACGTCGAGGCCGACGTGGTCGCCGAGTTCGATCGGCCCCATGGGATAGCCGTATCCCTTCCGCATGGCGGCGTCGATGTCCGCTGGACTGGCGATGCCCTGTTCAACCATGCGAATCGCTTCCAGTCCGAGCGCGAGGCCAAGCCGCGAGGTCGCGAAGCCGGCGCTGTCCCGAACGACGACGGCTTCTTTCTCGATCCCCTCGACGTATTCGATCGCACGCGCCTCCGTCTCGTCGTTGGTCTGCTCGGCGACGACGATCTCTACCAGGTCCATGATATGCGGTGGGTTAAAGAAGTGAAGGCCGACGGTCCGATCCGGGTGCTCCAGCACGGACGCCATCTCCGTGACCGAGAGCGAGGAAGTGTTGGAGGCAATGAGAGCGTCGTCCGGCGCCGAGGCTTCGACGTCCTGGAAAATGTTCTGTTTGAGATCCATGTCCTCCGGAACGGCCTCGACAACGAGGTCGGCGTCCGAGACGGCGTCGCCGAGCTCCGTCGTCCCGGAAATACGATCGAGCGTGGCCTCCATCTCTGCGTCGGTCACCTTGTCGCGCTCGACGCCCTCAGCAAGGTTTTGACGGATACCGTCGATACCCTCGGCCACGAGATCATCTTCAATGTCGCGGAGGACGACATCGTGTCCAGCCATCGCTGAGACTTGTGCGATTCCGTGACCCATACTACCGGCTCCGAGTACTGCGACCTGCATACTGTCGTACTCAGAGAGTGCGGTCAAAAGCGTTTCTCACTGGTAGTGTGACACGGTGAGCCAAAGAGAAAGCGGCAAACGTTTCTCTACGTGTCCGAAGGCGAGACGTGTATCTGGTGGGAGCCGCCCAGACGGACTCCGGACCGAACTATTAATGTCATTGCTTCTAACCTGTATGGTATGCTCGACTATGTTGACCTAGAGAGCGAACTGTCGGAAGAAGAACGGATGGTACGCGACACCGCCCGCGAGTTCGTCGCCGAGAAGATCAAACCTGACGTCGGCCAACACTGGATCGACGGCACATTCCCGATGGATCTCATCCCCGAGATGGGGGAGATGGGCTTTTACGCGCCGAACCTGGACGGCTACGGCCTGCCGAATCTGAGCGAGACAGCCTACGGGCTGCTCATGCAGGAACTCGAAGCCGGTGATTCGGGCCTGCGCTCGATGGCCTCCGTCCAAGGCGCGCTCGTGATGTATCCCATCCACGCGTTCGGATCGGAAGAACAGAAAGACAAGTGGCTTCCTGAACTCGGAACCGGCGAAGCCGTGGGCTGTTTCGGCCTGACCGAGCCCGAACACGGCTCGAACGCCTCGGCCATGGAAACACACGCCGAGAAGGACGGCGATGAGTACGTGCTCAATGGGGCAAAGACTTGGATCACCAACTCCCCGATCAGTGACGTGGCCGTCGTCTGGGCGAAAGACCGCTCGACAGACGGAACCCCGGTCCGGGGCTTCCTCGTCGAAACGGAGCGTGACGGCGTCACCACGAACAAAATCGACGAGAAGCTCTCCTTGCGTGCGTCGATTACCGGTGAGATCAGCCTGCAGCACGCCCGCGTCCCCGAGGAAAACGTTCTCCCGGGCGTCGAGGGGATGAAGGGCCCGCTGTCCTGCCTCACCCAGGCCCGCTACGGCATTGCCTGGGGCGCTGTCGGGGCTGCGATGGACTGTTTCGAGACGGCCCTCGAGTACGCGACCGATCGTGAGCAGTTCGGCAAACCCATCGGTGGCTTCCAACTCCAACAGGACAAACTCGCCGAGATGGCCACGCAGATCACGAACGCACAGTTGCTCGCTCATCGGCTGGCCGACCTCAAAGAGCGCGGTGACCTCCGGCCAGAACAGGTGTCGATGGCCAAGCGCAACAACGTCCGGATGGCCCGCGAACAGTCCCGCATCGCCCGTGAGATGCTGGGCGGCAACGGGATCACGGCGGACTACTCGCCGATGCGGCACGTCACTAATCTGGAGACAGTGTACACCTACGAGGGCACCCACGACATCCACTCGCTCATTCTCGGCCACGACCTCACCGGTATCCCCGCATTCGAATAGATGACTGCAGACTCTCACCCAGTTGTTGTCGCTGCCCGGCGAACCCCACAGGGCAAGCGCGACGGCGTGTTCGCCGACGTTCGGAGTGAAGACCTCTCAGTCCCACTCGTCAACGAGTTGTTGGCCGAAACAGACCTCACAGGTGAGGACGTCGACGACTTGCAGTGGGGCTGTGCGAAGCAGGTAAAAGAGCAAGGCAACAACCTCGCACGCATTATCGCCCTCCTCTCGGACCTAGGCGAGCGGGTGCCCGCGACGACGGTCGATCGGCTCTGTGGCTCGTCGGCCCAAGCCATCGCGGCTGCCTCGGACGCCATTCGTGCCGGCCAGCGCGAGTGCATCATCGCCGGCGGCGTCGAGAACATGTCGCGCGTCCACCGTGACCACGGGATCGACTCCTACCCCGGCATCCGCGAGCAGTACGACACCCACGCGCTCCAGATGGGAATGACGGCCGAAGCCGTCGCCGAACGATTCGACATCAGCCGAGAGGCACAGGACGAGTACGGTGCTCGCTCCCAACAGCGCGCCGTCGAAGCCACCGAGGAAGGCCGCTTCGACGAGGAGATAGTCCCCATCCAGGGCCACGACGAAGACGGTGATCCGATCACTGCCACTGAAGATGAGGGTCTCCGCCCGGGCACGACGACCGAGAAACTCGCCGAATTGCCCACGGTCTTCAAAGAGGACGGAACCGTCACGCCCGGGAACGCGTCGCAGATTAGCGACGGCGCGGCCGCCGTTATGCTCACTTCCCGACGGTTTGCCGAGGAGCACGGCCTGGACGTTATGGCCGAAGTCGGTGGCCACAACGTGGCGGGCGTCGATCCCGAGATTATGGGAATCGGTCCGATCCCGGCCGTCCGAGGGCTCATGGACCGCACTGGAACAACCATCGACGAGTATGACCTGGTCGAACTGAACGAGGCATTCGCCAGCCAGACGCTGTACTGCCGGCGCGAGCTCGGAATCGACGACGCGACGTTCAACGTCAACGGCGGTGCCATCGCCATCGGTCACCCGCTCGGTGCGTCGGGGGCGCGACTCCCCGTAACCTTGATCCACGAAATGCACCGACGGAACGCGCACCGGGGGCTCTCGACAATGTGTATCGGCTATGGCCAGGGGATCGCACTCGAATTCCGGATTCCGTGAGCCTGCGGCTCGCTGATTTTTGCCGCGCAAAAAGGGACAGACACGATTTGTCCTACGAGAGGTGACGTTTCTTCTCCGTTATAGGAGACGGTCAGCGATAATATTCTTCTGAATCTCGCTCGTCCCTTCGTAGATCTTCGTGATGCGAGCGTCCCGATAGTAGCGCTCGACCGGGTGATCGGAGACATAGCCTGCACCGCCGTGGACCTGGATGGCTTCATCGGCCACGTCGACGGCGTGCTCGGCGGCGAACAGCTTCGCCATGCTGGCGAACTTGGCTGCCAGGTCGTCGTCGCCGTTCTCGACCTGGGAGGCGGCGCGGTAAGTCAGCGACCTGGCGGCCTCGATGTTGGTCGCCATCTCGGCGAGTTTGTGCTCGATGGCCTGGAACTCGCCAATCTTCTGGCCGAACTGCTCGCGTTCGTCCGCGTAGTCGAGGGCGGCGTCAAGGGCGGCCTGGGCAGCCCCGACAGCTTGGGAGGCCACTCGAGTGCGCCCGGATGCAAAGAAATCCATGAGCTGATAGAAGCCCTTGTCGACTTCGCCGATGACGTTCTCCTCGGGAACGCGAACGTCGTCAACGATGACCTCAGCGAGGTCCGACGCCCGGATTCCGAGTTTGTTGTCGATTTTCTCGGTCTTGAAGCCGTCTAGGTCGGTCGGAACGAGGAACGCTGTGATGCCACGGTGGCCCTCGTCAGGCGATGTTTTGGCCATCATGACGCCGACGTCGGCGACAGTGCCGTTCGTGATCCACATCTTGGTGCCGTTGAGGACGTATCCGTCGTCGTCTTTCTCTGCGCGGGTTTCGATCCCCGCAACGTTCGACCCGTGGGCCGGTTCGGAGATTGCCGAGTACGAGGCGGCCTCACCATTGGCTATCTTGGGAAGCCACTCTTCTTTCATCCACTCGTCACCATACTTGATGATCATGTTCGTCCCGAACCCGGCACTTCCGACGGCACTCCCGATACCTGGGTCGGCACGCCAGAGTTCCTCAGTGACGAGGACTGCCTCGAACAGGTCCATGCCTGCGCCGTCGTATTCGAGGGGAATGTGGGGGGCAACAAAATCGAACTCAGCAGCCTTCCTGCGGAGTTCGATCGGATAGGATCCGTCCTGGTCATGTTGTTTTGCGACCGGTTTGATCTCGTTTTCGCCAAACTCACGGACGGCCTGCTGGATAGCACGGTGCTCGTCCGATAGCTGGAACGCCATGGCAGATACTAACACGTGCTGTGTAAAATATATTCTGATATCTCCAACCTTCGTTAGGTAAGACAGTCAGATAGAATTCCTGTGGAAAGCGGGACGGCCGACTTCAGCTGTCGTTTCGGAGTTCGTACTTCTGGACTTTCCCTGTCGTGGTCCGTGGCAGTTCGTCACGGAACTCGACGATTCGTGGGTGTTTGTATTCCGCGAGGTTGTCGAGTGTGTACTGTTTGATCGCTTCTTCGGTCACGTCTACCCCGGGTTCATACCCCGGCGCAGGAACGATGAAGGCCTTGACGGTCTCTCCACGGCGGTCATCGTTGGTGCCGACAACGGCTGCGTCCGCGACCGCGTCGTGCTCGTACAGGAGTTCTTCGACTTCCCGAGGGTAGACGTTGTAGCCGCCAGTGATGATCATATGATTCTCCCGGTCGACGATGTAGACGAAGTTGTCCTCGTCCCAGTACCCCAGGTCTTCCGTGTGGAACCAGCGCTTTCCGTCCGCGTGGGTGAACGCGCGTTCGTTCGCCTCCGGCAGCCCGGAGTAGCCCTGCATCACGTTCGGCCCGGCGACGACGAGTTCACCGACCACGTCGTCAAGGTCGACTTCCGACTCGTCGATGGGGCCCTCCTCGACTCGGGGCATCTCCTCGAAGTCCTGGTCGACGATCTTGGCGTCGACATTCTCGACGGGCTGGCCGATGCTTCCTTTGCGGCGTGCACTGGGTCGGTTCGCGTGCGTGACGGGACTCGTTTCAGTGAGCCCGTATCCCTCGAACAACGATATCTCGAACAGTTCCTCGAACCGCTCTAGGACTTCCATCGGGAGGCTGGACCCCCCGGAGTTGACGAACCGAAGCGACGTGAGGTCGACCTCGTCGGCGTTCGGCTGGTTGATCATATCGTTGAACATGGCCGGGACGCCGTACATCACGGTGATAGCCTCTGACTCAATGAGGTCGAAGACGACCTTTGGGTCCCACTCGGCTACCGGGTAATAGGTTGCCCCGGTGAACACCGCGGCGTTCATCACGGCCGACATGCCGTAGATGTGAAAGAGCGGAAGCGTACCGATGAGGTTGTCCTCGTGGTTGATCGACGGTTCCAGTAGCGCCGTATTCGATCTCGTGTTCGATGCGAGGTTGTGATGTGATAGGAGGACGCCCTTTGGCTGGCCGGTCGTTCCGGAGGAGTACGGCTGGACTGCCACATCGTCGTCCGCGCGCTTGACGACGGGGACCATCTCGTCGGCCAGGAACTCCTCGAAGTCCGTCGCGCTCTCGACGGGTGCCCCGACGCTGACGACGGTCTCGACATCCGTCTCCGGTTGCACCTCGGCGACGGCTTCGGCGTTTTCAGAGAGGGTCACGACGGCTTTCGAGCCACTATCGGAAAGGAGATGGCTGATTTCACGAGCCTTGTACTGGGGGTTCATCGGCACGACGACGCTTCCGGTCCGGAGGGCCCCGTAGAAGGCAGTCACGAACTGGGGGAGGTTCGGGAGATAGATCGCAATGCGGTCATCCTCGCCGATCCCGCGGTCGTTGAGTGCGGCCGCGAACTGGCCGGTGCGTTCCCAGAACGTTTCGTATGTCTGTTCGGTTCCGTCGTAGGATAGTGCCACCGAGTCTGGCGTGGACGAGACAGTATCAGCCACTTCCGTTACGAGGTTTGTCATGACAGTGTGCTGTTGTTGCTACCTCGACACAAAAGTTTTCTCGATTGTGCCTCCCTCGATGGGGCGTCACGAGCACCGGGCCGAGCTAATCGTGTACGAGGACATAGTCGATGTCGGCCCTACTGATGGCGTCGAGCAATGGTAACTCGGTTGTTCCCGGGTTGCGAAACATGTGTTCGACGCTGTCTGTTCGAGCACGCCGAGAAGTAGGTCTATACCGGTCTATCTGTCTGACATGTGGATATCCCAACCGCGGTGCCCTCCCTCAAAGTAGTTGACTTCCGCTTGCAGGTGCACGGCTTGTTTGGCATCAGAAGCGACGAAAAGCGTCGGGTCAGTGGTGTTACGGTTCTCGAATCTCGGCTGATGGTGTAACCGCTTTGGGGAGGCGGTCGAGTTGGGCCAGCGCCATGCCAACGAGTGCGACCGCCGCGGTCACAATCTGGAATATCGTCGCAGTCGTACCACCGATAAACCCAGACAAGGCGGGTCCGTACAGCGCACCGAACGCGAGGAGAAGATAGACGAGACGGTGGGGAGTCCCGAGCACATGTCGGCCGTCGAAGCCGATGGTGACGGCTGTCAGCGCGATGACGCCGACGAACACGCTGACCGCGGCCACGGGCGTTCCGGTCAGGGTCCACGTGACTAAGCTATCGTTTGCGACCAGCGCGAACGGAATAAAGAAGCCCGCGATCCCGATGCGGAGCGCCTGTTTCGACGAGATGAGGAAACCGCTGTCCGCGATACGCGAGGCGACAGCGACCCCGACGGCTACTGGTGGCGTAATCGCCGACAGCATCGCGAAGTAGAACACGAACAGGTGCGCCGTGATTTCGGCCACACCGAGTTCCTGCAGCGGTGCCGTCAGCAGTGCCGCCACGAGCACGTAGGCTGCCGGCGTCGGCATACCGAGGCCGAACAGAATGCTGGTGAGCATCGCGAGGATCAGCGCGATCAGCAGGACCCCGCCAGCCAGTGCGACCATCCGCAGACTGATCTTCCCGGAGAGGCCGGTCTGGGTGAGCATCTTGATGATGACACCCATTGCAGCCAGGACACCGACGAGGGGTGCCATGTCGAGTGCACCCTTCTTGAACCCCCGCAGGGTCTTGACTGTCGTGACGAATAGTTGCTTCCCGACCGTGACGCCGACGGACGGTGTCGAACCAGTCGCATCGTGCGTCCCTGCCACCCATGCGTCCGCTGATTCGTCACCGATGAACAGGAGCGTCACGTCACGGACATACATGACGGCGACCAGGGTCACCACCGCGTACAGTCCGGTTGCCAGTGCGGACAGTTGCATTACGGCGAGCGCGTAGACCAGCACTGCCATCGGCACGAGGAAGTATCGGCCCTGGAAGAACTGTTCGACTGCACCAGTGAGTTCTGCCCTCCCACCGCTGACCGATGTCATGGCGACACCGTGGACGTACCGGCCTAGGAGAAGTGCAACGATCGTCACGACGCCCGCGAGGACGAGCGATAGGCCGGCGATCTGGCGTGCCGCGGAGAACGCGCCGACAGCGAGGCCGAAGTACGCCGTGATGACGAGCGCACTCTTGCTGAACACGACTTCGAGGATACCGCCAATGTCTTCTCCTTTGTCGCTGGTCCAGCCGTATCGGAGCACGGCGAACTGGACGGCGACACCCACGCTGAAGTAGAACAGGAGCGCGGGAATGAAGCCAGCCTGGATGATGCGGACGTACGGGACACCGATGAAGTCGGCCATCAAGAAGGCGGCGACGCCCATGACAGGTGGCATGATCTGACCACCACTGGACGCGACGGCTTCGATGGCGGCAGTGAAGTCCTTGCGGACGCCCTGGCGTTTCATCATCGGGATGGTGAAACTGCCCGTCGTCGCCGCGTTGGCCGCCGCACTCCCGGTGATCGATCCCATTGCCATCGAGGAGATGACGGCGACGTGGACGATCCCACTCCGAAGCCGCTTGCCGAGCCGCTGACTCAGATCGAGGATTATATCCAGGATACCGTACGCCCTGGCCAGGCCGGCGAACATGATGAAGATAGCCACGTACTTCGCACCGGCCTGGGTGATAAACCCGTATAGGCCGGACCGTTCAATCTGTGTCGCACCGTACAGGGAGATGTCACGAAGACTCAACCCGGTGTGCTGGAGGAAGCCAGGGAACACCGAGCCGAACAGCGCGTACAGGACCGACCCGACGCCGACCAGCGCGATTGACCAGCCGTAGGCTCGTCGTGTGGCGTCGAGAGCTATCACGACGACGATCAGCCCCAGCGTGAGGTCCGTGTTCGAGTAGCCGAGGAGGATCGCATCCCCGGTGAGTCGGTCGTAGCCAGCTACGAAGTAGTAGCCGACAATCGCCGAGGTGACTGTCGTCGCGAGGCACAGGACTATATCGACCCGAGCGTACAGGGTCCGCATGGACTCGCTCCACCTGCCGACAATCGGGCCGGTGATCACCGACGGACCCTTCGCGACGCGCTCGTAGGCAAGATGAAGATAGTACAGAGAGAGTCCAAAGTGGAGAAAGACCATTCCGTGGATGATCTGTGTGAACGGGCGAGCCCAGGCGTAGTAGATGGTATAGCCTGTGAGCGCGACCGCGAAGAGCGACACGAGAGGTAACAGCAACCGTTCCGAAAGCGACCCCTCGGAGAGGACTGCGAGCAGGTCAGTCGGTGAAGTTGCTGGATCGTCGGTTGTCTCGGTCATAATTGAATTGTAACGGAGGTGCCCTCGGCCCTACTGTTCTTTCCCGCGCTCGAACTCGTCAGACCAAATGCCTTTCTCCTGATAGAAGTCGGCTGCTGCAGGGTGGAACGGAATACCGGGGTACGCGTTCTTCACCCAAGCGTCGCCCTCTGCCATCGGCGCGAGGAGACCGGTTTGCTCTTGGAGTCCTCCGCGCTGTGCCCAGAGCGTCTCGAGGAACGACTTCAGCGTGTCGTAGTCGTGGTCTTCGCGGACGATGAAGTTGTACGCCAGCGTCGGTGTGCTGAGCGTGTCCGGCGTGTAGCCGTATTTCTCGAACTGGCTCATGTCGATGTCGGAGATGACGACGGCCGGGTCGTCTTCCAGTTCCGAGACGATCTCGTCGGGCCAGTTGAGGACGCGGAGATCAACGGTGCTTTTCATCTGCTGGAGCCACCCTGGCTCGATAGAGAGGTTGACGTACGTCGCGGCACCGGCGTCGAGTCGTCCCCCGCTCATGGCACCGGCCTGGTCACCGTAACCGACACTCGTCCGGTTATAGTCGTCAACGGCGAAACTGAGCGCGTGCTCAAGCATCTCGGCCGTCCCAGATCCGCTCGGTGTAGGCGAGACGTTCGAGTCGGCCGTGATGTCCGTGACGCTGGTCCAGCCGTCGTTCGCCGTCGCCAAGAACCACGCTAGGTCGTACAGGTGGAACACCTGATAGGGCTGGTAGTCCAGGTCACCGAACGGTTTCTCGCCCTGACGGATCTTGTTCGCCGCCCAGTTCTGGACGTACGCAATCTCCGTTTTCCCCTGAATGACTTCCGAAACGTTTCGGTTCGTTCCCTGACTGGGTCGCGCGTCCACGGAAATATCTGAGTTCTGACTGACTGCCGACGCGAGGACCTGGCTCATTGAGTAGGCCGCCGTCGTCTCCGAGGCTGTCTTCATGATCATCTCGCCGTCGGAGCCAGGACCCGTCTTACTCGCTCCGCCAGAGTTACCGAAACACCCCGCGAGTCCAGCCGTGCCGATTATTCCAGCAGTACCGACTGACCGTTTGAGGAATGACCGTCTAACTACACCATCGGATTTGTGATTACCACACATAGGATCTGTATTAACAGTCACACATTAAATAGTCTTCCATGAAAAATATGTTATGATACCCGCAGCTAGAGTTAACATCTGAAGCTTCTATGAAGCACAGAACCAGTTGCTACCTTGTGATTACGCATTGTACACACTCGATACAATGGTCACGCAGCTGAATGATTCTTGACCTTTCACGCACGAAGCAGTTTGCCAAAGGCGAACTCGACGAGAAACTGAACGGATACCAACGGCTTATATGCTCTTAGCGTAAAATTGCGTAGCACTGTGGTTTCGCTCGCTTCCCTTTTTGGGAGAGATGCTAGTGTCCTCTACAATCGGAGTTTCCAATTACTCTTACTGACCAACCTAACCCCGCCGCTCGGTGTTGCACTCATTTCGCCCCTGTTAAACACTCTCACAGGACCGTTTGCCGTCTCAGGTGCGAAGATCGGACTGCTTGTTACTGCATTTTCCGCACCGAGCATCGTTTCGATTCCGCTCGTCGGATCGCTCGCGGACCGATACGGCCGGAAACCGGTGTTAGTTACTGGATTGCTAGTGTTCGGTGTTGCTGGTGCGGCCGTCGGATTGACGACAGATTTCCATACCGCGTTAGTGTTTCGGTTCGTACAGGGGATCGGGTTCGCAGGGTTGACGCCAGTCATCGTCACTAGTACCGGTGATCTCTTCCAAGATAGTGCTGAAGCAACAGCACAGGGCATTCGGTTTGCCACGTCTGGAGTGACGATGATGGTGTTTCCCCTCGTCGCGGGAGCGCTAGTGGCGATCGCGTGGCAACTCCCGTTCTTCCTTTACGGGATCTCGATACCTATTGCACTCGTGTTGCTCCTATTTCTTGACGAGCCACATACGCGAGCGGCGTCGAAAGATACCACCGAGCAGCCGAACTTTCGGGATCTCATTGCCTATCTCGACACCCAGATTACAGCGTTGTTGATCGCACGTGCGGTCCCAAATGCGTTCTATACGGCGTTTCTGACGTATAACTCGCTAGTCATCGTACGCGTCCTTGATGGGTCACCGGGACAGGCCGGGTTGCTCGTCGCGACGGCAAGTTTGGCTCACACGGTTGCAGCGACACAAAGCGGTCGGATGACGGCGTACTTCAGCACTCGTTTTCAACCACTCCTTGGTGCTACACTGGGTATGAGTGTCGGGCTTTTGTTCGTGGGGGTCGCGCCTTCCTACCCGGTCGTGGTCCTCGGGAGTGCGTTGGTTGGCTTTGGATTCGGAACGACACTATCTCTGTACAGAAGCGTTATTACGAGTATCTCAGAGACGTTACGCGCCGGTCTTGTGAGTATTGGGTCGGCACTTGGCCGCGTCGGGTCGACGTTCACACCGGTTCTCATCGGCGGCGGGATCAGCCGTCTGAGTCCACTCGTCGGGACTACTGGTGCGATCAAAACCGCAATTGTCTTGCTGAGCATCGTTGGGGAACAATCGCCCTCGTTTGTTTGCTCGTTTCTGACCTTCATGGCCATTCTCACTGCCACGTGGGAAAGTATAGCTGAATACAGTCACAAGTATGAAACAGGCCATCTCGCTGGCCATTAGCGACAGCGATAGTATCTATCTAGGAGGATTCACTGATCTACGAGTCAGGAACAATCGACTCCAACCCTTCCAGCTTCCCACTCTCTATCGGTGACCCTGTGCTGGCCTCAGGTGCGGCATCCATCGAGTCCCCACACGGCGGCTTCAATTACTACCTACAAGCAGGCCGATTGGTGCCAGATTTCTCAGTGATGCACAGGTCGACAGGGACGGAGACAGCAACTCCACTGTCATCGGCGATTATGACGTCCCGGACGTTCGCCTTCCCGGGAGCGGCGGGGCCTGCGAAATCGCGGGCAACGTCGAACGAACCACCATCACCACATCCTACCAACGCCAGCGTTTCCATGAGAAAACCGACTTCGCCACAAGCCCTGGCTTTATCGACAGCGAGGGAGCCCGTGAGAAGCATGGTCTTCGAGCGGAAGGGTTCACAACAGTCATTACGGATATGGCCGTGATGGGCTTCCAAAACGAGGAGATGGTTGTTGAATCGATTCATCCCGGCGTTGGACGAGAGGATGTGCGGGAGGCGACTGGCTGGGAGATCAAATTTGCGGACGATGTTGGCGAAACGGAACCGCCAACTGACGATGAACTCCGACTGATTCTCAAGGAGTTGGACCCAGACGGGGTCTACCTCTAGTCGGTTTTCGGTCGGAACTTCGCACCGTAGCGGACGATACCTTCCTGATCGTAGATGCGTCGAACCGTCGCCTCCACGCGGTCGCCGCGACCGCATTCGTGCGGGTCACAGTCGGTAAGCATCCCAGGGACGCGTGCGCCCTCATCGAGTTCGATAAGGACCGCACCGATGGCATCCTCGGTGTTAATTAGCTCCGAAAACTCTGGCGGTGGTCCTCCCTCGATAACTGTGTGAGCGACGATTTCTCCAGTTCCCTCCGGTTCGGCCGGTTCCAGCGCGCTGCCAGGGGCAGCACAGTTGATACAGGTACCTTCAGGCGGGAACTTTGTCGCACCGCATTCTCCGCACTCACCAATCGTCAACCGATAGCGACTGTCGAGATTCTGCCACCACGTCGGGACGCTGATATACGCTCCCATCACTCAGCACCTCCGTCAGGGAGAATATGCCCACGTTTCCGAAGGTACTCCGCGTAGGAGATATCAGTCGCCGACCGGTCAATTTCGACTGACAGCGATCCCTCGATTGTGACGGCGTCAGCCCCAGCGCCGTCGCCGAAACCGATGACAGTCACGGGACTCGCGTTGTTCTCCCAGGCTGAGATCAGGCCAAATACTGGACTCGCCGCGCCGGTATCGCCGAGCTTGTCGGCATACTGGTAGACAGTAGCGCCGTCAGCAACGCTCGCTGCACGACTAGGGAGAGAGCCATCGGGTGCTGCTGGCGCAATCGCAGCCGGTAGTTCCGCCAGTTTCTCGACTGCGCCGCCGATTACCGTGGTGTACGCATCACGCTCGTAAGCGGTAGCATCATACTTTTCAGTCGTTTCGGCTCCGCGTCGCCGGAACCGCGTCCCAGGGTACTCGCTTGTGTATGTCGCTGTCTCGACTGCGTTCGCGCCGCCGTCTCCGACAAGGAACGCTACGGCACCTGCACCTGCTGCGTGGTCGACAGCGTGTACAGGATGGGCTTGATTCTATTGGGTACAACCTCACAGAGGGATTGGTCTCGTTGAGGAAACCCATCCTGAGGGCGAGTTTGAAGCGCGTCTCTCGGAGCTCGCGGGGACTATCTCAGAAAAGAGTTCGAAAGCAGTTGAATACGGTAAGCGTGCCCTCACTGTGAGTGCGGAGATGAATTTAGATGCAGGATTGGACTACGAATTGGAGTTGTTCACCTCTTTGTTCGCCACTCTAAGGATATGCGGGAAGAGATTGAAGCGTTCTACGAGGATCGAGACCCCGAGTTTATCGGCGAGTAGCTACGCTGGAACTGATGCGGTGTGATACGCATGTTCCACCGTATTGGGTCTTAAACAGCCCGCTCTCTGACAGCTAGCGGCGACTAAGAGGTATTGGCACTGGATTCAGTCGAGTACACGAGCCAACAAACTACAGACGTTTCTTTGATATGAAGCATTGTCGCTACAATTGGTTTGATTTTAGATAGCTGATAGGGGGTTACAGGTGGACAGTCTGGGCAGGTGTTTCTGAATAGGAAACACTCACATGACTGCAGACTACTGCTAAAGTGTGAGCAACGATACACCAGACCGGACGGAGGGCGGCAAGATTGATGCCCCGATCAAGAGTCTAGGAACTGCGTTTACAATTATTGACGCGCTGAAGGAGAATGATGGTGGTCGAGTCACCGAAATTGCGGCAGAAACAGGGCTGTCAAAGAGTGCAGTCTACAAGCATCTCACGACCTTAGCAGCACATGGATACGTTGTCAAGGAAGGTGACCGGTACCAGCTGGGCCTTCAGTTTCTGGATCTCGGGGGCTATGTTCGAGATCAGTTCCCGAGTACAAACATTATCAAGACGAAGGTACGAGAACTCGCCGTTGAAACAGGAGAGGTGGCCCAGTGTATGACTGAACAGCATGGCAAATCAGCCGTTCTTTATCGAGAAGCTGGGGCCAATGGAGTCCCCTCACGAACGCGGCCAGGCACACAGATGTACTTACACCAAACCGCGTCTGGGAAAGCAATTCTATCACAGCTCTCGATTGAGCGTGTTGACGAAATAATCGGCCGTCACGGCCTTCCTCGTGCGACTGAAGCCACGATCACAGACCGTGATGCGCTGGTCGAAGAACTCGAAACCATTCGGGAACGCGGTGTCGCCTATAGCGTCGGAGAAAGCACTGAAGGGCTCTATGCTGTCGCTGCACCTATGACTAAGCCCGATGGAACAGTACTCGGTGCGATCGTCGTTTCGGGTCCGAACCACCGAATGCGCGGGTCGCCGATGGATGACGAGTATCCTAATCTTCTTTTGAGCCTTGTCAATGAGATAGAGCTCACTATCGCCCACTCATAGTACCAAAGCAGGGCTATCTTTGGGTATCGGATTCGCCTGAATTGAGGTACTACGCTGCCTTTCTCAACGAGCGATCTTAGTGCGGTAATGTAGAGAATACAGCGTTGCACAGTTCTCAAACGCGTTTGACGTACGGTCCATAGGTCGACGCAATCGCGACAATCGCAGCTGTAATGGACCGCCCAGCCTTGTTTCTAGTTAGGAAACAGACAATCATATTGTGCCCGTCGAGAATATACACTTTCTAAACATTATTCGGAATTTTAGTGAGTGAATGTTTATTAATTTCGAACTATACCAACAATAAGACACAGATTGCCTTCTTAGATGCCGTTTTCTATCTGTGTTGGCGAACCAGTAGTCTGCTCTTCGCTACGCCTTATCCTCTCAGAGAGATCTCGATGACATATTTGTAATAGGGCCCTGATGGTTGCTGTTACACTGGTAGAATTACACTTCTATGTTTGTAATGGGGCCATAATAGTTGATATCACACCGGTAGAATTACACTGCTATGTTTGTAATGAAATAGTGGATGAACTGATTTAGAGATATGTAGTAAGTTCTACCCGATGATATTTTACTTAGTAGAAGCTGGGAAGAAACATATAGCATAACAATAATCCGTCCGTCGTTACGTCTTGGACACCACTCGAATTAGTAGACGAAATGCTTGACTCGTCTTTACCCCCATGGATATATCGTTCTGTATCTGCGATTCATCGAATAGACCATGTCTAAATCGTCCGACAACCCGTTTCCTATTAAGAAACAACAGCTTTTCTTGGCACCATACAACAATAATGCGGTTCCAAATACACTAGTTCAGCTCTCTTTCGAGATTCAGAGCGCCACCAAATTCTCACTGACACCCTGTTCTTAGTAACAAGCGGTCTTCCTGTCCAGAACTGATTGGAACGAGCTATCGGTCGTTAACCAGTATTCCTATGTCGAAAAGCCACGCCGCTCACGGCACGAGGGTGTCACAGGGAGGCAACAGCACTCCCCGTAACCACTTTTTCACCGTCTTGATTTATGACCGTGACATTCTACTTCGACATGCGTTCCTTCATCTGTCTCATCTACTGCTGTTACCTCAACTGTGGTAGAGAGAGTATCTCCAGGCCAGACCTGAGCGTTGAATCGTGTCCGGTATTCGTCGAGATGCTGGAGACCGAGAACTTCGCGGACGGAGCGTGATGCGATCCCTGCCGAAAACATTCCCTGTCCAAACACAGAGTCGTAGCCCGCTTGCTTCGCGTGTGGTTCGTCGTAGTGGATCGGGTTAAAGTCGCCACTCGCTCCAGCGTACTTCACAAAATCCGCCCGGCCCACGTCCGTGACGGTATGCTCGAACAAATCGCCCACCGTAAACTCGTCAGTCACTCTGACTCACCTGCAATTGCTCCCCCCGTCTCGATGCGAGTATTATACGCTGACAGTACATGTTCACCGTCTTTATCCCTGAAATCTGTACGTAGGACGGCAAACATCATGATCCCACCATTGCGGCCTTCCCGCTGGTAGATCTCTTCGACAGTAGTATCTCCGACAAGAACATCGCCTACGTAGAGTGGTCGATCATACTCGTACTTTTGTTCACTATGAACCACGCGGGCACGGTCAAATCCGAGGCTATAATCGATGCCCTCGGGACGATCCCGAGAGAAGTACTCGGTACACATCACAAATTCGCACACGAGTTCTGATAGAAATTTGCCCTACCAGACGGGTCATAGTTACCGAGGATCAAGACGGGACCGGCTACGTTTGGGCTAGCAGCGCTCAAAAAAGTCCAATCTGGCTCAACCAGTTTACCCTCTCGTGTTCGGGGCCACTTGCTTTTCTCTCGTCGACCACATGGAATCTCTGTCTTAGGAGCCGAATTCGACTAAGTCCAGAAATCCCCAACTACACAGCAACCCCTCATCACGGGAAAGACAATGCCATCTCTCCGGTATTCGTCTCTGTCGCTTTCGCCTCGATGGCTTCGACGAGCGATTCGGTGGCGTCCGTGATTTCGATGTCGTCCTCGTAGCCGCCGGTCTTCCGGCCGTCCTCGTACATCATCATGCACATCGGGCAGGCGACGAAGCGGTCGATGTCCGGTCCCGCGTCCGTGTCCTCTAACGCCTCGCGGAGGCGTTCCTAGCTGGGCTTGCTGTCCTCGTCGAAGTCCTAAAGGCCGCCGCCCCCGCAGCAGAACGAATCGGAACGGTTGCGCGGCATCTCGTCGACGCAGTTCTCGAATACCTCGATGTTTTCTTCAGCGACCATCTCGAAGAGGCCCTCCTCGCCGACGTGGCCGATGCGCCAGAACGTGGGCCGCGTTTCGGCCCCGGCTCGCGCTAACCTGTACAAGGGCATATATCAAGTCCAGGCAACCACTCAGAGAGAGACTGAGACGATATTATCTCAGTCGGCGCTACTGAGTCTCGAATAGTTTGACATAAAAATTCGCGCTTTGTCCCGAGGTACTACCTCAGACGCCCGGTGGTTCCCCGCCGAACTCCTCGATGAGTCTGGGCATGACATCGAAGAGGTCGCCGACGACGCCGTAGTCTGCGATGTCGAAGATGGGCGCATTCGGATCCGTGTTCACCGCAATGATGGTATCCGCGCTTTTCATCCCGGCGACGTGCTGGACGGCGCCGGAGATGCCGATGGCGAGGTAGACGTCCGGCGTGACCTGCTTGCCGGACTGGCCGACCTGCCGGTTCTTTGGCAGCCAACCGTTGTCCACGATGGGGCGTGAGGACGAGAGCGTCGCGCCGGTGACCTCGACGAGTTCCTCGACGAGTGCGAGGTTCTCCTCCTCCTCGATGCCGCGGCCGATGGAGACGAGGAACTCCGCTTCGGCGATATCGACGTCGCCGCCGCCAACCTCCTCGAAGCCCTTTACCGTTGACCGGATCGCGTCCTCGTCGACGTCCACGTCGAACGCCGAGATTTCGGCGTCGCCGGAGCCCGCAGTGGGCGGCCACTCGCCGCCGCGGACAGTCACCACGAACGGCCCCTCTGCGACGTCGACGGTGGTCTCGACCTTCGAGCCGTACATCTCGCGTGTGACTTCGAGGGTGCCGTCGGCGTGGTCGAGGCCGGTAGCGTCGGAAACGTACGGGCGCCCAAGTCGAATCGCGACCGCGGGCGCGTAGTCGAGGCCATTGACGCTGTTCGGCGTCACGACGACCTCGGGATCGAGCTCTTCGGCAAGCGCGACGACCGCCTGCGTGTAGACGTCGTGGTTGAACTCCTCGCCGTACTCAACCGTGTGAATCCGGTCGACACCCTCGCGGTTCAGCGACTCGGCGAACTCCTCGACACCCCCGGAAATGACGGCCGCATGGAGGTCACCGCCCGTAGCGTCCGCGAGCTCGCGGCCCGCGGTTAGCAACTCGAAGCTGACGTCCCGCAGGTCGCCGCGGCGGTGGTCAGCGACGACGAGTACGTCGCTCATTCGCCGACCACCCCCTTCTCGCGGAGTACATCAGCCAGTGCGGACGCCTGCTCGCCCGCGTCGCCCTCAAGGTACTGGGCGTCGCTCTCGGTCTCCGGCTCATACATCGCCGTGACGTCGAGGTCGCTCGTGACATCGTCGGGGCCAAGCCCGAGGTCCTCAAGGCTCTGGACGTCAGTTTCCTTCGACTGGGCCTGCCGGATGCCGCGCAGGCTCGCGTACCGCGGCTCGTTGATGCCCGTCTGGATGGCGAGCACGGCAGGGAGCTCGACGTCGGTGAGTTCCTCGATGCCGCCTTCGAGTTCGCGGCGGACGGACGCCACGCCTTCCTCCAGCACTTTCTCGGTGTCGAGGGCGTTCACGACGGCCGCCCACTCGTAGCCGAGTGTCTCCGCGAGCGCGATGCCAGTCGCGCCGAAGCTGTCGTCGTTCGCTTGGACACCCGAGAGCACGACATCCGGGTCCTCATCCTCAACGACGGCGGCGAGCAGTTTGGCCTTTGTCTCGACGTCGAGCAGGTCAACATCGTTGATGGCGTCGTCCCAGACCCGGACCGCGCGGTCCGCGCCCTTCGCGAGCGCCATCCGAATCGTCTCCTCGCTGCGCTCGGGCCCGATGGTGACCGCGACGACTTCGACGTCGTCGCTCGCTTCCGCGAGCTGGACGCCCTCCTCGACGGCGTAGTCGTCCCACTCGTTGAGGTCGTAGTTGAGGTAGGTCTCCTCGATCTCCGTGCCGGAAATTTCGAAGTCGTCCTCGACGGTCGCAACCTCCTTGACAGTGACAAGGATCTTCATGTCACAGCAGAAATCTGCTGTATTGTTAAGTTTTATCATTAAATAGAGGAGGGAGCAACACCCAGTATGTGTCAAAGGGAATGCTATTTATTTGACTGTTTCTGGGGTTGCGCCATCCACTCGCTAGCCTGGGTTTCTGTTGGGTCAGTTGGAACCTCAACGAGGGAACTCCTTCACCACGTTATCATAGGTCGCTGGTGGTGTTTCATGAATTCCGTCACCACCGCGGGCCGATGGTTCGGTTTCGAGGGCAATATGAATCAACGGGGGACAGTCATTTAACACATTCTTTAAACTGTTCGTCGCATTCATGTCGCCTGGACCAGGGATGACAATCGTATCTGCAACTTCACCACCTGACTCGGCATATCCCCAAGCATTATGAGAAACCGCAGTCTCGTGACGTGGCATACCTACCTCAATTCCAAATTCATTCATGGCCTTATTCAGCGGGAGTGTCTGCCTGCATGGGATGCCGAAGATAGTTTCTACGCCTTCTGCCGAAAGGCGCTGACTACCTCATCACCAGCTGTCATACAACCCCTCTGTTTTCGGAGGTTTGCGGGTATTCAAGTTCAGTTATGTGGCAAATATTACTGACAACCAGTCGATCCCTAAACTTGATTATATCGTGAGTAAGCATGGTAGTGTGATAAGGGTTGAAGAGTGGGGCGTAGCGTTTTCTGCGTGATTCATGCCTGAAAACGATAGCCTCAGCGGTAGTCTCGACCAATTTGACTTAGATTTTGTGGAGCGAGAAGCGACACCGCAGATGCTGATGAATCTGAGTATTCAGTTATATCTGGCTAGACTATCACTCTCGAATACTGCTTTGGTTCTTGATATATTTGGTGTCAAACGCGCTTGGTCAACTGTCCATAACTGGGTGCACAAAGCAAATTTACAGCCCGAAGATGGACAGTCTCCGGATCACGTTGCGGTTGACAAAACTGTGATCCAACTCAATGATGAGAAATATTGGCTGTACGCAGCTGTCGATCCAGAAACGAACAAGTTGCCCCATACGGAGCTCAAACCGACTAAGACGAGGTTCTATCTCATTCGTTTCTCACCGAACTCAGTGCGAAACACGACGTCGGTGACGCCGTGCTTCTCGTCGATGGCTCGAGATCGTTGCAGGCTGTGTGTCATCGGCATGGCTTCGATTTCAGATGCGAAAAACATGGAAATCGGAACGCCTTCAAACGTGTATTCAGAGAAATAAGAGGCCGAACCATATGTTTTTCAAACTGTTTCAGCAACGCCGAAGCAGGATCAGCCAACGATTGGATGAGGTCATTCAGGTTCGCATGGAATCAGCTTATCTGAACACGGTGGTAAGCACACCTACTGGACAGTTGATCCACCCTAATCTCTTTGAGATTACCCTGACCTGCTCACGCCATATGCATTGAGATGACCAGTCTCAACTGCTGTCGACCCCCGGCCTGTGCGAGGTCATGCCTGCATCCCCGCGTCCTCCACAAGACAATCAGGGGAACCGAACGCGCCGACAGTTCCTATCTACAGGAGGAGTGGGTGCCGCTGCTGCCCTTTCTGGCTGTAACGGGCTGCTGGGAACCGGGCTACGAACACTTGAGACCGTTATGCACGAAAACTCAGCAGACGAACTGTCGTGGGACTTCCCGGACCAATCCGACGCAGAGAGTATCGGGTACGTCGAAACCCACAGGGAACCACAATTTGACTCGGAAGAATCGATGCCGGCGAGAGGGTTCGGCTTCAACGCGAGCAGTGATCCGTCATCGTCTTACGAGCTGGACCAGTTCGCGGTGGCGTTCGACACCCCGAGTACCTATTCCGACCAGCACGGCCAGATCACTTACTTGGTGAGCCCACCAACGCAGAGTGACAGCTTCAACACCCCCTATCAGCGTATTCAAGATGGAACGACACATCGGAAGCTCGTGATTGAGATGAATAAAATCGATACAGATGGGACAATCAAATTCCCCGTCGTCATTCGGGACGCTCAGTCTCTCCCGTCAAAGTTACACTGTTCGTTTTCGGTTCAGGCATCCGAACCGGGAACGTTTGGCGAAGCAGTAACTGTTCCCCGTGATTCTCACTCTGTTGAAGAACGTTTCATATTCAGCACTCGATTCCTCATATAATCTAGATAGGTAGGATCCGATTGTGCTAAATACAAGACGTGGTTACAGCATCAGTCATAGTCTGTCTATTGTTCGTATCAGCCAGTCCGACGCAGCCATCTCCGTTTCCCGAGAGTACATGAGGTTGCCCTGAACGTCGAGGTTTCTAAAGCAGGTAGCTCACATTTCGCGTACGGTCACAGTCCCTACCATATTAAGAGAATGTAGGAGGCACAGATACGGATACGTACCCGGTTCCTCAAACGTATGAATGAATGGCTCTTCTGGAAGTATATCGCCCTTTCGCGCTGTTCCCCAGTCCTCAACCGCAGCCTCTGCCGAAGCGAACCTCCACTTGCAAAGTACTCGCCGTTCTCCGGGAACACCCTATCATCACCCTCGGGAATCACCTGTCTGCCATCCTCGCCGGTCACGGAGTGAGCGATCCCCGTCCCGTTCACCCACCCGACGCTGTCACCCGGTTGGACTGTCAGTGACCCCGGGTAGTATCCCATCAGGCCCATCTGGATGACGTGGTCGGTATCGGGCTCGACGACTTTGGGAGGGGGTGGAATTTCGCCTGCCGACGTCCGAACCACGACTTTTCCAGCCATCGTCTCAAAATCCTCATGTGGAAGACAACAGTAGTGATAGTGTCCAGGGACGGTAAACTGGTGCGCAAATCGGTCGCCCGGACTAAGCAGTCCGGGATCCGTCTATTCGGACCGAGCAGCGATTTCGGAGTCAAACCCACCGCTCGCGAAGCAGTCCGCCTCTTCGGGGATTCGTTTATGATTGCTATGAGAACTGAGTCAGAGAGCGGTCTTAGGGCGTGAATTTTTGCTTGACAACTGTGTAGTATAAAACCTATGCTGACCGTTTCAAATTTATATATCGCAATTGAAACTAGATACCAAATTGCCATTTTAACCTGAAGTGTAGATGGTTTGTTAATTTATGTCTGACGCAACACCGATGTTGAAGTAATATGGTAAAAAACTGTGAGGTATGACACGGCAGATCCGAAACTACGTCGGCGGCGAGTGGGTCGACACCACCGGCGGCGACGGCGAACCCATCGTCAACCCTGCGACAAGTGACACTCTGGCCGAACTGACCTACAGCAGCGATGCTGATGTGGATCGCGCTGTCGACGCCGGCACCGAGGCATTCGAATCTTGGCAGAACAGAGCGGTCGAAGAGCGAATTCAGCCGCTCTTCCGTTTCAAACGACTGCTGGAAAATCATCAGGAGGAACTCGCGGAGATTCTTGTCACTGAACACGGGAAAACGAAGCAGGAGGCGATGGGCGAACTCCGGCGGGGCATCGAGAACGTCGAAGTCGCCTGTGGCGTCCCCTCGATGATGCAGGGAGGCCACTTACCGAACGCTGCTCCCGATATCGACGAGACTGCCGTGCGAAAGCCGCTCGGGACATTCGTCGCCATCACACCGTTCAATTTCCCCGGAATGATCCCATTGTGGTTTCTCCCGTACGCAGTTGCGACGGGCAACACGTTCATCCTCAAACCGTCTGAGCGGGATCCACTTGTCATCCAGCGGATGTTCGAACTCCTTGACGAGGCCGGCTTTCCCGACGGCGTCGTCAATCTGGTCAACGGCAGCGTCGATACGGTGAACAAGCTCATCACCCACGAGGGCGTCGCAGGCGTCTCCTTTGTGGGATCGACACCGGTAGCCAAGCACATCTACGAGACGGCCGCCGCGGCCGGCAAGCGCGTCCAAGCGCAAGGCGGTGCGAAGAATCATGTTATCGTCTCTGACAGCGCTGACATTGAGTTCGCGGCGGAAAAGACGCTCTCGTCGGCGTGTGCCTGTGCCGGTGAGCGCTGTCTGGCCAACGATGTTGTCCTCGTCCACGAGTCAGTCTACGAGGAATTCGCCGAGGAACTTACCACGCAGGCCGACGAGATGACAGTCGGTTATGGTCTTGACGACGTGGACATGGGTGCGCTCATTACGCCCGAACACGAGTCCTCCGTTCGGGAGTTCATCGACAGCGCAATTGATGACGGTGCGACCCTGCTTCGCGATGGTCGTGACGTATCCGTCGATGGGTATCCCAACGGCAATTTCCTGGGCCCGACAGTTTTCGGCGATGTCGAGGAGGAGTTCGCTATCTCGCGTGAGGAGGTATTCGGCCCAGTCATTGCACTTGCCAGCTACGAAACCTTCGAGAACGCCATCGCGCGACTAAACCGCAGCGAGTTCGGTAATGCCGCGAGTCTCTTCACCGAACGGGGCGCGGAAGCCAGAGCCTTCCGCCAGGACGCGGAGGCGGGGAATCTGGCAGTGAACGCCGGTACCGCCGCTCCAATGGCGTTCTTCCACTTCGGTGGGCGGAAGGCTTCGTTCTTCGGTGACCTCCACGCACAGGCCGATGATATGATTCGGTTTTACACTGACGAGACGATTTATATCGAGCGCTGGCCCTCAGCCTGAATCGTAGACCGATCGCGGCCCTCTCCGTCTCGCGGGGGAAGAATATGTTACCTGCTTCGACGAAGATTTGATCTGAAGGTTACAACTGTTTTGAGAGAGGGCTTGCCTCAACTCCGACAGAGTCCAAGACTTGATGCATTGAGAGAGCTAGTCTCAACCACTACGCATGATTGGAAGTTGATGCTATAGCAGGTTTAGCGGGCCTATGATTCGTGGTTTCAGCCAGACCAGTGAACAGAAACTCAGTCGATGCGTTTCAGACGATCTTTCATTCGCCCCTTCGTGTCGAACGAACAACTATATCAACGTTTTCCCGAGCTTCTCGATAGTGTTGCTACTCAGCGAATTGAATCGCAATCTCTGGTCTGTGAATCTCGGCTGCGACCATTCAATGTTCAATAGATTCGATAGCTGTACGAAGATTCGAGGGTTGGACGCGAACGGCTTACTAAGCCGGTCTTCACCTCATATTTGCAATGGCAGGAAACAACGACCGACATGTCGAGGGTAGTGATTCTAGAACGGGGTGCAACTGATCATGCGCATTCCAGTCCCCAATAACAAACTCGTCGCCTTCACGCTGGCAGGTGCCCTCCTCACAGCCATCGTGGCTGGTGGCCTTGCGATGCCCGGCGTCGGCCTCGGGCAAACTGGTGGGCAATCTGGTGGGCAATCTGACCCGTCTGGAACGTCCGCGTCGGACGCTTCTCAACAAGTTGCTGCCGATACCCCAACGCCCAATCAGGAGTTCACGCCAGCAGTCCAGACACAATCCGGCTACGAGGAGGAAGAGCACGAGGAGTATGACGGAGACGAGGACGACGAAGACCACGAGGAAGAATACGAAGCGGAAGACGAGGACGACGAAGACCACGAGGAAGAATACGAAGCGGAAGACGAGGACGAAGAACACGAAGAGGACGAGTGACCAAGATGATGGAATCGCTCGCATCGCTCACTACACGGTTCGGAGACAGTCGCCGCGAGTTCGATTGCTGTGATACGACGTTTCGAGTCCAGGCGACGGGTGTCCGGGCCGGCGCTGCGGTGACCGCGGCGCGAGACACGGCCGAGTCACTCGAAGCTCAGCTGAACGCCTTTGATGAAGCGAGTGCCGTCAGCAAACTTAACCGCGGAGGAGAGGTCGTGAATGAGCACATTGCCCGTATCGTTCGCCGTGGACTCGAATACAAGGATCGGACCGATGGAGTGTTTGATATCCATCAGGGCCGCATTGAGCAGGAACTCAAAACGTTCCTGCGTGGCGACAGTGAAACACCGCCCACAGAATTTAACACTGGATCTGTCTGCGTTAGCGGCTCTCAGGTCGCTACTGATGTCGAACTTGACCTCAATGGTCTCGCGAAGGGGTATATTGTCGATCGTGCTAGCAAGACACTCGCAGGTCTCGGTCGACGTGGGTTCGTCAGCGGCGGGGGAGATATGTCTCCGCCGACCGGCCCGGTCGCAATTGAGAGCCCGTACGGCGACGACACACCGCTGAAGATTCTGGAGACGGACTGGCACGTCGCGACATCCGGCGGATACCGACGCTCACGAAACGGCACGGACCACATATATGACTCGACTACCGAGTCGCTCGGCTCGCGCCACGAGTCCGTTACCGTTGTCGCGCGTCGAGACTGTATGGAAGCTGATGCCCTAGCGACGACGTTGGCCGCACTCCCTCTTGATGAGGCACATGAATTAGCCACCGAGTGGGATGGGATGGAGGCGTTGATTATTCACGATGGCGTCTTCCACACGACAGACGGGTTTGAGACACATGTCAGGTAAACATAAACAGCGAATCACTATTATCGCAATCGTCGTGCTAGTTGTGGCCGTTCCGGCCCTTTGGCAAATCAGCGGCGTTCGTGCCGCCCAAGCGACCGAAGAGAAGCAAAGCGACCTCGTCGCTCAGACCGTTTCGGAGCGACAGGCACCGGCGGATTACGACGGGGATGGCATCAACGACTCCACCGACCAGTGTCCGACCCGTCCGGAATCAGCGAACGGGTTTCAGGACTCAGACGGGTGCCCAGATGTCGTCGAGACGACGGGGGCATCGTAATGTCGCAGTTTGTCTGGCTCCTTGACCGGGGTGCCGCGCTCGTCGCATATCCGGTGCTGTACCTGGCGGTACTCACCGGTGTCCTCTACAACACAGAGTCGTTCGGCGTGCTGCATGAGGCCGCCCAACGCATACACATCGAACTCTCTGTGTTTGCGATGATCGTTACGCTACTCCACGCGGGGCTTGGTATCCTTGACGCGTGGTTCGTCGTCACCGGTCAGGTTCCAGCACCGGCGTACTCGATGCCGTATTTCTTTGGAGGGATTACTGTCGGCGGCGGTGCACTGCTCATGCTCGTTGTTGCGGTGCTTGGCTTTACTGACGCGAAACGCTTCGAGCGGCCGTGGGGGCCACGTGTCGTCCACTCGTTCGCATACGCCGGGTTCACTTTCGGGACGGTTCACGCGGCAGCGGTCGGGACTGATTTGACTGGTCTGATCCGCCCCCTGCTGGGGCCCTCAGTTGCGTTTCTCGTGTACGTGCTCCTGTTGCGCCTGCTGATGCTTCGCAAAAGTTCATCGAACACGATCTCGACTTAGTAGCCGTCCCAGAGGCCAAGGATCCGGTCGACGACCTTGTCGGTGAACGAGCGTTGGTGAATCGTATAAAGATATTTGACCTGATCAGGATCGGTGACCTCGTAGACGACGCTGCGACCGTCGCGCTCTTTCGTGACGAGGTCGGCCTCAGAGAGCTTCGACAGATGCCACGAGATGGTCGATTGCGCCTTGTCCAGGCGGTCGCTGAGCTCGGTTGTCGAGAGCGGGCCGTCCGCAAGAAGGTGCGCGAGGATGCGGCGACTGTACTCCCGTCGCAACGCGTTCATCACTGCCTGGTCGCCTTCGTCGAACTCGGCAGCGGGGTAGTACCGCGTGTACTTGCCGTCGTCCGAGACATCGATCAGCCCTTCGTCAGCGAGCCAGCGGAGGTGATACTGGAGCGTCCCCTGCGCGTACTCAAGATCGTCGAGGAGCGCGCGAAAGTGAACGCCCGGCGTGTCAGCTACTCGCTGGTAGATCGCCCGCCGAGAGTCTAGTTCGAGGTCCGGTTCCGACATTGCTCAGTCTCGCATGAGGGCGACGAAGAACGTCAGGAGGCCACCGAGAATCAAGATTGCACTCCCGTGTTCGACCAATTCGAGCGTCGCATACGGGATATACGGGAGCAGCGGGTACTCAAGAAACACGATGAGTCCGTAGACGGCGAACATCGTGTATCCGAGTGTGACGATTCGCATCCGATTATCGCGTTCCCGTCGCCACGCGAGGAGGCTGAGGAGGCTGAGTCCCCCTGCAAGGACGAAGATACCGAGACTAATGTATTGTTCGAGGAGTTGAGCGAGTGGCATACGTTACTGTCTGTGCATACGGCCGGTGCGACGTGCTCGGCGGTCGGTACAGGTCAACGGATGATGGTATCGGTGAAAACGGTTAGCGTTCAACCGTCGAATCCAATCAAATAGGAACGTCGTCCACAGCGAGGACGCCACCAGTGACACCGACGACGCCGAGCGCCGTGCTGGGCCGGAGTATTCCGGCAGCAGCGAACCCGACGGCGAATAGGCTGGCGGCGAGCGAGAGGCGGGTGGGCGGCGCGGTGGCGGGCCTCCTCAGGGGCACAGATGCCGACGGTCAGGTCCGTCTCAACCGTGGTGGGTGGACCACCGAACAGCTCCGACAGGGCCATAGGGTCCCTCCTCGTCGACGACGGCCGTGAGCAGGACGTCGCCGGCAAGGTCACGGTCGGCGAGCGGATTAAACGCGACCATCACGGCCGCGAGTCCACCCTTCATGCCGCAGGCGCACTGCCCGTACCGTTTACTATCAAAAGTACCTCGTTTGGATTCCGGCTGACAGAGATTTCAGGCATTTTACGGGGCATATTCGTCAATCTAACTGGGAAATGGACGCCGTCTGGCAATATGGCATCGCTCAGACGGCTTGCCTGGCTGTGGGAGTACTCGGGACGATGCTATTGTCTACCAGCTTCGGACAGCATCCCATGTAGCCCCAAGCGGTACCTGATATCAATGAATTTGTTACCAGTTCGAGGAGGACTACTGTACTATGGATAGTTTAGACCCTCGTGTTCAGATTAGCTGATTCCACGCAAGGCTGAACGACCAAAGCCAATCGTCGGCTGTTTCTGCTGCAGCGTTTCTGAAACAGTTTGGGAAACAGATAGTTCGCCGTTTTACTTCTCTAAATATAGGTTCCACAGTGTTCCGATTTCCATGTTTTTCGTATCTGAAATCCACTCCGTATCGGTGACACGCCGCCTGTAACGATTTGGAGCCATCGACGAGAAACGCGGCGTCGTCAATGTCGTATTTCTCGCTGAGTTCGGTGAGACTAGACTAGAGAGAACCTTCATAGTGGTCGGTCTAAGCTTTGTATGAAGCAATTCATTTGTTTGTGAATCGACACCGGCGTACAGCCAGTACTGTTCATCATTGAGTTGGATCCCAGTCTCATTAACCACAACGTGATTCTGTGACCGGCCGTCTTCGGGCTGTAAATCAGCCTTGTGAACCCAATTATGCACAGCCGAACCAGCGCATTGGACGCCGAATCCCTCAAGAATAGAAACAGTATTCGAAAGTGATAGTCCGGCTAAGCCGTGGATGCAACTGACTACTCAGCTTCATCAGCAGTCGCGGTGTCGCTTCTCGCTCCACAAAATCTAAGTCGATTTGGGCGATGCTACTGCTGTAGCTAGCGTTTTCGGGCATAGAGCACGCAGAAAACGCTACGCCTCACTCTTCAATCTCTATCTGAACCCACGGTTGCAAACGTTCAAGTCGGACACAGCCACCCAGCGGCAGCCGGCTAATCACAACAGTCACTGCTCGCCACACGGAAGCGGGTCGAAAGCCTGCCGATCGATATGGTAGCATTTCTGTACACACGCCAACGCTGACTATGGTCGACGGCAGTCGGGACAATACATCTACTGGCCACCGCAGCGACGGCCCGGAAAAATCCCGCCGCTAGTCTGTGCCTGTTGCTGCTGGTGACCTTGGTTATCTGACGGAATCGACCTGACGGTACCACCATGGCTTAAGTACACAACTGCACTACAGAGGAGCCGAATGGGTTCGGAGTCGGAGTCGACGGAGACATCGCTGGAGACACTTCAGGAAGCACTCCAAACGGAGCGGATTACCTACGTCGATACGCTGAATGAGGATATCGGCGCAGTTGTTGAGAGTGCAGACCAGCTTGCCTTCAATTATGTTGTCGGTGACGTCTCTGACTACGGCGTGTCCTCGAATGACCATGTCCACCTTGATCTGGTCCATGAGGGCTCGACGATTCATTGTGTGCTCTTCGGGTACAAGCGGTCAGCTATCGACACCGCAATCGAGGACGGGATGCAGGTGGCTGTCAAAGGCTCGCTGTCGTACTACGAGGAGGGAGGCAACGTGTCCGTCATCATCGAAGACATCGTTGAGGTCGGTGAAGGCACGTACCAGCGTATCTACGAGCAAAACCGGCAACTGCTGGACTCGGATGGGTTGCTTGATCCGGAGCACAAACAGGCTCTTCCAGACTTCCCAGAGCGAATCGGGATCGCCACCAGTGCGACAAGCGATGCCCGGATGGATGCGGTCACCAGCATTCACGAGCGGTATCCTGATGTGGATATCGTCATCCAGAACACGAGTGTCCAAGGCGATGATGCAATGATGTCGATCATGGGCGCGATCAGTGAACTTGATGACGACCCGCTGATTGATGTCATCGTTCTCACTCGTGGTGGCGGTTCTGACAAGCATCTCCGGGTGTTCAACGAAACACCACTCTGTCGTGTCATCCACAAAACCGAGACACCGATTGTGGTTGGGGTCGGCCACGAGAACGACCGAACACTGGCCGATGAAGTGGCTGACAGGCGGGTGATGACACCGACCGAGGTGGGCAACATCGTTCCGGAGCGGACAACGCTGAACGCGGAACTGGAAACATTCGAAAAACGCCTCAACACAGCCTACACAGAGACCGTGGAGACGGCACTGGAAACGATGGATGGCCGGCTCACACGTGCCTACGGACGGACGGTCGAGTCAAATCTGTCCGCGTTCGATGCTGAGCTTGACCGCACATACGACACACACGTTCGCGATGAACTGACCGAGCTTGAGAACCGGCTAGAGCAAGCACGAACCCAGTACGATCAGCAGCGAAAACGTGAACAGGAGGACGCAGCCCATCGCCGCCAGCGTCAGCGGCTGCTGCTCATCTTGGTAGCGCTGGGCTTGCTCGTTGTGGCCTTGCTCCTGTACATCCTGCTTCCACTATGAAAGACGAGACAATCGCCGACAAGACCGACCGGCTTGAACAGATTATCCAACAACTCGAAAACGGAGACGTCTCGCTGGAACGAGCGAACGAACTCCATGCTGAGGGGACGGAACTGATTGGCGAACTCGAATCAGAGCTGGCAGTTGGGGATGGAGAGGTTATTGATCGCTGAAGTCCGGTTCAAACTGTCTTGAGCGATAGTACTCTCCTCACGGAATCAGCTCATATGTCAATTTTAGCCACAATCTTGCTCCCAATTAGTTCGTCACCCAGCCAATTGAGTCATTGTACTGCCGGAGATACGCTGGCGCGACGTTTCCGTCCAGCTGGGGGACAGACTCACCAGCCCGGTCAATGATTGTCTGTTTCAGCAGGTCACTGTTGGTCTCGAAGTCGGGATTGATCTGCAGCCGATAGTCGTGGTCGATGGTGAATAGTTCACGGTCGAAGGCTGCGTGGTGGATTTTGCTGAGCGGGAGGACATTGGTAGGATCCGCCCGGTGCTGTGGGTAATCACTCCAGGGCAGGACATGAGCGACATCCAACAGCCCGCGATGGTCAACACCAGATATCGGACAGGTTCCATCATACGTACGTGTTTACCCCGATGACTCAACGGCCGGCACAGCCTGATCTCGTGAGATCATCTCGTTGTTTCGGGAGACTCGCTTGAGTTCGTCATAGGGATTGCGTCCCTGCTGGCGCCACGTCGCCAGCAGGGACAGCACCGTCTCATGAACGAACATCCCGCGGTCATTGCGGAGTGTTCCGATAAGTTTCCGGAGAACCACCGGTTCACGGAGCGCGTTTTCGGCGGCATTGTTCGTCGGAGAGACCGCTGGCTCACCGACGAAGGTGAGCCAGTGGTCGAGGCCCCCTTCGATTTTTCTGATAAGTGTTGCCACTGGTCCGTCGGGAACCGACCGCTCAATCAGCGACTCAAGCTCTCTTCGTGCAACACGCTGGAGTTCTGCTCGCTCACGAAGAGTCAAGTCGCTCTCCAGTCGCGTCTGGAGAGCGACGTACAACTGCTTGAGAGAGTCGTAAATCGGTTTGCCTTCTGGCTGCTTTTCAGCGGCATCTTCAGCCTCTCGCAGAATATGTGCCCAACACCGTTGGAGATTGTCGCTGAAAGCTGGATAGGCCGTCCACCCATCACAGATAACTGTTCCCGCGAAGTCCTCGCCGAGGACTTCCGCGGGAACGTCGCTTCCACGACTTTCTCTAACCGCGTAGAGCGTATGGTTCTCGGTGGTGAACGTCCAGATCCATGCTTGCTCACCATCCCGTTTGACGCCTGTTTCGTCGATGTGGACAACGTCAGCCTGCTGGATCTGACGGCGGATCTGCTCGTATTCACAGCGACCGGCGCGCGCAGCGCGCTCGGTCGCGTGCCACGCGGCCGCGCCTGACAACTCCAGTTCATGCAGCTGCTCGAAACGGTCTGCAATCTTCCGATAGGGGAGGCGGTAGTCGTACCTCGACAGTGCTGATTGGGCGATAACGTTCACCCCGAACTGCCCCTCATCGGGGCAGTCGGGGTGTGTAGCGACTGTCTCAGTCCCACAGGAGTCGCACTGGTAGCAGTGGCGGTTGTACTGCGTGACTTCTGGTGGCTGCGGGTCCGGTATCTCCTCGACGAGTCGGGGGCTGACGCCCACCGACTCGTCGAAGTGTTGGCCACACTCTGGACAACAGTCACAGGTGACCTCAACTTCTTCGTCTGGATCAGCTGTAGAGCGCCACTCTGGGTCGTGACCGTCCTTCCGTCCAGGAGTGCCGCCATCAGTTCTGACATCGTCGCCTTCGTCATCTTGCGAGGTCGGGGACTCGTCAGTCCCCGACCGTCGCTTACTAGGCGGTGTATGTGGATTCTCGTATTTGCGAAGCCGTGTTTCGAGTTCTTCGATTCGCTCTTGCTGCTCTTCGATCCGTTCGTCCTTTTGCTCAAGCTTCTCCTCCAGCTCGTCAATTCGCTCTTCCATCTGGAGAAACCGTGAGAGAAGTTCGTCTTTACTGAGGTCATCCCAATCCACTATGACCACCTCAGCGTTACCTCAGCAGGGTCACCGGGATGGTCTCCGAGCGGAGACCATCCCTGGAGAAATCCAATTAGCCCTTGCTGAGGGTACATATGCCCCCGATTGGTCGCCTGTTACGAGATAGTGGCGAAGTTCATCGGGGCTAAACACGTACCATCATACTGGACCAGTACCGTCTCCCGGAACTCCGGGTCAACTGCCCGGGCCTGGACCGTCGTTTCGTAGGTCGTTGCAGTTGGAGCAGCTGTGGTGGCTGTGTCGGGACGTGGATCAGATCCGGCCCACTGCTCGACGGCGGTCTCGACAAACTGGTGGCCCCCATCCGTGAGTGCATACTGGTGACCGTCCTTGTGGACGAGTCCGAGGCTCCGAAGCCAGTTCGCCCGCTGTTTGGCCATATCCGTGTTGGCTGGATCCCAGCCCAAGTTTGCGTGTGTGTTGAGTTGCTGGTGCCCGATTTCTTCGATTGTCATCGGAGCGGGGACGAGCGAGTACAGCAGGCTACGGAGGCCGACGTTACGGCGACACATGATTTCGAGCAGCGTTTCGGTCGTTTGCTCAGCGACGTAGGTGGTCCCCTCTGGCCCAAGGCGCCAGTGATGGCCGTCATGTTCTATAAAGCCGACATTTTCGAGATAGTCGATTCGGCGCTGGATCGAGTCTCGACTTGAGACTCGTTCGAAGTGGCCCCGGTGCCAGCCGATGAGTTCATCGGGTGTAGGTTGTTGGTCATCAACATACTCGAGGATTGCAGTGAGTGTCTTGACGTAGCTTGTCGCCCCGCCGAACATCGGGACGATACTCCGGAGTCGGTCAGGTGGCATCTCTGGCTGGTATTTTGCAGGTCAGTACATGTCCTTTGGGACTACGCGGTCGAAGAAGGCCACAGAATGAGCACCCATCTGCTTCGAGGTGCTGGAGGAGGAGCTTTCGGCTCTGGTCGGTTGCGAGTTCGGTCAGCGACACGTCATCGTTACTCACACAACTTTCTGCCAAGCCGGGCTCGCTTTGAGTTCCTGAACCGCTGCGCGGAGTTCTGATTGAAGTGCCCCATAATACCGCTTTCGACCAACAGGTGTCTGGATACGGATAATGGCGGTCTCGCTCGTTACCTCAAACAGCGACAGCGACCACTGCCCAGCTTGATAGGACCATGTGCCGAGCGCCGTTGATTGCTCATCGTGAATAGAGCGTGTGCCTAATTCCCAACTCTGTCGTGACAGATGAGGTAGATTGAATGGAACAACATCGGGAAGCGTGGCAGAACAACTGCTCTCACACCGATTGGTATCTACCGCCATAGAACGAAATCTAGAACCGATCAGTAAAAACGTGTCTACTTCCCCGCCTAGAAGCGCCGACCGATCTTCCTCTGCAACGAGTCCTGCAGAAAGCTATCTACCGATGTTCAGAGACGTGGGATGGGGCTGAGGACGGCTCGACTGTGCGGTCAGACGCGAACGTCGGGACGCTGGCCGACAGGACATTCCAGAGCAGGCGTCCCACGAGGCCCGTAAAAACCGCACCGGGATACCTTGAACAGCCTGCAAAACTCGTCAAAGAACCCCCTCGTAGAACCAGTCACGGAGCAATAAATGCAACACACGTCAAATCCTGAACACGCTACCGGCAGAGACGAACGAGTACTGGGGCGAGTGGATCAGTCGACAGTCGCTGTTTATCCATTCTCATTGGGATTGAGCCAGTAGTAGACCACCGTCATGGTAAGTCCGACCACCATTGCGTCGGAGCCCAGTGATCTCCCGATGGCGATACCAATCCCAAACATTATAGCCGCCGTCATGACTCCTGTCACGAGTGCGTATTCAGCGCGCGAACGGGCGCGGAGCCACTGGTCGAGACGGTTGTAGAGGTCGCTCATTGCCCAGTTGCGTCCCGCTGATAGCTGGTGAGTACTGTCGGCAACACGACGCCAACGCCAATAAGAACTGCCAATGATACCCACGTAGCGACACTGCCCAGTGAGACATACCAGAGTAGCACTGCGACGAGGATGAAGGGGAGGGTGGTTTTCGTCTGCTTGGAGACCATGAGTTATAGTTGTTGGATAGAAAGTGTAAGCTTACCGCTCCCGAAATCAGGCTGTCACCCGACCGACACCGACCCAGCTACTGGAAAGCGCCGGGATATCGCTGGGAACAGCGCAGGGTTGATCTTACCGTCCCATAGCTGGCCGACACTGCCGGGGTTGACGACGAGTCCGTCGTCAAGAGTCTCGGCGTGTTGGATATTTCTGGACTGTCTCTTTGGAGTCCTGACCTCCCAGAACTCCCCTATAGTGAGGGTGATATAGAACCGTCCACACACCGTCTTCGAGACTCCTGAATCCTCAGTGCAGAGCAAAATTCTATCAGTTCGTGCAACAGACATATGCTTGAAACGCAGTCCACGGCACCAATGATCGGATTAGAACGAGGGACAGTCGAACTTGTCCCGTATCAAGCGGAGTGGAAACCCCTCTACGAAAAGGAAGTTGCGCACCTGAAAGCCGTTGCAGGTGAGCGAGTGCTTGATTTCGAACACATCGGTAGTACCGCGATCGAAGGAGTGCCAGCGAAACCGATCATTGACATACTCGCTGTTGTCGAAGACTTGAAAGATGTGAGGGGCTTTATTCGAGTTCTCGAGGAGAACGGGTATGAGTACCGACCCGATGACGACGTACACGGCCGGCTATTCTTCGCTAAAGGGCCACGCACGAACCGGACACACTACCTCTCGCTCACGGAATGGGAGAGTGACTTCTATCACGAAAAAATCGCCTTCAGGGAGTACCTTAGAGAGTATCCGGAGGTCGCTGAACAATATGCGTCGGTAAAGCGGGCACTAGCGCAGAAGTACCCAAAAACGAGAGAGAAATACACCGCTGAAAAGAGTGATTTTATCCAAGATGTACTCGATCGTACAATGAGTGAGTAGTTCATACTGAGTGAGTATTTCACGCAGTTGCTGGCGGAACTGTCTCGAGAACTACGGCGCTTTGACGAGCAGCGCAAGGTCGTCCACGACCACCCTGATGAACGAGACCGGGATACAGAACCCGGGACTTCGCGTCAACACCGCTTGAGGCCGGAGACGCTCCTGTTCCGGGCCATACACAGAGTGATTCGTTGTGGGAACTGGTCAGCATTCTTGCAGTCGTCCATCCATCCGGACAGTGAGGCCTTCTTTGCGAGCGTAGTCCGCGACGGCCTTGAACGGAAGGCCGAACGAATCGACGGGTGCCTCCTGTGGAATTGGCCAGTCATCGCTGTAGACGACGTAGGAATTGGTGGCAAGGCTGTACTCTTGATCGGCTTCGATATTCTGGCCGTTGACAGCCACACCGATTAGCCGTCCAGCCTCAGAATCGTACTTGACGGTCATCCCGCTGACGTCGCCGTGCCAGAGCCGTCCGTCTCCGCGGTGGGGACGGAAGGCCGCCTCCAAGAGGGCTCGTAGCTGTTCACCCGTGACGTGGAGGACTTCTACCGTACCGCCGAAAGGGTGTACACTGGCCACCTCACCAGCAGTGACCTCGCCGGACAGGGGTCGCCCCTCTCGAAGACCGCCATTGTGGACGAAGCTAACGTCGGTATCAGCCGCCCAGCGATAGGCGTCGGCCACGAGGTTGCCAACACGACTCTCGCCGCAGGTTCGCCGGTCGATATCCCGATGGATCGGGTCATCAACAGTGGCAACAGTCTCCAGTAGGCCGACATCGGCCAGCCGCTCACGTATCATGTCAGCCACGAACTCGTCGATAGGTCCCTCGGCTGTCGTATGACGGGTGGCAATCGGCGAGCGAATACCGTCGAAGAGCTCGACTTTCCAGACCACCTGCCCGTTCGCTCCGGGGCGGACGACCAGCGTTCCGTCGACAATTTCGTGGCGTTCCCTGTGGACGTGACCACCGAGGACCGCATCGACGCCGTCAACGGCCGCAACGTCGGTCTCTAAGTCGCTCCGCAAGTGTGCGAGAACGACGAAATGATCGACACTGTCACCGAGTTCACTGACCGCTGTCCGCACGCTCTCGACAGGACTGGTCACATTCAGCTCTGACGCGCCGGTGGGCGCAATCCGGGGAGTCGCAGGATCGATTACGCCGACGAATCCGACTCGCTGGGCATCCCGATGCAGGACTGTCGTTCCGTCTAACCCAGCGAAGGGAACGCCACACTCGTCCTCACTCTCCCGTTCAAAGACGTTCGCGACAATCCACTCCTGTGGACTCTCCGAAACCACGTCCAGAATAGGATCAGTTCCAAAGTCGAAATCGTGGTTTCCTAACGTCCCGATGTCGGTACTCACTGCCCGGAAAAACGGCATCGCTTGACGCCCTTCGCAGTAGTGGGCGAGGACACCCGGTGCAGTGTTGTCGCCGGTGCCAGCGACTACTGCGTCCTCCCCATAGATCGACTGGATGGTTCCGGCAAGCCGACCCATTCGCACAGGATCGTCACAGGCGTTCTCAATGTCTGAGTAGTGGAGCAGCCGGACCGACATCGCTCAAAGCCGATTCCAGCGGGGCATAAAAGTGTATTTCGCTTGTGATATATTAGCCCGGGGCTCCCGCTCTGGTCCCCAGCGAAACCGTCTCTATTGCTAGGCGAGATGCGTTTTCGGAAAATAGCCTCGATTGGCGCGTCCACCACTTGTTACGATCCGATTTCTTTAGGTCGATTGTTCGGCCAGCGTTTTGAGCTCCACCAGTCGCGGCAGTTCTGTGACGCCGCTCAGTACAACCAGAATCGACAGCGTGTTTTGATCGGGCGTCGGCATATCGCCGCTCCGAACCTCCGGTGACTGGAGTTCCTCTGTGAGCCATCGCCGCCCGTCGGTAACGGCATCGCGAATCAACCACGCGGGCGGCCCGGCAAACACAGCAAGGGCTCTATCAACCGAATCTAGCTCGCACTGGGCCGTCAGTTTGCCACGCACCGCTCGGCGGAGTGTCGTCTCGACGGCGTTGTATGCCTCGATTTCGTCGACATCGTCTGTGCTGTCACCGAGAAAGCGGTTTTTGAGCTGGTCTATAACTGTCCCGTCACCGCTGCCAGCGTCCGCCTGCAGTTCCTGACTGGCGTAGCCAAGCGTTGTGAAGCCCGAATCCGAGAGGGTATTGATTATTTCGCTGGCGTCGACAACGCTCTGGCCGACAGCGTCGGACGCCGTCGCCTCACCCGCTGCAAATAGCGCCCCCAGCCGCGTCACAACTGTCTCATTCAGCGTCTCGGAGGCCGCCTCGACCGTCTGCCCGCTGCCGAGCCACGCTTCGTTATCGAACAGTATCTGCCCGTCGACGGTCGATTCCAGCGCCCGGAGTCCCTGCATCGTGTTCGCGGCTGCATCGTTGTCTCTACCTGCGGGTAACACCGCCAGACAGTAGACTGGGATCGTGTAAACCTCTCTGAGCGCATCAGCAATGTGGGCCGTGGCGCCGCTGCCCGTCCCACCCGCAAGCCCGGCTACGACGACGATGGCGTCAATGTCGCTTGTTACCAGTTCGTCTATCGCCCGGCGAACTTCGAGCTGTTCGTCTTCAATAGCGGCGGTCCCGCTCGTTCGGTCCCCGTCTGTTCCGGTCCCATTTGTTTCGGAGAGTCCGAAGGTATGCCGCCGGTCGGCCGGAAGTGCGTCGAGTTCGTCGAGCGCTTCGGTGTCCGTGTCGACAGCACAGGCCGCACCGAGATACGTTGTTTCGCGGCGTTGATTGTCCTGCCACAGCCGCTCAACGATCCGGCCCCCAGCACCACCGATTCCGACTGCCGCGACTCGCATATGCCGTGTTTAGTGTAGACTGACATTAATAGTCCGACTCGGTACGAGGCCCCACCGGTACTTCGTAGCATGATGAGTAACAGCGGAATAGCGTCTGAGCTTCACCGGCGCTTCCCAAAGTCGGTGTCTGGGAACGATACTGTCATCTGTCAGAGGAACAGAGGCCTTTCATACGGCAAGCGCTGAGAGGGGCCGTGTCTCAGGACCTCGCCAACGAGCCATCCGATTCCCGGTCTGTTACTATCTCCGGCGGATCGATGGGCGGCCTGTTTACCGGCATCGCTCTTGACAGTGCAGGCCACGACGTGACTATCGCTGAGCAATCGGCCGGTGACCTCCGAAGCCGCGGCGGCGGCATCGTCGCCCAGCAGTCAATCCGCCAGTTCCTCTCACGTCACGACATCGTTGACCCGGCGAGAATAACCACCCGAGCCAGTGAGCGGCGCTTTCTGACCGCTGACGGCGATGTACGGACATCGACACCGGATTCAATGGTGTTCACTTCCTGGGACGCCGTCTATCGTCAGTTGCGAGCGGCGTTCCCGGACGACCGCTACCACACCGGTCGGACTGTCACGGGTATCAGGGCCACAGACGGCACGATTAGATTCGCTGATGGGGACCGGACCACCGCCGATCTGGTCGTCGCTGCCGACGGCGGGCAATCTACAGCCCGTGCGCAACTGTTTCCCGACACCGACCCGGAGTTTGCTAACTACGTCGCCTGGCGTGGTGTCGTCCCGGAAGCGGACCTGTCGGACGCAGTCATTGACGCGTTCGATGGCCGTTTCACATTTTATCAAGGGGAACAGATGCTCATCCTCGCGTACTTCATCCCGGGCGAGGATGGCAGCACCGCCCCAAGTGACCGCCGTCTCAACTGGGTCTGGTACGACACACTCTCCGGGCGAGAGCGTGAGACTATTTTCACTGACACAACAGGTACGAGCCAGCAGTTCAGCGTGTCGCCGGGGCAGCTCCGCGACCCGGTCGAAACCCGCCAGCGCGAGCGGGCCGCCGAGATACTGCCGCCCGTGTTTACCGACCTCGTTGTAACAACAGCAGCCCCCTTTGTGCAGGCGATTTACGACCTGCAAATCCCCCGGATGACAGTCGACAGGGTCTGTCTGCTTGGTGATGCGGCGTTCGTCGCCCGACCGCACACTGCCGCTGGCACTTCGAAGGCGGCCAGTGACGCCGTTGAACTCAAAGCCGCTCTCGACCGCCACAGTTCGCTTGGGGACGCACTGGCGGCGTGGGATGATGCCCGGACCGACTACGGAGCGCGTCTCGTTGCGCAGGGCAAGCGAATGGGCGACGAACGGTTGTCCCTCGGGAGTTGATGGACTACCGTTCTGCGTGCGGGTCTCTCGGGTATCGGTTCGGTACTGGCTCTTAGATTCTGGCGTTGTCTTCCCGCATTGTAGGAATGGACAGCGTGTTACTTGTCTGCTGCTCCGCTAGTCAGTATATGACACTCGTTGTGCCGTTCGACGGCTCCGAACTGGCCGAGGCAGCACTCGTCCGGGCGACGGAGTTCGGCACCGTCTTCGAAGAGGATGTGCTGGCCGTCAGTGTCATCCGGGATGGGAATGCCAAGTACGCTCGGGAACACGACTGGATCGGGCCGAACGAAGACTTCGATCTGGAGACGGTCGTCACCTCACTGCACGAACAGGTGATGGACCTGTGTCCGAGTTCGGATTTCCGCCATACAGTCGTAGATCGGTACGCGCCGGCTGGGGCTGTAGCGAAAGCCATCCGCAAGATGGCCAAGAGAGAAGACGCCTCAATGGTATTCATCGGAAGCGAAAACGCCGGCCACCTCGTCACAAGTATCAGCAGTGTTGGGGGATCGATTGCCTCGGACGATGCCTACGACGTTGTCATCGTTCGACATCGTAACCCGTCGAAGATCGCCAAGCTCAGGAACACGTCCCCGCACAGACAACAGAAATCCGATTTTTATCTCCCAGAATAGGTAACGTCGGTCGTTCGGCAAAGCAAGTATTGAAGATAGAAGGTCGTCCTTGGACGCTTTTCCGCCGAATATCTTCGCGCCCTGTCTCACCGATTGGGAACCTGTGGTATCGTTCATTTAGCAAACGCCGTGGAAACCACGTATGCAGATACGCGCTGTCCAACGGAGTGATGCCCGGTGATGAAACTGTCACGGCGCCGACTTCCTGACCGCGGCGGGTGCAGGGACGGTCGGCGCGCTTGCCGAAGGAGCATGGGGCGCGACACAGTCCACAGAGCCGATAACAAGCGTGGACAACCCGCTCAAGTCCTATCCGAACCGAGACTGGGAACAGGTGTACCACGACATCTACGCCTACGACGAGGTGGACTGGACGGTGTGTCACCCCAACTGCACCCAGTCGTGTGCGCTGAACTTCTACATGAAAAACGGCGTCCCGATACGGGCCGAGCAGGTGTACCACAACGAGGAGCCCTCGGTCGGCCCGTCGGGCTACGAGGACGCCGGCGTCAGCCAGCACTGGAACCCACGGGGCTGTATGAAGGGGCTCTCCCTACACCGCCGGACGTTCGAGCCCTCCCGCATCAAATACCCGATGGTCCGGAAGGGGTGGGACCCCGAGAACCCCAATCCAGAAGGCCGTGGTGAGGATGAATTCGAGCGTGTCTCTTGGGAAGAGGCCGTCGACCTCATCGCCGAGAAGATGGCGAACCTAGAGGACAACAAGCGGTTCCATATCTTCAACGCCATCAAGGCAGATGGACTGTTCACCCGACACGGCTCAGGCCGCCGGCTCGCGTCCATCTTCGGCGGCTGTGAATGGACCGAGTACGACTGGTACGCCGACCTGCCACCGGGACACGTCATCACGACGGGGTATCAGACCTCCGATGCCGATGCCGCTGCCTGGCGAAAAGCCGACTACACTATCATCCAGGGCAAGAACCTCATCCACAACAAACTCGCGGACAACCACTTCCTGCAAGAGACTCGCGAGCGCGGCGGGGAGATGGTCGGCGTCTACCCGGACTACTCGCCGACGGTCCAGAAGTGCGACCGGTGGCTTCCGATCCGTCCCGGCAGCGACCCGGCGTTCGCGCTCGGCATCGCCCATGTCATCATATCTGAAGGGCTGTACGACGCCGAGTTCATGCGGAAGTTCACGAGCCTCCCGCTGTTGATCCGGGAGGACACCGGCAAGTACCTCCGCGCACACGAGGTATTCGAGGACCACGAGGAGCCGCCGGAGGACCTTGATGAGCAGCACGAGCACAACGACTGGGGCGATTTCGTCGTGCTGGACGAGAACGGCGACCTGGTCCCGATGACACGCGAGGAGGTCGGCGAGGAGATGCCGACCACGTCGCAGTTGGACGTTGACACCGAGGTAGGACTGACCGACGGCTCGGCCGTCACCGTCCGGAGCGACTTCGCTCGCCAGCGGGACAACATCATCGAGAACTACGACCCGGAGATGGTCGAAGACATCACGACGATCCCGGCGGACAAGCTCGCTCAGACGGCGCGGGAGTTCGCCGATGCCGAGAAGGGCCAGTGGTTCACCGGCGAGGGCATCAACCACTGGTTCCACTCCAATGACGCGCTCCAGCGGGCAGTGTTCCTTGTTCAGGCGATGCTCGGGAACATCGGCGACGCCGGCCAAGGGTATTACAACTACTCGGGCCAGTACAAGATCGAACTGTTAGACGGCTACCCCCATTACGTCAACCCTGACGGCAACGCCGCACACGGGATGTATCCTGGCTACGCCTTCGCGTTCTTCGGCGGCGAGAAACTCGATCCGCACGATATCCGGGGCGACTTCGACCGTGAGCTGGACCTCGTGTCACAGGGCGATGCTGAGGAGCCAGTGATGCCCAAGAACGCGGGGTCGTATACGATGTCCAAGCCGTCCATTCTGTGGACGATGAACTGCAACCTCCTGAACCAGACCAAACATCAGGAGCACGTCATCGAGAATTTCGTCAAACACCCCGACACGGAGAACGACCTGTTCATCGTCTCGGATATGCATATGACCTACTCCGCCCGACACGCCGACATCGTGCTCCCCGTGCCGTCTTGGCTGGAGTGTGAGTACCCAGACATCACCGTTGGGCCGGAGAACCCCTTCGTCCAGATGGACCACGGCGTGATGGACCCCATGTACGACACCAAGCAGGACGGGGAAGCCATCGCGATGGTCGCCGAGAAACTGGATGAGAAGATCCCGTCGGCGGAGCGCAACGTCGACTCCTATCGTGCGTATTTCGAGGAGTTCCTGGACGAGGACGGCGACGTGACAAACTACATTCAGGAGGCCTTCGACCGCGGGATGACGACCCAGAGCATTGACGTGGAGGACCTAGAGGATGGGCCAGAACGCCTAGACCTGAAAACCTATCCGCGGATTCCGTTCTACTCGCAGGTCCACGAGGACCGCCCGTTCTACACGAAGACCGGCCGAATGGAGTTCCACAAGGAGGAGGACCGCTTCATCGAACTCGGCCGGGACGACATCGACCATGTCGAGAGCGTCGAGGGAACTCCATACGGCGTGAACAAAAAGTGGGACGAGGCCAAAGACGAGGAGAACCCGCTGTACCACGACGAGGGTAACCAGTTCTACTACAATACCCCTCACCCCAAATACCGGACCCACTCCTCGTGGGGGATGACCGACTGGAACCTCATCTGGGCCTCGCGTGACTTCGGCAGCGTCAGCGGCGATCCAGAAGGTACTGACCGCCTCGTCGACGACTTCTCGTTCCCCACGGGCGACGGCGAGTCCGAAGACGTCGCGCCGCTTGGTGAGGCGTTCGTCGAGATGCACCCCAGCGACGCCGAGAACATCGACGTGGAGAACGGCGACTACGTCCGCATCACCGGCAAGCGCGGCGACCTCGTTGTCAGAGCGATGGTCAGCGAGCGTCAGCGCCCGCGGTCGGCCGGAGACATGGGCCAGCTGACGCTGTGGCACGGCTGGTGGCCTCAGCACTTCCCCGACGACGAGGCCGACGAGGACGGCGTCAAGGGGTACAACACGATCACCAACATCTGGCTCGACCCGCTGCAGGAGACGGATGACCTCGTTCACAAAGGGGTGTTCGGCGACCCGAACGTTTCCGACATCGTCGACGAGGACATCGCCTGGCACGGCGCGGAACTGGAGCACGGCTATGAGGAGACAGTATGGGCCCCGACAGGGACCAACCGGGACGACCTCGTGGACGTCGAGAAGTACGAGGAGGCGGACTGGTGGCCCGGCGACGCCCGCCGGGACGACCTCGTCGAGGACTACATCGGCGGGTCGCTACAGCCCAGCGGTAGCGGTTCCAGCAGTACTGGCACGAAGACTCCGGGAGGCGATGACTGATGGCACAAACGTACAACCCACAACTCGGCCGCGAGCACAGCTACCCCTACGAACACCGCGAGGAAGAGCGGGACTACCACTGGGGGATGGTCATCAACACGAACCGGTGTATCAACTGCAACACCTGTTCGTTCGCCTGTAAGTCGACCTGGACCAGCGGCGAAGGCGAGGAGTATATGTGGTGGATGAACGTCGAGACCGAGCCCTACGGCGGCTACCCGATGGGCTGGGATATGCGACTGCTCGACGACCTAGAGTCCGACCAGACCATCTTCGACGCCGCAGATAACGGCGAAAAGGTCCGTGGCTACATCGCCGAGAAGCAGGCCTGGGAGTACCCCGCGCTGGGCGACGACCAGGTACACGGGGAGTACCCCGAGGGCGAGGTTGTCGAGTCCGACCTAGAGAACGACGAGTACCACGACATCTGGCAGTTCTACCTCCCGCGGCTCTGTAACCACTGCAAGAACCCGGCCTGTCTGGCCGCCTGCCCGCGGAAGGCCATTTACAAGCGTGAGGAGGACGGCATCGTCCTGCTGGACCAGGAGCGCTGCCGGGGCTACCGCCGCTGCGTGAAGGCCTGTCCGTACCACAAGCCGATGTACAACCCCGAGACGGGCGTCACCGAGAAGCCGGTCGGCTGCTACCCCCGCATCGAGGAGGGGAACGTCCCGCGATGTGTCTCCTCCTGTATCGGGAAGACGCGGCTCCACGGCAACATCAACCGCGGGCCGGACGCCGGCCCGGCGGGGGGCAAATCCTCTGCCGCGTCTGGCCGCTCGCCGATCAACTACCTTGTCCACTCCGACGAGAAGGTGGCCCTGCCGCTGTACCCGCAGTTCGGGACCCAGCCGCAGGTGTTCTACATGCCGCCGTATCACGTCCCGCCGGAGTTCCTGACCCAGATGTTCACGCCGAATACGGAGGTCAAAGAAAACGAGTGGCCCGGCGACACCTACGAGGAGTCGGTCCGCATCGTACAAGAGCGGGCCCGCAACCCCAGCCACGAAGTGCTGGGTATCCTCCAGCTGTTTGGCGCAACGACGCGGCTCATCGAGACGTACAACGTCAAGGAGAACCGCGTGAAGGGCTGGGACCGCAACGGCGAGAAGGTCGTGGACGTGCCCATCGAGGAGCCCATGGAGGTCCGCGAGGGCGAACAGTGGACCAATCAGCCATGAGGTGTGTACAATGAAAAACACGCCACAACACCACACGCGACGCGCTGCACTGTACGGGTTTGCCGCGGCGGTCTTCCAGTACCCCGACGAAGCCGTCATCGCTGATTTGCAGGATCAGGAAGTACAGGACGCCGTCCGGCAGGCTGGGGCTGCGCTCGACCTCGAAGCCGAGGTCGACGCGCTACTCGACGCGCTTGACGGGGTTGACCGCGACTCGCTGGAACCGGCGTACAACCGGCTTTTCGGCCTCCCGAGCGACGAAGGGACTTATCCGGTCATCCCCTATGAGGCCCACTACACCACCGGTGAGGAGGTCAACGAGAGCCAGCGCCGCATCGCCACGGTCGTCGGCCTGTTAGAGGAGTTCGGCCTCGAAATCAGCGACGAGTTCGACGAGCGCCACGACCACGTCACCGTCGAACTGGAACTGTTGCAGGTGCTCGCCGCACAGCGGGCGGTCGCCCTCGACAGCGGTGACGACGAGACGGCCGTTCGCCTCGCACGAGCGGGCGCGACGGTGCTGGACGAGCATCTCACAGATTTCGTCCCGGCGTTCGCCCATCGGGTCCAGAGGACCGTCGACGGCGACGGCAGTTCCGACCGAGAGGTGCCCGAGGTGAGCGCCGTCTACGCCGCCGCCGCGGACCTGGCGGCAGCCCTGGTCGAGTTCGACGAGGCGAGCCATCCCGATCCGGTCTCGCCCGGAACGGGGGTGAGAGCCGATGGTTGAACTCGACTACGAGGCGGCCCGGCGGGCAACGACGGCGACGGCGCTCGTCGTGGCGCTCTTGATCGCCGGCCAGATGGCGGTGGCTGCAGCCGTCACTGGCGGCCAGCAACCACTGGTCGCGACTGACGAAGTCCCACAGACCGCCGACAGCGACCGCTGGTCGGATGCCCCATCACGGACCGTCTCGCTATCGAAACAGCAGATGGCCGTCCCCTACGGCGGCGGGAGCATCGATGAGATGGAGGTGCAGGCGCTGACCAACGAGACTCATGTCGCCTTCCGGCTGACATGGACGGACCCGACAAAGGACACGAACATCCGGTCGCCGAAGAACTACAGCGACGCAGCGGCCGTGATGCTTCACAGCGGCGAGAAACCGCCGATTACAATGGGGGCCGGCGGCGACCCGGTCAACATCTGGTACTGGCGATCCCAGTGGCAGTATGGGAACGACAAGGACGCAGAGTGGAGCAACGATATGTACGCCTACCCAAACCCGGACGAGGAAACCAAACCGGGGCTCGCGGCTGGGAATCCACTATCACAGAGCCAGTACGAAAACTACGGCCAGAACTACTACGCGGCGGGCTATGGCTCGCTGAGCAACGCCCCACAGCAGAACGTAGACGCACAGGCCACGCGCAACGGCGACGAGTGGTCCGTCGTCTTTGTTCGGGAACACACCGGCGAAGGGAAACACGACGCGACGTTCTCACAGAACGAGACGATGTATCTCGCCTTCGCCGTCTGGAACGGCAGCGCCGACGAGGTCAACGGCAAGAAGTCGCTGACGATGCAGTACAGTACGCTCGATACAGCGTCCGGCGAACTCACGGCACCCGAGAGTAGCGGTAGTGGTAGCGGGGACAGTACGAGTGCAGGTAGCGCCACCGGCAGCGACTCCAGTGGTGGCAATGGCGGCTCGGGCGGCAGTAGTAACCCGCTATACACGTCGCTTGGGACGCTCATCGCAGCGACAGTCGCCGGCTGGACGGTCCTCTACTGGAGGCTGGCGTGATGGGCTACGAGAACTGGAGCGCACGCGGTCGGACGCCGGGCGAGACGGAGGCAGCGGTCCGCAACGCGCTCGACGACACACGGGTCCGAACCAGGCAGGACGCCGCAATCGCGTTAGTGGATGCGGCGGAGTCCGGCCTCGACAGGGAGACGGTTGATGCGCTGGGGGAGCGTGCACTGGCAGACGACGACCCCGAAGTACGGCAGTTCGCCGTGGAAGCGCTCGGTGTTGCCGGGGCTGCGCCGGTCATTGTCCGGCAGGCACTTGACGACCCGGAGCCGTGGGTCCGGGCCGAGGCCGTCGTCGCCCTCTCGCGGGTCGGCGGCGGCGCTAACCAGTTGGAGGGGGCGCTTGACGACGACAGCGGCTGGGTGCGACGGAACGCCGTTATCGCGATGGGCAAGCGCGGCGACGCAGACCAGCCGCTTCTGGTCGATTGCATCAAGACCGACCCCCATCCAGCGGTCCGTGAGTACGCAGCCCAGTTCCTCGGCGGGGTCGCCGAGGACGTGTCGGAGGCCGAGCGAATCCTGGCCGCGATGTTGGCCCGGGAGCCGAACGCCTTCGCCCGGGCGAAAGCCGCCGAGAGCCTCGGCAAACTCGCGACCGACCGGGCCGAGCAGGCGCTCGAATCCCACGGCGTGACCGACCAGAGCGAGGACGTTTCCCGCGCGGCCAAGCAGGCTCTCGCGGGTGCCCGCGGGACCGATCCCGAAGAGATAGATGTCGAAATCGGGCCGCCGTCGGCTCCCGGTAGCGGGCCGGACACACCTGCAGAGCAGTCCGTCGACGGGTACGATCCTGCCGGCTCCTTTGGCTCGGCCCGATCCGGGAGCGGGTCGCCGGCCCCCGGCGGCGCGCCCGGGTTCGAGCCCCGACGCGATCTGAACACTGACCCGGAGGACAGGACCTGACGATGCCATACGAACTCGACTCGACCGGAACGACAGCGGAACAGGGTGAAGACAAGTCAGAAAGCGACGATGGCGGCGGTCTCGAGTCATCGCTGGGCATGACGATTCCAGACGACCACGTCGGCGCGTTCGTCGCCGAAGCGCTGGAAGACCCTGAACGAGCGACGACTTGGGATGACGTCGTCGACACGATGGTCGCACCCGTCGCCCGGGACGCCTGGGCAGAACTGAGCCCGGTCGAGCAGGCCACGGAAGTGCTCTCGAAGGCAGCCGAGTTCGACCGGCGGGCCATCGAACACTTCGAGGCTGTCTCGCTGGACGGGGACCGCAGCGAGGCAGAGACGGACATCGACGAGGGCCTGCGGTGTCGACGCAACGCCGACACGTTCCGGGACGGCGTCGCCGCCGCCTACGGCGACGGGCGACTCGACGACGACAGCCTCGTCGACGCACTGGAGGCCGCGGAGTTCGACACCGAGGACATCGCCGAGCGCGAGGACCTAATAGAGCGTATCGACAGCGTGTTCGAAATCGACTACCGTCCCTACGGCGGGACGCTGATGGATGATGACGACGGCCCCGAGCCGGATACCGAACACGGGGAGACATGGTAACATGTCCGGGAAAGAAAACGAACCCTCGGAAGACGCGGTCAGGGACGCACTTCGAACTGTGTCCGTCCCCGACGGCGACGAGAACGTGGTCGCCGCGGGGCTGGTGTCGTCCGTCACCGTCACCGATGGGGCCGTCACCGTCGACCCGACACTGTCCGGTATGGAGCCCGCCACAGCAGACACGCTCACCGACCGGATGCGGACAGCGGTGCTAGAGTGTGGCGGTGTTGAGGAGGTCCGCGTAGAAACGGACGTTGCGGAGCCGGACCACGGTACCGTCGTGCCCGGTGTGGACCGCATCATCGCCGTCGCCAGCGCGAAAGGCGGCGTCGGCAAGACCACCGTGGCGACCCAGTTGGCGCGCGGACTGGCCGCGTCCGGTGAGCGGGTCGGCCTGTTCGATGCCGACGTGTACGGCCCAAACACGCCGGAGCTACTCGACATCGCGGGACCGCTCGGCTCGACCGACGACGGCCGTGCCGAGCCGGTCGAGATCGACGGCCTGCAGGTCGTCAGCGTCGGCCTGATCGCCAACGACGAACCGATGGCCTGGCGCGGTGCGATGGCTCACGAGGCCGTCGAGAAACTGCTAACCGACGCCGCCTGGGACGTCGACACGCTCGTGCTTGACCTGCCGCCGGGGACCGGTGACATCGTGTTGACGACGCTACAGTCGTTCCCCGTCGACGGGGCGGTGTTCGTGACGACGCCGTTCCCAACTGCCGCCAGCGATACGGAGCGCTCAACGGCGTTGTTCCGCGAGGAGGGCGTCCCGGTACTCGGGGCAGTTGTCAACATGGCCGGATTCACCTGTCCCACCTGTGGCGACGACCACGCACCGTTCGGTAGCGACCCAACTCTCAGTGCTGACGTGCTGGCAAAGCTCCCGATCGACGAGTCGCTTCGCTCAACAGAGGGAGACGTTCCAGAGGCCTTCCGGGACCTCGGCGACGACGTACGCGAAGCCATAGTGGACCGGACGACGGTGACAGTTCCGGAAACCGCTCTCGACCTCCGTGGAGTCCCTGACCGGGCGCGCATCGAGCAGGTCCGCACCGAGTTCGGTGCGCTCGCTCCCGGCGAGTCGCTCCATCTCGTGACTGATACCCGACCGGGTAACGTCAGCGGAGCGCTTGAAGATCTTACCGCGGTACCGCCACAGGTGGCCATAGAACAGAAACGGTCCGGCGTGTGGGCGCTACAGATATCAAAGACCGACCCAGACACAGTCGAAGACGTGGCCTGTTAACGGACGGTCAACTGGACAATCCTCCCCCTTCGATAGCGCGTCCATGGCTGTGCGGCAATCACAGAATCGACAGACTGCAAGCAGATATCACAACCGTTTTTATTACCAACTGTATATCGGTAGGTGGGTTCTGGTCCTCGCTCAATTTCCCCTTGAATCCAATCCAGATCATCGATTGGCCCGAGTCCAGAACCTGTCGTCGTGGATGACGACTTCGAGTGGTGTGTGCATGCCACTCCCCCCGGCTGCCCACCATTCCTTTGCTGAACTGAAGTGAGGAGCGGACAGTACTGGTGACACTTGTGCGGACATTCGATTGTCGCCATGCCGTGTTTCTTCAGCACCGAAGCGGTACAGGACAGTTCGAGCATACCAGCGTGGCTCTGGAGCAAGTGTATACATTGAAAGCCACCGCATACACATCGGTGCATGCACTAGGGACGGGTGGGATATCTACTTCAGAAGCTAGCCTGCTTCAGCGAATCGGGACGCCCGTCGAAATCAAAACTACGGGCTCGGACTCGTTACCTGCGAATTGTGGTCTAATCACTGCGTTGCCTATCTGGCCGTCCTAAACTCGGAGTCAGCGTGGTCAATTGCCGGCGTTGAAAACAACGAGCGGACCCTAGTAGACCGACTTGAGTATCCGGGTCGCGACAACATCTCGGGTCCTGCATCTATCCAAGAAGGTCGTCGCGCGATGCTGTCTCTGACGGTACAGAGCCTGTCAAAACGGAGAAGGGGAACCCAGGTTGGCAGACACTGGCGTTGGCCCCACTGACTATATATGCTCCATAAACATAAGTCTTTTGACAATAAGTCTATAACATTATCTACACAGGAGAAAAAATAATAGGCGATGCGAGCTCCGATCGCCTACATTACTTTCTTTCGCAGATAGGCCGAGACGGCTTCACTGATGAGCACAAGGCCCAGAATCGAGATGAGGATCGTCAGGACTGCTTCCCAGTTGAAGTAGTTGATCTCAGTCTGCAGCGGGACGCCGATACCGCCTGCACCGACGAACCCGATGATCGTCGACGCTCTGACGTTGATGTCCCATCGAAGCGTCGCGACGCTGATGAACGCCGGCTTGATCTGTGGAACGATACTGTAGATGAGTACATCAACGGGCGATGCCCCAGCTGCAGTGACCGCCTCAACAGACCCGCGGTCAATCTCTTCGATGGCTTCCGCGATTAGCTTTGCAGTGAACCCGATAGATCTGATCGAAATCGCCAGCACGCCAGCGAGGGCCCCAGGGCCAAAGATGACCACGAAGATCAGTGCCCAGATGATGACGTTAACCGAACGGGTAAACGAGATGATGAACTTACCCAGCAGGTACGCCGGCTTGTTGGGTGCCGTGTTGCTGGCACCGAGGAACGCGACCGGAATCGCCATCACGATGGCCAGTGCCGTGCCGAGGATCGAGATGTTGATCGTCTCAAGCAGCGGCCCGACAATCTTCCGGGAGTATCCGACATTGGGCGGATACATCCGACCGAAGAGGTCGGCCAGCTCACGTGGGGCAGTCACGGCGTAGCCGTAATTCACTTCCATGGCGCGCCAGGCTGCGACGAGAATGACGAGCCCAGCCAGCAGCCCAAAGAACCGGAGTAAGCGCTCACGGCGATCAAACCGGCTCCAGGAGTCAGTGCTGTTTGACATTATTGGATCCGCCTCCGGGCGAGGGCGCTAACACCTTCACCGATCATAACGATCGCGACGATGACAGCGATGATCGCCATGCTGAACTGGTAATCGTACTTATCGAAGGAGTTCAGCAGCGTGATCCCGATACCACCCGCTCCGACAATCCCGACAACAGTGCTGTGACGGAGATTGATATCGAGCCGGTAAATCGACAGCCCAACAATCCGGGGCATTACCTGCGGGAGGACACCATAGAGATACGTCTGGACGGGTGTCCCGCCGGCAGCGGTGATCGCCTCCATCTGTCCGCGGTCGATATCTTCGATCTCCTCTGCGAGGAGTTTTGCGAAGAATCCGATCGTTTTGAACGCAAGTGCAAGGACACCAGCGAGCGGACCGAATCCGACCGCTTTGACCATGATGATCGCAACGATGAGCTCGTGGAGCGAGCGCGTGACGGCAACGATGCTGCGACCGACGTAGTAGACTGGCTTCGGCGAGAGGTTATTGGAAGCCATAATCGCGACCGGCACGCTGACGATGATCCCCATTGTCGTGGCGACAATCGTCATCACGATACTCTCGACGATACCCTGTATGAGGAGTTCTCGTTGCGACGGAGTGTACGCCGGTGGAAGCATACTCGTGACGAGTTCGACACCGGCTCCGATCCCTCGAACGAATCGGCTGGGGGAGATCCGAAGGTTCCAGAAGCTATACGCGAAGAACAACAAGATAAGCCCGTAGATGAGATACTTGACTTTCTTGTTGTAGAAGACTGTGGGCCGCTCCCAAGATCCTTCAACGGCCGATCCAGATTCAGCAGCCATATTGATTAGTCACCTCGTTCAGCAATGACGTCATCAGAATCAGTGCTGCCACCAGCACTCGGCTCTTCGCGGTCCGCAATTGATTCACCGCCACGATAGATCTCGTCTCTGGCCGCCTGATCTAGATCATCAGGTGGACCGTTAAAGACGATCTCACCGTCACTGAGGCCGATGATTCGGTCCGCGTAGTCGACTGCTAGATCGACTTCGTGGATGTTGATGATGATCGGGATATCGTCTTCGTGAGCGATGTCCGTCAAGAGGCTCATCACCTCCCGGGAGGTGTCGGGGTCCAGCGCGCTCGTCGGCTCGTCAGCGAGCAGTATTTTGGGTCGCTGAATGACGGCACGGGCGATGCCAACGCGCTGCCGCTGCCCACCGGAGAGTTCATCTGCACGGTTGTTCTCGACGCCCTCTAGATTCACCCGACTGAGGATCTCTCGTGCGCGCTTGATATCCTCTGGTGGGAAGTTCCGACGGAATGCGTTCCACGTACTGAGATAGCCCAGCCGACCGGAGAGGATGTTCTCCATGACCGTGAGGCGCTCTACGAGATTGAACTCTTGGAAGATCATGCCCATATCGCGACGGACATCGCGAAGGGCTGATTTCTCCAAACCGGTCACCTCTGTATCATCAAGCGAGATGCGCCCGCCAGTTGGCTCGGTCAGCCTGTTGATGCTACGAACGAGCGTGCTTTTGCCGGCCCCGCTTGGCCCGATAATCGCGACGATCTCGTTACCACTGACTTCGAATGAGACACCTTTGAGTGCTTTATCACCGGAGTCGTACGTTTTTTCCAGATTATCTACAGTGAGCATTATTCGGTTCTCTTCTTAGCCTTCGATGTTATCGGTGTTGTACTTAATCTCGTTATTCTCCTGAATCTGGAGAATGATATCGTAGACAGTGGCGTAATCAATCTCTGTCCATTTTCCGCGACCACCGAATACCTCCGCAATCTTGGTGTCCGAGTAGTCGTAATCAAGGAACGCCGCCCTGATACCTTCCTGAATTTCTGGTTTCAGGTTGTAGCGGTAACAGAAGCTCGTTGTGGGGAACGGATTGCTGGCCCACACGACTTTGAGATTCGTCGGATCAATGTTGTCCGCCTCCGCAACACGCGTGACACAGGTGCTACAGACGGGGGCAGCATCGTAGTCGTCGTTTGCCACTCCAAGGATGCTCTGTTCGTGGCCACCGGAATAGCTCACTTCGTAGTCTTCGCCTGGAGTGACACCTTGGTTCGAGAACAGTGCACGCGGAGCGAGGTTCCCGGAGTTAGACGACGGTTCAGCGTGTGCGACACGTTTGCCTTTGAGATCCTCAAGCGACGAGATGTCGTTGTTATCCGCCTGCGTGGCGAGCCACAGCCGGTATCCGAAGTCACCCTCCTTCGAGATCTGGAGCGAGAACGGGACAGCACCAGCCAGATTCACAGCAAAGGGCGTTGGCCCAGTGGAGAACCCGGCGACATGGAGGCGTTCGGATCGCATCGCCTCAATCTGGGACGCGTACGAGTTGAGGGGGAAGTATTCAACGTCCTTCCCGGTCTCTTCTGCGATATTGTCCATTAGCGGTTGCATCGTATCCCGATAGACTGCTGGGTCTTCCGTCGGCGTCATCGCAAACGCAATACGGTCCGGATCAATGAGCTCGTCTTCATTACTAGGAGTACTCTGGACGGGGTCACCGTAGCGAGGCTTCTCGCGTTCCTCCATGTTCTTCAGGTCCTGCAGCGACCCTGTCTCGAAGCCAGCCTCGATGAGCGTCTGCATCAGCTGCGGGAACTCCGGATTCGACGGATCGAACTCGGGGTAATCGTTACTCTGTGTGGACCCACCGTCACCACTACTGGATCCGTCACTACCATCAGCGCTGTCTCCGCCGGATTCTTCCGTGCTCTGGCTACTCTCCTGAGAACAGCCTGCGACGCCTGTTGCGAGCGCAGTAGCGCCAATTTTCAACACAGATCGTCGGTCAAATGGGTTCTGTTTCATTGTCGACGCAGACATGTGCGAAACCTGGGTTAAAAAGTATTTATGATTAAATCTGACAAAATCATAACTCACTCGTAGCGAGTTTTAGCCACTTTTCTTATAGAATTTGGAATTAGTATCAGAATTTAGTATATATTCGATAGTAAATACTAAGGAGTGATCGAGGTAGATTTTCGATCTCCGCAAGGGCCATGGCGATATTCAAGCCAGCCTCAAGGCCAACACCTATTACCCATCAGTATATTTGTCTCCATATAGAATATAGTAGTATATAGACTATATAAAAATGACGGAACCACCGTTTGTGAGATAAGATGACTGTAATGAGTGCAATCGCGAATACGGCCGTTTTCGGAGGTATAGATGGGATAACTATCGATCCTGAGATACTACACCTTTTTATTGCAGGTGCACTTGGTATGCTGCTTGGACTCGAACGAGAGTGGGCCAACAAGTCGGCAGGAATCCGCACGTTTACGCTGACCAGCCTGGTCGGCGCTGCCGCAATGTCGCTCAGCGAGCCGATACTACTTGCTTCGGGAGGGGCACTGGTACTCGTTCAAGGAGGGTTGCTCGGGATCCGGGGCATAGTCGCACAGTGGACCGGCGACGATAGTGAGTTGGACTCCGGGCTGTCCCTGACAACGTCGACTTCACTCCTTGTCGCGTACGCGGTCGGGATTCTGGTTGGAGCCGATCACGTCCTGATCGGCGTCATCATTGGTATAACGTCATCGTTCCTACTAGTCCTTCGAAGGGAGCTACACGACTTTGCAAACCAGCTATCGCGAGAAGAAGTACGCAGCGCCGGTGAGTTTGCGATCATCTCGTTTGTCGTGTATCCGCTCCTGCCCGGCGGAACGTACGGGCCATGGGATGCGATTGATCCGAAGCTGGTCTGGATGCTCGTCATCGCAGTCAGCGGGATCGGGTTTGTCAACTATATCGTGATGCAGCGATACGGGAGCAAGGGGATCGCAGTCACCGGCTTCTTCGGTGGTCTGGTGAACTCCACTGCTGTGATCGGCGAAATCGCGGGCCGTGCAAAAGGCAACGCTGGGATTACAGAACTTGCCGTGGGAACGATACTGATCGCTGATGCGGCAATGGCGGTCCGTAATTTAGCGATTATCGTTGCATTCGTCCCCGAGTCGGCAGTCAGTGTTGGACTGCCCCTCGGCCTGATCGCGATCAGTGGCGTCGGACTCGCATATTACGATAGCGACTGGGAGGGTGATCTGGAACTGGATTTTCGACTCGCCGTTTAGCAGCGCGAACGCGCTGAAGTTCGGGGTGCTTTTCCTTGCCGTCTTGATTCTCACTGCTGGCGCACAGCGCATATTCGGAACAGCCGGATTCCTGATTACGAGCTTCCTCAGTGGCATGGTTTCGAGCGGCACGACGACAACGACTGCAGTGACGCTGACGTCAACTGGGCAGATATCGCCGGCGGTAGCAGCGCAGGGTGTGCTGGCCGGGACGCTCTCCAGTATCCTCGTGAAAATCGGGTTTGCAACGAGTATCAACCGCTCACTGCTAGCGCCGGTGGTGCGAAAGTCACTCTACCTGTCGCTGATCGGGATCGGTGGCGTGGTTATCAGCGTCCAATTGATATGAACGGGGAGAGCTATCGGCGTGGTTCGAGAGTCGCCGCGGTCATTGCAGTAGAGAAGACACCTGTGCTCTCGGTAGCAGCGGCTTCTGCCGAGGCATCACTGTTTGAGACGGAGGATTCTAGATGACATACACCAGTGCAATTATCGACCTTGACGGAACGGTCTATCGAGGAGATTCGTTAGTTGAAAACGCCGCGGAAGGGATACAAGCGGTGCGTGAGGCGGGACTCTCGACGCTATTCGTTACTAACAAGCCGATTGACCGGCGAGAAAAGTATTGTGAGAAGCTGAACGCGCTAGGTATTGATTGCACCAGTGATGACATAATCACGTCTGCCACTGCATCAGCGGATTATCTATCCGCGCAGTATCCGGAACGCGAAATCTACGTTATCGGCGAGGAAGCCCTGGTCGCGGAGTTGCGCGCCGCTGGGCTGAAAACGACTACTGACCCAGAGCGAGCGGGCACCGTGATCGCATCACTTGATTTCGGTTTTGATTACCAGACGCTACAGGATGCGTTAATCGCACTCACTGAGAACGGCGCGCTCTTCGTTGCGACCAATCCGGACCGAACGTGTCCTGTAGAGGGAGGAGAGATACCCGATGCAGCAGGGATGATCGGGGCGATAGAGGGAGTGACTGGGCAGGAACTGGACCAGTTGATCGGCAAACCGTCCAACGTCATCCTGCAAATGGCTCTAGAACGGGTCGGTGGTGAGCCGGACCGATGCCTTATGATCGGTGACCGGCTTGGGACAGACATCAGAATGGGAAACCAAGCTGGAATGGAGACGGTACTGCCACTAACTGGCGTTACCAGTACGGCGGAGTTAAAAAAAAGTGACGTGAGTCCTGACCACGTTGTGACCGACCTTTCAGAGCTGGCAGCGATCGTAGAACACGGACGATAGTTGGAAACGAGGAGCGGTTAGCCGTTTCCACTGCACCACTGCCGCAGGCTATCAGTCGAGCACGCCGGGGTAGTCAGCGATGATTCCGTCAACACCGGCCTCGACAAGTTTCTCCGCCTGATGCCATGTCGTTATCGTGTACGGGATTACTTTCCGCCCTTCCTCGTGGGCCGTCTCGATCAGATCGATTTCAGCGAAACCCGGGTCTTCGAGGTAGTAATCCTCGTTGAAGAAGGGCGTGTTCATAATCATATTGTACGGCGGCTGGATGTACTCCGCGTCCAGGTCACGGACGACAGAGAGGCCCTCTTCGATTGAGTCCCAGAGCAAGTACGCTATCGGAACCTCGGAGTCTGAGTTACGAACGGACTGCAGCGCAGCCTTTTCGAACGACTGGACGATAAAGTCGTTCTCGTGATTGGAGAGGACATCAAGTGCCTGTTCGGTAAACGGGTCCCAAGTTTCGACGGCAGATGCTGACGCATCATCATCGGGAGAGACACCCGCAGCTTTCCACTCAATATTGAGCGGGATGCTGTCCGGCGTGGCTTCGACGAACTCGTCCAATCGAGGGATCGTCTGGCCGCTATCACGAATCTCGGCGTTTAGAACGGTCTGCACATCATTCTCCCAGACGTATCCGGATTCATCTGTTAGGTTATCTAGCTTATCATCGTGGAAAACGACGATTTCGAAGTCTTCGCCCTCCCAGGGCTTACCGCCTGCAGGAACAAGGTCACATTCCATCATATCGGTGTCATACCCCTGACTACGACGACCACCGTACGCCGCCTGTTGGACGGCAGCAATGGTGTTTTGCGGATACAGACCGCGGTAGCCGCGGTGTGCGGCCAGGATCGGTGTGGAAGCCATAGGCGGCTCAGTACTGCTGTGATCGGTTTCCTTGGCAGCCCCAGTTCCAACAATGGAGCCCAGGGCGGCAGCAGACGCACTCTTCAGCACAGTTCGACGGCATATGTCTGGTATTCGAACCATTCCGTAGCCCATTACCTACACAATCTATATATAACTATTGATTAGTAATATTAGTATATACGATTCTGTTTTTTGAGTTTATGTACGCTGTAGAGCGGCGACAATGGCTGTAGAACAGGAGTATATATTGGTATATAGTATAAATATTAGTAGAAACGGAGTTGTAGTTATGTTGAGACGACAGATAGCACGCGCAATAGACGAACTGTACTTGCTGACCTTTCTCGCCAGCAATGGCTCTGCGATAGCGCTCCGCTGTTATCGGGTGAGCCGAGCGTCTTTCTCTGGGTTACAGCCGCGAATTCAGATGGTGCTATCGATAGTGCCGGCTTGTTCGGACGGCTGTGCCGCCGCTGCGTGATAGATGGCTTCGCCTGTCTGTGGATCGAACAGGTGGAGCCGCTCAGCATCAAGCGTCAACGCAACTTGGTCACCCGGCTCGACGGCCGTTCGAGGCTCTGCATGCAGTTTGAAGACCTGATCGCCAGTCCGACACTCCAGCAGGAGGCTATCACCGAGTGGTTCTGTAACGGTCACCTCAGCGGTGAACGAACTCCGGTCGGTCGAATCAGCTAATGACAGGCTCTCCGGCCGAATGCCTAACAGTGCCTGCGCTCCGGCGGCTGTTTCCAATCCGTCACCCTCGGGTAACGGTATACGGAACGTTGGACCGACAGCCTCGTATTCGCTTCCGTCACGAGTGATATCCACGGAGAGCATGTTCATCGCGGGGTCGCCGATGAACTCCGCGACGAATCGAGTCTCTGGATAGTCATACAGCCGCTGTGGACTGTCGACCTGTTGGATGCGGCCGTCGTTCATCACCACCACCCGATCACCGAGCGTCATCGCTTCCGTCTGGTCGTGGGTGACGTAGATAGTGGTGGTGCCGAATTCGCTGTGGAGTTTCGCCAGCTCAGCCCGCATTTTGATCCGGAGTTTGGCATCGAGGTTCGACAGCGGCTCGTCCATGAGGAACACTTCCGGGTCCCGGACTAATGCGCGACCGAGTGCGACCCGCTGGCGTTCGCCGCCGGATAACTCACCGGGCGTCCGGTCGAGGAGGTCCTCGATGTCGAGCACCGATGCGGCCTCCGCCACCTGGCGGTCGATTTCCTTGTCACTGAAATCGCCAGCTGACTTCATGCCGAACGTGATGTTCCGGCGCGCGGTCATGTGGGGGTACAGCGCGTAGTTCTGGAACACCATCGCAACGTCCCGGTCTTTCGGTTCAACCTCGGTGACATCCTGATCACCCATCTGAATCGTGCCGTCAGTGGACTGCTCTAGCCCAGCGATCAGCCGAAGTGTGGTGCTTTTGCCACAGCCACTCGGCCCGACCACGGTCACGAACGCTCCGTCCGGGATCTGGAGGTCGATATTTTTCACGGCGACGACACCATCGAATTCCTTCCGTACGTCCTGTAAGGTTACGTCAGTCATTGGGAGCCTCTCATTTTTGTTGGATCGTAAACGTTTCCAGCAGCTGTCGTCGGAACAGTCCTAGCAGCGCCAGCGGTGGCAACAGGGTCAGTATCGACCCGGTCATCGCCATGGACCAGGCCACTTCACCGGTGCTGGCCTGGCCGCGAAGCAGACTCAGCCCGACCTGTGCGACCTGCAGGTTCTCAGCGTTGATGATCACCAGCGGCCAGAGGTACTGGTTCCAAGTGTAGACGAACATGATCACCGACACGCCCACGAGAACGGCACGGGACATTGGGACCAGTACCGACCACAGAAACTGCAGCGGCCCGACACCGTCGACCTTTGCCGTCTCAACGAGCGAGGCTGGAATCGATAAGAAGTGCTGGCGCAGGATGAACACAGTCGTCGCGCTGGCCAGATACGGGACCGTGATCGCGAAGAAGGTGTTGCTCATGCCAAGCTCCGTTGTCAGGCGATACAGCGGCACGAACCTGACCGGGACCGGGAGCAAGAGCGTAAAGAGAATAAACAGGAACACGGCGTTCTTGTACGGGAACCTGTAGTAGACGATCACCAGCGCGGCCAGCAGCGACACGATTAGTTTCCCGACAACGACGGCAACAGACATCAGGAACGAGTTGAGCATAAATCGCCAGAATTCAAGGCCAATGAGCGCACGCCGGTAGTTCGACAGCGCGTGCCCACCGGGAGCCAGATCGCCGACAGAGGTAACGATCCCGGCCCGCTTCGTAGAGACGAGCGCCGCGATCAACACAGGCAGTATGATCAGGAACGTGACGGTCGCTGCGAGCATGTGCAGCGTGAGCGGCTCTGTCTTGAATCGTCGGATGCGTTCACTGGTAGTTCGTCCCGCAGAACGGGAGCGCTCAGCAGCGGCGGTCAACGCAGTAAGGAGTGACCCGAGCATCTTAGCCTCCGTAGTAAGCATATCTGTCGCTCAGCCGGAACTGACCGTACATCAACAGCCCGACAGCGATGAACAGCACAACGGACTTCGCCGAGGCGAATCCGAACTCGTAGAACTGGAAGGCGGTCCGGTAGAGGTCATAGATGAGGATGTTCGTCGCACCGGCGGGCCCACCTTTCGTCATGAGGTCGACCATCGGGAACGTCCCGAAAAAGCCGTAGATCGTGTTCATGATGACCAAGAACACGAGTGTCGGGGAGATGATCGGGACGTACACGCGGAGCAGTCGCTGTGTTCGGGAGACGCCGTCGAGTTCGGCAGTCTCAGTCAGCGACTCGGGGACGTTACCGAGCGCGGCTGTCATGAAGATAACATTGTACCCAATCTGCTTCCACACTGCCGCGATTAGCACGACGACGAACGCCTGCGGACCGTTGCTGAACCAGTTGACATCGACACCAAGGGCCTCGATGTAGCTTGTGAAGATACCGATGTTCGGGTGGGCGATGAACAGGAACACCAGCCCGGCGACGGCAGGCGGCAGTGCGTACGGCCAGATAACCGCCACCAGATACACCCCTTTTCCGACCTCAATCTCGTGGATAAGAAAGGAGACACAGAGGGAAACGGCCATCACGCCGACGACGACACACGCGGCGAACAGCACCGAGATCAGGACGCTCCGGAGATACTCCGAGGAGGCGGCTAACCGCCTGTAGTTCTCCAGCCCAACAAACACGTCACCTCGGGCAAGCGAGGCCCGGTAAAAGCTGAGTCCGACCGCACGGACCGTCGGGTAGTAGAGAAACACCAGCGACACGAACATCGTCGGTAGCAGCAACACGCCGGCCTGCAGACGGTCTGTGAAGACTTCTTGCGTGGACATTAGCTGTAGTATCGGTCCAGTTCGTCCTCGACAGCCGACTTCATCTCGGAGAGCCCCTCGTCGACGCTGACCTCACCACTGAACAATTCGACCGACATATCCTGAATTGTTGTCTGGACCTGTCGAGCCGGGCCGATGAGCATCCGCTTCGTCGCCGGCGTGTTCTCAGCCTGTGTCAACTGGTCGAACGCGGTTCGGTACATCGGATTCTCCGCAAACCAGCCGTCGTTTTCGAGCTGCTCGACAGCGCTCTGTCGGATCGGGTAGTAGCCAGTCCCTTTGTGCCAGGTAATCTGTGACTCCGGTCGCCCCATGAACTCAAGGAAGCTGCCGATGTCGTCTTGCCGCTCCTGTGGCAGCCCGGAGGGGACGAACCACGAGGCCCCGCCGATAACCGGGCCGGTTCGGTCGCCGTCTATCGTCGGGTAGAATGCGTTGTCGACCTCGAATCCGTTCTCCTCCGCGCCGGAGCGGATACCAGTAACTGACGCCGTCGAGGTCATCAACATAGCGGCTTTCCCGGTAAGGAATGTGGACGTTGCTTCCCCCAGGCCTCGATTCCGGGGTTGCTGAACAGGCCGTTATCAGCCATCTCGTGCCACCACTCGTACAGCGACCGGGCCGTGCTGTTGTCCGTCCGCATCGTCGTCGGCTGGCCGGCATGGCCGTTCTCGGCGTCGAGTAGCGTCTGTCCGTCGACGGAGTAGAAGTGCTCGACGAACCAGACGTGGTTCGGCCAGGTGAGCCCAGCTTCGGTGACTCCTTCGTCGACAAGCGTCTGTGAGTAGCTCCGCACTTCCTCAAGCGTTGTCGGCGGGCTATCCGGGTCGAGCCCGGCTTCTTCGAACGCCGACCGGTTGTAATAGAGAATGGCGTTGGAGTTGTTGAACGGCATCGATGTGAGCGTGTCATCGATAGTGAAAAACGAGGTCACATTCGACAGGAAGTCATCAACCGGGTAGTCGTCGGAGAGCAAGTTTTCCACGGGCTCGACTGCGTCCGTGTCGAGGACCTGCTGGGCGAACAGACTGTCTATCTGGAAGACATCAGGGACCTCGCCGGAGTCGAGTGCGCTCAGTGTGTTCGTCAGCACTCCCTCGTAGGAGTCCTGAAAAACGAGGTTGGCGTTGATACCCGTCTCGGACTGGAACTGGTCGACTAGCCCCTGCAGTGTCTCACCGTTGGTCCCACCCATGGCATGCCAGATAGTGAGGCTGTCTTCGTTGACTGGCCGGACACTGGCACCGCTGCTACTGCTACACCCGGCCAGACCCACGGTCCCAACCGTGAGTGCAGTCCCCGATGCTTTCAGAACCGACCGCCGCGATACATCGTCGTACCCGCCACCACTGTGAACCATATCCGGTGCCAGCAATGCATGAAAGATGAATGATTATAATTGCTCTCTATACTGTCCAATATGTATACAAAGCTATTGTGACAGAACAGTAGGCGCTGTCAGTTGCGATGGTGGCTAGAGAATGGCTGTCGGCCCTGAGATGCACTGCGGGAGTTTCCGTCCGATCACGCCATATCGGAGGGGAGCGAATTGCAGCCGCTCCGCCAGCAGACGATATTTGATAACGGCTGGCACTATTCGGCACATGCTGAACCACCCGTTAATTGTGTTATCCGCTTATCCGTCGACGTGACACTGTTCGACGAAGCTACACTCAATGAGTTGTCGTTAGACAACCGAGTCGGCCTCGCACCGATGACGCGTGTGAGCGCCACCGACGATGGCCGCGCGACCGCAGAGATGGCACAGTACTATGAGCGGTTCGCCAACGGTGGGTTCTCGTTTCTCATTACAGAGGGGACGTATCCTGACGAAGCACATAGCCAGGGGTATCTAAACCAGCCCGGACTGGCGACCGACACGCAGGCGGCGAACTGGCAGCAGGTCACCGAGACAGTTCACGACGCTGGTGTCCCGATTTTCGCCCAGCTGATGCACGCCGGGGCACAGAGTCAGGGGAATCCACATGTCGATGGGGACCAGACGATTGCCCCGTCGGCGGTGCAACCGGAGGGACAAAAGGCCGAAGCATACGGTGGGAGCGGAGACTTCCCCACGGCGAAAGCAGCCACAGTCGATGAACTCACTGATATCCGCGATGCATTCGTCAACTCGGCGCAGAACGCCATCGACGCGGGGTTCGACGGTGTCGAGATCCACGGTGCGAACGGGTATCTCCTTCACGAATTCCTCTCGGCTGACTTCAACCAGCGTGACGACGAGTACGGCGGCGAACCCGCAAATCGGGTACGCTATCCGCGTGAGGTTGTCGCTGCAATTGATGAGGCCACACCCGCCGATTTCGTCGTCGGCATCCGGGTCTCTCAGTCAACGGCCCTTGATGAAGACCACCGGTGGCCCGAAGGCGAGGACGCCGCAGCGGTGTTCTTCGATGAACTGTCGGCGGCTGGGGCCGACTACATCCACGTTACTGAACCCGATGCGACCACGCCAGCGTTTGGCGACGACGGGCCGACGCTGGCCGAGGCCGCAACCGAGCACGCCGCGGATGAGACGATCATCATTGACAACGGCGGGCTTGGCGCGCCTGACGCGGCCCGCGAGAAAGTCGATGCCGGTGCCGACCTGGTAACGCTGGCGACGAGTGCACTCGCCAATCCGGACTGGCCGGAAAAAGTCTCAAAGGGCGAGGAACTGACCGCGTTCGACCCTGCTGAGTTCCTCGCGCCAGTCCGCTGAACTCTCAGAGCATGAGGTCCAGACGAGCGGTGCCTCGGCCGACGACTGATAGTAGTGCTGTAACGGTGTACCGGGACGACCCCTTGACGTAGTGCGGTCGTTACCGAATGGTGAGATTTGATCCTAAAAGGGGTTTAACGGGGCTTTAGTGGGTGTTTTCGACCAGACGCCATGCGAAAATTGCTTCAGATTGCTCTTCAAACGAGCGGTCTTGTTGGACTTCCAACACAGCAGCCGGATTTCGGCGACTTTTCACAGCGTTGCCACTCAGACGCCACGCTATCACGAGTTGAAAACCTCACTATCCGATTCCGGTCTCCTTCTTCAACAGCGTCAGCGTGTTATCTACCGTCACCATCGGAGAGTGCGCGGACTCACCGCTCAACTCCACCTGCACGAGTAAATCGACCGCACGCCAATCGAGTAGTGTTGATCAGAATTGGTCGTGAACGAGACCTGCGGTTAAATTGAAACCAGACCGACAAAAAGACATTCTACCGATCATCAGTTCTATGTAGCGTCAGCTTTCCCTGCTCACCAAGCGAGACACTCCGCCCACTGACAGGATGCCCCCAGCAAGCCCAGCCACGATGCTGAGTGCATCCGCAAGAGTGCATGTTCTACATGTATTTGATACAGTGCTTATAGCGTATATAGTCCCATTTTTTTCGACGTAGGTAGTGTCCGTAGTGTCACCTAGATAATTGAAATCTGGCGGTGACCGGTGGGTTTCGACACTTCCATTGATACGGAGTGTTCGGTCGAACAAGTCTTGACCCGCTGCTGATATGTTATTGTAACTGACTACTTCAGCATCGGGAGAGACTTGCGATTCATCCGTCTCTGTGGTAAAAGCCGAATTTGTGGGCTCCGGGCCAGCAACAATAAGTAGACCGGATATAGCGAGTGCTACTACTACAGATATGATAAGAGCCCGGCCACTGGATCGGAGTTTCGATATCGGTCTCATTTATACAGTCACTGAAGTAAATGTGTAAAACTATAATAATATAAATCTAGCCCAAGTGATACAATATACCATTGAGTTTTTAATATGGATATATTTTCGCGTTCACCGCTGGTTTAATCGATTCTCTTGTAAACATACTGAGTAGCCGATCATATCCCTGAGCAAAGTCGCGGGGTAATTGGTCCGTATGCATTGAGACGGCCAGTCTCAACTACTCCCGAACTGCGTTACAGCAGTTACTATGAGACAGTCTTCGCTCGCTTTCAGGGAGCCAGATTACACAGTACAGCGACCATAGCTGTCACTTCGTATCTGCAAGTAGCCCCGTCAGGACAGCCGTTCCCAGAGCACCGAGCACCAGTTTCACAGTCGAATACGGACAGACTCGCGTGTAGTTCGACAGGCAAACAGTTCATTCATATGTAAAATGAGAACGACTAACTAGGACTGCTGAGACGTGAGTGGTACAGATGCCAGAGCCAGTCATCGCGTCGGTCGGGGCTTCACCGCTCGGCCGCACGGACCTCCCGGGCCGCGACCTGTTCTCAGTGGCCCTTGCAGAGGCGTTCGGCGAACTGCCCGACCCTGCCGAGATTGTCGAGGCGGTGTACGTCGGGAACCAGTCGGAGAGCTACGAGCACCAGATCATGCACGGGACGCTACTGGCCGAGTGGGCTGGCCTCCGTCACGTCCCCGCCGAGCGGGTCGAGGGGTGTGCCGCCGCGGGTGCGCTCGCGCTACGCCATGCAGTCAAGGACGTTCGCAACGGCGAACACGAGGCTGTGCTTGCGTGCGGCGTCGAGAAAATGACGTCTGCGGGCACCAGCGGTGCGACAGACGCGCTCTCAGCGGCGTTCGACCGCGCCATCGAGCAGCGCTCCGGCATCACCGCACCCAGCCAGTATGCACTGCTCGGCCAGCGCTATCTCCACGAAACCGACGCCACGGAACGCGACCTTGCCGAAATCGCAGTCAAGAACCACGCCAACGCCGCTCGGAACCCCCGAGCGCAGTTCCCGAAAGAGATCGACGTAGCGACCGTGCTGGAATCGGACCCCGTCGCCCCGCCGCTGAAGCTCTACGACTGTGCACCGGTCGGAGACGGTGCCGCGGCTGTCCTTGTAACGACTGCCGAGCTGGCGGCCGACCTCGATCAACCGCAGGTGCACGTCGCGGGCAGCGGAGCCTCTGCGAACAACATCGCGGTCGCCGAGCGGGACATGACCGACATCGCGGGCGCTCGCGTCGCCACCGAGACGGCCTACGAAGAAGCAGGCATCGACGCTGAAGCCGTCGACATCGCGGAGGTTCACGACGCGTTCACCGTCTGCGAGGCGCTGCTCGCGGAGGCCGCCGGCTTCGCTCCCGCAGGAACGGGCTATCAGAGCTACCTGTCACCAGCGGAGCGGGCTAACGGCTGGACAGACGTGCAGTTGAGCCCGAGCGGCGGACTGAAGGCCCGCGGTCATCCCATCGGCGCGACCGGGCTTTTGCAGGCGCTCGAAGCATACGAACAGCTCACGGGGGCCGCGGGAGACCGCGCGGTCGAAGGTGCCGAGACGGCCCTGTTGCTCAATGAAGGGGGTGTCGGGGACGCCGTCACCGTCAGCCACGTGCTCACGACGGCGGAGGCACCATGACTGGCAGCGACCTCGATGCGACCGACCCGCGGACACTACCGGGTTTCTTCGACGCCCTCGCTGACGGTGAACTCTTGGGCGGAGTCTGTGCGGACTGTGGACAGGTCCTGTTGCCGCCGCGACCGGCCTGCTACGCCTGTGGCAGTCGGCGCCGTCGATGTCGAACCGCAGTCTCGCGAGGGCCAGATCTTCTCGTACACAGCGGTCCACACGCCGCCGCCGGCATTCGAAGCGGACGCACCCTACACGGTCGCTGTCGTGGAACTCGCGGATGGTGGCCGCCTGCTTGGGCGCGTCGCCGCCGACTACGCCGATGTCGCCATCGGTGACCCGGTCGAACTTACGGTTCGTGAGCCGACGGCCACAGAGCAGGAGGTCGCCCTCGACTACGAGACCGACTGGCCGGTCCACGTCTTCGAGCCGAGGTGAGGGACAGGATGGTGAGACAGTGTTGGCCACCGTAACCCCTTGACGCTGCTGATGGGTGTCCGGTTATGGTCGGTTGATTCGGAGCAGTCGGTCAACCAATGTTTCCGTCATCGATCTGAGACCAAGTATCCAGGCCGACGCGGAGAGCGGCTTTGAGTGCCCCGAGGACGACGGGACCGAAGAGCAGTCCCATAACCCCGAATGCGTATGCACCGCCGAGGATACCGAGGAGGATGACGGCCGGATTGAGCTTTGCGTACCTATCGACGGCGAACGGCCGAAGATAGTCGTCGGTGAGTCCAACGATGATGACGCTGTAAAGGAATAACCCGACAGCAAGCAGCGGCTCGTCCGTGACATACAAGTAAACCACTGCCCCACCCCAGACAGGGATTGTTCCGATGAGTGGAACCATTGCGAGTACGATCATGATGGCCGTCCAGAACAGCGCATTCGGGACGCCAGTGGCGGCGAGTCCGACGCCGGCGACGATTCCCTGAACGATGGCAACGAAGACGTGGCCGAAGAGGACGCCCAGCATCACGTCGTCGATTTCGTCGTAAAAATCACGCTGGACGTCCACTGGAAGGGGCACCGTTTGTTGGAGCCAGTCGACCAGCTCATCGCCGTCCTTGAGAAGGTAGTAGAGCAGGAAGAGTGCTAACGCAATCCCGATGAGATGGAAGGTGACCGTACTGAACGCCTGGGTCGACCGTTCGAATATGATTGCCCCGATGTCCCGCCCTGAACTGACGATTTCTCCGGCGATGTCGACCTCGCGTCCGGTAAGTTCCTTGATCCGGGATTCGATTATGTCAAGCTGCACCGGATCGGTGCCGAGCTCTCGGAGTACCCGATCGGCACTCTCCACTATCGACGTGAGGACGACTATCACCGGCGTGACGACTCCGGTGACTGCCAGCGTCACGAGCGAGAGTGCAGCGATCATCGGCGAGACGTACGTTTCGAGGCGGACCTGCAGCGGATAGAGGACGTAGGCGAGGAGGACAGCACCGAGAATGTACTGGAGAAACGGCCGTATCAGCATGGCCGACAGCACGATGAGGGTGACGATGAGAGAGAGGACAAACCCCTTGCTGAGGTTCACGACTGCGAGTTTAACGAGGGACGACAAAAAGATTCGATATCTTCACAGTATTGTCTCCAGTGTGTCAGGGCAGCCGTTAGCAAGTGGCCGATGGGCGGTCCGAGCAGGATAGGAGCATCCTAGTGTCGACCTGAACATGAGAGACAGCGTCAGTGTGAGCGGAGTAATTACTCGATTTCTAACGTCCCACTTCCGCCGCCGTCCTCCCCATCAGTCTCGTCCCATTCGAGTTCGAACTCGATACTCAGTTCGGTCATGTCGCCTGCCGGACCTTCACGTTCCGCTTTGACTTCGAAGGTCGGTTGGGCAGGGGGAGCCAGCGTTACAGTCTCAGAGCCTGCTTTCAGGGTGATATCGGCTCCGCTGTCGAGATTGTCCGCAACTTTCCGGAGGTATGATGCAATCGCTTCTCGGCTCTGGTCACTTTCTGACTTGAACAGAACTTCTTCAGGCATACGGAAGGTGATACACAGGCAGTCCCAATAAACCCGCCCGCTGTACGGCTAAATCACGATCAAATTCCGGTCTCCCGTCTCTGGACAGTCGGTAAGCTTGGCGGAACACATCTCGAAAAAATCTTGTCTATTCCCAGCGCTGTGCAATCGTCTTCGCGTTGAAGTGTTCACTTTCCGATAGATAAATCGTGACAGAACCCATGTTTTACCGACTCGATATCGGCTGAGTCGGACCAGACGACGGTCTCGTTGACCCCCTCGCAGACGAACTCACCACCGGGTCAGCGCTGCTGTTCGGACAGGCGGAGGTAGTCACTCGGCCGCACGATCCATCGGGTCTTCAAGTTCACCGGTGATTGCCTCGAAGGCGTCGGTCGCGGTGAGGAGACCAACGACATCGTCATCTGCCACCACGAGGGCGAGTTCCTGATTTTCGGCCTGACACCGGTCGATGAAGTCACTGATAGTCGTCTCAGCAGCGACGGTCAGCGGCGTGGTTGCCAGTTCTTCGAGCGTGGTCGCCCCCGAATCCAGCACTTCGTAGTTGTGCAACACCGTTGGCGCGTAGACAACACCCACGAACGAGTCCACTGAGTCTTCGATCAACGGAAAGCGGACGTATGGCATCCCGTCGATCCGGTCCATGTTCGTCTCGAAGTCGTCAGTCGTCGAGAGCGAGACAATATCACTGCGATCAACCATGATCTCACTGACTGGCGTCGCGCCGATATCGAGGGCGTTGATAACTTCACTCCGTCGCTCTTCGGAGATATTGAGCCGGCTAAGTGACTCACCCATCTCGCTACGCAGTTCGGCGCGAGTAGTTGCGGGAGTGCTTTCGCCCTCCGATTCGGTCCACGAACGGGAGATTTCGACGCCGAAGAGCCCCAGCAACGCCTTTGCCACCCAGTCCGCTGCGATGATAACCGGATACATGAGTTTTGTCCAGACGTACAGCGGTCCCGAGCCGTATCTAGCGACGAACTTGGCACGCTCAATTCCCAGATACGTCGGTGCCTGCTCGCCGACAATCACGTGCATGAGATTGACCACCACCAGCGCGAGAAGCACAGACAGTGTCGTGTGTCCGCCACCAGTGACACCAACTGCACCCAGCAGGGGCTCCAGCACTGCTGTGATAGCCGGCTCAGCGACAACTCCCAGCCCGACACTGCAGATAGTGATCCCTACCTGACAGCCTGTGAGGAATATCTCCAACCGCTCGGTCATATTCCAGGCGCGTTCAAGTCCACGGCCATTACCGAGAAACGCATCCTCTTCGAACTGCCTGACGCGGGTCATCGCGAACTCGGTCGTGACAAAGAAGCTATTTCCCAGAAGTAAGGCGACACCACCGAACAGGCGGGCCCACGTTGCCAGCGAAATAGGCATCAAACGCTGGTTTCTCCGGCCGTTATCTAAATCTACTGCTGCTACGACGTGGTCAGATGGCTTATGTTTGTTTCGTCAGCTTTGGATATTGAGTCCCTCGACCGCTTTCAAAAGCGGCTCACTTACCGTATCTGTGTTAGGAGAAGCGCGGGCGGAAAAATATCCGCGTGTACTTCGTACAAGTTCGTCGACAGTACGTTCACACGGGCGATGACGACTGACGCTCTTCCCGGAGCGCAGTTATGCTGCTGTAGACGACAGCGCCACTGACCAGCAGCGCGGAGCCGAGGATAAGCACCAGACTGACCGTGTTCAAGACGTCGATACCGTAGACGTTGCCGATTTCACGGACCGCGACGGCGAGGGCGCCGCCGAGCAGCATTAGCCCGAAGTACACCTTGATCTCGTCCTCGTCGACGATGCTCGTCGCAGCGGAACCCACACGGGCCCCGAGGGCGCTCCCCGCCAGCAGCGGGAGCACAATAGAGAGGTCGACACCACCGTCCAGCGCGTACAGGAAGCTCCCGAGCCCGCCCGAGAAGACAATCTCGAAGAGGTCGGTCCCGACAGCGATGGGAACGGGAACTCCGATGAGATAGAACAGCGCGGGCATACGGATGAACCCGCCTCCGACACCGAGGAATCCCGAGAGCAGGCCAGTAACGAACGCGACGCCAAGTATCATCCAGAGGGAGACGCTGACGCCGCCACGGAGCGATATCATCGGCGGGATGCGGTACGACTGAATCGTCTTGGCAATCTCCGGGATGTCGTCGGCGTCGATATCGTCCTCTGCGGCATCATGGTCGATCCCATCGCCGCTATCGCCACCTCGAAGTGCCTCGTAGGTGACGAAGGCTCCGATACCGCCCAGCAGGACGACGTACGTGACGCTGATGATACTACCAGCCAGCCCGAGCGCCTCCAGGTGGATGACTATCTCTTTCCCGGCTTCGATGCCGGCGGTTGTCCCGGCGATCATCAGCACCCCAAGTTTGTAATCGACCTGTCCCATATCTCGGTGCTTCAGTGTAGCGATAACTGAAGTCCCGAACACGAATGCGAGCCCGCTCCCGACGGCGACTCGGGTGGGATACCCCATCACCAGCAGTGCCGGAGTGACCAGGAACGACCCACCCATCCCGAAGAAGCCAAACAGGACGCCGATGAGCAGGCCGAACCCGACGAACAAGACCACCATCGCCAGGCTGAGTCCCAGTATCTCCATCCGTCACTCCCCTCGTAACCGCTTGACGACACGCTGTCCGAATATCTCCTCCACTGCCCCGTACCCGACGTAGAGGATAGCTGCCTCTAGGAGCACTGCGCCGATGAGCATTGCCGCATCGATGCTGTCTGCGCCCATTGATGCGAAGGCCGCGAGCTCTACCATGCCGATTCCCCTCTGAAGTTGTGCTGTCGTGACCGTATCATACTTTTCTACTCAATCACTCCTAACCGGAGGGTACTGATAACAGTTTTGGGACTTGCGGACAATATTATCGACAGGTATCACACCGCTAACCCACGGAGATATCTGCATACGTTATGTGGATATCAGCCACGTTCAGGTACCGTTCAAAACCCGGCTATATGCCCGTAATAAAGTTGCGCGCGCTGTTCTGTTGCGTTTCCGGAACAAGCTCTCAGTTTAGACTGGATCTCTAAATCGACCAAACGCCAGGTGAAACAGCAGCTCTACGGACCAACTCATGCCCACCTATATTGTGCAAACAAAACAATATTAATGGTTGGTCGCCTACCATTGTGTATGAGAGCCATCTATGCGACAGATCTCTCGGCGGCGAGTGAAGCGGCGATACAGAACGAGACGTGTCTCGAGTGCCTCGGACGCATCGGTGTCGATACGATCCACCTCGTCACGGTCATCCCATCGAACGTCCACGCGGGGATGCCGGGGATGAACTTCAGCAAGCGGCGCGAACAGGGACTTACGCGGTACCAGAACGTGATGGCGGACGCCGGGTTCGACACCGAGACTCACGTCGTCCGTGGGACTCCCCATCGCCGCATCAACGGTATTGCAGAGGCAGAGAAAGTCGACATGACAATAATCGGGTCCAGAGGGCAGAGTCCACTGGACAACCGCGTCATCGGCTCCACGGCCCGGAATCTTGCGCGGACCACGGTGGTGCCGCTGCTGGTCAACCGCATCGAACGTAGTACCGACGAGCCGGACGTGCTCAGAGAGCACCTGTTCCAGCGGGTGCTCTACGCGACCGACTTCTCCGAGAACGCAACGCGAGCCTTCAACGCATTTCAGTATCTCCGTCATGCGACTCAGGAAGCGACACTCGTCCACGTCGAATCGCCGAAAGATGCGACAAGCGGGGAGGACCCATCCGAGCAGCTTGAATCGCTCGCGGACACGCTGGCACAGTGGGACATCGAAACGAACGTCGCGGTCCGTCGTGGCGACCCCGCCGAGGAGATACTCGACGTCGAGGCGGCAGTGATGCCGACGACGACGCTCGTCGGCTCCCGTGGCCAGAGCCGGATGCGTCGGCTGTTGCTCGGCAGCGTCTCCGAGGATATCATCGCGCAGGCGAACGGGAACGTCTTCCTCGTCCCACCTCCGCGGACCGCCTGAAACGGGCGGTCAGAGCGCACCCATCGCGGTCATCGACCCGAAGCCGACGGCCAGTGCAACCGTGAACGACCCAGCCCACGCACCCACCGTGACCAGAATCTTCCGCGGGTCGATCGCCTCGCTGCCGCCAACTGCGGCACCGCTTCCGATGATCGCGCTGACGATAATCTCGTTGAACGACACCGGCACACCAAGGAAGACGGCGAGCTGGGCGATGAGGAACGAGGGGACGAGCGCGGCAATAGAGCGCCGCGGGCCCAGTGAGGAATAGTCCTGTGCGAGCGATTTTATCATCCGTGGTGCACCGGTCCACGACCCGACCAGAATTCCGAGGCCACCACCCAGCAGGACGACCGCTGGCGAGAGCGTCCCGACATCGTCCAGTAGTGGGAGCAACGGACCGACCGCCAGTCCGACCTGACTCCCACCGGCCGAAAAGGCGACTAGTGAACCGAGTGCCAGCAGGACGTGTCTGAGCCCGCCCGACTTGTCGTGGCGGATGTCTCGGTACACCGCGGCCCACACTACGGCGGCGACAGTGCCGGAGAGAACGACTGTTGCCACGACGCTATCGATACCGAGCAGCCGCTGGCCGAGGCTCGTCAGCGAACCGGGACCACCGTCAGCCCCGAGAAACGCGAACTCAACGTTAGCCAGCACGACGCCGACCAGCGCCGCAAGCGTCGGAATCGTGGCCGCCTCCGGGACATCAGGTCGCGGCAGCACGCTCGCAATAGCATAGGCGAAACCGCCGCCGACGACCGGTGTCAGAACCCAGACGGCACCGATCTGCTGGTACTTCCCCCAGACGGGGGTGCCACCGAGAGCCATCCCGACACCGATGATTGCGCCGGTCACAGTAAACGCCGTTGCGATGGGGTAGCCGGTGTAGATACCGACGGCCATGAGCCCAGCGCCAGCGAGTAGCGCGACGATGACCCCCATGGCGGGGAGGGTGACGCCGCCGACGAGGCCGCGTCCAACCGCTTCAGAGACGTTCGCCCCCTGTGTCACCGCGCCCGCAAGCCCGAAGATGCCGACGACGAACGCCGCCCGCATCGTCGAGATGGCGTTGGCACCAACAGCGGGCGCGAAGGGTGTCGCGCCGCTAGAGCCAGCACCGATGACCCACGACATGAACAGGCTCGCGAGACCAGCGGTCAAGAAGAGCGCGAGAAGCTGGAGTTCCATTGTGAAAATCGGGGTAAGTTCAGTCCGCTCCCGTGGGGGATGGATCAACGCCGTCGGTCGCACGGCTTCGCCACCACCCCTGCAGGTACGCACCGAGGAACATCCCCGCGAGCGCCCACAGGATGGTCACATTGCCGATGCCGAGGCTGGCGTAGGCAGCACCCGGACAGATCCCGGAGAGCCCCCAGCCGACGCCGAATATCGCGCCGCCGATCAGCACGTTCCGGTCGAAGGACTTCAGCCGCCGTTCGAACGGGTCGCCGGTCAGTGGCGCTCGATCCAGCACACGCGGCATGACGAAGAACACGATCCCCGTCACGGCCGCGCCGCCGAACATCACGAACAGCAGGCCGAAGTCCTCAAACTGGAGGAAGTTCAGCACCACCTCGGGGCGGGCCATGTGGCTGTAGCCGAGCCCAAAGCCGAAGATGAGCCCGCCGACCAGCACGAGCGGCATGAACAGCGGGTGTCGGTCCGTCGTTGTCGCCATTACGGCGTCACCCCCAGTGCGGCGACGACCTGTGCAGTCAGTATCGCGACCAGTAGGAAGGCGAGCACGCCCGCCAGTGACGTTTTCGAAGCTGATCCCACGCCACAGACGCCATGGCCCGAGGTACAGCCCTTCCCGACGCGGGTTCCGATACCGACGAAGATCCCACCGAGCAACAGCCGCCACCAGGCAACATCCGTCGTCCACGCGCCGCCCTGATAGACGACCGCGTACACAGCCGCGCCGAGGATGATGCCGAGCGTGAACACGAGCCGCCAGTCCCGAGAGGCGACGTACTGCTGGAACCGCGACTGGCTGGAGACGTACGACAGCGTCGATTCGAGGAACGTGCTCGCGCCGGCGCTGATGCCGGTGCCCATGTAGATAACCGCCGCGCCGAGACCGACGAAGAGGCCGCCGATGGCGTACCGGCTGATACCGTTGGGGAACAACTCGGCGGCCAGTTGCAGCGGGACAGGGTCAGCTACCATCGACGGTTAGTCACCCGCGAGCGATTCCTGGCTCGCCGCGCAGTTGTTCGGTCCGAGTTCCAGCGTGAACGCCTCCTCGTCGTCGACGGTGTTCTGCCCGAGATTCGTCGCGATGATGTCCTCGTAGTTCGCCGGTCGCGGCGGCATATCGGCCAGAATCGTCTCGACGAAGTCGTCCTCGTCCATACCGAGTGCATCCATCTCCTCGACGAGGTGGCCGATCGGTGCAGTGTAGGTGCCGTCGTTCGCCGGTTCGGCCGCGTCGCTGAAGTGCGCGCCCCCGATGAGCGTGTCATCGGGCAGTGTCAGCACACGCTCCTGCAATGACTCGTAGAGCATCCGGGCCGCGTCGGGCGCTCCCTCGTCGCCTTCTTCGAGGTCCGGTCGGGCAACACTCTCGATGAACAGCCCGTCACCGGTGGCGAGCAGGCTGTCGTCGACGAGGTACGAGGTCATCCCGGTCGTGTGGCCAGGCGTCGCGACGGTCTCGATGGTGACGTCGCCAACCTCGAAGGTATCGCCGTCTTCGGCGGTTGTCGGGTCGTCGGCGTAGGTGACCCCACGGTCCACGGCGGCTGCAGGGATGACGCCCTCGACGCCCGCCGCATCGAGGTTGCGGACCCCCGAAATGTGGTCCGCGTGGATGTGGGTGTCGAGCGCGTATTTCAGGTCGACGCCCAGCTCGTCGGCATCATCAAGATAGCGCTCGGTGAAGGCGCGCAGCGGGTCGATGATGGCGGCTTCGCCGTCATCGTAGACCAGATATCCGAGACAGCCGGAGGACGGCCGCTGGTACTGCAACAGTGTGCCGGCTCCGTCGTAGTCGGTGACTTCGACGGTCTCGTAGATGCGGGCCCATCCGTTCATGCCGTCTTCGAGATGGTGGACATCGTAGCCGCGGTCCGCGAGCTTGCCCGCAACGTACTCGCTGGCTCCGCCTTTCGCACAGAGCACCGTGACCTCACGGTCGTCCGGAACATCCGCGATGATGTCCGCATCCAGTTCGTCTTCCAGGAAGTGGAAGTACGGGACGTTGATGGATTCAACGTTTTCTCCATCGATGTGCCACTCTTCGTAGTCACCGGACATACGCGCGTCAAGAATCGTGACCGACTCTCCGTCGTCGATGCGCGATTTCAGCGTTTCGGGCGTGACCGATTCGACATCTGCGTCCGGCGTCGGGAAGTCTTCAGCGTTCATGTAGTACACTCCTTGCTACAGGGTTGAGGCATAAAAGAGTTTGTATAGAAATTCCTAATTTACACAATACTATTTCATCAGCATTTCCGTTTCAAATATAGCGATGTCGAATTAGCGGCTCTAGAGTGCTCTTAGAGAGTCCTATCCAGATTCGGTAGTGCTAGGATAGTGCAATAATCGACATTCTTTTAACTATCGGGCCGATATTGTGTAGTAGCTCCAATACAGTAGCTGGAGTCCTTCCAACAATGAGTGAAGCATTCGACATCGCGGAGACGCTCGACGTGAAAGGTGCATCGTGCCCAATGCCGGTCGTCAAGACGAAACAGGCGATAGACGACCTCGAAGAGGGGTCAGTACTGGAGGTCATCGCGACCGACAGCGGCAGTATGAGTGACATCGAGGGCTGGGCCGACGGGACGAATGGCGTGGCACTACTCGAACAGGTCGACGAGGGCGACGTGTACAAACACTACGTCGAGAAGACGGACTAAAATGAGCACGGACACATCATCGGCGGGCGACGGCGATTCGATGACCGAGGCGGAGCTGCAGGCTCGGATCGAAGAGCTCGAAGAGACCGTTGCCGACCTGAAAGCCGACGACGAGCAAAAGAAGATGACCATCGTGGCGACGCAAGGCTCGTTTGACATGGCGTATCCGCCGCTCATTCTCGCCAGCACTGCGGCCGCGTTCGGCTGGGACGTTGTCGTGTTCCACACGTTCTGGGGGCTGGATATCCTCCACGAGGAGAAGTCCGAGAACCTCCAGCTGTCGGCCGTCGGCAACCCGAACATGCCGATGCCGAACGCGCTCGCGGCGCTGCCTGGCATGGACCGCATGGCGACGCGGATGATGGAAAAGCGCATCGACGACAACGGGACGGCGACGATCGACGAACTCATCGAGCTGTCGCTGGACCAGGGCGTCGAACTGCAGGCCTGTCAGATGACCATCGAACTGATGGACTACGATGAGGACGACTTCTACGACGACGTCACTGTCGGCGTCGGCGCGGCTACCGCGCTCCAGCACATGGCCGAGTCCGACATCCAACTGCTCGTCTGAGCGAGGACAGCCACTGAGCGGCTTTTCGCGGACCCCCAAACATGAACCAGACAATCGCAATCGTCGATGCATCAGTCGGTGAGACGCCCGCCGAACGAAACCTGACCCGGTCGCTTGACGCCGAGACGACGGTGTACAAAGTCAGCGACGAGCGTCTCCCACCGGTGCCCGCTGGCGGCGACTGGCGGTACGACGGCGTGGTTATCAGCGGGTCACAGACCTCGGTGTACGACGACCACGACTGGATGCATGACCTCACGTCGTGGGTCCGAGATGTCCACCGGGCAGGCGTACCGACCTTGGGGATCTGCTGGGGCCACCAGTTCCTCGCACAGTCTCTCGGTGGGCGCGTGGTCGACATGAATGAATACGAACTCGGGTACCGAACAGTTCACCGGCGAGACGAGGACCCGCTGTTTGCCGACATATCGTCGTCATTCACCGCGTTCCAGACACACTCCGACCGCGTCGCCGAGCTGCCCGCGGACGCGGTGGAACTGGCACGAAACGAGTACGGCATACAGGCGTTCCGACTTGGGACACGCTACGGCGTCCAGTTCCACCCCGAGTACGACCGCGAGACAGCTGAATGGGTCATCGGCAACAAGGACCTCACCGACGAACGGCGGGAGGCAGTAACGGCAACGATCACCGACGAGTCGGTCGCGGCCGCCCAAGAGGCGACGACAGTGTTCGAGAACTTCGTCAGACTGGTCGCCACCCATCAGCGGCGGCCGGGTCGGTTCGACTGATTTGGTACTTCAGAATTCTACCGTCAGTGTGGTTGCAAGCCGGCCGACTTATCGCTCGGTATTGATCGCCTGTATCAAAGCCCGCACCGCTGACGGTTCGGGCAGCAAACAGATGCCGATACCCGCATCTCCCAGTCGCTGTTCGGCCCACCGAATTCTTGCCATCCCCTCCACTCTGAAGGGCGAAACTTTCGCCCCGAACTTTCCCTAAACTGGTGCGCGATCATCGAGGGTTTTTGAGCATAGACAAATTACTTTCCCACAGTCTTGGAATAGCCATACATTACTAAATGCATAGCTTGCCTACGAACAGACGAGAAGGTATGACCACCAATCAAAGTCACACTGAGGCTGACACGACCGTGGACGCTCGGGGCGCGACCTGTCCGGGTCCGCTGATGGACCTCATCTCGGAGGTTCGGGCCGTCGACACTGGCACCGTTATTGCCCTGTTGAGCGACGCCGAGAAGTCGCCGACAGAGGTCCGGGAATGGGCCGACGAGTCTGGCAACGAAGTCCTTGACATCGCCGATGAAGGCGACCACTACAGGATTCACGTGAAGAAACTATGACCGAACACATCGCAATCGTCGGTGGCGGCACTGGTGGGACCGTACTGGCGAACACCCTCGCGGAGAAACTCGACGCAGAGCTAGCCACCGGCGAGGTCGAGATCACGCTGTTTAACGACAGCGAGGACCACGTCTACAAGCCGGTGTGGCTCTACGTCGCTTTCGGACAGCGCGAACCCACAGATGGCCGGCGGCCCCTTCGAGAGGTCGTCGACGACCGCGTCACCATCCAGCATGACTACGTCGTTGACGTCAACCACGAGCGCAAGGAACTCGAACTTGTCGACGCCGTTAACCCCGCGCCGTACGACAAACTCGTCGTCGCAACGGGGGCACAGCTCGAACCGGAACGAGTCCCCGGCCTCGCCGAGGGCGGGCACCACTTCTACGGCGAAGACGGTTCCCAAGCCCTCCGTGACGAACTCTTGAAAATGGACGGCGGCCACATCGTCCTGAGCGTCGTCGGGACGCCACATATGTGTCCGGCTGCACCGCTCGAGTTCACGTTCATGGTCGACGACTGGCTTCGAGAACGCGGCCGTCGGGACGCGTTCGACATCACGTACACCTATCCCATCATGCGGGTCCACGGGAACGAACACATCGCGGAGTGGGCCGACCCGCGACTCCGGGAGCGCGACATCGGCATCGAGACGATGTTCAACGCCGAGGCGGTCGACCCCGAGACGGAGACGATTACGTCGATGGAAGGGACAGAGTTGGACTACGACCTCCTCGTCGCTATCCCGCCACACACTGGCAGTGACTTCGTCGAATCGGCCGGGCTCGGCGATGGGGGATGGGTAGACGTCGACAAGCACACACTCAAAGCGACCGGCTTCGACGACGTGTACGCCATCGGCGATGCCGCTCAGACCGGAGTCCCAAAGGCCGGGAGCGCGGCGCACTATCAGGCCCACGTCGTCGCTCAGCGACTCGCGAGTGAGGTCCGCGGCCAGCCAGCGACAGCCGTCTACGGCGGCAAGACCGTTTGCTTCATCGAGACCGGGATGGACGACGCAACGTTCGTTGAGTTCGACTACGAGCGCCCGCCGGAGCCGAGTGAGCCGAGTCAGGCCATGCACTGGTCGAAACTTGCGTACAACGAGTCCTACTGGCTCACAGCGCGGGGGCTTCTCTGAGGTGATCACCAATGAGTGACCAACAACCATCGGCCGACGATCTGACAGAGGAACTGACCACCGCCATCGAGGAGAATCCCGAGGCTTTCACCACGTTCGTCCGCAATCTCGATACGGTCAACGAACTGGTCGAAGTAGCCGAACTCGGGACCGCCGCGATGGACGACGAGATGGTCACCTCCCTCGCTGGGACCGGGGCCTCGCTCGGCGAACTCGCGGATACGGCCGCCAGCGATGACACCCGGGGCGCGCTACAGACCGTCCTTGACGCACTCGGCGACGCGAACTCCAGCGGGCCAGTCGATCTACACGACCTCTGGAACGGGATTCGAAGCGGCGAGATTCTCACCGGCATCCAATACGTGCTCGCGATTGTCCGGTCTCTCGGTCGTACGGTCCAAAACCAGTGAAATCAGATTTTTCTCGGTACTCGCGCGGGCAAGAGGAAAGAACCAGCTGATAGATAGGCTGACCACTATCTACATCCAGAAGAATCAGTTGCTGCCGGTGTGAAACCAATTAGGTCCCGACTGTTCACCGGGTATCGACAGAACAGGTGTCGACGCCTAGGAGTCCGTACAGCCCGCAGAATCCAGTGAATCCGGTGACGAGTAGCAACACCGAGGCGAGCCCGAGCACGGGCGCAAGTATCGCCGGCAACGGAACGGCGCTGGCGAGGATACCGAGCGATACCAATCCTGCAAGCGCACCGATAAGGATTCTGGCAGTCTTGTCCGTCGAACCGACGTTACGATCCATGCAAGATGCTTAGTTCCCCAGAGGTAATAACTCTTTGATTGTGCAATATAAGCAATAGCGTTTCATTGGACCTGTTCAAGACAGTAAGGATGTTGATTCCAGACAGAATACTCATTATCCTAGCAATGATATGAGCGAATTTTCGAGACTTTCAGCATGTAGCCACTCAGACTGCGCGCTAACCCGAACAGAGCAACACTACCCAATCCTTGTCGCCTTCTTAGGCAGCGTCAGCATATTGTCCACTGTAGTCAGCGGCGAATGTTCGGACTTACCGGTCAACTCGACCTGCACAAGCAAGCCCATCGTTCGCCAGATCGAGTACAACAGGCAGGCAAATGCAAAGTAGAAGAACTGTAGCCGAAATCCCTAGACGCCGTCGCGGCCACGAACCGCTTGATAGACCTGTAGCCACTCTCAGTTTCCCACCTGTAGCCACACTCCGTGAGGTTCCTACCCCCCGACTCGTCATGAACACCTCTACCAGCGAGGCGAAGGGTCGGGACATCCGCCTCCAGCTTTCAGCACAAGCCTCGACCATGGCCGAGACAATGTCGCTACTGCTCACCTGGCGGTTCGTAGTCATCTGAGAGAAAGATACTGTCTTGCTCCGGGTCGAAATAGACCTCCAGAGCCCGAAGTGAGCCAGCATAGGCTGCAATCATCACAAACATGAATCCGATCAGGCCGGGAAAGAGGAGTTCAAGAACCATTATGCTACGTCTGCCACGTCTACCTAATAAAAGACCATAGTCAGTTTACGTGTCCGGTAATTACTCCGGTTAGATATTTACCGGTGGTCGTTGTATCAAATGATATGAATCTGCCCTCCAGACAGTTGTCTTCTGAGGTGCGCCAGTTGCTTTTTATAGCGGTCTCAGCCACCACGGCCGTTGTTTTGTCGTACGGTTACGTGACGACGGCGGGACTCCCAGAGATGGTGTTTGCTATTGTCGGAGCGGGTCTGTTGCTTGCACTGTTGGTGATTCTTCCGGTCATACTTCTCGACTGAATCGGTAGTCGAACTAGTGTGGGTGAGCCTCACATATCAAGCAGTGTGTGGCGTATGACAGTATTCTGAGCCGGTATCCACCCAGACTAGAGGCGGGCGTGGGACCGCTCATCATCAAACGCCCCGGTATTCTGGAGAAATATTAATGACACTACCAGACTATTGTAAAATCTCACACATGGAATACACACGTGAGGAGTCGCTCTTGCGACTTCGAGAGACAGTGGAACAAGGAGAGCCGATAATCGGTGCCGGTGCGGGGACGGGAATCTCCGCGAAGTTCGCCGAGCGCGGCGGTGTCGACCTGCTCATCATTTATAACTCCGGCCGCTACCGAATGAATGGGCGCGGGTCACTCGCCGGGCTACTCCCGTACGGTGACGCAAACGAGATCGTTTGTGAAATGGGCCACGAGGTCATCCCAGTCGTCGAAGACACGCCGGTGCTTGCGGGCGTCAACGGCACTGATCCGTTTCGGCAAATGGACGTGTTCATCGACGATCTAAAACGGCGAGGGTTCTCCGGAGTGCAGAACTTCCCGACAGTCGGCCTCATCGACGAGGACAGCGGGTTCCGGCAGAACCTCGAGGAGACCGGGATGGGCTACGACAAGGAAGTTGACATGATCCGAGAGGCGGCCAGTCAGGACATGCTCACCTGCCCGTACGTGTTCAGCGAGACACAGGCCCGTGAGATGGCCGAGGCGGGCGCTGACGTCATCGTCTCACACATGGGGCTGACGACATCCGGCGACATCGGTGCGGAGACAGCACTCGATTTGGAAGCGGCAGCCGAGCGGGTACAGGCCCATCACGATGCTGCGAAGGACGTGAACGAAGACGTCCTCGTTATCTGTCACGGCGGCCCGATTGCGTGGCCCGATGACGCTGCGTACGTCCTCGAACATACCGACGGCGTCGTTGGCTTCTTCGGAGCCTCCAGCATTGAGCGGCTGCCGACAGAGGAAGCCATCGAGAACCAGGCTCGCGAGTTCAAGGGAATCGATGTCCAATGAGCGACTACTTCGTCGCCCCCGACGACGTGGAGAGTCAACTGTTCGATCGGGGCGCACTCAAGTGGATGAGCACGCCCGGGGTCACTGACGGAGAGCGGTTCAGCGCCGGTGTCGTGAAGCTCGAACCCGGCAAGGGCCACGAGCGACACACCCACCCCGAGAGCGACGAGATCCTGTACGTCGTTCGCGGCGAGGGCGAACAGGAGGTCGACGACGAAACTCGCGATATTGCCACCGGCGATATGGTGTTCATTCCTGAGGGCGTCGAACACGGGACGGTCAACACCGGGTGGGAACCGCTCGTCCTGTTTGCGGTCTACGCGCCGCCGGGACCGGAAGACGTGCTTCGTGACCTCCCGGAGTGTGAGATTGTTCCAGCCGGCAAACTGCCGACGCCGGAAAACGTCGACCCGGAGGCGAAGTGATGGCGATCGTTCTCGTGGGGACGCTCGATACAAAAGGCGAGGAGTTCGCCTTCGCCCGCGATGTCATTGAGGGACAGGGCGTCGACGTACACGTCATTGACGTTGGCGTGTTAGACGACGCCGGGTTTGAGCCAGACACGACCGCCGCCGAGGTGGCCGAAGCTGCCGGGACGACCCTCGACGAGTTACGTGCAGATAGCGATCGGGGAGAGGCGATGACAGCGATGGGTGAAGGAGCCGCTGCCGTCGTCACCGACCTCTTCGAGTCGGGGGAGCTGGCGGGCGTCCTTGGACTCGGCGGCTCCGGGAATACGTCGATCGCGACAAGGGCGATGCGGGCACTCCCAGTGGGCGTGCCCAAGCTGATGGTCTCGACGATGGCTTCGGGTGACACCGAGCCGTACGTCGGCTCGACTGACATCGCGATGATGTACTCAGTCGCCGACATTGAGGGACTCAACCAGCTCTCACGGCAGGTCATCTCGAACGCCGCGCTGGCGATGGTCGGGATGGGAACTACAGAGTCAGACGTGACGGTCGAGGACCGTCCAACCGTCGGTATCACGATGTTTGGCGTCACTACGCCCTGCGTTCAGGCGGCCAGAGAACACCTCGAAGAAGCGGGGTACGAGACCATCGTCTTCCACGCCACCGGCACTGGCGGGCAGGCGATGGAGCGGCTGATCCGGGAAGGTATCATCGACGGCGTGCTTGACATAACGACAACCGAGTGGGCGGACGAACTCGTCGGCGGTGTGCTCAGCGCTGGGCCGGAGCGATTAGACGCCGCAGCCCAGACGGGCGTTCCACAGGTTGTCTCAACGGGGGCGCTCGACATGGTAAACTTCGGCCCGCGTGATTCGGTCCCCGACGAGTTCGAGGGGCGGCAGTTCCACGTCCACAACCCACAGGTGACGCTGATGCGGACCACGCCCGAGGAATGTGCGGAGCTGGGCGAAATCCTCGCAACAAAGCTGAATGCCGCGACTGGCCCAGCGGCAGTGGCACTCCCGCTCGGCGGGATCTCGATGCTCGATGTCGAGGGAGAAGACTTCTACGACCCTGAGGCGGATACCGCGCTGTTCGGAACCATCCGCGAGCACATCGATCCAGCTGTCGAACTGTTCGAAATGGAGGTCCCCATCAACGACGAGGCGTTTGCACGGGCGCTGGCGGAGAAACTGGACGAGTACATGCGTGCCGCCGGTGTCGGTCCCTGAGAGAACCCAATACTACATGCTCGACGTTCGAGCCTTGCCAGAATCCGCATACTGGCGGCCCGTCGAAAGGAAGGGCTGCCCCCACCTGATCGTGTCAGGGCAAGTATCGGGACAGCAGCTTTCTGACGGCTGCCACCGCGGGTTCTCTCCCCGCTACCGCCACTTGGCTACAGGTCCACCGACTGCCCGTTCGTTGAGATCGATCTCGTGTTGTCACAGCGTCTCCCGTGATGTGGCGGCTGGTATCCCACAACTATCGTCACACCGAGAGCAGTCGCGCTACTCGAAAGCAACGTGTAGATTTTACACCCATTGGACAAGGTGTACCCGAACGCGTCCCGCTCGGTTCCATCGCTTTCCAGAACCCGAACAATCCCGTCGGTGCTGTCGCGGAAGTAAAACAGATCCCGATCGCCCCGGGGATTCCCCCGCTCAGTCAGTGTACCAGTACGCCCAGAGGATCAACACGCCCTGAACGGGCAGCCGTGCCCAGCGGACCAGTGCAGATGGATCGCCGCCACCCGTCCCCTCAATGGTGACCATGGAGACAGCCATATACACGTTGGCGGGAAAGATCGCGACGAGCAATGCGATCGTCGCCCAGGCAGCGTACGAGCGCGTCCGAGGGACCAGCAGACCAAGCCCGACAGCGATTTCGGCGACGCCGGACAGATACACCAGCGCAAGCGGCGCCGGCAAGACCGGTGGGACGATCTGGACGTATAGTTCCGGTACGACGAAATGTAATATCCCAGCAACGACATACAGGAGCGCCATCACGTAGCACAACGGCCGTTTGAACTGCCGCAAGCCAACACGCATCTACCACCGGATATGACGGCCAGTGGAAAGCAAGTTGGGATTTGTGTTCCAGAACTGAAACAGAGTGGCGGCTGCTCACCCTGGAAGAAAGAGATTGAGAATTGCGACGACCAATCCGGCAAGTCCCATCCGGACGGCGGCAACGTACCACCGCTGGCCCGAAATCGATCCCATGTAGGCGCCGAACACACCTAACACACCGATACCCAGACCGACTGCAATGAGTGCCGCCTCTGCCATTGTGACGACGGACCCTGCTACAAGAAATGGGGCCAGTGGAATCAGAATCCCGATAAGTGGCCCCAGCCCGCTCATCGTAGCGTGGACGAAGCGAGCACCGCGCTGGTTCTGCTGAACGCGGGTATCATCAAGATCCGTGAGCATCGCCTGCTCGATACGCCTGATTTCCGCCCGGGTTTCAGCACGTTCGATTTCCCAGACGCTCCAGACCGCAGAAGTTCCGAGCCCGACTGCCGCGCCCAGTCCGATTTTGATGACGGTGTACCCGTCCGGAACTCCCGAGAGAACAGCGCCAACGATGATGCCAATGCTTGTGAGCGTCCCGTCGAAGCCGTTTGAGACGAAATACCGACGGGAGATTGCAAGGACATCTTCCTTCTCAAGAAGCCGTCTGAAGAGTTGTCGAATGGACGCCACGACGTCTCAGCCATCCTGTAACGTCCGTCTATCCGTAACAACGGAATCACCGCAGGCAACCTGATCCACAGAGTGTACGGACCCGCCGAGGTTTTCGATTGTTTCATCAATCGCCTCGAAGTCCAGATCATCGCTCTCAAAGGTGAGCTTGATGTTTTGCACTTCCTGATCTAGTTCGATCAGAGACGACGTTACGCCCTCGACGCTCTCAATTTCGGCCAGTTGGTTGGTGAACGTCAGTAGCGGCGGGTCGTGTGGTTTCAGTACATCGATGACAAGGCGTCGGACTGCTGCCATATCACAACACGCGAGGGGTTATAGTAAAAATGTGTGCCAACACCACACAGGCACCGCACGAAACGTATCGAGGCACCTAACGACGGTGCTATCCGTTCGCTATCCGGATACAGATGAACAAACACTCTAGCAGGCGAGATGTCATTAGATGCCCGTGTGTAGTTCTTCAAACAGCGTCTCTGAAGTACCATGCATCTGAGAACACATCGATGCGAACAGTTTGAGACGCAGACAATGACACAGCAGAGACGCAGAAGCCACACTCAACGAGGGGCAAGTAGGGACCCGTCTCTGAGTACCGCGCTACGCCCTCCGTTGCCCAGATAGCTGACTGGCATGCAAACACGCGACTACCAGTATGTACGACACCATCCTGTTCCCGACCGATGGAAGCGACGCCGCAGAATCGGTCCTTGAATACGCGCTACAGATCGCAGCCGAACATGAGGCGACGATACACATCCTCAACGTCGCCGACACTGGCCGAGACAGCGTCACCACGATTCGTGGCGAGGTCATTGACGTGCTCGAAACAGAAGGCGAGCGCATCGTGGCGGAAGCCGCACAATATGCGAAAGACGCCGGCGTTCCCGTCGTCTCTGCGGTCCTCCAGGGTGACCCGCACAAGACGATAGTCGACTACAGCCAACAGTCCGACAGTGATTGCATCGTTATGCCGACTCACGGACAGCGTGGGATCAAGCGAATACTGCTCGGAAGCGTGACTGAGCGTGTCATCAACACAGCAGAAGTTCCTGTCACTGCGGTCAACCCTGACAGAGATCGGTCACTCGTGTATCCGCCACAGCACGTCCTCGTCCCAACAGATGGAAGCCGTGGTGCAGATCTCGCACTGGCAGAAGGGATTGCTGTCGCGAGGGCGACGGGCGCAACACTCCATCTGCTTCACGTTGTCGAGACCAGCGGTCTCGGGCCCGATGCACGCTCCTTGCTGAAAGAGGGGGAGTTGGCCGAGCGGGCGGATGAGATTATCGCTGAAGCGACCGAGAAGATCGACGACACATTGCTTGACACGATAACCAGCGTCATTGAGCACGGTGACCCCTCGAAGGTGATTTGCGACTACATCGACGAGAATGAAGTCGATCTCGCGGTTATGGGGACACACGGACAAACTGATTTCAGCAGGTACGTCATGGGTGGCGTCAGCGCCAAAATCGTCCGAAAGTCCCCAGTCCCGGTAACGTGGGTTCGCGAGCCTGAATCCGCATCAGATGAGTAGGTCGGTTCGTGAATCGATCAACTCATACTAGCGCACAAGTCGATAAAGCTCTGCGTGTGAGGAGGCTCGGCAGTACTCCCGATATGCGAGAGTGTTTAGTAACTATGGGGCTCACGTAAATCGGAGCATGACCACAGACGACTCACAGTCCGGTGGGGAACGAGCAAGGTCGATGCCGTAATTCAAAAATATGACCTTGTCGGGATGGGTGCAGAGCTTGAGAATCGGTGGGTTGGTGCTGACGGGGCGGAAGAAAGTACTCGCGACCTTGCTGACTATTTCAACCGATCGGTGCTTGAGTCCGCCATCGAGGGGAGTGACGCGCCAACATTGAGCGGCGACATCGAGCAGGTCTATCAGTCACTTCGCGAGGATGACGCCGACGCCCCGCTCATACGCTCCCGCCTCGAACAGAGCGGAGTCGATGTCGAATCTGTGATGGCTGATTTTATTTCCCACCAGACGGTGTATCGCTATCTCAAGAACGACCGTGGCGCGGCCCGACCCGAGCAGACGCCCGCAGAACGGAAAGAAAACGCTATTGATTCAATACAGCGTCTCCGGGGCCGAACAACCGCTGTAACGAGACAAACAATTGAGAGTCTGGAAAAAAACGACGCTATTTCAGCAGGCGATTTCAGCATTATCAACGAAGTACAGGTGTTGTGTGAGGACTGCGGCCGTAGCTACGATATTGTCGCGTTTCTGGAGCAGGGTGGCTGCGACTGCCAAACCACATGAGGTCAGCTGTCCGTATTGTCAAAAGGAAGCTAATAGCCCAGCCGGCGACCCTGTAGGCAGACACTACCCCCACGACAGCAATCGGTCAGCCGAGCCTCGGGAATCGGGCGGTCTTACAATCGACATCGCAGAACGCGTATTCCGTGACGTTGCCAGCACTATCTCTGGTGGTGACATTTCGATACCGGACGTTGTCGCCGATCGGCGTTCCACAGTGATCGCAGTGTCGCGTTGCAATTGAGCTAATTACGACCCTGATAGACTGGCTCTCAACGCTTTCAGGGACTGCCCTCCGCGCTTGGTCTGCGTTTGCGATGTCTGCTGATTGTTGGCTACGGTACTTCTGGGTGTTTTGTGCGTTCATGATGTCGCTGATTATGATTGTGTAGTTGGTGTCGCAGCGCTTCGTGAGATGGGCCGTCACGACCCGAAAATCGTCGGCTGGTGCTTTGGGACCAGCCAGGACTGACGTTTTCCACCTGTGTGCCGACGCTTGCCCGCACTGTGGTGGTCTACGTCAGTTTACAATTTGAAAAATGTAAAAAATGTAAAACCGGATGTAGAACGGTCTGCACCGATCAAGTGCTGGGACAAGGGGCTTGCTTCCCAAGCCGTACAGTCGACGCCCAGATTCATAGTCCTATCTTTAATGGATGTACACTTAATGATTATGTGAGTGGTGTTCACACTCGACAGTTATTCGAGTGAGTGAGAAGTCCCATCTCAGTGGCGGAACTGATGGCGGTTATCCAAATGATTAAATACAATAGTTTAGTATAGAGAGGTATGAACCCGGGTATCCAGACGGTAGAAGCGTCCCGGAAAACGACTCGATCAGTGGCTGTAGCGATTGGCTATCCGTTTTTTACACTTCCTACCCGGTAACCTGCGTAGACCACTACAGTCCGGGCAGTAACCCGGCACAGGTGGAAAACGTCGGTGAAACGACCATAGCGGCACCAGAGTCATGTGTAACAGTAGACAGAACGAGTAGACCGCTGTCAACAATAAATCGAGGCAAACAATGAATGGACAATCTGAGGCGGAGCAATCACTAACAACTGCTCGCTGTGCTATGGAAGCCAGCGGCAACACAGCCGCTGCCGAACTAAATATCCAGAACAAGTCAACGCGGACCTTGGTCGGTGGGTCACCGAACTACCGTTGTGATTACTGCGGCCAGGTGATCAACGAGCAGATGAAGTACAGCGGAGTTACGATACGCGACTCAGACGGAGGGATAACAGAGCATTTCTTCTGTGAAGAAGAATGTATGACATCGCAATATCCCAACATATAGCAAATCTGTTTGGACTGGGAGCAGAACCAATCTTGGATTTACAACGAGAGAGTATATAATCCAAGATCTTCGGGTTAGCTTCGGCATTACGGAAAACGAAATGATAAGAAGTACCGGCACACGATACAACGACTAAATCTTCAACGCAAAAAACAGTCCGTGCGTATCTAAATTTTTACTGAATCTAAACAGATACGCTATTATCCTGTTCTGAGACATTGTCCGATATATAAATATTCTCGAAATATTAATACTCAGTTGTACAGAATAAGGGACGAGTTTATATGTTTTCATCAGCCATGCCATCGTATGACATGCTATAACGCAAGCAAGGGAATTCTATACGAAAACCTTCCAACAGATGTACCGAGACCGGAAGAAGAGGAGGAGAACAAGCTGAGTGCCAGTGACGGTGGCGCAACCCAGACGGTCGCTAACGACTAAATCTGGATCGTAGTCGGCAGCCTCTGCGAGATAACGTAATATACATCACCGAAGAGAGATCATAGAACCCCCTCAGAGACTGTTTGTTCCGGAGCTGCGGTTTCGAATCGGCAAACAGTATTGGATATACGATAGCTGGGTAGATATCTGTGCGGTTTGGTTGTGGATATAGTGACTGAGGTGTCAATATGGTTCGGTCAGTTTCGTCTGTGTATTGCCTTCCCTCTCGCATTCTGTGCGGCTTCCATTATCGCTTCACTTAATGTTGGATGTGTGTGAACAGTTGAGCCGATATCCTGAAGCTTTGCACCCATTTCAATCATGGCTGCGATTTCTGCAATCAGCTCGGATGCCTCCGGACCAACAATCTGTGCACCAATCACACGCTCGGTTTCTTTTGCGGCGACAATTCGGACGAAGCCTTCTGTCCGGTTTGCCGTTAGCGCTCGTCCAGACGCCTGGAACTGGAACTCACCTGTGAGCGGTGTCATACCCTCGTTCGCTGCTTCGTTCTCTGTCAACCCGACCGTTCCGATTTCCGGATCGGTAAACACAGCAGCCGGGAGTGCCTGATAATCGACTGCAGCGGGCTCACCGGCAATCACTTCCGCTGCAACTTCCCCTTCTTTCGATCCCTTGTGTGCGAGCATCGGTTCACCTGCAACGTCACCGACCGCGAAAATATGCTCCTTGTTCGTCCGACATCTGCTATCCGTTGGAATGAATCCCTGAGCATTGGTTTCGACGCCGGCATCGTCGATACTGAGCGTGTCAGTCACCGGGCGTCTGCCGACGGCAACAAGTATTCTGTCGGCAGTGAGTTCTATCTCGCTATCATGCGCCGCCTCGTCTACGGGGACAGCAGTCAGGACAGCCTCACCGTCCGACTCTGCCCAGTTGTCTGCGGTGTACCCGAAGTGGAAATCCACACCGAGACGTTCCGCTCGCTTCCTGACTATCGAGGCAATGTCTTCCTGATAGCTAGGAAGCACCTGCTCTAGCATCTCAATTACCGATACGTCGCTCCCAAGTCGGCTATAGACAGTCGCTAGCTCCATGCCGATGTACCCGGCTCCAACGATTACGAGCTCGTCGGGCACTGTTTCGAAGTTCAGAGCGCCGTCTGACGAGACGATACGCTCGTCAGCAAAGTCGAACTCCGGAATTTCAATCGGTCTGGACCCCGTTGCGATGATGCAGTTTTCGAATTTCAGCGACTCAGACCCCTGTCCCTCACCCTGATGGACGATTCTGATTTTGTTTTCATCAGCGAATTCGGCAGTCCCTTGCAACAGGTTCACGCCAGCCGCCGTACACAGTTGCTCGATACCGCTCGTTAACTGGTCGACGACACCATCTTTCCAGCTAATCATCTCGTCAAGCGCAACTGTTGGGTCTGCGTAAATCCCCAGTTCTTCCGCATGGCCCGCCTCCGATGCCAGTTTTGAACCGTTTATCAGGGCCTTGGAGGGGATACAACCACGATTGAGACAGGCTCCCCCATACACCCCCTTTTCAACGAGCGTGACATCAAGGCCAAGCTGTGAAGCACGGATTGCGGCGACGTATCCGCCGGGGCCCGCGCCAATAACCAGTACGTCAGTCGACGTAGTTACATCTCCGACAACCATTATTCTAGTAGTAGCAGGTTTGGATTTCGCAGGTACTTCTGTATGGAGTTTGTGAACCGTGCGGCGTCTGCGCCGTCAAGCACTCGATGATCGAACGACAGGGATAGTGTCATGATGTGACGAGGTTCTATCGTCTCTTCACCATCAGCTTCGACAACCCGTGGCTTCTTTTTGATCTCTCCCAGTGCCAGGATGGCGCTCTCCGGTTGGTTGATGATTGGCGTTCCGTACTCCCCGCCAATCCCGCCGATGTTCGAGATAGTAAATGTCCCGCCACGCATTTCCTCGGGCGAAAGACTGCGCTCTCTCGCCCTCTGGGTTTTTTCATTGGTTTCCGATGCGACTTCGAGCAGGCCTTTCGCATCTACATCCTCAACAACGGGAACCAGCAGTCCGTCATCAGTTGCTGTTGCGACACCGATGTTGTAATACTGCTTTTCCACAATCTCTTTCGTTTGCTTCGTCGAGGGAGATATTCACCTGTGGATTCTCTTGCAGAGCCGCGGCACACGCTTTCATAACGAACGGCATGTACGTCAGTCGGGTATCATGTTCCTCGGCCTCCTGTCTGAGCGTTGAACGAGCGTCGACCAGCGCAGTAACATCGACCTCGTCCTGATGAGTGACGTGCGGGGCCGTGTATTTCGACGACGTCATCGCCGATCCAATCGTCTGCCTGATCCCGTTGTACGGCTTCCGAGACTCGGGGCGCGCTGGCTCGTCTGCCGTTGTCCCCTCAGCTACCGCTTCTCGATCCGCTTTCTGTGCCTGCTGCTGTGCCTGTGCATACTCCTGGACCGTTTCGAGCGTGACAAAGGGTTCTCCGTCTTTTTGTTCATCAGTGGGGACAGTATCGAGATCAATCCCTTCTTCGGCTGCAATGTGCCTTGTTTTCGGGACGGCCACCGTCGTCTCCCGGTCCGCCGTTTCTCTCGTCTGTACCGGACTGACAGACTGCTCCGGGGCTGCCTGCTGTTCTGGTTGCTCCGCAGCAGCGGTCTGCTGATTTGAACGCTCCTGAGTCGAAGATTCCGCACTCGCGTACGCGCGAACATCTGACTCCGTTATACGCCCCGGAGATGAGTCCGCAATGCTGGAAATATCGACGCCCAGTTCGCGGGCGAGACGCCGCACAGACGGCGGGGCGGGGACCTGGACCCGCTCTGTCACCGCTGGTTCTGACTGCGGATCTTCGGCTGGCTGTGCTGTGGCTCCGACGTCGGGTTGCTGGCCACTGTCCGCAGTAGTGTCGTCTGTCGGCGCTGTTTCAGTTCTCTCCGGTTCGTCTTCACCCTCAACCCGGAAGACGATAATCACATCACCGACTGGGACTATTTCTCCTTCCGTGGCACGAAGTTCTTCAACGACACCGTTTACCGGAGATGGGACGTCAACGACAGCTTTGTCAGTCTCGACTTCCGCTACCGGTTGGTCTTCGGAAACTGAGTCGCCCGGCGCAACCCGCCATCGAAGGAGTTCGCCCTCAGCGACACCTTCACCGACATCAGGTAGTTCAAATTCGCGTACCATGTTAGAAATCGACTGTGTCGCGGATTCCGTCCTGAATACGGACCGCCTGTGGCAGGTAGTAATCCTCCAGCGAATGGAGTGGCATGGGAGCATCGAACCCAGCAATTCGTTTGATTGGCGCCTCCTGATGAACGAGCGCTTCTTCCTGAATCGTCGTTGCGATTTCCGCCCCTAATCCACCAGTCTTCGGTGCTTCGTGGACAATTGCGGCTCTCCCGGTCTTTTTGAACGATTCAGTGATCGTCTCTATATCGAGGGGAGACAGGGTTCGCAGGTCGATGACTTCGACGTCGATGTCATGTGACTGGTGAAGGTTCTCCGCAGCGATTAGCGCCGGCCGAGTCATCGCGCCCCAAGTGTAGACTGAGATATCGCTCCCTTCACGCCGGATAGCGGCCTCATTCAACGACACTTCATACGGTTTCGTCGGGACATCTTCACGGAAGGCACGGTAGATTAACTTCGGCTCCAGGAAAATAACTGGATCCGGGTCATGGATGGACGCCGCTAGGAGCCCCTTCGCATCGTATGGCGTGCTCGGCGAGACGACTTTGAGCCCGGGCTCGTGCACGAAGAACGCTTCCTTTGACTCGGAGTGATGTTCTGGGGCTCGGATGCCGCCACCATATGGCGCTCGTATCACCATCGGCACCGAGTACTGCCCCTGACTGCGGCTCCGGAGGCGTGCAGCGTGACTGACGATCTGGTCGAAGGCAGGATACATGAAGCCCATGAACTGCATCTCAGGAACAGGCTTCATCCCGGTCTGGGCGAGTCCAATCGAAGCTCCGATGATTCCGGCTTCTGCCAGTGGCGTGTCGATAACGCGGTCTTCGCCGAACTCTTCGTATAGCTGGTCGGTTGCTCTGAAGACACCACCGTTTTTCCCGACATCTTCACCCAGAACGACGACGCTGTCGTCCTGTGCCATCTCTGTGTACAGGCCATCCTGTATCGCCTCCACGAGGGTGAGACTCTGTGCGTTTTGCTGCGTCTGCGTGCTGGCTGTCGAACTCATTCCAGCACCTCCGAGAACGCGCCCTCGTCATACTTCTCGCGCAGCCGGTTCAATTCGTCCCGCTGTTCTTCGAGTCGCGCTGGAACGTCCTCGTACACATGCTCAACGATGTTGTCCGGACTCGCCTCTGTCTGCTCTGCCGTTTCTATCGCCTCGCTGACTTCTTGTTCGATACTGTCTTGAATCTCACTCTCGAGGGCGGAATCGAGGATGCCCTCGTTGTACAGATACGTTTCAATACGGTCTACAGGGTCGCGGTCCCGCCAGGCCTCCTCTTCTGATTCGTCTCTGTAAACGGACGGATCATCCGCAGTGGTGTGTGCACCGAAGCGATACTGGACAGACTCGATAAGCGTTGGGCGTCGCTCTCCAGGGCCCGGATTCCGGGCTTTCGCCAGTGCCTCACTAGCGACTTTATACACCGCCAGCGGGTCCAGTCCGTCAACTCGAACGCCGTCAATGCCATATGCCTGTGCCTTTTCAGCAATGGTTTCGCTCGCGGTCTGTCGCTCTCGAGGGACCGAAATCGCCCATTGATTGTTGTTACAGACGAATACAGCGGGGACATCGAACACCCCGGCGAAATTCAGCCCTTCGTGGAAATCTCCTTCGGAGGTCGCACCATCACCGAGGTGACACAGGACGGCCGTATCGGTCTTTCCCTGTAGCTTGTGTCCCCACGCCATTCCCATAGCCTGTGGAACCTGGGTCGCAATCGGAATATACTCCGGCATCACGTTGACGTCGTCCGGGATCGCGTATCCGTCTCTATAGCCTCGCAGTGGCTCGAAAAGGGATACCAGATCCATCCCATGAGCGTACTTCGCCGCGTGCTCTCTGTAGGTCGGGAACAACCAGTCTTGCTCGGCAAGTGCCAAGCTCGTAGCGACCTGTGACCCTTCTTGTCCGGTCATTGGTGCATACGTCGCGAGCCGCCCCTGTCGCTGGAAGCTGATCGCCCGCTGGTCGAAGTGCCGAGCGAGCTTGATTGTCTCATACAGCTCAAGTAACTGCCTATCTGAAATATCCGGGACAGACGCCTGTGGCAGTACGTTGCCTTCAGCATCCAGTATCTGGACCAGCTCCGAGTCTTCTCTGACGGCCGCTGGCACGTCTTTGCTTCCTGCTTCGTTTTTCATATTCATTGTTTTCGATGATGTTTTTTGTATTCGACAGACGCTCCCTCAGCAGACCCTGATAACCCGAACAGCCGCTGGTTACGGCTCCCCGAGCGTGTTCAAGGCTGGCGTTTTCCACCAGGCACAGGGGCGAACTGTGCGCTGGCAGTCTACGCCAGTTTAAATGTCGAAAATGTAAAGAATGTAGCTGTGGAAGAGGGCAGTGCCCAATCCATTAACTGCCGGGACAGCTGACCTGCAGGGCAGGCGATAGGGTTCAAGCCCGGATGCATACATCGAAACTAACATGGTAGATACTTATTGTTTGTGCGACAGCCGTTCACACGCCACAGTAGCTAGTCTGTGGTAACGGTGACAGCTACTGGCCCAAAGCGGCATGAGTGCAGCAGTAAGTGACATTTGTTTTGTTACTATATCTATATTATATGTTTTGAAAAGATGTCGAGACAGTCGACTTTCAGACATTTCTGCCGGCGGAAAGATATTACGAGTAGCTATTAAGAACTATATGTATTTAACTATCAGTAACTTCGCTGGAGTCGGGTTGCAGTGTGGAAAGATGTTCGCTGACTATGGTCACCGTCACGGACTCAACGGCCTGTACAGTATCACACGTAGATGGTATGCCCGTTGCAAAGCGTAGTCACCAAGCCAGTGGTGGGCACAGGAGCTACCCGCCGAGGAAGTCCTCCCGAACTTGTTGGTCGTTGAGAAGTGCCTCACCACTGTTCTCGTGTCGGTTCTGCCCCTGCACAAGGACATAGCCGCGATCACACCGCCGCAATGCCTCCTTGGCGTTTTGCTCGACGAGGAGAACAGCAGTACCGGCGTCGTTGATCTCGTCAATGCGGTCAAACATCTCATCGACGAGGTCTGGTGCAAGGCCTGCACTGGGCTCGTCAAGGAGTAACAGATCTGGATCGAGCATGAGCGCACGGCCCATCGCCAGCATCTGTTGTTGGCCCCCTGAAAGTGTGCCTGCCTTCTGCTCCGACCGAGTCTCCAGTATCGGGAACCGGTTGTAAACCGCTTGTAGCCGGTCTTCCGGGAACTGGTCCAGCGTGTATGCACCCATCTTGAGGTTCTCTGTGACTGTCAGTGGCTCAAACACGTTGTTGCTCTGGGGGACGAAGCTCAACCCATATGAGATGATATCTTCCGGTTGTTCGCCAGCGATATCCCTGTCATTGAATACGATTTTACCCCCCATGTACGTCGTCAGTCCGAACACAGATTTCATTACAGTGGACTTGCCCGCACCGTTCGGGCCGACAATGGTGATGTACTCACTCTGTCCGACTTCCATGTCGACATCTGTGAGGATCTGCAGATCACCGTACCCGGCGTCCAGTTGCTGTACTGACAGCAGACTCATATTTTCACCTCTTCCCCAAGATATGCGTCAAGCACTTTCTCGTTATTTTTCACTGCGTCCGGTTGCCCCTCTGTGAGCACACTTCCCTGATGCATCACGATGACCGTATCGCAGTTGTTCATGATAACGTCCATGTCGTGTTCGACGAAGAGGAAGGTGTAGCCCTGCTCTTTGAGCGTATGTAACCGGTCGATGAGTTTCTCCTCTAGCGTCGGATTGACTCCTGCAAGTGGTTCGTCCAGCAGTACCATCTCGGGGTCGGTCATGAGTACACGCGCCATCTCCAGCAGTTTCCGTTGGCCCCCCGAGAGATTGCCGGCGGATTCGTGCGCGACGTGCTCAATCTCAAACAGTTCGAGCATCTCCCAGGCCTGTTCTCGGAGTTCTTTTTCCTGTTCGACGACCTGTGTTCTGGCTCGCGGGAGGACCGTTCGCCAGAGTGCTTCGCCGGCCTGGTTCTGTGGTGCTAGCATGAGGTTTTCGAGCACGGTCATCTCTGAGAGCTCTCGTGCTATCTGGAAGGTCCGGACGAGTCCCTGATTTGCGACCTGATCTGACCGATATCCCGTTATCTCCGTATCGTTGAATTCGACTGCGCCCCGTCTGGACGTTGCACACCGGTAATCAGGTCGAACGTCGTCGACTTGCCAGCACCGTTTGGACCAATCAGACCGGTTATCGACCCCTTTTCGACGTGGAAAGAGACATCAGCGACAGCCGTAATACCGCCGAACGTCTTTCGTAGATTCTCCACTTTGAGTATCTGCTCTTGCTGTCCGTTCTGGGTCTGGTCGCTCCGTGCTGATTGTACGTTCTTACTCATTGTCGTTCTCGCGAGTCGCCTGTTGTGAGAGATCAACGCTCGATGCGATTGCTTTTCGATGGCCAAGCAGCCCATCCGGGTGCCGTTGCATGAGGTACACCAGAACGATGCCTAACAACATCAATCTGAGAGCCGAAATACTCACGTCCTGCACGGAGTACGCCAGCAGCGGCGTGACATCAAGAGTCCCCAGCTCGGCAAGCGCACCGACAAGCGTATCGGGAGCGTTGCTGAGTTGGAGGTACTCTGCCACGACCCGGCGGATGAACGAGGGGCCTTCGAAAAGCAGACTCGCGAACAGGGCACCGCCAACAATACTCCCCGTGGGCGAGCCAGTCCCGCCGATAAACAGCGCAATGAAGATGTAGAACGTCTGTATCGGCTTGAACATCCGTGGCGATGCATAGCTTCCGGAAAGACGCCAGAGGATGGCAATCAGGCCCATAAGCGCACAACCAAGCGCGAATGTCTTGATTTTGAACAGGCGCGTATCTTTCCCCAGCGCCTGCGTGACCTGCTGATCCTCGCGGATACTCTTGAGGACCCGCCCGAAGGGAGACTTCCCAATGCGGACCATCAGCCAGTACAGGAGGCCGAGGCAGAGGCATAACATAACTACGTACGCCCAGCCGATGACCAGCGTCTCCTCAATCCCCAGCGGTTCCACAGCGCTGAATATCGCCGCACCCAGAGCATTGGGTGCTGGGGCTGTTGCGGCCGGGTCTGTGTAAAATAGAATCCGGATCGGATTCGATGGCAGCGACAGCCCCGTCGCACCGCCCGTCCCAAATGCAACGCCAGCAACGCGAGTATTCGCGAACTCCGGTGCACGAAGTGTGAGGCGAACGATTTCCGAGAATGCAACAGTAACGATCGCAAGATAATCCGCACGAAGTCGGATCGCAGGTAACGCAGCGAGGCCGCCGATGACCCCAGTCACGAGGATAGCACCTACAATCGCGACCGGAAGTGGCAGCCCGAAACCAGGCGGACTGGCCGTCACTGGAGCAGCCAGTATCCCCATCGTGTACACACCGATGGCCATGAACCCGGCCGCACCGAGATTGAACAGGCCTGCATACCCCCACTGAAGGTTTAGTGCGAGCGCTAACATGGCATAAATTACCGAGAGGAACGCGACACGACGAAGCGTGTTGACTGTGCCATTCAACTGGAACCCAAGGACGACACTGAAAAGCGCGTACAAACCCCCGATCGCGAGTGCCAGGGCGATAAGCAAGCGTACGTCGTTGTTGCCAAGCCAGCCCTCAGCCCGCGCCTGGATAGAGCCAGTACTCATGCCGTCGTCCTCCCACTGAACAGCCCCGACGGACGCACGAGCAGCATGACGATCATGATAACGAATGCCGCAACCAGAAGGAAGCTGGCTGGAATCCAGACAAGCGCAAGTCGGCTCGCGATACCGAGAATGACGCCGCCGACCATGGCGCCGTAGATCGAACCGACACCGCCGAGGATGACCGCTGCGAACACCAGTAACAGCAGGTCCCACCCCATTGTCACTGTGAGCGTCCCCTGCTGTAATGCGATAAGAAAGCCTGCACACCCGGTAAGCCCGCCGCCGATAATCCACGTAAGCTTGACAACGCGCTCCGTTGGGATGCCAGTGACCTTTGCGAGGTCCTTGTTCGCGGCCATTGCACGCATCGCCATACCGATCTTTGTGTACTGGAGCAGAATGTGAGTGCCAAGCATCAGGAGTGCGGCGACGACAACCAGCGTAATCTGGTGTCCGCCGAACGTGACGCCCGCGACGGTAAACTGGGGGATATTGCCGCCTGTCAGCCCGCGACTGTCGGTCAGGAACGAAAAGGTGAGGAAATTACGAAGGAACAGTGCGACGCCGACGCTGGCAATCATCAGCGTCACACCATCGGCACTGCGCATCGGTCTGAACACGATTCGATCCAGCAAAAGCGAAAGAGCGGCTGTCAGGACCGCGGCGACGAGTAAGCCAGCCAGAAGCGCCAGTGGGGTATTGACGACATTGATGCCAAGCTCATTCGAACCGACTGCGATTGGTCCGCCGATAAGAATGAGCGATTCGACAGAGAACTCTCCCAGCCCGGCAATCAGAAACGCCGTCGCCCAGCCGGCGAACGCACCGCTCGTAATCAGATCACCGTGGGCAAAGTTCGCGAAATTGAGGATACTGTATGTCATCGAGAGACCGACACCGGCCAATCCAAGTGACATTCCAAGCACCAGTCCATTCCAGAGATAACTCAGAAGATCTGTGACGGCAACTGTTCCAGTGCCTAACTGTCGAAGGATATCGAATACGAAAAACACGCCGATAACTGCCAATATAACGAGTACTGGACGGTTGTATACCAGATTCTGTCCACGGCTGTAGTAGTCTCGTGCCGCCATACTTTGGTGCTCTGTACCCAGTCTTAAAAATCTTGATGTAAAATAGTCATAGATACCGCGAAACCGAAGATATGTGCCGCATTCATGCTAGTACTACACACGGTATCGTTTGACAATACCAGACGTGACAGCTAGATCAGACGGACTTTGCAACCGCAGGTATCGAAAGCAGGATTCGATATATAATCGCGAACGCATACGCCCATAATAGGGGATGTAAAATCGCGTACCGGACGGCAGATATGATCCCACTTACCGAATGACACAGTCAGTCGCGAGTCACTGCTGGTACGCTACAGAGAGTTCGTGACTGTTCGCATAACTTCCAGCGCCTCTTTCAGTTCAGCTGTACTCGTAGCATACGAAATGCGCGCCTGCCCCTTGCCACTCGGCCCGAACGCTTCGCCGGGGACCACAATAACATCGTTGTCCAGCATCTTCTGAGTCCATCCGTCCGGGACGTGGGGCATCGCGTAGAACGCGCCCTTCGGCACTGGCGTGTCGAGGCCGATGTCCTCTAACCCATCGAGAAGGACGTCTCGGCGCTCCTCGAAGGCCGACACCATCTCTCTCACCGGTTCCTGTGGACCGGTGAGCGCCGCTTCGGCAGCGTACTGTGATGGGGCACTGGCACACGCCTGCACGTACTGGTGCACCCGGAGCATCCGTTCGATTCGCTCCGAACTGGCCGCCACCCACCCGAGCCGCCACCCTGTCATTGAGTACGTTTTCGAGCACGCGCTGGCCTGAATCACCCGATCAGAGGTAGCGAATTCCGCCGGCGAGTGGTGTTCCCCATCGAAGACGATCTTCTCGTAGACCTCATCGGAGAGGCAAATGACTTCGTGCTCATCCGCAATTCGCGCGAACTCTGCCATATCTCGCTTCGATTGCACTGCACCGGTGGGGTTCGCAGGACTGTTAACGATAAACAGTGACGTGTTATCAGTGATAGCGTTCTCGACAGCAGCGGGGTCAAGGGTCAGGTCGTCCCTGAGTTCGACCCGCTTTGGTTCGCCGCCGGCGAGTAGCACCAGTTGTTCATAGGCCAGAAACCCGGGGTCAGGGCAGAGCACTTCGTCGCCTGGCTGGACGTGGGCTTCGATCGCGACGTGAATCGCCTCGCTTGCGCCGGCGGTGGCAATGATGTTTTCGGGCGGGATGTCCTGTCCATTGTCGGTAGCATAGCGGTCACTGATGGCTTCTCTGAGTTCTGGAATCCCCTTGTTTGACGTATATGAATCACCCATCCCATCCTGAATCGCACTCATCGCGGCCTCTCGCGCGTGTTCTGGAGTTGGGAAGTCAGGCTGACCGAGACCCAGATTTATTGCGTCTTCGCCTGCCGCCTCGAAGACTTCTCGGATGCCACTGATATCCATCTCTTCGACGCGTGCTGCGTACTGAGACATCAGTTCACAACTATAACAGTATTTGATTATAGTCTTTGGGTTGTGTGATAATAACTATGACATCGGCCCAGCCGGACAATATGACGAATCGTCTCTCTGAGTTACGGTGTGGCACAAAAGCCATACAGTTTGCCGTACCTTCAGGGTATCGTACTCCGGAGTGGGGAAGCCCGCGGTGTTCTCGTTACACTTCCACCTGCTCGATATTCTCCGTGCCGTTCTCTGTATACCTGAAGTAATTGTACACGGCACTCGCCAGATCCCCATTGTCGTCAAACTCAACTGGGCCCGAGACGCCCTGGTAATTGATTTCGTTCCCGTCGGCCGCCAGCGAAACGCCTTCTCCCAGGTTTTCAGGTCCGACTGCCTCACCGCCAGGGTCTGTGACCGCCCGCATCTGGTCGCGGATTGCAGTCCCGTCATCTTCACCGGCTGCCGCGCGTGCCAGCATGAGGACTGCCGCAGCATCGAACGACTGCTGATTGAACGGCCCCGGTGCAGAGCCATACTCGTCTTGGTACGCAGATTTGAAGTACTCGATTCCCGGTCCGGCTGAGGATGGATTGGTCCCGCGAACGTTCGTCATGTCGTGTCCCACGTTTCCGGGCAAGTCATCGGCCCTGAGTCCGTCTGGGACCAGAATATCCATGTCCGCTCTATCGAAGTTCCCGTAGAAGTTCCGGAAGATTTTGTTCCCGCTTTCGGGGTAGCCGATAATCACGAGCGTCTCCGGGTCACCGTCAAGGGCGTTTTGCAACTGTGACGTGTATGAGGAGCGACCCGCCGAGTATGAGACCTGATTCAGGACTTCACCACTGTATTCTCCCTCAAACGTCTTCGTGAAGCCGTTTGACAGGCCGTTCCCGTACGCGTTATTGAGAAAGAGGATAGCTGCGCTCTCTTTCTCAAGCCGCTCGGCCGCGATCTGTGCCAGCAGTGATCCCTGCAGCTTGTCCGTTGGCGGCGTCCGGTACACGAAGTCGTTATCTTCCAGTGAGGAGACGTCAGGTGACGTCGCCGATGGTGAGCACATCACCGTCTGATTCGGAATTCCGACGTTCTCTGCGACCTGCAGTGTCACTGATGACGCTAATCCGCCGCAAATCATCGGATAGCCAGCGTTCACGAGTGCTTCTGCGCCACTCACGCCCCGACTCGGCTTGGTCTCAGTATTCTCAAACTGCGTATCGACTGAGAACCCGTTGTCCGCGTCTCGGACCTCCTTTACAGCTAGTTCTGCTGCATCCCGAATTGCGGGGCCCACTTCGGACAAACCACCCGTTACCCCCATTAGGATGCCCATGCTGATGGTGTTGCCACTACTACCACCGTCTGTCGAACAGCCGGCAAGTCCGACAGCGCCTGCGGCACCAATGCTCTTCATGACAGTTCGACGGCTGACTGTATCGTGCATCGCAACACTCCCCATGACACAATCTTTCGTGATAAACGTTATTATGAGCCGTAGCGGTTTTGCGCAGAGACGAAGCGGGCTCTGAGAAGGTCTGAGTCAGATGCAGGGAACGCTCCGGTTACCCCGCTTACGATACTGTATTGTCGCTGACCTCGGTCGAACCCCTCTCCGACACCAATCACACAGTTATTCAGACGACTCTCATCTAAAGTGCCTGTATATTCCTCAAAGTCGTATCTGTGCCGCGCCAGTGCCGATACGTGTTCGAATCAGACGAACGGTGTGGGTGACGGGGCAGCCTCAGTACCCTATAGTCCGCACAGGGCACTTCTGACCCGCATAGGCACGATTATCCGAGACACGAATCCAGATTTCGGGCGTCAGACTAATCACCAGCGCCGGACTGTCGATACCAAGCGCTCAGGACAGATCTCATCTCGGGAGAAAGTCTCAGGTCCGAGATTCCGTTGTCTCTTCCCGATCAGACAGGCCACCAGTCAGACTCCGTTAATATATAAACTAGTTGTAGAGTATAGTGGTTCGAATTATTAGAACGAGAAGGTGGCGATGCCTACTTCGGCCATCCCTGTGTAGTTCGATCATGGAATGCCACTTACCATTGACTCCCCAAAACTGCTGTTGCAGCTACAGTGTTGAAGAACAGAAGTTCCACCACAGATACCATGTATTCGTAAATACATATAATAGAAAATGTGAATATTACATAAGTTGGTCTGTGGGTGGGATTTCTGTTACAAGCATACAGGTGTAACAAGTTTCACGGCCGAGGCTCATATCTGTTACAGCAGTAACGCTGTAATCCATTGTCGGCTGTATCCGAGCTTGCAGGATGCAGCCTCCCCGTCCAGAAGGCGAGAAAGCGGACAAAGAGCTTTTTAAGAGCTTTGTGAGTGAGTTTTCATATCCAATCAGATATATTATTATTCTAAAAGTGTTGGAATATATATCGTCCCAACTATTAGAACGAGTTTCACACAGGAAACTACGGAATTCAGACAGTAAAACGCTTGAGAGTGATCGAAACAGGCGCTATAGCATAGTCGGCTTACTTGAACACCACAGCGGGACAGTTGGTTTCGCAGGCGTCCGAGTGGGCGCCTATGCAACCGTGGCTGCTACAACGTTGCACCCCAAACTCTATACCTTGGGAGTTACCCACAGTTGGACGTAACGCCACAATCAATAATGACACCTAAATTCACTACCCATGACTGAAACAGGAAAGCGCCTTGTCGAAGAACTGGACGAGCAAGGCGTCGAGTACGTCTTCGGATATCCCGGTGGTCGTGCCATCGAGATCCTTGATCACGTCCCGGATGCAGACGTTGAGATGGTCCGACCACGCGATGAACGTGAAGCCAGCGTCATGGCCGAGATGCACGGACGACTCACCGGCAACCCCGGGGTCCTCGCGGGGCAAGGCCCCTGGATCGGGAGTCTCGGCGCAATCGGCCAGATGGAAGGAAAGCTCGCTTCGTCACCGATGGTCGTTATTACCGAGGCCAGCGAGCGTGGCGACTATTCGACGCTCGCGCCGTACCAGCAGGCTCGCGGTGACTACGGTGGTCTGGATCTGCCGTCAGCGCTCGATGCCTACACCAAGGAAAACTGGTTCCCGCGCTCACCAACGGAGACGGTACGGAGCCTCCAGCTCGCGTTCAAACACGCGACTGCCGGCCGGCCCGGGCCAACGGCACTAATCCTCGACGGCGACGCCGTCACCGAGGAGATGCCCGAAGACCCGATTCCACCGGTCTGGGACGGCCATGAGCAAGTGCAAAACTGGGAAGCGCGACCAGCCCAAGAGGATGTTCAGACAGCGATTACAGCGCTAAGCGAGGCTGACCGACCGGTTATCATCTCCGGCAACGGCGTTCACGCCGCCGACGCCTACGACCAGCTTGAAACTGTCGCGGAGGCGACTGATGCGGTCGTTACGACCTCATATCTGGGCAAGTCGACGTTCCCAGAAACCCACGAGCTGGCTGCAGGTGTTATCGGCTCCTTCGGTCACGAAGGCGCAAACCAGGTTGTCAGCGAAGCGGACGTCCTCCTCGTCGTGGGCTGTCGCATGAACCCGATGGACACGAACTGGCAGTCCCCGGAGTTCATCCGGCCCGACGAGCAGACCATCATCCATGCTGACATCGACACACGCAACGCTGGCTGGGTCTACCCCGCAGATGTCGCGCTTATCGGTGATGCAGCACACAGTCTCGACGACCTAGCAGCGAGCCTCCCCGAGAGCGCTGGAAACGACTGGGCACGTGACCGTGCGGCCGCAGCGCAGGAGTCATTCTATGCACCCGTATGCGAGTCGGATGCGTCACCGATTAAGCCACAGAGTGCAGTCAAAGAAATCGAGGCTGTCGTTGATTCGGAGACCATTGTGACCGCCGATTCCGGGAACAATCGGTTCTGGTTGCTGAACTACCTTCAGACACCGGACACCAGGACTTACTACGGCAGCGGTGGCGTCGGCGCGATGGGGTGGGCAACACCAGCCGCGGTGTCAGCTGCTATCACGACGGAGAAAGATATCATCGCCGTCGCCGGCGACGGAGGCTTCACGATGACGATGACCAGTGTCGAGACAGCCGTCGAGAACGGCGTCGCGCCCACGTTCGTCGTCCTCAACGACACCAGTCTGGGGATGGTTCGTCAGATGCAACACGAGGAGGGCGACATCGCTGGCGTCGAGTTCCACGACACCGACTTCGTGAAAGCAGCCGAGGCGTTCGGCGCTGAAGCGACGCGGGCAGTAACGCCTGCTGAACTCGCGGCGGCACTCGAGGAAGGGACCAGCGCCGATGTCCCATTCGTCATCGATGTTCGCATCGACCGTGACGAAGAGATGGTCGAGTCCCTCCAGTCGTCGTTCTACAAAGAAGTCGGCGGGCTGCACGAATGAACTCCCGGACATGGTTTAGCAAAGAATATAAATCAACTACGCAACACACATTGATACAACAATGACAGATACGACGGTACTCGTCACTGGCGGAACCGGCTTCCTCGGCTCGTATGTCGTCGAGGATCTCATCGAACACGGGCACGACGTCATCGCCTACGACCTCTCGACGGACGACCATATCCTCTCGAAGTTGGGTGTCGCCGACGATGTGACCATCCGGCGCGGTGATGTCTCTGAGGCGACGGACGTGATTCGTGCTGTCAAAGAGACGGGGACGACCCATATCGTTCACCTTGCGGCACTGCTGACGAACACAGCTCGGGACAACCCGCGGGCTGGCCTCGATGTCAATATCAAGGGGACGAACAACGTCTTCGAGGCCGCACGCACTCTCGACGACCAGATCGACCGCGTTACCTGGGCCTCCAGCGCGGCGGTGTACGCGCCGCCACACAACTACGCCGCCGAGTATGTCGACGAGGACGAACTGGTCTATCCTGATACGCTCTACGGCGCGACCAAAGAGTACAACGAACATCAGGCCCGTGTCTACCACGAGGATTACGATGTCGACCACGTTGGACTTCGCCCGACTGTGGCGTACGGCCCCTACCGCGAGACCGGCGGGTCAGCGTTCCTCGCAAACATCATCGAGAAGCCGGCACTCGGCGAACCGTTCAGCGTCGAGTACGGCGATCAGGTGATCGACTGGCAACACGCCCGTGATATCGCACAGGCGTTCCGGAAAGCAACGTTTGTCGACGAGGACGACCTCAGCCAGCGCATCTACAACGTCCGCGGCGTCCTCGCGACGATCCGTGAAGCCGCCAACGCTGTCCGAGAAATCGTCCCGGATGCCGATCTTGAGGTCTCTGATGAGGGCGAACTCCCATGGACCCAGAACCTCGATATGACCGCCGCGCAGGAAGACCTCGGCTACGAGGTCGAGTACGACCTCGAATCCGGGTTCCGGTCCTACATCAACACCCTCCGGGAAGAGAACGGGCTCGAATCGCTCTGAGACACCAGCCCGCCGTCACTATGTGACGTACATACCGTGGGTACTCGCGTTTTTCGCTGATTGGACCAGAGTGAACCCAGTGTTTGATTAGGGACCTGCCTGTACGCATAGGTGATGTACGAGCGCGACTTCATGGAAGGAACGCGTGGCACCATGGCCGTCGACTGGGAAGAACGGATCGATGTCAAGCGAATGCGACGCGAGCGCAAAGACCGAGCCCTCGACCGATTGCAGGACTCCGAACTGGGGTCGATGTTGCTGATTAACGACCCGAATGTCCGGTACGTCACTGGGCTGGCGATGACTGGCGGGAGCGGGGCAGACCACTACACGCTCCTGACCGAAGACGGCGATGTCGTCCACTGGGACACTGCGGACCACGCATCGAACCAGCGGTTCAACTGTCCTTGGCTCGACGACATCCGGTATGCCTGTCCGGGACTCGGCAACGTTCCCCGGGCGTCAGGCAGCGCTTCCGCGCGTGACTGGCTCAAAGACAAGATGGCTGAGACGGTGTACACGGCCATGGAGGAGTACGGTGTCGATCGGGAGCCGATGGGCATCGACGTAGGGAACGGAGCGCTTATTGAGAAATTCGAGGACCGTGGCGTCGATGTTGATACCAGCGCGGCGACTGATATCATGCTCGACGCGCGGAAGACCAAAACCCGCGACGAGATAGAGTGTCTGCGACAGGTCGCTGCCATCTGTGAGGCAGGCTTTCAGAAGATTACGGAGAGTGCCAAGCCAGGCAAGCGTGAATCAGAAGTCTGGGGCGATGCGGTTGGCGAACTCTGGGGGCACGGCGCAATGGCCCAAGGCGGCTACGTTACCTCCGGCCCGAACACCTGGCCGAAACATCAGGCAAACACGACCGACCGGATGATTCGACCGAATGACCTCGTGTACGCTGATTTCTACAACATCGGCTATCTGGGCTACCGCTCCTGTTACTACCGGACGTTCAGCATGGGCGAACCGACGCAGGCACAGAAAGATGCCTACGAAAAAGCCCGTGACGACCTGTATGACGTCCTCGAACGGATCGAGCCGGGGGCCACGACCGACGAGATCTGCAAGGGCTTCCCCGACAGAGAGGGTGAGCATATGGACTGGTACGACGCCGACGAGTTCTGGCAGATGACAACCAACCACTGGGCGCATGGGCTGGGGCTACAGCTCTACGAAACGCCGCTCATCTGGCGCGGACTCTCTCCGGACCACCCGATCGAAATCGAGGAGGGCATGACGATGGCTGTCGAGACGATGCAACCCGCGGAGCGGCAGGGCGTCCGGGTCGAAGAGATGGTTGTCGTCCGCGAAAACGGCGTCGAGATACTCAGTGAGTGGCCTGTTTCGGAAATCACGCGGATCAACTACTGAACTGACTGGCAGGCATCTTGGCCGATTTCACGCATTGTCTGGTCGCTGGCGTGCCACTACCGTTAAGTCGGTCGCGCCGTAACGGAAATTTATGCAACTGGGAACAGGCCTGTTTACCTGTCAGCAGCGCCCGGACGATGACCGCGAAACCAGCGAGATTTACGACGAAATGCTCGAACTGGGGGAAGTTATCGACAACGCGGGTCTCGATAGCGCCTGGGTCTCAGAGCATCACTTCCTTGACGACGACTATCTATCAGGCGTCACACCGGCGCTTGGGGCGTTAGCTGCAGTCACCGACGACATCGAAATCGGGTCCTGTATCGCACTCGCGCCGCTGTATGATTCAATCCGGCTCGCTGAGGATATCGCGACAGTGGACCAGATCGCCGATGGCCGAACGACGCTCGGGATGGCAATCGGATCTAACGTCTCAGAGTTTGACGCCTTCGGAATTCCCGACGACGAACGGGCCGAACGACTAGCCGATACGGTCGACACGCTTCGCGGTGCCTGGTCTGACGGGCCGCTCAACTACGAGCCGGAATTCCACGACATCTCTTCAGACGTCACTGTGACACCGAAACCTGCACACGACGTTCCTCTCATGCTCGGTGGGGCCTCGCGGCCTGCCGTCCGGCGGGCCGCCCGGACCGCTGACGCATGGTGCGCCCCGTCGTCGCTGTCAGTCAATGGCGTCCGGAAGCGCGTCGAGGACATCCGAAACGTCCGTGACGACGAGGATATCGAGGGCGACTTTCAGGTGTATGTCCTCCAGCACGGGTTCATCGGTGACTCCCGCGAGGACGCATGGGAGCAGATGCGTGACGGCTACCTCTACATCCAGCGCCGGTACGAGGAGATATTCTCCGGCGAGACGGTTGCAGAACTCGACGAGGAACGCAAGCAGGAACTCAAAGAACAGGCTATCTTCGGGACACCCGACCAGGTCACGGAGGAACTCGAAACGTACCGCGAGGCGCTGGGCGACGACATTCATTTCATCTTCCGGACGTACCACCCTGGAACCGGAACGCAAGAGATGGCCGAGTGCATCCGGCGGCTCGGTGAAGAGGTGCAGCCGAAGATCAGCTAAGACTGGCACATGATGTCGGTGACTGTTGGAACATCAGATACCGTCTGACCCGAAGGGGATGCGACACCACGAGCGCTAGTGACTTGCTGAGATGCTGCCCGTGGGTTTCGGACCCCTGTGAACACCAATACTTATTTCCCCAGGTGAAGAACCGAATTGATGAGTATGGACATCGAAGCATTCTTCCAGAACATGCCGTTTGCCGACCTGCTCGATATCGAGATAACGACTGTCGATAACGGGCACGCCGAAGGGCATATCCAAATGCGCGAAGAACTGTCGTGGAACGAGGAGCAGATAATGGCCCACGGCGGCGTTACGTTCACCCTCGCTGATACCGTTGGTGGGGCCGCTCTCGTGTCTCTCGTCGACCAGCCGGTGCCGACCATCGATATGCGCATCGATTACCTCGAAGCCGGGACAGGGGACCTCCGAGCGGAAGCGGACGTGGTTCGTCACGGTGGTGATGTTGGCGTCGTCAGTGTGGAAGTGTACGCCGAAGACGGCACACAGGTCGCGGATGCACGCGGCGTCTACAAGACAGGGTAGCTCGACTGCAGCAACTGAACAGCTTCTGGACATCGTCACAGCCACTAATCTCAATGTCAGATTCACTCACAGCACTCGACGAGGTACGGTACGAGCCGAGCGAGACGTTCGTGACCGAGAGCAACGTCCACGCGTTCATGCAAAAGCACGGCATCGAGGACTTTGAAGAACTTCACAGGCGGACGGTCACCGACATCGACGGTGAACCGGCATCCGGACTGGACTGGTTCTGGGATGAGATAGTCGATTATCTCGACCTGGAGTTTTACGAGGAGTACGAACAGGTCCGCGATGACACAGATGGCCCGCAGTTCACGGACTGGTACGTCGGTGGGGAACTCAACATCGCTCACAACGTCGTCGACCGTCATGCAGCCCCCGACGCTGAGAACCGAAATACAGTCGCGACAATCTGGGAAGGTGAGGACGGGACAGTCCGTGAAATAACCTATCACGAGCTCCACCAACAGGCCAATCGCGTCGCCAATGCACTGGAAGAGCGCGGTATCGGAACCGGTGACACCGTCGGACTGTATATGCCGATGGTCCCGGAAATCGTTCCATTGCTGTATGGCTGTTTCAAGGTCGGTGCGATTGCCGTCCCTATTTTCTCCGGTTTCGGGGTCGACGCGACAGCAACCCGCATCGAAGACGCCGAGTGTTCAGTCCTGTTCACCGGTGATGGCTTCTACCGCCGGGGGAGCGAAATCGACCTGAAGTCGGCCGCGGACGAGGCTATCGAAGCGGCTGGCCACGTCGAACACACCATTGTGTATAATCGGCTCGGTTCTGCGGAGTCTGCCCTCTCGTGGGACCCAGATCGTGACGAATGGTGGGCAGACGCAGTCGGGTCCCAGTCTGACACCTACGAGACCAAGTCGCTCCCCGCCGACCACGAGTCGATGCTGCTGTACTCATCCGGGACAACAGGCAAACCGAAGGGCATCGTCCACACACACGCTGGCGGGCTCGTCCAGCCGGCGAAAGAACTCTTCTTTTCGTTCCGACCACAAGCCTGCAGACCGCTTTTTCTGGGTCTCGGATATCGGCTGGATGATGGGACCGTGGACGCTGATCGGCAATCACGCCCACGGTGGCACCGTCTTCATGTATGAAGGGGCACCCGACTATCCCGAGCCGGACCGATTCTGGGAGATGATCGATACCCACAATCTGTCGGTGTTCGGGATTTCACCGACAGCGATCCGTGCGCTACAGAAACACGGCGACGAGTGGCTGGATGGGCACGACCTTTCGACGTTGCGCCTGCTGGGGTCGACTGGCGAGCCGTGGGACCCGGACTCCTGGGAGTGGTTTCTGGAAAACGTCGGCGACGGCACGACACCGATTATGAACATCTCCGGCGGAACGGAGATATTCGGCTGTTTCCTGCAGCCGACGCCACTGCATTCGCTGAAGCCGGGGACGCTTGGTGGCCCGGCGCTCGGCATGGACATCGATGTCGTCGATGCACAGGGGGAATCCGTTGCCGAAGACAACGAGAAGGGGTATCTGGTCTGTCAGTCGTCAGCGCCATCGATGACAAAATCGCTGTGGAGTGGTGACGAGCGGTACCTCGAAGAGTACTGGTCACGGTTCGGCGATATGTGGGACCACGGCGACTGGGCACAGAAAGACGAGGACGGCTTCTGGTTCTTACACGGTCGGTCGGACGATGTCCTCAACGTCGCCGGCCGGAAGGTCGGCCCGGCTGAGGTCGAGAGTTCACTTATCGAACACGATGCGGTCAACGCCGCTGTTGCGATCGGAGCGGACGACAAAACGAAGGGGACTGCGGTTGTCACATATGTCATCCTCAACGAAGGATACGAGGAGTCAGATGACCTTCGCGAGACGTTGCGCGCGCAGGTCGGGACAGCGCTTGGCAAACCGTTCCGTCCGCGTGAAGTCAGCTTCGTTGATGCGTTCCCGGAGACCCAGTCGGGGAAAATTGTTCGGCGCATCATTCAAAATGTCTACGAGGGCGCAGAACTGGGGGATCTTTCGAGTATCGAGAACCCCGATGCGATCGACGAAATCGACAACGCGCGGTGAAATACTTCCTGTCTGGTTGTGACTGTTTGCGGATACAGGCAAAAGCGAGGATGTAGACGATCTCGCTACGATACTATTTGAATCACGGCGGAGGACAGAAGCGCTGTCGGAGTCTACGTAAAGCTCACACCGACGTCGTGCATATCCTCGTTGTATCGAGCGATGTTGATGAGCAGTGGCGTCAGACTCTCGACTTCCGCGGCGTTCGAAAGCGGGCCAGCAGGGATCGGTCGGACGCCCGCGAGGTCAGCAGTTAGCGTCACGACTCGTTCACTGACCGCCGGATCGTCGGCGACTACCAGCGTATCCACATCGAGCGTGGCCTCTAGATCCGCCAGCCGGTCCGCTGCAAGGTTGTGGAACGCTCCAGCCACTGAAACAGATTCAGGGGCCCGCTCCGCGACGAACTCGGTAACGCTTCCCGTCGACGGTGGCTGGTAGTGAAGCCCATCCCCATCGCCGTTCATTCCGACGGCAGGGCTAATGAGCAGTTGGTCCGAGAGGACATCATCTTCTGCCAGTGCTTCAACTGTATCGCCGACGTGATGTGGCGGAATGGCCAGGATAACCACGTCTGCACTGGCCGCGGCGCTACTGTTGTCCGTCCCGTTGATTTCAGTCTCGACACCGTGATTGGACAACCGTTCTTCATACGTTCTGGCTCGCTTGCTGGCTTTTGCAGCGTCCCGCGAGCCGATCGTAATCGCATGGTCCGTATCGGCGGCAAACCGCATCGCAAGTCCCTCACCGATGTCACCAGTACCGCCTAGGATAGCTAACTCCATGCACCTGCATAACGCCCCGTGAAACAAGAAGCTTTGTCCTGTCACGCGAATCGCTACCGACCGTACGCTGCTGCCATCACGTGAAAACCGGGCGCGTTAGCAATAGAATACCACCTAGTATCACCTGTGGCAGTTATTCGATCCAGACCGTCTTTTTGTTGACGAACTCTTTGATGCCCATCTCCGAGAGCTCACGACCGTACCCGGCGTCCTTGATGCCGCCGAATGGGACTCGCGGGTCAGATTTGGTCATTTCGTTGATGTAGACACAGCCTGCGGAAATGTCCCGTGCCAGACGCTGACCGCGTTCCCGGTCCGCTGTCCAGAGGCTTGCACCAAGGCCAAACCGGGTGTCGTTCGCGACCTCAATCGCTTCCTCCGCATCGGCAACCTCGTAGACGGTCGCCACTGGGCCGAACGTCTCCTCGGTGTCCGCAGGGCATCCCGAAGGAACATCAGTCAGTACTGTCGGTGGGTAGAAGGCACCGGGCCGGTCAAGCGGCTCGCCTCCAGTCAACAGCGTTGCACCGGCGTCGACGCTGGCCTGTACCTGATCGTGGAGTTCGGCCATGAGGTCAGGGTCCGCCTGTGGACCGACGTCAGTTTCGTCGGACAGTGGGTCACCGACAGTGAGGTCTTCGAAGGCAGTGACGAGGCCATCGACGTACTCCTCATAGACATCCGTGTGAATCATAAAGCGCTTGGCGGCGATACACGACTGGCCGCCGTTCAGTGTCCGTGCTTGCACCCCAGTTTCGAGGGCCGCATCGAGGTCTGCGTCGTCGAGGACGATGAACGGGTCAGACCCACCGAGTTCCAGCACAGTCTTTTTCAGATGTTTGCCGGCGGTTTCGGCGACGGCACGGCCAGCGGGACCACTTCCGGTCAGCGTTGCCGCACGGACACGGTCGTCTGCGAGGATGCCGTCAACGTTACTGGAGCCAACCATCAGCGTCTGGAACGCGCCCTCAGGATAGCCGGCTTCGGCAAACACTTCTTCGAGTGCGAGCGCACAGCCGGGGACGTTTGAGGCGTGTTTGAGGAGGCCAACGTTGCCGGCAGTGAGATAGGGCGCGGCAAAGCGGATGACCTGCCAGAACGGATAGTTCCAGGGCATCACTGCAAGCACTGGTCCAAGCGGGTCATGGACCGTCTTTACTTCCGTTCCCGCTGGACTGGGGTGGTGTTCCTCGGAGAGATACTTGTGTGCGTATTCGGCGTAATGATCACACGCCCAGGCACACTTTTCGACTTCAGCAACAGCCTGCGTGATTGGTTTCCCCATTTCCCGGGTCATCAGCTCAGCGTACCGCTGTTTGTTCTCCCGTAGAACCTCGCCGGCGTTTACCAGCAATTGCTCGCGGTCGCGCAACGGGACCTCACGCCAGTCCTCGAACGTCGACGTGGCACGGTCCAGTTTTCGTTCGACTGCCTCGTCATCGTCAGGGTCGTACACGTCCAGCCGCTCGCCCGTAGCCGGGTTGACTGCCTCCATATCGGTTCAATCTTCGGCGTCATGCATACATTAATCTTTACTGGCCTAAACACTCTGACAGGAAATAACGTTAGCTTTTATACTCATAGGTCAGAAATATGCTGATGATGTACAAGCACGTAGCTCTGTTAGTCAGACAGGACGATATGTCTCACGAGGAGTTCGTTGACTACTGGCAGACCAATCACACGCCGATCGCGAAGGACATCGAGGGCGTGGTTCGCTACCAGCAAGTCCTTCCAACAGAACCAGCACACGCCGAATTTGACGGACTGGCGGAGCTGTACTTCGAGACGCTTGACGACCTGCACGAGGCGCTGGGCAGTCCCGGCTCCCGGGATTACGACCCTACCAAGGAGATAGCTGCAAAGGCTCGCGAGGACGTGAACAACTTCCTTGCTGTCGAGGAGCGGCCGCGTATTATCGGCGAAGAGATCGTCCAGAAAGACGAGGTTGACGGTGACACTGACGGCCTCTACAAGCACTCGGCGTTTCTCGTCCGGCAGGACGACATGACCCACGAGGAGTTCGTCGACTACTGGCAGACCAACCATACGCCGATTGCCCGTGAGATCGAGGGCGTCGTCAAGTACAATACGGTCATCCCAACAGACCCCGAAAACGCCGAGTTCGACGGTGTCGCCGAACTCTACTTCGACGACATCGAGAAGCTATACGACGCGCTCGGCAGCGAAGGCTCACGGGACTACGCGCCGGACAGAGGCAAGGCGAAAGCGGCCCGCGAAGACGTGAACAACTTCCTGGCTATCGACGAGCGGCCCCGGTTTATCGGACAGGAACAGCTCGTCAAGGACGAGGGGTAGTATGCCTAACTACGAGGCGCAGGTCACGCAGGCGTTCCCGGAACTCGACTACATCTCATCGGACGACCTTCGTAGCAAAGTCATCGAAGCGTGGACACTCGCGCTCGACCGAGGCGGCTGGCGCGATATTACCGATATTCCCTACGCCTGGAATATCCACGAGGTGACCAACGTCAGGCACGTCCGCGGTGTCACCAGAATCGCACGGGAATCCGCTATCGAGCAGCAGGAGTTCCACGGGGCCGACCCCGATATCGACGTCATCATTGCGGCGACATTACTCCACGATGTCGGAAAATGTTATGAGTACGTTGACTTTGTCGAGGGCGAGAAGCTACTCGACCCGGACCCCAGATACGCAACTGAAGAGATCCCACACTCCCTGTCTGGCTATGCACTTGCTCACGAGGTCGGCTGTCCGCTGGCGGTTCAGCGAGCGATTCCACACTTTATCGGTGAAATCCCGACGCGGACACTGGAAGCCGAACTCGTCAAGAGTGCAAACTCCGCGTCCTCGAACGCGATTACGCAGTCAACGATGGGTATCACGTTGCAGGAGTGGGTCGATGAGTACTCCCAGACGTAGCCACTAGCGCAAACGATAGCACCCCTGCTGAAGAATCGATCGGCGGAGTTAGTCCTTCATAGGCACGGATAGTAACTGCGTAATCCAACGCCTTGTTGACAGTCGGTAGTTTCGAGATCGTCAGTACCCGAAGACACTACCCACTGGTTTCCCTCGCCCGTATTTTGAGTATAGCAGTTTATTTCTACTCGTTTAGCAGATGTTTGCGTCTAAACGTAGAAGATACGCCGCCATAAAACAATACCCATTGACATAAACAGCTCTAAAACAGTGATATCTACTCAAACACACCTAAAAGAAAATTAAAATTATTATTAATGCGCGTGTGTGGGAGAGGATACAACTCTTTGAGCCAGATACGTGTATATTGCGGGTACGCTGTTACTTAGGTGCTAAACTCAATGTACGATTTGATAGTATCCGGTGATTCCGCGAATGCATCTGCAAACTCTGACACCGAGCACTGAGTCGTCATAATAGATGCAAGGAACCAGTCCGGGTATTCTGCAAGTGTGCTACGAGCGCGTTTATAATGCCGAACATTTGAATTCACACTCCCGAGCAGCGCTTTGTTCTGGAGGACCAACTGTCTGTGGAGAGCGCCGCCATTGACAGTGAATTCCCAGTCCTCCGGGATGCCAAGGAGGACGCCAACCCCGTTCGCACCGAGTGCTTCGATCGTGGAAAACGCGTGTTTTGCGTGCCCCGTCGCCTCAAACACCAGGTCCATCGGTTCGTGAACTGCAGGGATTTCATCCACAGCCGTCTGTTGAGAGTTGATGTACGTGGCCCCCAGTTCCTCAATGATGTCGATGGTCGGGTCCGGCCGTTCACGACGACCGAGACAGTACGTTCGCTCACACCGGTCTGCAAGCATTGCCAATGTAAGCAGTCCTAACGGACCGTTTCCAAGGACGAGTCCGGCAGACTCCTGCCACTCGAAGGTCGATCTAGACCGCTGTGCCAGCTCGAGTGCCTTTTCGGCATTGCTGATCGGTTCGACCAGAAATCCGACATCCGCAAGCGACTCCGGGATTGAAACGAGGAACGATTCGGGTGTGGTGAAGTACTCAGCCATATAGCCGTGCGCCCCCGCAATCCCGCGTTCGACGTACTCACCGGGTGGTGCCATATCAGGCTCATCGTTCTCGAAAAACCGGCTCGATATGTCTGCGGGCCGCCGGACCGTTGGAACAACAATCTCTCCCTCGTTCAGCGCGGTCCCGTTTGCGGACTCAACCACACCGACGGCCTCGTGCCCCAGTATCTGGTAATCACTACCCTCCGGAAACCCACCGTGTGACCCCGATAGTACCTCAAAGTCCGTTCCGTCGATGCCAACTCGGAGGGTCCTCACGAGGACTTCTCCCTCGTCCGGTTCCGGACGCTCGATATCGATGCGTTCTGGCCGAGTCTTCCCCCGCTTGACAGCGATTGCATCCATTGTGATAGATACCCTCGTGAGTGAAACCCATCATCCATCAACATTTGAATGTTTCGACCAGTAGACAGAGGCACTTCTTCGGTTTTGTTTCTTATTATGAAAAGTTATTGAGTGCTGGAACTCTGATGAACGACAGTGGTGCTGAAAGGCAATCGGATGGCATGGGACCAGCACAGTTCCTCTATATTACGATCTGTGCATATCCGGAGAAGACTGGATTCACCAGACCAAACCCGGATAATAAGTGTACTCCTGTTATTCCATTTGCCGATCGCTAGGAAAGAATTTCACTAAAGGAAATACTCTATTTCGGATAAAAATTTTCGTTGAGGCATGTATCGGCGTTACTGAAAGTATCTTGCGTCGGATAGAAACACAGTTGATCGAGGTATACCGCGCATTGCTAAGTCTAGAGTATCATGACAGCACCGATAAAGAGACAACAACAATCAGGTCAGACCTGCTCCGCATTGAGCTGTCTGACAGCGCTCAGTATCATCCCGGGGACATCCTCCTGTAACCGCTTCCCGCTCAACCGATCAGCGTGTCCCGCCACGTACACAGCGGCGGTTGTGGACTGATCCCGAATCGGAACCGCAACGCAGTTTACGTCCGGATACTGCTCACGACGCTCGAACGCGATACCCCGGTCCCGGATATTATCGAGTTCGGCGGTAAGCGTCTGGCGGTCCGTAATCGTGTTTTCGGTGGCTGCAGGCAGCCCAGTGTGGTCTAAAATAGCATCGACCTCCTCTGGACCGGTCGCTGCGAGGATTGCCTTTCCCGGAGCGCTGTAGTGAAAACACGGGGAGTTTACGTGTCTCGGAGAGTCGTCAGCAGCCGTATGATAGACATCAGCAATTTGCTTTTCGCACTTGATAACAAGTCCGGCTGATTCGCCGGTCGTCGCTGATATCTGGTCTATCTGGGGCTTTGTGTCGTGATAGATGGGTGTCTGAGATTTGATGTGTTCGCCGATATCGGCAAACTGTAACGTCAACTGATAGTCCCCTGTACTCTTTCTCACGTAGCCAGATTGCAACAGCGTATTCAGGTGCTTGTACGTCGTACTCCGAGTGTACCCGAGTCGCTCGGCCACCTCTGAGACACCAAGCGGCCCATCGGCATCTCTGAGCGCGTCGACAATGGCGAACGTCTTCATGGGTGCTGTGAGTGTCGCGGTCTCAGTTTTATCGGTCATAGGAATGCTAATTCCGTCTGTATCTTAAGTTTTTATTATTATGAAACGGTCGTTACCAGTCGGCGACGCTGCCATCCTCGTGCCGCCATATTGGATTATGCCAGTCGAGGTCAGCTTCTGCCTTCTCCCGAACTACGTCTAGTGCTACATCGATACCCAGTCCCGGGCCGTCCAACGTCTTCAGGTAGCCATCATCGAACGCAAACGGGTTCGAATTCAGCAGGTCGTGTGCGGGACTGGTCGTCTCAGAGTGAACGTCGAACCCCTGATCTTGTACTAGCAGATTCGGAACGACCGTATCGACCTGGATCGACGCAGCCAGCGCAATTGGCCCGAGCGGGCAGTTCGGTGCAATGGCGACATCGTGTGATTCCGCCATGTTTGCCAGTTTAACCATCTCCGAGATGCCGCCTGCGTGCGAGACATCGGGCTGAATCACGTCAATCGCTCCCGTTTTCAGGAGGTCTTTGTAATCCCATCTCGAGTACAGTCGCTCACCTGCTGCGATAGGTGCGTGGGTCTGGGCTGCGATGTTCGGAAGGTGTTCGATATTTTCGGGAAGCACTGGCTCTTCAATGAACATCGGCTCGACGGATTCGAGGCGGTTAGCAAGGGTCTTGGCCATCGATTTTGATACTCGGCCTCTGAAATCGATCCCAATATCTACTCGGTCGTCCACCGCTGTTCGAACGTGCTGAATTCGTTCTGTGATCTCATCGAGCGACGCTCTTGTTTCGATGAATCGAGTCTGGTTTGTCGCATCCATTTTGAGCGCGGTGTAGCCAGCCTCAGCTAACCGCGTCGCTTCCGTAGCGACATCCTCCGGCCTGTCGCCGCCGATCCATTTATACACTCTAACCTTATCGCGGCTTTTCCCACCCAGCAGTTCATACACAGGTGCACCGAAATGTTTCCCCTTGATGTCCCAGAGTGCCTGATTGATACCAGCAATGGCGGACATCAGGATCGGCCCGCCGCGATAGAACCCGCCCCGATACAGCGCTTGCCAGTGGTCCTCAATTCGAAACGGATCCTTGCCGATGAGGTACTGGTCCAGCATCTCCTCGACTGCCGCCCGAACTGTTTTCGCTCTGCCCTCGATAACAGGCTCACCCCAGCCCAGAAGCCCGGTGCTGGTTTCTAGCTTCAAGAAAACCCAGCGGGGTGGGATTTCGAACAGTTCGTATCCGGTGATTTGCATACTACTGTCTCGCAGCGGGACTGTGATTAACCTTCATGCTACAACCGGCATACTTCAGCTATTGCGTCGATCAAATCGTGGTCCGCCTGTGTATCCTGATGTCCGTCACCGCAGGCCTCTCATCGACAATCGAGATGCGTCATTCGCCTGGGTTGCCGGTCTGACTCGCTATCCCAGTGCACTCCACTCAACATGTTTCGAGAGTTCTGGTGGGTCATCTGGATTGTATCCCTTTTTCACGGCCGTCTTATACGTGAGCGATTGCAAGATTTTCAACGGGACGATGGGGTGGTCTGGTGATTGAGCGGGGAGTTCGATTGCGATGTCGCCACCGTACTCATTCGTCGGCCGCCGCAGGACAATTGTGGTCACGCTGGCGTCGCGTAGCTTCGAAACGACCTCGCTGGTCAATGATGACTTCGATTCTTGGGTAGCAATGATGAGTGCGGGCTCACCGGCGGCGTTTGCGATGGGACCGTGGCTGATTTCGGGTGTCGGGAGTGGTGTCGTGTGCAACAGTGCGCCCTCACCGAACTTCGTCGCAGCCTCGCCCGCAAGTCCATATTCGATCCCCCGGCCGAGCGTGTAGAGCGTCTCGGCCTCCGCAAGGACGGATACGGCTGCCTGGAGATTCTGAGTAATCACGTTCCGGCACGTGCGTTGCAACTCGCTCGGTGTGCGCTCACTGTATCTGCTTTCGAGCAACGAAAGCGTCAGCATCACCGCGGCATCCACTGTTTTGGTAGCAAGGACTGCCTTCTCGGTCCCCGCCGGCGTGACGAGGACCTCGTCTGCTACTGACCCGAGTGACGAATCGTCGCTGTTTGTAATACCGATAACGACCGCACCCCGCTCCTTTGCCCGTCGAGCGGCTGTAACAGTTTCAGATGTCTCACCGGACTGAGAGTAGGCGACGACAACCGTTCGATCAGTAATCGGTGGGCCGGTAAACAGATATTCCGACGCAGCGTACGCTGTTGCGTCGATACCGCGCTGGAACGACGCATACTGGCCGATCACTCCTGTCCAGTAGGAAGACCCACAGCCGATGAAGTGGACTCTGTCAGCGTGTGCAATACGCTTGCGTGGCTGGGAAAGGTCATGCGTACTCATCTCGAAATCATTCAGTCGGTCGATACCGGTTCGGATCTCGTTGTAGACTGCGTGTGTGGTCATATTTGGGTGTTCATGGGGAGCCACCGTGGTCAGTTGTGTTACTGACAGCGCCGACAGAGGCGCTCTGGTCAGCCGGCAGCTCTCTGTCTGAGTTGAGCTTCGCTGCGATCGCTTAGATTATGAGTTGATCACAGTGGGACATAAAACCATACGATAGGTATCTCAGGTGGAACTTGGACAACACTACCGACGAAAACATCCCAAACAATTAATTATATATACTAGCTGGTTCGTTGGTGATACCATATGTCAGACAGTAGTTTGCGGAGTGGCAAGCGACGTCGCTTCATCAAAAGCGCCGGCGCGGCAACGGTCACGCTACTCGCAGGCTGTGGCGGCAGTGACAGTTCAGAGAGTACTCCCGGAGATGGTGGGGATGGCGATTCTGGCGCGAGCACCGGGGACCAGTCGAACAGTATAACCACCCTCACAGTCCGTCACTTCGTCAATGACCACATTGAGACGTTCTACGAGAAACACAATCCGATACTGAAGAAAGAACACGGGATCAAGGTGGATTTCGAAACGATGGGCTGGGGCGTCGCTCGGAAGAAGCAAAACAACAGTATTTCCACCCGGACCGGTCCAGATGTCGAAGAAATCGCATCGACGTGGATGCCACAACAGGTCAATTCTGACGGCTGGATGGACCTCGGCGAGGCCGGCGTCTCGATGCCGACAGACAATATCTACGAGTCCCCGCTTCAGATAGGCGAGTTCGATGGTGTCCGGGCTGGATTCCCCTGGTTCTGGGGACCTCGTGGGCATATTTATTATAAATCGCTGTTCGAGGAAGCTGGTATTGATGGCTCGCCATCGACCTGGGACGAACTCGCGAACGATGCGACGAAATACAATAAACAGGCCGAAAAGTGGGAGCAGGAGGGCTACAACACGAGATACCTGTTTGGCATTCCTGGTGCGAACAACTGGGCCGTTGTCCAGTACTATATGATGCTCATCTGGCAAAACGGTGGGAGCGTGATTGACGGGTCCAAGCCGACATTTGACAGTGATGCGGCGGTGGAGGCGCTGAATTTCTACAAGGACCTGTCGACGACGCACAAGGCGTCTCCACAAGCGTCAGTCGAGTGGAACGGCGTTGCACGGAATAACGCGTTTAGCAGCAAGCGGATAGCCTCTACGTGGCAGGGGCTCAGAGTTGCAAACGATATTGACGCCGAACTCGGCGTCGGCAAGCCACCAGCTGGTCCCCGGGGAGAGTCGTCGACCTTCTTCGGAGTGAATCTCATGGGTATCCATCCCTGGACGAAGAAGAAGGGCGCAGCCGCGACGTTCATCGAATATCTGATGCAGCCAGCGGTCAACGCAGAGCTCGCGAAGGGGTCTGGCTTCCTGCCGACTATCAAGAGTAGCTTCGAGCAAGAAGCCTTCCAGGGTGAGCTGTATCAATCTTTCAGTGAAGACGTGCTGAACAGTACAAATGCCAAGACAGCGCCACAAGTTGTGGGATGGGGTGATGTCTCCGGAGCAATCAAAGGGTCTGTCACGAAAGTGCTCACGAAGGCAGCAACCAACTCCTGGTCCGAAGGCGATACCGAGGCCGCACTCCAGCAGGCTGCGATGCAGGCGGAGAACGCGCTACAGGGCTGAGCCCCGCAAACGATCATTTCAGTGCGTTACGCCGCTTGTCCAGTTGCATATCTACGTGCACTTTCTCGGTTCGGTAGTACCCAAGTGTCGTGCAGAACGGTTAAATACATAGCATAATAATCGATTGTGTATGCTCTTGTCCGCGTACCAGCGCGTCAGACGTCGACTCCCAGCAGTCCATATCCCGTACGTTAGCTCGTTACCTGCAAGCCAGCGGTTCGGACTCAAGCTCATTGCTCCGGCCCTGGCGATGATGCTTCTCGTCCACGGGATTCCGGTCATTCTCGGGTTCGTTATGAGCTTCTATGAGTTCCCGTCGCTCAGATACACCGACTGGTTCCGCCCTGAGACGTTTGTCGGGCTTGACCACTTCGCGAAGGTGTTCCAGAAAGATACGATCTATGGCGCACAGTTCTGGAACTCGCTCAAAGTCACCATTCTGTATACGGTCGGGTCGGTGATAGGGACGTACGGTCTCGGGCTCGTCACCGCGCTCACCCTCGATAAGCAGTTCCGGGGCAAGCTTGTCGCGAGAACCGTGATTCTGATTCCGTATGTGACGCCGGTTGTCGTCACGCTGCTTACCTGGCGGATGATGTTCCGGAGCGATACTGGAGTCATCAACGCGTTACTCCGTCAGGCTGGACTCATCGAGGGCTCCCTGTTCTGGCTTCTGGGTCCAAACTCGCTGTATGCGATAATCATCGCAAACGTCTGGCGGAACTTCCCGTATGCGGCAATCATGTTGTACGCTGGATTGCAGTCGATTCCTGAGCAGTTGTACGAGGCTGCCGAGATCGATGGGGCCGGCAGATGGGGGAAACTGCGGTACGTCACGCTGCCACAGTTGAAACCCGTCTCTGCCGTCATTCTACTGCTATTGATCCTCTGGACCTTCATCAATTTCCCCGTCCCGTATATTTTGCTGGGTGGGTCACCCAGCGAATCGGGGAACGTCCTAATGTTGCTCATTTACTCCTTTGGCTTCAAACAGAGTGCGTACGGAATCGGGTCCGCACTCAGCGCGATGTTGTTCCTGTTCTCGATGACCATTGCATACGTCTATTACAAGCGCGTTGTGGCCTCTAGCTACGACGGAGGTGCTATCTGAGATGCTCAGTTCACTCATCGCTGCGGTTGGGTCAGAAAGTACGACGTTGCCCGACGAAATGCGGCTAACTGCGGATGGGAAAGAGCTCGTATACCAACTGCTCTGGCGGTCCGTGCTCATCCTCATTCTCATATTCGCGATATTCCCCGTCTGGATGATGTTCACGACATCGTTCAAAACCCGCGATGAAGTGTTGCAGCTCGGGCTCGATATAATCCCAGCGGACCCCTATGTCCAGAACTACTTCCTGATGTTCCAGCGGTTCCCGCTTGTTGACTACTACGTTAACAGCCTAATCATTTCGAGTGTGACCACCGTCCTCTCGTTGCTTATCGGTGGACTAGCCGCCTACTCGTTGTCGCGATACGAGTTCCCCGGCAAGGAGAAGTTCGAGATGGGGGCACTCGCAACGCAGATGATCCCTGGCGTACTCATCCTCATCCCGATGTTTCTGTTGTTCATCGTCATGGACCAGTCCGCGAACATTCCGATGAAAGACACGTACCATGGGATGATATTCCTTTATACGACGTTTACCGTCCCGTTCACCATCTGGATGCTTCGTGGGTACTTCGATACGATTCCGACCGCACTGGAGGAAGCCGCGCGAATCGATGGCTGTACGCGGACACAGGCCCTGTTCCGCGTCGTGATGCCGCTTGCAGCACCGGGCCTGGCCGCGACTGGGATGTTCGTGTTCCTGCTCGCATTCAATGAGGTGCTGTTCGCATCAGTTCTGGCGACTGACAACGTGACGCCGTTTTCGATTGGGATCCAGAACTTCCAGCAGCAGGATCAGACGATGTGGGGCCAGATGATGGCTGCCTCGACCCTCGCCGCTGTGCCACTGCTCGCAATCTTCGTCGTGTTCCAGCGCCAGATCGTTTCCGGGCTAACTTCCGGGAGTGTCAAGCAGTAATCTTCGGGTCCCGTTTTGTTGCGGTTTGTGATCGCAAACGTAGTTTTATATCCCCAGCACCTCGGATGTTGTTATATGTCGACGCAGACAGTAGCGAGTATGCCATTGGAACAGAAGGTCGGCCAGTTGTTCATGGCTGGCTTCGATGGCTCTGAACCGACTGATGGGGTGCGGGAACTGATTCGTGAGTACAACCTCGGAAACGTTATTTACTTCACCAGAAATATCGCATCTCCATCGCAGGTGGCAGCGCTTTCAGCGGAGTTGCAGTCAGAAGCTACAGCGGTCGGCGCTGGCCTCCCACTGTTCGTCGCTACCGATCAGGAGGGGGTGTCGTCTCACGTCTTAATTGGGGCACGCAGCTGCCGAGTCAGATGCTCATCGGGGCCTGTGATGACGACGCGATGGCTCGAAAAGCAGGTGTGACCGTCGGACGGGAGCTGCGGAGTCTCGGGATCAATCTGAATCTCGCGCCAGTCCTCGATGTCAATAACAACCCAGAGAATCCCGTAATCGGTGTCAGGTCCTTCGGAGAAGACCCCGAGCGTGTGGGCGCACTGGGCGCAGCCATGGCTCAGGGACTCCAGTCCGTGGATGTCGCTGCCTGCGGGAAACATTTCCCCGGTCATGGCGACACGGCAGTCGACTCTCATCTCGATCTGCCGGTGGTTGCCCACGAGCGGCCCCGACTGGAGCGCGTTGAGTTCCCCGTTCGAAGCTGCGATACAGGGCGGCATCGACGCGATTATGACCACGCACGTCGCCTTTCCGGCGATAACAGGCGATGCGGAACTGCCAGCGACGATATCTTCGGCAGTCCAGACAGCACTTCTTCGAGAACAGTTCGGGTTTGATGGGTTACTCGTCACGGACTGTCTCGAGATGGATGCGATTGCTGAAGGCGTCGGCACCGCCGAAGGGGCTGTCCGTGCAATAGAGGCCGGCTGTGATATCGTCACTATTTCACACACGCTTGAGCAACAGCGCGCAGCGATTGAGGCCGTTCTTACTGCCGTCCGGACGGGACGGCTTACCGAGGAGCGAATCGACCGGTCGCTGCATCGCATCCAGCATTATAAAGAGCAACGGCTGGGTCAATCTGAGACTGCCGAAGCGCCGGAGTGGGATCGCTGTGCGACTGAGTCGAAACAGCTTGCAACTGAAATCGCAAACTGTGGGATAACACTCGTCAGGGACGACAACGAGACACTGCCGTTCGATACGTCACGTCACCTGCACGTGGTCAGCTTTACCGGGACGCGGGGGTCGCCCGCCGAGGACGACCGATACGACCCAGAAGTGGTCGGTGCTGCGCTCAGAGAGGTCGGATTCGAAATTACGACACGTACCATGGCTGGCGGTGAGACCGTCGATATAACGCCAGCAAGCGAGCAGATTGTGGCCGTCAGTTACGATGCCCTGTCCAACGAGGCACAGGCAGAGACACTCCAGACGCTCGTTGCCCGTCATGACCAAGTGGCTGTCCTTGCCGTTCGGAACCCGTACGACCTCGCTGTCTGTCCAGACGCGGCGACGTTTTTGACGACATACGACTACTCGCCGGGTGCGATTCAGGCAGCGGCGAAAACACTGGCAGGGGCAGTCAAACCAACAGGGACGCTGCCGGTCACGATTCCCGAGTGAGGGATCTTCAAACACGGCGCTTGTCAAGCGCCCACGGCGCTATCCGAGGAATTCCTGTGCAGACTCGTGGAGCGGGACGAACCCCTCCGCACTGCGGGCACCAGCCTGTTTGCCAAACACGAGATTCTCGGCGCGAAGTCCATCAATGAGGTTATCGAACTCAGCATCGATGCCGCCGTGCTCAACGAGGAACTCCACCTGTGACTCGTGTTTCTCAATTGCTGTGACCTTTTGTTCCAGATACCCATCGATATCGATGAACATGGATGGAGTAAACTCCGATGTCGGCTTGCCGAAGTAGTAGATGTTGTCGGGATCGCAGGGTTCGAAATCCGTCTCAACGAGTGGCAGCGACGCCATGTAGTACGCGTCCGTAACTAACCGTGAAGTCGCCCGATGATCTGGATGCATATCGTCTTTGTAATGCGTGAGGATGATGTCCGGCTCATACTCCCGGATTACATCCACTATCTCGACACGGTGCTCTAGGGAGTAAGTGATTCGCCCGTCCTTGAAATCGAGAAAAGCGACTTCTGACGCGCCTAACACGGCTCCCGAGCCGCGGGCCTCCTGTTCACGCACTCGCCCGACCGCTTCCTGTGAGTCCGTTTGTAGCCCGCCGTATTCGCCCCGGGTCATATGTACGATACTAACCTCATCACCACGTTCAGCGTGCTTTGCTATCGTACCGCCACAGAAGACATCTGCGTCGTCTGGGTGGGCAACTACTACGAGGACATTCATGCTGTGCTATGATATTGTCAGTTATTATTTATACTTTTCTTTGTCACAGATGCGTGAGCAGGCGGTCAACGACGTACGCAGCACCGTCTTCATCAAGGCACATTGGGTTGAGAACAATCTCCCCCTCGTCGATACGATCCTCACCGACATACACGCGGGGGTCCTCCCGCTGAAGCTCTGAGACCAGCGTCGCTGCCGAGGAGGTGGATTGGGAGCTGGGAATGTCGACAATGACGTGAGGTGCCACACTCTGCTCACCGCCAGCGACAACTGTGGTCGCCACGCCCGCCGACTCAAGCTGGCCTGCCATGCTCTGGGCGAGATTCTCCCACTCGGCAACAAGCGCTTCCTGATCCTCTTCGATGAATCGTCCTAGCGCGCGAATGAGGCCGACAAGTTCCTCTTTCCCGACCTTGAGCGACCGTCCGATACCCTGTCTGGGGACACCATCGAATCGTTCCGTATCGATAAGCGAACTGGGTGGGTTCCAGACTCGACGGTCGACGTGCATATCTTGATGCTGGGCCGCGATTGAGCGGATATACCGACGTTTGCCGGCGATAAGACCCGTCGTTTGCGGGCCACGGATTCCTTTACCACCACTGAACACCACCATGTCTGCTCCCTGTTCGACGAAACGGGAGAGGTTTTCAATGGGCGGAACCTCGGCGGCAGCGTCGACAATCACAGGCACATCGTGTCGATGTGCAATCTCCGAGACAGTAGAAAGTTCGGGCTGTGTGTACGTTTTCTGGACGTACGCAACCCCAGCAGTGTTTTCGTCGATGGCGCTTTCGATTTCCCAAGGTTCAACGTTTGTTGCGCCGGTTCCAAGGTGGTAATCGTTTGTCCCGACATCGACGATGTTTGCGCCCGCCGCCCGCAATGCATGGTCATATCCAGTCCGGTGAGTCCGGGGCATCACGATGTCGTTTGGTGCGTCTGTCGGATGGGGTAACTCCGACATAGTCTTCGGGTCGTCCCCCGCGATCGCGGCAGCTGCGGCCAACAACAGACCGGCTTCAGCGCCCGGCGAAACGTATCCGGCTTCCGCCCCAGCGATTTCAGCGATCTGTTCGGACGCCTTTGCTTCTAGATCACTCAACTGAACGAATTCGTCGGCAGCAGCGCGCATGGCGTCCGCGGCTTCTTCCCGAATGAGGCTGCCACCGATCCGCGTTTTCGTTCCCGCTGCATTGATGACCGGCGTGACGCCTAACTGACGATACACTGACTCTGACTCTGTTGTGAATGGAACCATAGTTGTGCTCTTTTCACTACCGCTAATCCTGTATACGAACTCAAACCTTCTCCAGGTATATGAAAGGTTCCCATCTATAATCGAAGAACACAAACTATTATATATCTCTGTGAAGCAATAACAGATATCGCATGGCACAGTTAGCGCTCGATAACCTTGTCAAGACGTTCTCCGACGGAAGCGATGAGGTTGTCGCTGTCGATACGGTGGATATGTCGCTGAACGACGGCGAATTTCTGGTACTGGTCGGCCCATCCGGCTGTGGAAAATCGACAACCTTGCGGATGGTTGCCGGGCTTGAGACGGTAACTGAGGGCGATATTTTGATCGGAGATGAATCCGTTATCGGCACCGAGCCCCGTGACCGCGACATCGCGATGGTCTTTCAGAACTACGCGCTCTATCCACATATGACCGCAAAGGAGAATATGTCGTTTGGGTTGAAGATGACGACAGATCTGGATACAGAGACGATTGAACAGCGTGTAACCGAGACAGCCGAGATGATGGGCATTGAGGACCTGCTTGATGATCCGCCAAAGGAACTCTCTGGCGGCCAACAACAGCGAGTGGCGCTCGGAAGAGCAATTGTCCGGGACCCGGCAGTGTTCTTGATGGACGAACCGCTGAGCAATCTGGATGCCAAACTCCGGACGAAAATGCGGACCGAACTAAAGAGCCTCCAGAACGAACTCGATGTTACGACCATCTATGTCACCCACGATCAGACGGAGGCAATGACGATGGGCGACCGTATCGCTATTCTGGACGACGGCGTATTACAGCAGGTTGGAACGCCACTGGAGTGTTATCACCGTCCAGCCAATCGGTTTGTCGCCGGATTTATCGGGTCGCCGTCGATGAACTTCATTCCTGCCGCTGTTGAGGACGGATCACTAGGTACATCAGGAGTTTACCTATGCGCTATCTGCCGAAACCGCCGCCCAACTTGACGGGCACGATAAAGTCATTCTCGGTGTCCGACCTGAGGATATTCAACTCAGCACCGCGACGGGACCGGAGCAGACAGTCACCGCGACCGTCGACGTTGTTGAGCCACTTGGGGATCTATTTCACGTGTACGTAACTATTGACGGGCAGCAGTATACGGTCACCGTCGAGGATGGGACAAACCTCGGGAATGGGGTCAGAGTCGGATTGAAGTTCCCAGAGGATGCCATCCATCTCTTTGATGCGGACTCTGGCACCGCAATCAAAAACAGTGAAACGGAGATCGACGAAGAGAGTCCGGTTGCCGCCTGATTTTCTTGTCCGGTAACGCCCGAGAGTACGTGACTTGAGAGAAGGACAGCCAGTGGTAGTGACGACCGGGAGAATACCCAGTCGGCCACCGAAGGAAACCGAGCACTGCCAGGCCCATATTGCCGGCACACTGAGCGCAGGGCTGGCTGACGATATGATCCGAGAAGTACTTGCTTAGTATTCAATATTCTCTCCCCACAAGCGAGTGTGAGAGTTTGTTTCGTAATATGAAATTATTCGGATAGCCACTAGAAGTAGCTAGCAAGGCGGAATCACTCGCTAGATGAACTGCTATAGTTGCGGAGCATCAGGATAGTACCACTGCTTTGTTTCGTAATGCGACATCTTTAGAGCGGACAGATAACAGATGTACATACATTATCCGGCCGGGCTACATCTCTCACCAAACACTCAAGAGTAACAGGGAGGCAGACACATCCCTGACTGAGATTCAACAGCAGTGAACAGTCCACAGTATATCCTGATGGTTGCACTGTGGACCCGTAGCTCGCAACCTCCGGAGGGCCGACCACTAAATAACAGGTGTACGTCTATTAGTAGTATCGGTTCTCGCACTGAGGCTCGCCAATTTCGGGTTATAGTGGTGGAGTGTAGTAACACCCAGTATCAAACTGCTACATGGAGGAGTGACGGTTGTACAGCGAGAGAGCGGAGTACGAACAGGACCAGTCGGAGCGGATTGGGATACGGTGGCAAGATTTGTCCCGGTTGCCGCTGATATCTTTCCCAGGGTTTCACTGCATTTCGTATACTGAGATCAGATTCAATCAGATTGAACGCAATATTGAGCAGTAAGGGTACCAGTGTGCGATATCTACACCAGTCGAACTAGACATCGATATACGATTGCCCGCCTCCGTTTTTCAGTGGCTACCAAGCATATGGACCGAAAGAACGGAAATTCAGGGAGTGGAGTGGATCGGCGAGGCGAAGAGACCGTGTCACAGTACAGTCACCGCGACGCCACTGAGAATACACCGGGCAGAACAGTCCTTGGACACAGAGTTCAATTTGGTTGAATAATTTTATAACCACTTAGCCAAATATGCGTGTATGACAGGACAGGATCCTATAGAGTCCGCCGAAAGAGTGCTCGATATTATTGAAGCACTGAAAACGGAGCAGGCACTCGGCGTCACTGAACTGGCAGAGCGGGTGGGGATGCCCAAGAGCACGGTCCACGTTCATCTCTCAACTCTCAAGAGTCGAGGCTACGTCGTACAGGACCAGAACAAGGCCTATCGGCTGGGCTTACGATTTCTGGATATTGGGATGAAAGTCCGCGAGCGACAGGAAATGTACCAAGAAGTCGCTCCAAAACTGAACGAGATAGCCGACGAAACTGATGAAAAAGCGTGGTGGATCGTCGAAGAGAACGGCAAGGCAGTCTTCCTGGCGAAATCACTCGGCAGTCGGGCGATTCAGACAAACTCACAAATCGGCCAGTACACCGAACTGTACAGGCTGGCTGGTGGAATGGCAATTCTCTCAGTATTGCCGAAACACCGGCGAGAATCAATCGTTGACGGCTACGACTACCCCCTTCCAGACGGTCGAAATCGGCAGGAACTCGAAGCGGAACTTGACGAGATTCAGGACCGCGGGGTTGCCTACGGCATTGACCAGTTCCTCGAAGGCGTAGCCGGTGTCGGTGCACCGCTGGTAGACAACGCCGGCAACACGTACGGTGCTATCAGTGTCTCGGGGCCGGCGAACAGGCTAGACTCGGAACGCATCGAGAACGAACTGACCGACCTCATCCGTGGAATCTCCGGCGAGCTACAGGTGAATCTCTCCTATCAATAGTTCTACTGACTCGAACACTACTGATTTGGGCTGTCTCTCCGTGAGGCCGTTTGTTCCCCGCCCAGCAAGGCGCTGACACAACAGTCTCCCCCATTCAAGAGAATAGAACGATCCGTGTGATGTGTTCACAGTTATTTAACCACTCCCGCTCGTGCATGGAACTCGAACAATGGGTGGTTGGTCTTGTGTCAGGCGGGCCCCTACGCCATGTGAGCTAATGACCAGAGATTGGATCGATATCTGCTGATTGTCGCCTAGATTAGTCAGTGACACCGACGCCGAGGTGTCTGTCGAGTACGTCCTTGTCGTCCTGGATCTCCGCCGCAGTTCCCTCGTGGACGATTTTGCCTTTTTCCAGAATGTACGTATACTCCGAGACCTCGAGTGCAACCGGGATGTTCTGCTCGACGACCAGCACTGTGATACCTTGCTCGTTCAATTCGAGGATGAGGTCCTCTATCTGCCGGACGACATAGGGAGCAAGCCCTTCGGTCGGTTCGTCAAGCAACAACAGATCCGGGTCAGCAGTCAGGGCACGACCGACCGCGAGCATTTGCTGTTCGCCACCCGAAAGGACTGACCCATCTCTGTGTTCCCGCTCTGCGAGGTTCTCGAACATATCCAGTACATCGTCGACTGATGGCCCGTCAGGTGACTCGGCGCCAATCTCACCCATTCTGATGTTCTCTCGAACGGTCAGTTCGGGGAAGATCCGGCGCTCTTCAGGAACGAACCCGATACCGCGCCGGATCGTCGTCTCGGAGTTGCGTGTCGTGATGTCCTCGCCGTTGAACGTTATTGACCCTCCATTCGGGGTAATATTGCCTACAATCGACCGGAGCGTCGTTGTCTTGCCGACCCCGTTGCGCCCGACCAGCGACACAACGCTTCCACGTTCGACATCCATCGAGACGCCCTGCAGTACCTCAGTCATCCCGTACCCGGCCCGGACATCTTCGAGAGAGAGTAGCGGGTCAGTCATTCTCGAACACCACCGAGGTACGCATCGCGGACATCCTCGTTCTTTGCGATCTCTTCGGGTGTCCCGCTTGCGAGTTCCTCGCCGCGAGTAAGGACGGTAATCCGGTCCGAGACACGCATCACAAGGTCGATATCGTGTTCAATGAGCATCAGCGACCGGTCTGAGAGGACGTCGTCGATAAGATTCATTGTGGCCTGTGTTTCCTCGCTACTCATGCCGGCGGTTGGTTCATCAAGCATGACAAGATCGGGGTCTGTCGCCAGTACGAGACCCAGCTCGAGTCGGCGCTGGTCGCCGTACGCAAGAGCCTCTGCGTGCTCATCAGCCCGATCTCGAAGGCCGATCTGCTCCAACACCGTTGCAGTTTCCTCCGCAATCGCGTCGAAGCCGTTCTTGTCACGGAACAGTGCCTCGCCGGGGTTGATCTCGGCACTGTGGACGGACTGGGCTGCCAGACGGACGTTTTCTCGGACGGTGAGGCCGCCGAACACATTCGTAATCTGGAACGACCGTCCCAGTCCCCGGCCGACCCGTCCGTGTGGTGCGACGTTAGTAATATCCTCCCCTTTGAACCGCACGACGCCTTCTGACGGCGATAGTGCGCCAGTGATGAGATTAAACGTCGTTGTCTTCCCGGCCCCGTTTGGCCCGATAACGCTCCTGAACTCACCATCCGCAACCGACAGTGAAACGTCGTCAACGGCGGTGAGCTTGCCGAACCGCTTCGTCAGTCCGTCCGTTTCGAGTACAGTCTCAGTCATCGCTTCTCACCTCCGGTTCATCCATATCTACAGTACCATCCGCGTTGTTGGCCGTCTCCAGTCGCTGTGCGACGAGGGACGGAATCGATACGATACCGCGTGGAACGAACAGCACGAACAGGATAAACATCGTCCCGATAATAAGCCGCCACTGGTCGGTGTACGACGAGAGGAATTCCTCGGCACCGAAGAAGACACCGGAGCCGATCATGGGACCGTACAGTGTTCCCATCCCACCGAACAGCGCAATGACAATGACCTCGCCTGAGTGGATCCAGTTGAGTGTCTGGTCCGGTGAGATGATGACAGTCGACGGACTGACGGCAAGGAGGCCGCCGGCCAGTCCGGCCATGCCGCCGCTGATGACAAACGCTCGACGTTTGTATCTGTTGACGTCGTACCCGATGAACTCCGCTCGCTCTTCGCTTTCCCGGATCGACTGCAGGACGCTGCCAAACGGCGCGTTCATCATGCGCCGAGCGAACAGGAGCGACAGCACGGCAATGAACAGGGCGAGATAGTAGAACACGAACTGCTGTCCGACTTCGTACCCGAGAACCCCGAACTCGATGTTCGAGAGCGACGCCCCGATACTACCGAGTCCGAGGAACGCCTCGAAGCCGAGCAGGCCGTCGCTCCCGCCAGTGAAGTCGAACTTGAACACAGCGCTGTAGAGCAACTCCGCAAACGCCAGCGTAATCATCGCGAAGTACACGCCGGAAACCCGAATCGAGAGGCTTCCGACGATCCAGGCCAGAACGGCACAGATGAGAATAGCCCCGAGTAACACGACAAAAACAGACTGTGAGTAGTGCAACATGACGAGCGCAGCAGTGTATGCGCCGACGCCGTAGAACATCGTGTGGCCGAGCGGGACCAGCCCAGCGTATCCCATCACGATATCCAGACTCAGTGCGAAGATGGCCCAGATGAGGATCTCATTAAGCACGACAAGGTAGTACTGATCGCCCATGAACAGAATCACGACTGGGGCAAGTGCAAGCGCGACAACGGCGATGCCGCCGAGCCGTACCCGTGTGCTGTCTGCCAGTATCCCGCCGTACCCGCCGACGAGAATCTCGCCCTCGCCTTCTGACTCTTCACCCCGCGTTCCGAACAATCCCTGCGGTTTCACGAGCAACACCGCAATCATTAGCAAGTACACAGTCAAGCCTTCGAGATTGGGGACGCTTAGCGTCGTATCACCGAACGTGGCCAAGACAGTCCCACTGTAGGCCCGCATCAGTGTCTGGACGACACCGACCAGCAACCCACCGAAGACGGCCCCTCTGAAGCTACCGAGTCCACCGAGGACGACGACAACGAATGCCGGAATAATGACGCTGTTCCCCATCCCAGTGTTCACGTTCTGGTAGCCGCCAAGGACAATCCCAGCGACGGCAGCGAGCGCTGCACCGACGCCAAAGACCAGCGTGTAGTACTGGTCAATGTCAATGCCGACGTTCCGAACCATCTCGCGGTCCTGCGACCCGGCACGGATGATCATCCCGTACTTTGTCCGGTTCAGCAGGTACCACACCACTACCGCGAGTAACGCTGCAAAGACGATCATGAAATAATTATACACAGACACTTGGACGCCCAGTATAGACACTGGTTGGCTCAGATACTCCGGGACAGCTAGCTGCCGTTGCTGTGTCCCCCAAATAAGGCGGATCGCGTCATTGATGACGAGCACAAGTCCGAACGTCAGGAGAATATGATACAGCGGGTCGCGGCCATACAGCGGCCGGACAGTCGTTCGTTCGATAGCGGCACCGATGAGACCGACGACAACCGGTGCAACCACTATCGCGATCCAGAACCCAGTCCCTGCACCGAACGGCGCAATGATGCTCAGAGAGAAATACGCACCGAGTGCGAACAGTTCGCCATGGGAGAAGTTGATCACGTCCATCACGCCGAAGATGACTGACAGTCCGGCGGCTAACAGGACATAAACCATCCCCAAGGTGAGGCCATTCAGCAGTTGTTCAATGAAATCGGCAGCAACCATTGTACTACCTACATCTCACAGCCGAGGTCACTGGCTGGTGGCAGCGTCTCCGAACCCGGGACCTGCTCTAAGAGTTCGACATCCGCTGAGTCACCATCGCCTTCGACGAGTTCAGCCATCCACGTTGGATTCGTGGCCTGATGGTCGCTCTCCCGAAGCGTAATGTCCCCAAGTACTGTCGTGAACGTGCCACCTTCGAGGGCGTCCCGGACATCCCCCGGTTCGGTGCTCCCGGCCTCGTGCATTCCCTTGGCCATCAGCCGAATCGAGTCGTAGCCGACGCGTGCGAAGTTGCCGGGGTCCCTGTCGTTCTCGCTGGAGTAGGCCTCAACGAACGCCTGATTGTCTCCCATTTCGATCGAGGGGTCGTACCGAGCGCCACCGAATGTACCAACGCTGTTCGACCCGGTCCCGGCACGGACGCTTTGGAACGTCTGGGTCGGACCGACAACAGCGACCTGGTCGGTGAGGCCCTGGTCTGCGGCCTGGTTGGTGAAATTCACCAGATCACCGCCGGTCATCCCCAGCATGACCACGTCAGCCTCGGAATTGCTGATCTGCGTGATGAACGAGCCGTAGTTGCTTGCACCCAGCTCCGACGTTGATGTTCCGACCTCGGTGTAGTCGTCGCTGGCATTCTCCATGCGCCTGCTCGTGCGGTTGTACACCGAGTCGCCGTACGCGTAGTCCGCGTAGTGGAACCAGACATTGGTCCCCAGATTGTTGACCGAGTATGCCGATATCGCCTCGGCAATCTGTGCAGTATTCGTCTCAAAACGGAACACCCATTCGTTGCAGGCAGACCCGGTGATCGGAACCGCTGCACCGCCGGGGAAGTAGATATGCTCAGACTGAGCGGCAAAGTCATTCAGCCCAAGCGCAACCGAACTGGAAATCGCACCGAACACGAACTCTGCTCCATCCTCCTGAACAACACGCTGAGCCTCTGACTGTGCGGCCCCAGCTTCGGTTTCTGTGTCGCCCGTCACCAACTCGAACTCGAAGTCGTAGTCGTCGTTGTTGTTTATCTCCGTCACAGCGAGTTCAGCCCCAGTGCGCTGGCCCGGTCCGAGAGAGCTGTACGGGCCGGTCATTGGGTTCAGGCTCGCAACAGTTACTGCCTCCTCGCCGCCTGTTGACCCGCCTTGACAGCCAGCGAGGCCAAGCGCGCCGACCGCCCCGGCAGCGGCGATGAACTGTCTCCGTGACCGGTCGATTCCCACAGTACTGTCTGGTGAGGTACCTTCGCTCGACATAGGTTCATTATCTATTGTTAAGCAAATCGTATTAAAGCCTTGCCCCCTATCGGCGCGTCTCACGCTGTTCGCTGCGTTCAGTAGGGCGCTATTGCGTCCTCTCGCTTACGCTCCCACCACCGCGTGATCTGAGCTAGTGTTGTCGTCCTGCCTGTACAGCCACGCCAGCGCAGTCCCGAGTACTGCGGTCACTCCAGTCAGTGTCGTGAAGCCGGGCCCACTGGCCTCAGTCCCGGTGTTCGCTTCCGTCGCTGTGTCCGCGCTCGCTGTTTCTTCGGTCGTTGTCGCGCCGCTCGCCACAGTACTCTCGTCTGTCTCAGTGCCGTCACTCGTCGGCGTGTCACCGATAGCGGCGCCTGCTGGATTTGCTGGCATCGACAGCGCTCGAGTCTCGGCTGTAGCGGACTCAATATCTGCATCGGCGAACAACAGCTGTTTGTACTCGAAATTCTCGAACATCGCCAGCTGGTCATCGTAATGCTCGCCAGTAGTGCCGTCTGGAGCGACATAGCCGTCGTTTCCGGGCGGAAGGATGTTCTCTGCCTTCGGGTCGTCGCTGAGCCGGACGATGTGGTTCTCAGTCCCGCGGTTCATCAGCGCCGTGTTTCCAGCGGACGTGACGCCGATAGGCATCCCGAACAGCGCGAGGTTATCGAACTCGTGCAGGGCCGCCTCACGCCGCCAGCTTGCCGGGTCACCGTCGTATTGCTCGTCGAGTTCGTTCACGGCAGTTTGGAACGCGCTGACCAGCGCGTTCGTGACATCTCCATCGGCATACTCGGCCTGCGTCGCCAGTGCTGTCTCCGCCGGATTGAGGACCCGCATCAGGGTGCCGCGACCGTAGTCGTAGCCGAGGAAGTACGATGCCGGGCCGTAGGCGCTCCCGAACGTCTCGCTGAAAACCTCCTCCAGAATGTACGGGAACGTCGCGTCCCAGATGGTGTATCCGGCAGAGTGGCGTCCTTCGTTGTCTTCGCCGTCAGCCTGTGCAAAGTGGTCCCACGAGGCCAGTTCGTCGCGCGCTTGCTGTTCGGTATCGGAGAGGTCTGCGTCCGCAAGCGCATCAAGCAGGTGGTCTCTGTACCGAATCGAGCGCAGGTCGGTAAAGGAGATATCGTAGATAACAGTCTTCAAGAAGTCGTATTCGACTGTCTCCTCCTGTGCTAACCGCTGTTCGACCAGATTGATGATCCGCTGTACGCGGTGGTCGGTCGACCACGAATAGCTCAGATCGCCGTTGTTCCACGCAGGCGCGGGTTTGTTGTTCCACTGTGCTGAGTATCCCGGGTCGGGGTTGATCGCATAGGGCACATCACCGTCTGCCGCGCGAAGGTAGTCCGACGATGTGAGTTCGTATTGTGTTCCATCGGCTGGCAACCGAGTATCCCAGTCGACTGCTTCGCTATCCGGGTACCGACCCAGATGCACATAGGCGATGTCACCGTCCTTGTCGGCCCACATGAAGTTCAGTGCGTAGTCACAGCGTTTTGCTGACTCCCGGAACTCCTCGGCATCCGTTGCGAACTGACACTCGTAGAAGGCCCGCCAGCAGTTCATGTGCCGACCGGCGTATGACTTCGTCTGTGCCAGTGCTTCCCCGTTGTCGGGGTCCCACTGGGTCACAACGCCGTGGCGTGTGAACCGTTCAGTGTACGTCACGTCCTCGCCATCGGCGACAGTGATTGTCTGCTCGGCCGTCTCAACCTCGTACTCCTCGCCCTGGAAGGTGTACGTGTCCGGACCGGACGAGTTGGTCGTGATCGACTCCGTGAACATCTGGATGCAGTTGTCGATTCCAGCAGTCGATGTCATTGCCCCGTTACGATTGTGGCCGAACATGATGAACGGGTATCCCGTAACAGTGACACCGGCGACATCGAAGTCCGGGCCATGCAGGCTCGCCTCGTACATTATCGAGGGTGTGTTGAACCCCATCTGCGGTCCGCCCATCAGTAGCGCATCGCCACTGGCCGTGATATCACCCTGGACAGCAAGAGCGTTGCTGCCGTACTTGATCGGGAGGCCAAGGCTGTCGAGTCCGGACGCGAGCGTTCGCATCCGCTCTATCTCCCCTTCATGCATCCCTTCGGCGTCAGTTGGCGGTGTGTAGTCCCCGCCAGTTACCAAGTTGCTCGGTGTCACAGACGGACCGCTGGCCCCGCGCGTTACCCTGTCTGTCTGCTCGCCCCCAGCCACGTTGGGTGTTGGCCCTGCGCCCACGTCAGTGTAGGGAGGGGAGTAGGTATCCGATGACTGGACCGTCGAGGTCGGGCAGCCGGGGTCGTCGCCCCACTGCAAGTCCTCGAATAGCGCCATCGCACGCTGTTCGCTACCGGTTTCCTGCGTGAGTGCGTCGAGAACAGTCGCACCGAGCGTCTCCAGCTGGAAGCCACTGAAATACGCCATACTGGCGACGAACATCCCAGCGGCGTCCGTCGTGGTAAACTCCTCAGGCTCGAACCCGTGCTCCTGAAATGCCTGATGGAATTCCAGTTCCTCGCGGTCACGAACTTCGGTAATGTACCGGTTGATACCGTCTGTAAACGCCTGCAGGACCGCTCGCTGATCCGCCGTCAACTGTTCAGCGGCCTGCTCGGCGAGTGACGGCTCGCCGGCGGTGTTACGCCGCGCCTCCATATCGAACTGGACCCAGTCAGTGTCCCCGTCACCTGAACCGAGAACCGCCGCGACAGTCCCGTGATAGTACCGCCGGTACAGTTCTAGCTGATAGAGCCGGTCTGCCGCGGTCGCGTATCCGAACCCGTAGAACACCGGCGCGCGGCTGTCAGCGTCGCGGGCGTAGATGTGTGGGACGCCGTAGTCGTCTCGTCGTATCGTGACCGTGGCATCGTCTTCCTGTGCGTACGCCAACTCCGTCTCGACGGCTCCGATACCGGTCATGCCGGTAACCGCCGCGCCTGTCTTCAGAAGCGTTCGTCGCGAGAGGTGCTGCCACGATTGCTGGTGCTCTGCTGGCATCCCGTAGTTGACAGTCTGGATATTTAATAAATATTTGGGGACATTTCTGCCCACACCGACGGCACGGCTCTCCAGTTCTGGTATCGATTTCCGCTTCACGACCCAGTGGCGCGCTGGACCAAGTCGCCCAGCGGCTGCTATTCTCCCAATGACTGTGTCAAAATACCGTAGCAATGGGTGACCGAGACGACAGCTGTCGGCAACTGCCACTCAGTTGCGATGGTCGTATACGCGCTGTATCTTGCCGACTTCGGTTCGCTCAACAGTCCCGGGGTCGACGAGATCAAGCTGGTCTGGAGTGAACGAAAGCACGGATTGCAGGCGAGACAGAACGTCGTCACGGAGTTCGCTGTGGTCTTTGCTAGACGCTTCGGCTCGCTCAACAGTGAGTTCCATGACGTCGAGATTGTCCTTCTCATAGAGGTCGATCCGGTAGTATGGCGCGACGCCGTCGATGTCAAGCACAGCGTGTTCGATTTCACTGGGATAGAGGTTCACACCGCGGACAATCAGAAGGTCGTCGGTCCGACCAGTGACGTTGTCCATCCGTACCATCGTCCGCCCGCACGCACACTCGTCGTAATTTAGCGTCGTCAGATCACCCGTTCGGTATCGTATCACCGGCTGTGCCTGCTTGGTAAGCGTTGTGAGAACGAGTTCTCCCTCTTTGCCCTCTTCGAGTGGCTCTTTCGTGTGTGGGTCGATAACCTCCGGGTAGAAGTGGTCTTCCCAGATGTGGAGTCCGTCCTGCGCTTCGTGACATTCTGCAGCAACACCGGGGCCGATAATCTCTGAGAGCCCGTAATTGTTGATCCCGGTGGCGTCCAGTGCGGTCTTGATTTCCGTTCGCATCGGCTCAGTACACGTCTCAGCGCCGTAGGTGACAACTGAAATCGGGAGGGCCTGCGGGTCATATCCCATTTCCTCGGCCGTTTCGGCGAGGTACAGTGCGTATGACGGAGTACAGCCGAGTACGTCGCTGTCGAGGTCAGTGGCGAGTTCGACCTGCCGCTGCGTGCCGCCACTGCTGGTCGGGACGACGGTTGCTCCGAGTTCTTCAGCGCCTTCATGAAAGCCCATCCCACCGGTGAACAAGCCATAGCCGTAGGCGTTCTGAATCGTATCGTCAGGTCCCACACCAGCAGCCGACAGCGACCGCGCCATCGTCTTGCCCCACAACTCCAGATCAGCATCAGTGTAGGAGACGATCTTGGGCTTCCCGGTCGTGCCGGAAGAGGCGTGAAAACGGCTGACCTCGTCGTCGTCAACGGCGAAGAGTCCGTCTGGATATTGGTCTTCGAAGTCCTCCTTGGTTGTCATCGGTAGTGAACTGATGTCGGCAATCCCGTCAATATCTGTCGGGGAAATCCCCACGGCATCGAATCGATCTCGGTAGAACGGTACGTTCTCGTATGCGTAGTTCACGATTGACTGAAGCCGCTCACTCTGCACGCTCCCAAGCTCGGCGCGGTCGAGACACTCGTTACTGTGGTACATACGCAGCCGTTTCGACCAGCACCCCGAAAAAGTTCGGGGACCACCAGCGCAGATGACTGTTGATACGGTGACTGCACAAAACAGGACGGCTGAAGGCTAGCTCACAGTTCAGTAGCGCTTTCCGCCACTTCGAGGGCGGCCACGGGTGAAGCCGTACTAACGGCCCGTACTCCCGACCCAAGCATATAATTGGGAGCCTGCCGCAGTCCTCGCCATGTCTCAGGAGACGCCGATCCGCGTCGATCACATCGGAATCGCTGTCGAGGACATCGGCGACGCTGAACCGTTCCTGTTCGCACTCGGCTGTCGGAAACTCATTGAGGAGTCTGTCGAGGGGCGGTTTCGCTGGGCGCAGTACGACTTCAATCGGGACGCGTCACGGCTAGAACTCATCGCACCGGAGGCATCGGACACGTTCCTCACGTCGTATCTCGACAACCACGGTCCGGGCCTACACCACGTCACGCTCGAAGTGGCTGCTGTCGACGCAGTGAAAGCGGTACTGGAGCGCAACGGCTACAGCGTCGTCGAATACCGCGAGTATCAGGACTGGACCGAGGCGTTTGTGCCACCATCGAACCCGACTGGGGCACTCTTTCAACTGTTCGAGTATCACGACAGCTACGATGCTGATCGGCCACCTACTGGGAAGCTCTACGTCGATGGAAGCCGGCTTGACGGCTGAGATCTGCCGCAGTTCGCTCTCCGAAAACGCGTCGATCGGGAAACAGGCGGATCGTTATCAGTCGTCTCTTTCGTCGAGCTGGACCGTTTCCTCGACGATAAGCCGGGGGCCGGCCTCCAGATCGATAAACTCAGCTGCGTCGGCCTGGACCGTCTCGGCAAGGTCTGAATCGAACGCGTCGCTGAGTGCGTCCATGTCCTCGAAATATAGCTCAAGCACACCGTCGTAGGCTGCGCGCTCCGGGTCCGTTGGTACGGATGTCACGTAGCGTTGCAGTCCCGGCAGATCCTTCGCTAGCTCCGAGTGGTCGCCTTGCCATCGGTCAGCGAACTCCTCATGCGTGTAACCGTCTCTCCGGACGAGCAAATCAACGATTTTTGTCATACGTGCACCATATTGTCACGGGTTGATTTTTACCTACCGGTCTGACAGGGCCGCCACAGATTCAAGCTACTCGAACAAAACACTTGTAAGCCGATTAGTCATGTGTGTACGTATGGCAATCCCGCCCGCTGTCAACAGGCCGGTCGGAACGATCGAGAGAGCAATCGAGATCATGGAGTATCTCAAGGAAAACGACACGGCCACGGTGTCAGAAATGACAGACCACCTCGACTGTGCGAAGAGTACGACACACAGATACCTGAAGACGCTCGCAGCAAACAGTCTCCTCATCGAGGACGACAACGAGTATCAGCTCGGTATTCGCTTTCTGGACTATGGCGAAGTGGCACGGAACAAATACCGGCTCTACGACGAGGCGAAGCCACGGGTCGACGAACTCGCGGAGGAAACCGAGGAAAAAATCTGGTGTGCCGTTGAAGAACACGGCCGGAGCGTCCACATCTACGGCGCTCAGGGCAAACACTCGGTGCAGACGTACGCCCGGGTTGGCCATCGGAACTATCTCCACCAGCACGCCGCGGGGAAGGCAATATTGGCACACCTTCCCGATAGCCAGATCACAGAGACCATCGACAGGCACGGCTTGCCCGGCCAGACGCCACAGACAATCACCGAAAGAGACGAACTCTGGGAGGAAATCGAGACGATACGCGACCGCGGATACGCGTTCAACTTTGAGGAGTCTGTGGAGGGTCTGCATGCGGTCGGAGCGCCGATAACAGACGAAAACGACATTGCCATCGGGGCGATCAGTGTTTCCGGTCCGGCGAGCCGTCTTGAGGGCTCCATTCTCCGAGACGAACTACCGACGCTGTTACTGGGTGTTGTCAACGAGATCGGCATCAATATGGCCCACCCATGAGGCCGCCAGCGCAGTTCTAGCGGAGCAACGGGCAGTTTTCGAGTTGTACTTCCCCGAGTGTGGCTGCGCCCGAACGGGGTCCCCCGTTCTGGGGACGAGGTGAGGTCACTCGCTGGCCCACTCCGGCTCTCTGTCTTCGAGGAACGCGTCGATCCCTTCGTCCTTGTCACCAGTTGCGAACAGTTGTGCGAACAGTTCAGCTTCGTACTCGATGCCGGCTTCGAGGTCCATTCGGGAGCTGGCACGGACTGATTTCTTCGCGAGTTCGAGCGCCGCTGGGCTTTTTTCTGCAATCGACGACGCGATGTCGTATACCCGCTCATCGAAGGAATCGTCATCGTGGACCTCGTCAACGAGGCCGATATCGGCGGCCTCCGTCGCGTCGATGAGTTCGCCAGTGAGGATAAGCCGCATTGCGTGGCCCTCACCGACCAGACGCGGCAGTCGCTGTGTTCCGCCACCACCGGGCATGATTCCGAGGTTGATTTCCGGCTGGCCGAACTTCGCATCGGTATGCGCGATCCGGATATCAGCCGCCTGAATCAGCTCACAGCCGCCGCCGAGGGCGTGCCCGTTGATACGGGCGATGACCGGCATCGGGCACTCGTCGACGTATTCGTAGACCCGTGGTCGCTTACTCGCCTCCCGTTGCTCTAGCATATCCCGCTCGCGGAGTTCCGTCACGTCCGCACCCGCAACGAATGCGCCTGTGTCTGCCGCACCAGTCAACACGATGGCGCGAACGTCGCTGTCCGGGATTGCATCGAAGACCTGTTTGAACTCTGACCGCAACTGGGCGTTGAGCGCGTTTCGGGCCTCCGGGCGGTGTAATTCGACGGTGGCGACGTTCTCCACGCGGTCCCCGACACTCACCGAAACCGTTTCACAGTCCGCCGCGGCGGCAACGAGGTCCGTCATGCGTCCCCCCAGTCGCCGCTGGTGCCGACGATGTCTCCGTCCTCCCAGACGTAGAATCCCTCGCCGGATTTCTTGCCGAGCTTTCCGGCTCGGACCTTCCGTTTCAGGATCTGTGGCGGGCGGAACCGTTCACCGAGTTCCTCACGAAGGTATTCGAGGATGTCGAGTCGGACGTCGAGACCGACGACGTCACCGAGTTCGATAGGTCCCATCGGGTGATTGTAGCCGAGTTCCATCGCAGTATCGATGTCCTGCGGTGTTGCAACACCCTCCTGCACCATCCGCATCGCTTCGACGCCCAGCGAGACGCCAAGGCGGGAGGAGGCAAAGCCTGGTGCATCGGCCACCTCTACCGGTGTTTTGTCGATCCCATCAACGAACTCTCGGGCACGTGCAACCGTCTCGGCACTCGTCTGCTCCGCGACGACGATCTCGACGAGTGCCATGATGTGTACCGGATTGAAGAAGTGGAGGCCGATGGCTCGTTCAGGAGAGTCGAGGACGCTCGCAATCTCAGTCAGTGACAGCGATGAGGTGTTTGACGCGATAACCGTCGCCGGGTCGACATGGGATTCGACTGCAGTGAGCGTCTCGTGTTTGATCTCCATGTCTTCGGGGACTGCTTCCACGACAAGGTCTGCCCCGGCCACAGCTTCCTCCAGCGACGTTGTTCCAGTGAGGCGGTCTAACGTTGCCTCGGCCGTTGATTCTGACACTTTCTCCCGAGCAATACCCTCTTCCAGATTCGACTCGATGGCAGCCAAACCGTCATCGACGATATCCGCCTCGATATCTCGGAGAGAGACGTCGTGGCCAGCCATTGCCGACACCTGAGCGATACCGTGGCCCATGGTACCGGCGCCTGGGATAGCTACGTGCATCATTTCTCAGCACAGTAGCGAAGGATAAAAACATTGCTTGCATCTCTCCCCGGCGTGGCCTGCATTTAATACAGCGGCTACGATAGAAGTCGGTGAGGATGACTGCTTCCGACTCGCAAGCCGTTGTTGTCGACGCCGTACGAACGCCACAGGCACCGAAGGATGGCGCACTGGGTGGGACACATCCCGAAGACCTCGTCACCACTGTGCTCACTGCACTTGTTGATCGGACCGGTGTCCCAGCGGTTGAGTGGGACGACTTCCGGCTCGGGTGTGCAAATCAGGAGGCAGAGCAGGGACGAAACCTCGCCCGGCAGTCGATACTCGCCGGCGGGTTCCCCGAGACGGTGCCCGGAGCGACAACGACCCGGCTGTGTGGCTCGTCACTGACAACACTCGTTGACGCCGCTCGCGCCATCGAGGCGGGCGACGGTGCAGTGTATCCGGTCGCCGGCGTCGAACACATGAGCACCGTCCCCTTCTCCGACTGGCTGCATCCCGCTATCGAACAGCGGTACGACCCCGACAGGCTGCCGATGGGGCAAACGGCCGAAACCATCGCACGGGACCACGATATCAGCCGTAAAGCCCAGGACGAGTTCGCGCTGCGGTCACACGAGCGTGCGGTCGCTGCCATGGAAAGCGGGCGGTTCGATGCAGAGACCGTGCCAGTCCACACCGACGAGACAGCGATAGAGACTGACAAAACACCACGGGCAGATACGTCAGTCGGGCAGTTGAACGAACTCCCAACGGTGTTTCGTGACGACGAGGCGGCGACAGTCACGCCGGGGAACGCGTCACCGCTGACCGACGGGGCCGCCGGGATGCTCGTCACCTCAGCGGCGTACGCGGACCAGCACGATCTCGATGTTCTCGGCCGGATCGAGACGCGGGCCGTCGCCGGTGTCGACCCACTGGTAATGGGGCGGGGACCGATTCCGGCGACGCGTGCTGCACTGGACGACGCCGGCCTGACAATCGACGATATCGATCTAGTGGAACTCAACGAGGCCTTTGCCGCACAGAGTCTCCACTGCAAGCGCGAACTGGGGATTCCGGCCGAACGGCTCAACGTCAACGGCGGGGCTATCGCGTTAGGACATCCCCTTGGCTGTTCGGGGGCACGAATCACGACGACGTTGCTGCACGAGATGCGACGGCAGGACGCGACGCATGGACTGGCGACGATGTGCGTCGGTTTCGGTCAGGGTGTCGCGGTTGTGTTCGAACGTGACTGACAGAGGCGGCTACCGGCGCTGACTGGCGACCTGTGCTTTGAAGCCGTATCTGATGACACCCTCCTGCGTGTAGATGCGCCGCGTCGTCAGCACGACAGGTGTGCCTATCGTGACTTCGGCTGTTGTGTCAAGCACCTGTGCAGGGGCGCTCACGGTCTGCTCGCCCGATTGACTATCGAGTGCGACGATAGCACTATCGAACTGACCGCTTCTGGACTGCTGGGCGACGAACTCCGGTGGCGCACCGCCCTGTTCGATAGTCGTCACTGCCTCGACCGTCCCTGTCCCAGGTAGTTCGACAGCCTCGAAATCACTGGTGCGCTCGTGACAGTCCGTACAGGCCCCGGTCGGCGGGAAGTTCAACGCCCCACACGCGGAACACCGGCCGGCGACGAGCCGATGGCGTTGCGGAATCGTCCGCTGCCAGGACGGGACGCTAACGTAGGCTCCGCCACCTTCGGGTTCGTCGCGCGTAATCTCGCCACGCCGCCTGAGGTACTCGGCGTAGGACAGGGAGACAGTACCGTCCAGCGCGGTTTCAACCGGAACGGGACCAGTGGCGACGAACAGCGTCGCACTCGCGCCGCTTCCGTATGCAGCAATCAGCACGCGTTCGGCGTCGTCTGCAAACGCTGTTGCCGCCCCGAGAAATGCGCTTGCCGCGCCGGTGTCCCCGAGCGTACTGACTGTGTCCGCGGCGGCGATAGTCTCTGCGTCAACCCCGAGCGCACCCGTTGTCCGATACGGGAGTTTTCCGTCCGGTGACTGGACTGCTGCCGCATCGACTGTCTCTGTCGACACGTCCAGTCTGTCCGCCGCACTGCCGAGTGTGGTCGTGAACGCCTCGCGGTCGTACTGCGTAACGCCCAGACCGGTCGTCCGGTCGTCCCCGCCGGTTCTGAAACGCGTTCCGGGGTACGCCTCCGTGTGTGATGCCCGCTCAAGTACAGTTCCGGGACCGTCGTCGTCGACAACGAGCGCGACACTCCCAGCACCGGCGGCGTGTTCAACCCCGCTGTCAGGATCGCCCCGCGGACAGTCGCTGATGATGACGAGGCCGATGTCGTCACCGAACGGCCCACCGTCCATGGTTGCGTCCAGTGCTTGCGCACCGGCGTGCGTGGAGCCAGTTATCGTCTGCGTCTTTGCATTCTCGGGGACGTTGAGAATACTGCAGAGTCTCGCTGCAAGGTCCTCTTCGGCCATCGGCGGTGTCGTCGTCGCGAAGGCCAGATGCGCGACATCCGTGCCGGACGCGTCGGCCGCAGTGAGCGCACGGCGGGCCGCTTCGACACCCATCGTGACGGCGTCCTCGTCGGCGTCGGGGACCGCCTTCTCGTCGATCCCTGCTGCATCGAACCGACCCCACGCGGCTTCGAACTCCGCGGCGTCGATCCGCAGGCGAGGTGCGTACGCGCCGATGGCCGCGAGCCCCGACGCAGTCATTGTGCAGCCTCCCGTTCGAGAATGTGGACAACGGCGCTACCGCCGCTCCCACCCACATTGTGCGTGAGCCCGTACTTCGGGGCCGCTAGCTGCCGGTCCGCGGCGCCACCGGTGAGTTGTTTGAACGCCTCGACGATCTGTCCGGCACCGGTTGCGCCGATGGGGTGGCCCTTCGATTTCAGCCCGCCGGAGAGATTGACCGGCATGGCTCCGTCGGCTTCGGTCGTTCCCTGTTCAAGTAACTGTGGGGCCTCGCCGCGGTCACAGAACCCGAGGTCCTCGTATGCAAGCAGTTCGGCGATCGTGAAGCAGTCATGGACCTCTGCGAAGTCAAGGTCGTCAGGGCCGACCCCGGCACGGTCATAGGCTGTGTCTGCGGCCATTTCCGAGGCAGAAATTGAAGTGTAGCTGTCCCGCTGGAACAGACCGACCCGGTCGCTGGCTGCGCCGACTCCAGCGACCCGGATCGGATCGTCAGTGTACTGCTCGACGACATCCTCACTGGCGACGAGTGCGACCGCCGCGCCGTCAGAGGTCGGACAGCAGTGATAGAGGTTCAGCGGGTCTGCGACAACTGGGGCGTCGACGGCGTCTTCGAGAGAACACTCGAAGCCTAGATGGGCCTTCGGGTTCTTTGCGCCGTTTCGATGGTTCTTGACCGCTACCATCGAGAGGTGCTCCTCACTGGCCCCGTACTCCCGTAGATACGCACTTGCCATCTGTGCGTAAACGCCAGAAAATGTTGTCCCGGTCAGCCGCTCCCACTCTGTTTCGCCGGAGACACCGAGCCAGTACTTCGTCACATCGCTGCTCATGTCTGTCATGACTTCGACGCCACCAGCCAGCGCCACGTCGGCCATCCCGCTTTTGACCGCCTGCACTGCCTGTCGGACGGCGTAGCCCGACGCGGCACAGGCGTTTTCAACGCGCACGCTGGGGACGCCGTGCAGCCCGGCGTGTTCGGTTGCTGCCGGTCCCGAGAGACCGAGTTGTCGACCGCCCACGCCGAGTGAGCCAACGACCGCTTCATCTATCGCTTCCGTGTCGATACCGTGGTCGACACTGTCGAAGGCTTCACTGACTGCGTGGTCGAACAGTGATCTGTAACTCTCTTCGGGCATTGAGCCAAACGGCGTTTGCCCTGCGCCGATGAGATACGCATCCCGCATACATGGAACTCTGAGGGTACTGAAAAATAGCTTTGCATCGTTTGCTGACAACCACAGGCCAAGCGCGCAACTGGCGGCGCAGTGACCAATCCCAAACCATTTTATCACTAACATTCAACTCTATCATTGAAGATGGTGTACAAGCCACTGGAGGCGTCTGACCGGACAGAGCTGCGTGCGTTGCAAACTGACCGATTGCAAGAAATTGTCACACATGCCTACGAGAACGTCCCGTTTTACCGGGAGAAGCTCGACGAGGCGAGCGTCTCGCCCCAAGACATCCAGAGTATCGACGACATCACGAAACTGCCGATGACGACGAAAGAGGATTTCCGCGACGAGTACCCCGACGGCCTGTTCGCCGTAGACGATGAGGAGGTCGCCCGGATCCACGCGTCGTCCGGGACGACCGGGAAGCCGAAAATCGTCTCCTACACGGATGACGACCTCGACAACTGGAGTGAAGTCGTTGCACGTTCGCTGGCTGCGAGCGGGACCGAACCGGGCGACACCGTCCAGAACGCCTACGGATACGGACTGTTCACCGGCGGATTGGGACTCCACGACGGAGCCGAGGAGCTGGGGGCCACAGTTATCCCTATCGGGAGCGGCCAGACCCAGCGACAGGTCGAGCTGATGACCGACCTGGAGAGCGATGTGTTCACATGCACCCCGTCGTATGCGCTGTACCTCGCCGAAACGGCCGAGGAAATGGGACACGACCCCAGCGACCTGCCTATCTCGACGATTATCTTCGGAGCGGAACCGTGTACCGATCCGATGCGGGCAGAAATCGAAGATCGGCTGGGTGTCGACGGCATCGATGTTTACGGGCTCTCGGAGATCATCGGTCCCGGCGTCTCGTGTGAATGTCACGAAGCGCAGGACGGGCTTCACATCTGGGAGGACCACTTCTACCCGGAAGTCATCGACCCACACACGAAAGAACCGGTCGAGGAGGGCGAAGAGGGTGAACTCGTTCTGACAACACTCACCAAGGAAGCGTTGCCGGTCTTCCGGTACCGAACGGGCGACCTCACGACGCTGAATTACGACGAGTGCGCGTGTGGACGGACGATGGTACGGATGGACAACGTCACCGGTCGGACAGACGACCTCCTCATTGTCCGTGGCGTGAACCTCTATCCCAGCGAAATCGAACACGCCGTATTGGATATCGACGGCGTTGCTCCGCATTACCGGATCGACCTCTACAGAGAGGACAACCTCGACATCCTGGAACTCACCATCGAACGGACTGCAGAGCAAGGGCCGGGCGATAAAGCGCTGGAAGACGAAATCATCGAGCGCCTGGAAAACGTGCTCGCGTTCACCCCGGACGAACTCGAACTCGTTGCGCCCGGTAGCATCGAACGAACGCAGGTCGGCAAAGTAAAACGCGTTTACGACCACCGTGACTGACTGTCAGGGCCGGTAGACTCGTCCACGAAACGTCGCGATGCGCTCGCCATCCTGTGCAGTCACCGTTACCTCGTACTCCGCGGTGCTGTCCGCGAGATGTGTTTCTTCAGCGGTCGCAGACAACGTCTCACCGGTGTCGACGGCGTCTAAATACGAGATGTTGGTCTCCAGTGCAACCGCCGCCTCGCCATGGGAATTCGACGCCGCGGCGAACGCCGCATCGGCAAGTGAGTAGATTGCCCCGCCATGGGGTGTCCCATGAAAGTTCAGCAGCTCCTCGGTAATCGTCAGTTCAGTCTGGGCGTACCCCGAGTCAACTTCAACGACGTCGATACCCAGGGTTTCACAGTACGCGTCCGATTCGATACGCTCTCTGACTTCGTCGGCGACACCGGACATACGGGTCGTGGTTCTATCACTAATAATAAATATATACCGGTCACTGCTGCTGTCAACGGAGCGTAAAAATATAAATGGCTGCTATTAGATGAAAAACTATGGCATACAGCTACGAGCCACACCACTTCGAGGACTTCGAAGAGGGACAGGATTTTATCAGTGTTGGCCGGACGGTTACCGAGTCCGATTTCGTCATGCACTCTGCTTTGTCAGGAGACTGGACAGAGCTGCATACGAACAAGGAATACGCGGAAGAACAGGAGTTCGGTGAGCGGATCGCACACGGCCCAATGACGTTCGTGCAGGCGACCGGCTTCGTCTACCGGACCGGGATCGTCGAGCGGACCGCATTCGCGTTCCTCGGGATGAACTACATGGACCTCCCGAATCCGGTCCACATCGGCGACACACTCCAACTGGAGATTGTCGTTGACAACACCAAAGAAGTCGGGCGCGACGACGCCGGGCTAGTCGTCCTCGACACTGAAATGGAAAACCAGGACGGGACCGTCGTCTTCAAGGGCGATATGAAGTTCCTGATCAAGAAACGCGAGTGAGTACACTGACGCGTCCGAAAGCGATGCATCGGTAGCGGGTAGCGTCTCGATTTTGCGGCTTAAAGCTTGAAGACAACGTTCTCGTCGTCCAGACATTAATAATCAATAATAACAACTAAGACGCCGCGCACTCCCTCTGTTATTGCAATGGAGTACACCGGCCCGACAGACCTGTATATCGGCGGAGAATGGCGAGAAGCGACCAACGGCGACAGTATTGAGACGGAGGACCCAGCGACTGAACAGCCCTACGCATCGGTACAGAAGGCCGAGGCGTCCGATATCGATGACGCGGTGCAGGCGGCACAGTCGGCCGTCGAAGACGGTTCCGAGTGGGCGACGATGGACCCCGGAACGCGCCGAGAAAAGATCCATGCGATGGCCGACGCCATCGAGGAGATGAAAGACGAACTGTCCATGGTTGAGTCCCACGACAACGGGAAAACGCCGTTCGAAGCCGGGCTAGAAATCGACATGGTCACCGACACGTTCCGCCATTACGCCGGCTGGACGGACAAGATTCGCGGTGACGAGATTCCTGTCGAGAACGGCCGGCTCAATTACACCACTCGTGAGCCGGTCGGCGTGACCGCACACATCGCGCCGTGGAACTATCCATTCCAGCTTGCCGGCCGCGGGCTGGCTCCAGCGCTAGCAACAGGAAACAGCGTTATCCTCAAACCGTCCGCTATGACGCCGCTGTCGGCGCTGTACTACGCAAAAGCCGCCGAAGAAGCGGGTCTTCCGGATGGCGTCGTCAACGTCGTTCCCGGGAAGGGCTCCGAGGCCGGCGACGCACTCACCGGACACGAGGGCGTCGATCACGTCACTTTCACCGGGAGTACCGGTGTCGGAAAGACGGTCCAGCGCACTGCTGCCGATGCAGTCGCCGACGTAACACTCGAACTCGGCGGGAAAGGTCCGGCAGTCGTGTTCCCCGACGCTGACCTCGATGCCGCTGCCCGTGGCATCCAGTACGGGATTTTCATGAACGCTGGGCAGATGTGCTGGGCGAACTCGCGTATTGTTGTCCACGAAGACGTCTACGACGAGATGGTCTCCCGAATGGTTGAGATCGCCGAAAACATCTCGCTTGGCGGCGGTATCGACGACGATGGCCAGATGGGACCGGTCGTCAGCGCAGGCCAGCAACAGGAGATTCTCGATTATATCCAGACCGGTAAGGAAGAGGGGGCGACTGTTGTGGCCGGCGGTGGCGTTCCTGCGGACAAAGAAACCGGCCACTTCGTCGAGCCGACCGTCTTTGCCGACGTGGACAACGAGATGACGATTGCACAGGAGGAAATCTTCGGTCCCGTTCTCACTGCAATCGAAGTTAGCGACGAGGAAGCGGCCATTGACGTTGCGAACGACTCGCCGTTCGGCCTCACCGCCTGTGTCTGGACAAACGATCTGACTCGCGCTCACACCGTCACGGACAAACTGGACTACGGGATGGTGATGGTCAACGAAACGCCCAACACGTGGCCACAGACCCCCTTCGGTGGCACGAAACAGAGCGGTCACGGTCGCGCACAGGGCGAGCAGGCCATCGAGAGCTACACCGAGGTGAAAAACGTCCACATCAATCTAGGCTGAAGCTCCCGCTGACGCGCCGTGGTCACGCCGCCAGTCAAGTGCCATCAATGGAACCGACGCTCTGTTTCACGGTATGAAATGCGACGCCAGAACTAGCGAGTAATAACAGCTTACTCGAACTTCTTGAACTGCTGCAGGCACTCGTTGCAGTAATGGATCGACTGACACCGTGACGGCCCGCGTGGATGCTTCCGTTCGGTGTCGGTCGAGCCACAGTATGGGCACTCCGCGCCTGTCTGTTCACCGCTGGTCGTAACGCTGGGGTCCGGCTCACTCATCCGTCGAAACTCATCCCGAAGTCACGCAGCGCTTCTTTGCCCTGTTCGGTGACCAGATCAATCGACCAGTCCGGGGCCCAGACCAGTCGGACCGACGCGGTCTCGATTCCGTCGACACTCTCGGCGGCGTCTTCGACCTCCTCAAGGATGATTTCGCGTGCCGGACAGCCGCTGTAGGTGAGGGTCATGTCAACCGTGACTTCGCCGTCGGACACGTCGAGGCCGTATATGAGGCCCAGGTCGACAATGCTGACCGGCATCTCCGGGTCCTCGACCTGATACAGCGCCGCCCACACGTCGCGTTCGATGCCGTCGGCGTCTTCGCCCGTGGCTGGCACGTCGTCCGCCGCATGGTCTTTGGTCTCGTAGTCAGTGTACGAACACGCGGTGGCATCAGCGTCTGCGCGTGGCCGGTCGTAGTCGCTACTCATCGTCGTCCGCCATTATCAGCGTCGCTTTGTCGCGTCCCAGATTCCGGTAGCTGGAGGTCATTTGTTCGTGCAGGTCGTGCCAGTGGTCAGTGTGTTCGTTGTCCCGGCCCGTCGGGGTTGCGGGGGCAGCATCGGTTGGCACGTCGAATCCCAGTTCGGTCAGGAACGATTCGACGCGAGTCTCCCACTCGGCACGCATCTCGTCGAGGGTCATCGTTCGGATGCCCAGCCGGTCGATGTCGGCCTCCACGTCGCCGACGGGCTCGAACAGCGTGAGGGCGTATGGATAGAGTTCATCGATAGCCGCCTGGACGCGTTCGCTGGCTTCCTCGTCCAGTGCCATCCGGTCTAGCCAGCTCTCGGCATGTTCGAGATGATAGCCTTCCTCGCCCTGGATGCGGCTTGTTCTGTTCCGGATGATCTCGTATGATGAGTCCTCAAGCGCGGAGAGGCGGATGTCTTCAGCAACGTCGTAGAGGTACGCTCTGACGATGGCGTCAGCCCAGTCGCCTTCCGCAAACGGTAGCTCAACGAACGTACTGTGCTGGAAGTCGCTGGGATCGCCCTCGTAAATCAGCGATTCCTCGGAATAGCCCAGTTGCTGCACTGCATCGTACCACAGCCGTGCATGGCCCAGCTCGTCCTGTGCGTTGTTCGATATCGAGAGGTCCGATTCCAGTGTCGGTGCGCGCACCTGCCAGAACGTGTAACGTTCGGCCTGAACCAACTCGTCGTCAGCGAGCCGGAGCAGCTGTGCCTCGACTGCGCGCTGTTCTTCCTCAGAAAGGTCAGTTGGACCGCCGAGGTCGGATTCTGTTGTTGCCATTAGATTTCACCTCGCTGTTTCTCCGCTTCGATCTGCTCAGACTCGGAGGCTTCGACCTCCTCAGCAGCCGGGTTGACGTTGTACGTCTGTGCGAACCGATAGGACTTGTTGGTCGTCCCACCGAACGTTACGTCATCCGCTGTGACTTCGCCGATGTACTGGTGCTGGACGACCCAGAGACTGTTCGGATCGTCGTCAGTGAACGCCGCGATCGCCGTCGCTTCTGCGTCGGCAGCGCTGGCAGCGTCGACATCACCGCAGTGCGTGTGATACCCCCCAGGCTTGTCCTGCCGGAAGACGGCCCACGGTTTCTCGGCGCCGTCTCCGCTCTCGTCATGGCGCTCTGCGTCGGGATCGACCTGCGTGATTTTCTCCTGCGGGGCAACCCAGAGTGCATGGGTTGGCTTCCGCCGTCCATGCTGGATGACCGAGAACTGTTTCGCCATCTCCCGGTCGGGTGCGTGGACGTCCCGGCAGTGAACGAAATCTGTGTCCGGACTCTGTTGTCGGAATACTTCCCAGATCATTGTTCTCAGTCCGCTGCCTGTGACTGCGGGCCGCTGTTCGTCGTCGTCTGGTCGTCCATCATGTCCCGGACCCACTGAACCGCTTCCTGAGCCTGCCGGCGGCCAGAAATCTGCTCAATGCTGCCATCGTATTCGTTTTGTGAGACAGTAAAGAACTCGTCCCAGTCAAGATCATCCTCAACGACCTCATAGGTCCCGTCACCGTTGTCCCGGATGCGTGGCTCATCGGGCATCTCCAGCCCGTATTTCTTGGCCTTCGGGATGTACGTGTTGAGGAACGCGTTTCGAAGTTCGTCGTTCGTACACGTCTTCAGCCCGACTTCTGCGGCGAAGTCGTGATGGGTGCTCTGGTCGTCGGTCGGGCCGAAGAACTGCAGGATTCGTGGCCACCACTCCTCGAAGGCCTCCTGAGTCATGCGCTGTTCCTTCCGGGAGCCGTTCATCAGTTCGCGGAGGATCGACTCACCGTGCTTGACGTGCATCCCCTCTTCGAAGCAGATCTTGTCCATCGCGTGGGCGTATGGCTCCCAGCTAGACTTTTTCAGGGTTGCCTGACGACGCATTGCGGCCCCGTCGACGAAGAAGGCGATCATCGGCGTCTCGACGTAGCTCTCCATCGGGTAATGGAAGCAGTTCAGGAACTTTCCGTCCCCGTTCGCCAGATCGTCGAGCATCTCGTCGCGGGTCTTGATCCCGAGCGACTCCGCCGCTCGATAGAGCATCTGTCCGTGTCCGATTTCGTCCTGCACCTTCGCGCTGAAGGCCATCTTTCGCTCGATACTTGGGGCTTTTCTGATGAAGGGCCGTTCGAGGTACGCCCCCATAATCTCGCTGTTGGCGTGGAATTCAAGCATCCGCGTGGCTGCCTTCCGATACTCCTCGGGAAGGTCGTCTTTCGGGCTGAATTCCCGGGGTCCAGCGCGAGCTTTGACTTCGTCAACGTTCATATGTATTTCATAAATCGTGAGGAATGTTCTTACTAATTTGCCCCTATATAGACGGGTTTTATAAAGGCGTTCGCACACATACGAGGTAATGATAGAGGAGTGTCTGATGGTCGAATTTCGCATCGAGGGTGACGACTGCCCACTGGCAGATGCGAGTAGTGCCACTGGCACGCCCATCGAGGCGGCCCCGCCACTCCTCCGGGCTGACCGTAACGTATTGTTGCGGTTCAGCGCACAGGCGAGCGACGACCTCAGGGACTACCTCGACGGGGATGACCGGATCCGCTATCTCTACCAGTCAGTTACCGAGGGTCGGTACAACTACCGGTGTCTGTCGCTCCAGCAGTGTGTCGTCCATAAACTTATCAGCGCAGGCTTCATGGTAGAATCGCTAACGTATCGGGACGGAAACGCGATTTTAACTGGCGCTGTGGTGGGCCACGAGATTCTTCAGACGGTCATGGAGACTGCCGGTGAAACTGTCGGTGTGAAACTACAGCGGGTGTACGCACTGCGTGCGACAGAAGACGCATCTATCGCACAGCAGTGGGACCTGACCCCGGCACAGGAGGAGAGTCTTCGATACGCAGTCGAGATGGGCTACTTTGTCGTCCCACGACAGACGACTGCGAGCGAAGTTGCTTCCGAACTCGGTATCAGTAAGTCTGCATTCCTCGAACGACTCCACCGCGCACAGCATTCGTTGTTCACACAGCTGTTCGGCGGCGTCGGCGACGGCCCTCCAGGCGACGGCGGAGAGTAGCGGCGATGGCCTTTCAAGCGACAGCGGTGAGTAACGGCGACGACCGTTCGAGCGACGACGGAGAGTAAAGTACCCGCGCGTCTGAGTACGACCATGCGCATTGAAGACGGCGTTGTTCGACGGATCGTATTCGATCGTCCCGATGTAAAAAACGCGATGACCGGGGCGGTCGCAGCTGAGTTAGCCGATGCGCTCGACGACCTCGACCCGGCGACACACGACGCCGTCCTCCTCACTGGAGACGGTGATGCGTTCAGTGCCGGCGGGGATATCGAGGCGATGAGCAAGCGTGAGGAGACGACAACCGAAGCCTACGAGCGAGTCCGGACAACACTGGGCCGGGTCGCCAGCAATATCCTCTCGGCACCCGTGCCTGTCGTCGCGAAGGTTAACGGTGATGCAGTCGGTGCCGGGCTGTCGCTGGTGGCTGTTGCCGATTTCGCGTACGCCGCCAGATCCGCGCGGTTCGGTGCGTCGTTCATCAGCGTCGGGCTCGTGCCTGACATGGGCGCAACTGCCATCCTCCCCCGGCTGATCGGTCTCAGGAAAACGAAAGAGCTTGCGTTCACCGGGAAGCTGATCGATGCCGAGAGCGCCGCTGAAATGGATCTGATCAACGAGGCTGTCGACCCGGCCGAACTCGATGCACGGACAACTGACCTGCTCGAAACGCTTCGGGCACAGCCGACGGAGAACCTCGGGCTGGCGAAGGAAGCGATCCACGACAACATTGGCCAGCCCCTAGAAACCGGGCTGCGTCGAGAAGCACGCATCCAGTCACTGGCCTACGATACGCCAGCACATTCGCGTGGTGTCGAGGCGTTTCTTGATGGACGGACCCCGGATTTCGACTAGCGGTCGAAAAACTCCTGCGCGTTTTCGAACAGAATCTTCCGCTGGACATCCGTATCAAAATCAGTGTCGCGAGCGAACGATTCGAGCCACGTTTCGGGGTCAATCATCGGATAATCGGTGCCGAACATCACCTTGTCTTTGAGGACCGTGCCGGCATAATGGAGTACCTGATCGTCGATATACTTCGGCACCCAGCCGGAGAGGTCCATGTACACGTTGCCCTTCTGCTGACAGATCGCCAACTGCTCTTTCTCCCAGGGGAAGGCGGGATGGGCGATAAGGATGTCAAGGTCCGGATGTGCAGCAGCCACGTCGTCGATAAGCATCGGGTTGCCGTACTTGACTTTCAGGCCGCGGCCGCCGGCGCTACAGGCCCCCAGTGTCGAGTTCCCACCGTGGAAGACAACAGGGACGCCGAGGTCTTCGATGGTACTCCACAGATGGTCGTGGCGTTCGTCCGAGGGGTCAAAGCCCTGTGCAATCTGCTGGAACTTGAACCCCGAAAGGTCCAGATCCTCGACGCACCGGATCGCCTCCTGCACGCAGTCGTCTTTCAGTGGGTCGACGCTCCCGAACCCGACGAAGAAGTCGGAATACTCGTCCCGAACCTCGGCGACGTAGTCGTTCGGGACGGGTGGGTTCCCGGTGTTCGTCTCCGCGTCCCAGCCAAGCAGGACAGCGCCACCGACACCCGCCTCGTGGTACTCCGCGAGCATTTCCTCGTAGTCCCACGTCTCCAAGTCAGTGCCGAACCGGTCGGCGGCGTCTTGCATCATTTCGCCGCCGGCGTCGTGGAGGAACTCACTGGTCGGTTGGTGCGCGTGCGTGTCGAACAGTTGCCTGTCGTCGACACCAGGGAGGTCGGTTGTCACAGAGAGAGATTTTACCCAGTGTCATAAAAATCCATGCTGTTTGTGCCGTGCAGCAGACCCGCTAGAGTGGATGGAATCGTGACACAAATAGCTGATTCGAGAAGAGTCAGTGCTGACTGCGACAGGCGAACGGGTCGGCAGATGCACGGTCACTTGGGGAGTAGCCGGGCATCGATCCCCTACCATCTTACTGCTGGGGGGTGAAGGCACGGCTATGGTTCGTCGCAGTGTTCTGTTTGCACCGGGTGACAATGCGGAGTTGATCCGGAAAGCGGCCGATGGCGACGCTGATGTCGTCGTCTTCGACCTCGAGGATGCGGTTGCACCGGCCGATAAAGAGCGGGCGCGTGAATCAGTTCAGTCGGTACTCTCGACTGTCAGTTCGGACAGCCACATCTGCGTTCGTATCAACCCAGTAGGAGTAAGTGCCACAGCCGACCTCGCTGCGATACTGACAGACACCAGTCCCGACAGTGTGATGCTCCCGAAGGCCAGTTCCGCTGACGACATCTCAGCATTAGGACGGCTCCTCGATGAATACAGCGCGGATCTCCCGGTGCTTGCGCTGGTCGAATCAGCCGCTGGCGTCCTCCACGCGGCTGAGATTGCAGCCGCTGATTCCACCGATGCGCTCCTGTTCGGAGCCGAAGACCTCGCGGCCGACATCGGTGCCAGTCGGACCAGCGATGGGCGGGAGGTACTCTACGCACGCCAGCGGGTCGTCGTTGCGGCCAGTGCCGCGGGAATCGACGCAATCGACACGATCTACCCGGACTACGGCGATCTGGATGGCCTCCGTGACGCAACTGAGTTCGCTGCCCAGCTCGGGTACGACGGGAAGATGGCGATCCACCCGGATCAGGTCGCGGTCATCAACGACGCGTTCACCCCCAGTGACGAGGATATCGCATGGGCCGAACGCGTCGTCACGGCCGCTGACGAGACAGATGCCGGCGTTTTCGAGGTCGACGGAGAGATGATCGACGCACCGCTCATCGCACAGGCGGAGCGTGTCCTCGAACGTGCTCGCGAGGCCGGTCAGCGGTAGCCAACGGCAACACCTATCGGGGACCTGCCAGTGCTGTCGTGTATGAAAGACGTCGTCCGGCAGAACTTCGATGCCAGCGTCGACGCCTACGCGACCTACGAGCGGCGGACCAATCGGTTCACCTCGCTCGCTCGTCTGCTCGCTGCTGAGATGAACGCTCGTACTGACAGCGGACTCGGGACAGTACTCGATGCGGGCGCAGGAACTGGCGTGAGCACGCGCGTTTTCGCCGAGACGGCAGCGGATACTATTGCACTCGACATCAGCCGTGAGATGCTGCAGGAAATCGAGTCCACGGCCCGACTGCAAGCCGATTTCGACCACCTGCCGCTCAGCGACCGGTCGGTCGACGGCGTCGCGTTTACTGCCTCCCTCTTTCTGGTCCCTGACCCAGCGACTGCAGTACGGGAAGCCGCCAGAGTGCTCCGGTCTGGCGGGGTGGTCGGGGCCGTCGCACCACTGGGCTGGTTCCGTCCTGACGGCACGGACGTGTTCGAACAGTTCGAGCGCGAGTCACGCTCCCCGGCCGAGACATCGGCTCTCCAAGACGCCCTCGCGGGTGAGTTCTCGACGACGACAGGAACGTGGCAGTTTTCGACGAGTGCCGAAAATATCAGGTTGTTCCACGCGATTCCCGCGATGGCCGCACGACTCTATCCGAAACTCGACACCGAAGAACGGGTTATGCGAGCCCGTGAACTCCTCAGCTCTCTCGATGGCACGTTCGAGCAACGATGGCGATGGGTCATCGGTGTCCCAGAATAGGTGACTGGGACCTCCGCTTCGTCCGTCAAACGGTCCCGGCGTCACTCGGCAGTATCGCGTCGCAGTGACAGCACGGTGCGGTCGAACTCACAGACGAGGGTGTCGTCCGCATCTGTGAGTTTGAACACCTCGACGTGCATCGTAACGATGCCACGGTCACCGTCGCTGGTCTCGCGTTTGTCGGTCACAGTCGACTGCACGCGGATGGTATCGCCGTGAAACACTGGGTTCGGATGCTCGACGTTGTCGTAGGAGAGGTTCGCGACAATAGTGCCGTCGGTCGTTTCCGGAATGGTCAGACCGACCGCTAAACTCATCGTGTAGAGCCCGTTGACCAGTCGCTCGCCGAACTCCGTCTCGGCCGCGAACTCGGCGTCCAGATGCAACGGTTGCTGGTTCATCGTCATATCGCAGAACTGCTGATTGTCGCGCTCGCTGATCGTGCGGCGCTTCTCGTGTTCGATGGTCTCACCGACCTCGAACTCTTCGTAGTATAGTCCTGACATAGCTCAGAGGATGGTTCCGTGTTTCTTGTCCGGGAGGTCTTTCTCGACGGTTTCGTAGAACGCGAACCGGTTCACCAGTTCCGTTCTGAGGTCGCTTGGCGGGACAATGTCGTCAACGACAACTTCGCTGGCCATTCGATGAATGTCGATATCCTCACGGTAGGCTTCGCGGAGTTCCTGCTCTTTTTGCTGTCGTTCGTCCTCGTCATCGATCTCGGAGAGCTTCCGGGCGTAGACGGCGTTGATAGCCGCTTCGGGACCCATGATTGCGATTTCCCCGCTCGGAAGGCCGATCGTCGACTCGGGGTCGTACGCGGGACCGGACATCGCGTAAATACCCGCACCGTAGGCTTTCCTGACAACGACGGACTGCTTGGGTACTGTCGCCGAAGACGTGGCGTAGATCATCTTCTTGCCCTGTTCGAGGATGCCCTCCTTCTCGACGCCTGACCCGGCCATGAACCCTGGCGTGTCACAGAGGTACAACAGCGGGATGTTGTAGGCGTCACAGGTCCAGATGAACTGGGCGGCTTTCTCCGCCGCATCCGGGAAGATGGCCCCCGCTCGCTGGGCTGGCTGATTGGCGATGACTCCAACCGGACGGCCGTCTATCCGGGCAAACGACGTGATGATCTCCCTGCCGTACTCGGGCCGGAGTTCGAGCGTCGATCCGGCATCGACGACCCGCTCGATCACGTCGAACATATCGTAGCCCTTGTTGGGTTTCTCCGGGACGACGGAATCGATACCCTCCGGCGAACGCTTCGGGGCCGTCCCGCTGGTCTGTGGTGGGTCCTCGTCAGCGTTGTCGGGCAGATAGCCAATGAGTTTCGCGACGAGTTCGCGGGCGTGTTCCTCGTCGTCGGCGATGAGGTCCGCACTCCCGGAGTGCTGTGCGTGTACGTCAGGGCCGCCGAGCTCTTCGAGGCTGATCTCTTCGCCCGTAACCATTTCGACCATCCGGGGGCTGGCGATCGCCATGGCACTCATATCCCGGACCATAACGGTGAAATCCGCGAAAACTGGCGTGTAGGCCGCGCCGGCGATACAGGGACCGTACAGCACACAGATCTGTGGGACTCGCCCAGAGAGCATCGAGTGGTTGTAGTAGAACTTCCCGATCCCTTCGCGGTTGGCGAAAAAGCCCGTCTGCTGGTCGATACGGCCGCCCGAGGAGTCCATCAGATACAGCACCGGTCGCCCGGTTTTCAGTGCCCGCTGTTGCATCCGGAGGAACTTCTCGACACCCTTTGCGGCCATGCTGCCGCGTTTGACCGTGTAATCGTTGGCCATGAAATGCAGGTCACGGCCCTCGAACTCCGCGGCCCCCGTGATGAGCCCGTCAGCTGGGAGCTGGTCGTCGGCGTCGAACTCCGCAAATTTCCCGTCCTCGAACAGGAAATCGTCACCGAACCACAGGTCGATACGGTCCCGGACAAACAGCTTGCCCTCCTCAGGCAACTGGTCTTTGTACTTTTCCGGCCCGCCTTCGAGGATATCTTCAATCTCCTCGCGCAGGGTCTCTTCGCGTTCAGTCGGACCAAGGTCGTCTTCGACTTGTTCTGTGGCTTCGTCCCGTCGAGCGCTGTCGTACGTGGCACTGCTGACTGCTTCGCCGCTGTCGACGACGATGGTAATGTCATCCTCGAAGTGTGTCGCCAGCGCCTCGGCAATGGCCTGTGCTTCCGATTCGGTCGCGTCGTCTGAAATTCTGACTTGCATACTTACTCCTCCAGTACAACCAGGGTGTCACCCATGTCTACGGAGTCGCCCTCCGCAATCGGGACGGACGCGACAGTGCCGCCCGTGGATGCCACCACGTCGTTTTCCATTTTCATCGCCTCCAGCACGCAGACGACATCGCCCGCAGCGATATTGTCACCGGGCGCGACTTCGGTCGAGAGAATGGTTCCCTGCATCTCAGCCGTAATTGCACCCGACGTGGTCACGTCCACCGTGCCGCCACCGGATGAGTTGCCGCCCGAAGCGTTACTGCCGGAGCCGCCACTGGCGTTGCCATCACGGGATACGCGGGGTAGGCCGTCCGTAACGACCACATCGAAGCGCTTCCCATCGACTTCGACAGCGATTTCATCCGTCGACGCCGCCGAGGCGTCGCCGCCGACCTCGTCGGTCCCCCATCGTGCAACAGCCTCGTCAAGGGCCTCGTCGGCGAGTTTCTGATCGAGGTATTTTGTCGTGTGCGTTCCGGCGCGGAAGGTGTCGTCATCAAGCATCAACAGATGGAACGGGATGGTCGTATGGACCCCCTCGACAGTGAAATGGTCGAGCGCACGCCCCGACCGGTCCAGACAGTGCTCCCGGTCCTCACCGGCGACGATGAGCTTCGCGATCATCGAATCGTAGTCGCCCCCGATATCGTCGCCCTGGGAGACCGCGTGGTCGAGCCGGACACCGATACTGCTTGGCGGCGCGTACGTCGTCAGCGGTCCCGGCGTCGGCGCGAAGTCCTCCGCCGGGTTCTCCGCGTTGATTCGGTACTCGACGGCGTGCCCGTCTATCGACACGTCGTCCTGTGTGAAGGCCAGTTGCTCGCCCGCAGCGACCCGGAGCTGCCAGCGAACGATATCGATCCCGGTCACAGCTTCGGTGACGGTGTGTTCGACCTGGATTCGGGTGTTCACCTCCATGAAATAGAACTCCCCGTCTTCGACGAGGAACTCTACGGTGCCGGCGTTCGTGTACCCGGCTTCACTGACACCGCGTCTGGCGGCCTCCCCGATCTCCGTACGTAGTTCGGCATCGAGCGCCGGACTCGGGGCTTCCTCGATGACCTTCTGGTGGCGACGTTGCAGCGAGCAGTCGCGCTCGCCGAGGTGACGGACATTGCCGTGTTCGTCCGCAAGCACCTGCACTTCGACGTGTTTTGGGGCTTCGAGGTACTTTTCGACGTACACCGAGTCGTTGCCGAAATACGCTTCCCCCTCGCGTTTTGCGCTTTTGAGCGCTTCCGCGACTTCGGCCTCGCTCCGGACGATCTTCATGCCGCGACCGCCACCGCCGCCCTCGGCCTTTATCGCGATGGGGTAGCCGTACTCTGCGCCCAATTCCCGTACTTCATCCGGCTCGTCGACCAGATCCGTCGTGCCAGGGACGACCGGGACGCCAGCCTCCTGCATCACTGTCCGGGCTTTCGTCTTTTCACCCAGCGTCTCCATCGCGTCGCTTGGCGGGCCGACCCACGTGATTCCGTCGGTATCCTCAACGCGGGTAGCGAACTCGGCGTTTTCCGCGAGGAAGCCGTACCCCGGATGAATTGCGTCGGCCCCGGCTCGCTCAGCGACATCGAGGATAGCGGTCTGGTCGAGATACGACTCGCTTGCAGGTGCCGGGCCGACGTGGTATGCGTCATCGGCGTACTCGACGTGGCCGGCGTTGCGGTCGGCGTCACTGTAGACGGCGACCGTTTCGATACCCAACTCTTCACACGCAGCCATCACACGAACCGCGATTTCGCCGCGGTTTGCGACAAGGACTTTCTCGAACATTAGTAGGATCTGGGGAAGCCGAGGTGCTGCCCGATATGGTTGTACGCCATCTGCTGGGAAACCGGGGCCAGCCGTGTCAGGTTGATTTCACGCCACCAGCGCTCAACGTCGTACTCCTTCGCGTAGCCCCAGCCGCCGAACGCCTGCATCGATTGTTTGACTGCTTCGATACCAGCACTGACGGCCGTCGCCTTCGCGACGTTTGTCTCGTATCCACACTCCTCGCCCTGATCATAGAGCCAGGACGCCTTCTCACGCATGAGTGCCGCTGTTTCCATGCGGGCGTACGCCTTAGTGATCGGGAACGAGACCGCCTGATGGCTCCCGACGGGCGCGCCAAACACCTCCCGGTCGCTAGCGTACTCGATAGCAGTGTCGGCGGCCAGTTTGCCGATACCGGTTCCGGCGGCCGCAAAGCCGATGCGTTCCGGGTTCAGCATATCGACCAGAGTCCACCAGCCATCGTCTTCCTCGCCCAAGAGGTTCTCCTCGGGGACCCGAACGTCCTCGATGAAGACTTCACAGGACTTCGAGTAGTTGATACCGTGTTTGGGAATCGGGGACACGTCGATGTTGGGGTCGTCCATATCGACGATGAACAGGCTTATGCCGTCAGTCCCGCGCTCAACCTCGTCACGTGGGGTCGTGCGCGTGACGAGAATCATGTTGTCAGCCCGGTCCGCGAAGGTAATCCAGGCCTTGTTCCCGTTCAGCACGTACTCGTCACCGTCTTTCTCGGCACGGGTCGCGACATTCAGCGTGTTCGTCCCGGCTTCAGGCTCTGTGATGCCGATAGAGAAGTTTCGCTTGCCGTTGGCGATGTCCGGCAGGTAGGTCTGTTTCTGCGCTTCTGTTCCGCTCTCCTTGATACCGGCAGCGGCCATACCAGCGGTGAGCACCAGATACCAGGTGCCCGCCATGCCACAGCCCTCGGCACAGAGCGTCTCCATGACTAGCCCCATCTCCTGGATTCCCATCCCGGCCCCTTCGTACTCCGGCGGGACCAGCAGGCCGTGGAAGCCGGCCGCGGCCAGTTCGTCCCAGAATTCTTCTCCGAACTCGCCTGCCTCCTCTTTCTCGCGCCAGTACTCCGGTCCGTACTCGGCCGCCACGTCCGCTGCGGTCGACCGAATCATCGAACGCTCCTCTGTATCTTCGAAATTCATTGGTGTTGTGTATGTGTTTGTACTCGTAGTGCTTGATAACTTATGTCAGGGTTCGACTTCAGCTTCTGCTTCGGCGTCGTCGTGCAGTTCGGTTCGGCGGATCTTCCCGGTCACGGTTTTTGGCAGTTCCTCGCGGAACTCGATTTCGCGTGGGTACTCGTGTGCTGAGAGCTCTTCTTTCACGTAGCTCTGGATGTCTTCTTTGAGGGGCTCGGATGGCTCCGCGTCCTCGCTCGGCACAACGTAGGCCTTGACGATGTTGCCCCGCGCTTCGTGTGGCTTGGGAACGACGGCCGCCTCAGCGACCGCTTCATGCTCGCCCAGCGAGCTCTCGACCTCGAACGGCCCGATGCGATAGCCGGAGGAAAGGATCACGTCGTCTGCCCGTCCCTCGAACCAGAAATAGCCGTTCTCGTCTTTGTGAGCCAGATCGCCCGAGAGATACCATTTCCCGTCTGGACCGTCGATAAATGCCCGCTGGGTCTTCTCGGGCTTGTTCCAGAACTCGGCGAAGAAACACGGGTAATCCCCCCGCTGTGCGATCTCGCCCGTTTCGCCGGGTTCCAAGACCTCACCGCTCTGTGGGTCGACGATATCGGCCTCGATTCCGGGGAGTGGTTTCCCCATCGATCCGGGCCTGAGTTCCATCGTGGGATAGTTGTTGATAATCATGTTCCCGGTCTCGGTCTGCCCATATGTGTCGAGAATCGTGACGCCGAGTTCGTCTTCCCCACTCGACGACGCCGGCGCTGAGTGGTTCGCCGATAGAGAGCGCATGACGCAGATCGAGGTCGACATCGGCAAGCACTTCTTCGTTTTCTCGGAGCATCCGGTACGCCGTCGGGACCGAGAACAGGACGCTGATCGGGTATTCGTCGAGCAGGTCGGCCCACTCGTCGGTGTCGAACTCGCCCTCGTACGTGAACAGCGACGCACCCCAGAACCAGGCACCGAGTGTGTTGATTGCACCCGTCAGCCAGCCGAGGTCGCCGGTCGACCAGTACAGGTCGCCGTCCTGAAGATCCACGGCGTACTTCTGTGTTGCCGCGACACCGGCGATCCAGCGCTGTTTGTGGAGGACGCCTTTGGCCAGCCCGGTCGTCCCTGAGGTGTAGTACAGCAGTGCGTCGTCTTCCCCGCTGGTCTCGGCAACCTCGTAGGCAGTGCTCGCGCCGTCGAGCGCGGTATTGAAAACCACGTCATCGGCAGGTGCGCCGCCGCCGCGGTCAACGGTAATCACATGTTCGACCGTGGGCGCATCGTCCAGTGCGTCTTCGACCGTGTCTCGATTATCAGTCGTGGTGACGACGACCTTCGCGTCACAGTCGTCCAGACGGTACGAGATGCCATCGGGCCCAAAGCGCTCGTTGACACTTCCCCAGACAGCACCGTGTTTGAGCGTTCCGACCAGCGCCACGTAGTGCTCGGGGATCCGGGGCATATACGAGAAGACCCGGTCACCCTGCGCAACCCCAAGGTCGTCGAGGACGTTGGCGAACTGGCTTGAGCGGTCAGCAAGCTCCCAGAACGTCATTTTCGACAGTTCTCCGTCAGTCCCGACCTGATAGAGTGCGACCTGTCCCCGGTCGCTCGCGTGTCGGTCAGCGACTTCGTGCCCGATGTTCAGGTCATTCGGTGCATCCCAGTCCGCTTCCGCGTAAATGTCGTCCCAAGAGAATTCTTGCCGTGCTGTGTCGTAGTCCGGGAGGTTGTGGCTGGTCACCATACACCGCTCGGAATACCGGTTTCCCGTATAACTGTACCGGTTGGTTTTTCGGAATAATATATTGCATTAATCATTGTTCGGATTCCTTTGTGGGTACTATTTGGGTTTTGTGTGGCGAAAACAGATCTGATTACAACATGCTCGAAATTATATACATACGAGAGACATATTCAGTAGGGTGAGCCACTTTCAGTCGTGTCTTCGGGACCGGTGTGGGGTTCGTCCCACAAAACACGCGCCACTTCGCGGACGCTGTCCGGGAAGGAGTTCTTGAACGTGACTCGGGGCGCGATGTACGTTTCCTTCCAACGCGGGTCCCATGCCGCGTTCACGTACAGGCGCGAACCGGTTTCGTTGTCCCGTCGATAGTGTGGCCGTGTCGCCGCCGGTGCGTCCGGTTCGCTGAACGTCCAGTCGCGAGCCGGATGAGATTTTAGCCAGACGTCGGCCAGGACGCGGCCGAAATCCTGCGGCGGAACGTCTTTGTCGACGATAACCACAGTGTCGAAAAGCGATGAGAACGAAAAGAGGATATTCGCAAGCTGCCACTCGAAGCCACCATACAGCACGTCACTAGCCACGAAACAGATACCGAGCTCAGCCTCTGCCGGTAACATAACCCACTCCACCGGCGAGATGCCCCAGTAGTTGTTGACCCGGTGATAGAGCGTTGCGGCGGTCGCAAGCCCTGTGAGTTGGATATCATCCGCGAGTGGGCGGCCGACTGGAGAGATGGGGATAACTGGGGTTTCAGTAGCGCGAACGCGCTCGACCGACAGCGAGAGCGGGCCGCTCGCAACGACGTGCTCCCAGCCTTCTCGGCGGTCGGAGCGGAAGTCAGGTTGACGGTCCACAACCGTTGTCTCGACGACGACCTCCGACGCACTTGGGACAAGTCCGCCGTTGGTCGGGACAAGCGGGACAGTTCCAGTTACCCCACAGGACTGGATCGGCGTGGCAGTTTGCTCGGTGACAGCGAGCAGGTATGCCGTCGTGATTGCCGCCGGTGGCACACCGAGCGCTATCGTCATCGTGGTCCCGTCAGCAACAAGCGACGACAGCGCGTCCGGAACACGCACTCTAGGCGTGTCGCCGCCGACAACCGAGCCGTGAACCGGTGCCCAGTGTGTGCCGTCAGCGGTCGAGATCGAGGCGACACCAAGCGTCACTGCGGGCCACGTGTCGGTTTCGCCCTGCGGGAGCTGCAGGTCCTGTACCTCGATGGCTGTTCCCGAGGCCGCCTGCCCCGCATATGTCGGCTCCGGATTCCCGTCGGTTGGACCGAGATCACTGATTGTCTCTAGCAGATCAACGAGCGTGGCGTCCGGATCACGTCCAAGGCCGAGCGCCAGTCGCGACCACGGCCGAGCCTCGCGGTGCTGTGTCTGGTCCGGGCCGCTAAACACACCGCTAACTAGATCTATGCCCGTGGGTCGCTGGAACCGAAGCGCCGGCCCACTTGCGCGGAGGGCCTCCGCCGCAAGCACGTCAATCGAGACCTCGAATGGGCCGTCAAGTCGGGCGAGGTCGTCGTCGCCAGCCAGTCCGCGGACGTACTGCGTGAACGGTATCACTGTGATTTCCCCTCCCGCTCGTCAAGCCGGTCGAACCGCGCGGTGTCTAGTCCCGCTTCGACCAGCCGCTCCTGAGCTCGCTTCCGTGTTTCTGTGGTCGCCGTCGTGTCCGTCGCGTCACCGTCGGTCGTTGCGTCGATGTAGGCTTTGGCCGTCTTCGCCTTCGACGTTCCCACATCTGCACTTCCCTTCTCATCGGGCGTCTGGTAGATGTTGAGCGGGACTTTCGGCATCCGCTCGACGCCGAACTGGTGGAAGTCGGCGTCTGGATCGGCCTCAAGCGCGATAGCTGTCAAGACTGCCCGTGGATCAAGCGGGTCGACAGCAGCGTCGACAAACACGAAGAAGTCGATGTGGAGCATCCCCCACGTCGTGAAAATAAAGTTCGCCAGTTCGTGGAGATACCCCGGATACGGTCGGTCCGTCGCGATGACCCAGACAGTGCGGGAGGTGAATCGCCATGGGACCGCCATCGCAACGTCGAACCCGGCGGCTCGGAGCCCGACAGTCGCGTCGGGACCGGCTGCGACGAGCCGAAGCGTACTGGTCGAGTTCTGCCCGTATCCGACACCGCTCCCCTCGACGCAAAACGGTAGCCGCGGTTCGTGGCGGTGGGTGATCGCATCGACCTCAAACACCGGCATGGAGCGCCGCGGGCCGTTCATATATCCGAAGTAGTCTCCGAACGGTCCCTCATCCAGGCGGTCGTTAGGCCGAACGTGGCCTTCAAGCACTAGCTCGGCCGTCGCCGGGACGTACAGATCATTGGTTTCGCACTGGACAAGCTCCACAGGCGCGTTTTTCAAGCCGCCAGCGAAGGCCGCTTCGCTCCGCCCCGTCGGGATCCACATGTCTGCAGTACTCTCGACGGTGGGTTCCGCACCGATAACGACCGCGACTGGCATCGGTTCGTCCCGCGGTTCGTAGTCGTAGTAGTAGCGGTTGGGTACCTGCTCACCGGCCAGTAGCAACAGACTGGCCTGAGAGCTGTTGTGGATCATCATTCGATGGCTCGACCAAGTCCCCCACTCTGTGTCGGGGTCCGGTGCGACGATGGTGTGGTGATTCGAGTACCGCCCCCCGTCGCCCTCGTGGATATACGGCCACGGGAACGAGAGGAGGTCGACCTCGTTGCCCGTCCGCACTGTTTCTTTACAGGGTGCCCTTCGATTTGCGACGGTCTGGGGCGCTTTCGGCGCGTTGAGGCGATCAATCACTCGATCGTAGTATGTACGGCCTGAAAGGCCACTTGGGAATCCCAGCGCTTGAGCGAAGTGATCCCAGGGACGAGTCTGGGAGCCGCGGTACGGGTCGCCAACCAGTTTCGACTCCGTCTCTATCCCTGCGATGGACTCGAACACCGGAATCGGGCCGTCACGGATGTTGGCAAGCATTGTGGCTGCACTTGCTTCGAGGTCCCACGACACCGGTTGGTCGAAGGACCGAAGCCAGCCAGTCGTGTCGAGCAAATCGAGATACTCGCGGAGCGAATTGACGGCCATCTATCACTCCTGTTTTTCGAGCACACGCATGAGTGGGTCGTCATCACGTTCGCGACGGACCTCCGCGTAGGCGTCAAGCAGGGCCGGTCGCTCTGTGGCGAGGTGGTCGAATGCGATCTCGCGAAGCGCATCGGACGTTGACTTATACTCGCCAGTCTCGACGAGATACTGCAAGAGTACCTTCAGATCGTCGGACCGGGTGTTAAGGATATTCGACGCCGTCTCCTGTTCGGCCGCCAGATGGGCCACTAGCTCATGATCGATACCGGTCGCATCAGTCTCATCGAGTAGTTCGACGTATCTGGTCTCGCTAACGCTCTCGTGTGGCCCGGCAACGATTGTCAGCGGTTCTGGATCAGTGAGTTCAGCAGGGTCCTTGGCGATGCGAACGCGTGCCTCGAAAATGCGTTTCGTCTTGGCATCCGTGATCTGTAGTGTGGTTTCTGTCTGTGCTTCCTCAGGGAGATGGTCTGTTGACGTGATGTAGTGGCTCGACATTACCTGCCCTCAGTTGGTTTACTGATGTTCTTAGCAACCTCTTGTTCCAATAGCATATATGTACCGTCGTCGAACTGTTCTGGGGTTGCTGGGAGTGGCCTCCGAAGTGTATTCGAATGGATTGGGCCCGGCATCTGTAGTTGGAGTGGCTTCACACCCCCACCCCACTGCTTCCGCTGTTAGGAGATAAATAGACGGCACCACCCCCATGGGAGGGGGTGTTTTGCTATTTTGTGGTAACGTGTTACGGTTGTGGTTTTTTGCCGATACACTTGAAGTTATTCACTAGCTCTAGAAATATTGAGGCTGTAGTTGGAGTGGGCCACCGCTGGGTGGTAGTTCTAACAGCGGAAGCAGTGGGGTGTGTCCTCTCTCATACAGTAGACTCTGTCTTGTTGATTCACGGTGGAGGTTCTGAGATATCAGCAGCCTCATGCAACAAAGTCGTTCCAGCGGTGGCAGTGAACCGTCTCGGAGTCAATACCCACGGAGCTCGACCTATGTAGAGTGTAAAAACAGCGGACTGCGTCAAACCCACTCCCATTATTATCGAGCTAACAGCGGAAGTGGTGGGGTGGGTGTGTCGCTCTGTTACTGAACTCCCATTCCCTGTCCACTCATAGTTAATCCGGTCCCGCTCCTCAAAGAACGCACCATCCGGCCACCGTCCTAACAGCGGAAGCAGTGGGGTGGGTGTGTCGTAGGGTAGCCACTCCATTTCCACTCTAACAGCGGAAGTAGTGGGGTGGGGGTGTAGCAGGGCAGCTATTCCAGTTCTCAGCTAACAGCGGAAGTGGCGGGGTAGATCATTTATATACTCAACCGAACAGCGGAAGCAGCGGAACCAAAGGTTAAGACAGTTCGTGTTACAACTACATGCAAATGAGCGATATTACGTTCTCGCCGACATCCACAATATTCGAACGACGCGAGGCATTACTTGAAGAGTGGACCCCTGAGGAGCTTGTCGGACGTGACGAGGAGCTCCAGAAGTATCACGCTGCGCTCCAGCCAGTCATCAACAACGAAACTCCGTCAAACATCTTTCTGTACGGGAAAAGCGGAGTCGGGAAGACGGCTGCCACTCGATACCTTCTCTCCGCTCTAGAACGTGATGCAGCAGATGTCGACGGACTGGACCTCAGTACGGTCGAAGTCAACTGCGATGGACTCAATTCGAGCTATCAGGCCGCGGTCGCAATCGTCAACACACTCCGTGACCCAGCGAATCAAATCTCAAATACCGGGTATCCACAGGCTTCAGTGTATCAATTTCTCTTCGATGCACTTGATGATCTGGGCGGAACGGTACTTATCGTCCTCGACGAAGTCGATCACATTGAGGACGATTCGCTACTGTACAAACTTCCCCGTGCCAGATCGAATGGTGACATCTCCGAAGCGAAACTTGGTGTCATCGGTATCTCAAACGATCTCGATTTCCGCAACCAGTTGTCCTCGAAAGTCCGGTCGAGTCTCTGTGAAAAGGAAGTGTCGTTCTCGGCCTACAACGCCAATGAGCTACAGCTCGTTCTGAAACAGCGTGAGGCCGTCGCCTTTCAGGATGATGTCCTCGATGACGGCGTCATAGAAATGTGTGCTGCGTACGGTGCGAAGGACTCCGGCGACGCCCGCCAGGCGCTGGACCTACTCCTTGAGGCCGGTGACCTTGCCCGGGAGTATGATGATGAGCTCGTAACTGAACACCACGTACGCGAAGCCCGGCAACGGCTTCAAACTGACCAGGTCGTCGAAGGGATCCGCAACTACTCTGATCACGGCCAGCTCGTTCTCTATGCACTCACTGGACTCGCCGAAGAAGATGACACACCGGCCCGGACACGAGATATCCTGGGTGCGTATCAGGAGTTAGCACGTGAGGAGGGTCTGGACCCGGTTTCAGAGCGTTCGGTCCGCGACTATCTCGGTGAACTCACACAACTCGGAATTGTGTCCTCAACGGAATACAACCGAGGGAAAGGCGGTGGCAAGTACAAGGAATTCGACTTAGAGCAATCCATCAGTTCGATCAAAACAGGGCTGTCAGAACTCCTGAAAAAAAGCCCGTAACCCCACCGGTTCCGCTGTTAGCTACCCCACTGGTTCCGCTGTTAGACGGAGCGCAAGAGTATACTATCCATATTGACGTAATTCCTGACAGCGGGTAACACGCCACCGAGAGCTAGCAAATACAGGGCCTATCCGATACCGATGGCGTGCTCTGACCTTCGCCATCGCTGGCCAGTCCCGTGCTGACGTGTTTTATCGAACCGCTCCATACGATGCGTATCCGAGAACTCGTTCGGCGATATGGGGATGAGCCTTGGCGTCACCGGAAACGCGATGCGGCTGTCACGGATCAAGCCTGACCGGCAAGTCGACGCCTGACGTTTCGTTACCCCGTCACTCACGTCCATACTATTCTGAGACCTTCTCGACACCAGAGCTGTGTGACCGCAGTCTATAGGGGCTTTCAGGCACGGTTTTCGGGCCGATGTGGCTCCGATGGTGTAGCGAATCACAGGATGACGACAACAATGCCAGCGGCGGCGACGGCCCCAAGAGCGACCGTTACTCGCCGGCCCAGTTCGACCGTCCCCAGTAGCCACGCGAGGCCGGCCTTCGTGAGCGTATTCGCGATAGCGCCGATGACGATACCGGTAGTCGCAACTGTGGCAGAGATCTCACCGTCCGCTTCGAGTGTGCTCAGCGTAAGCGTGATTGCATCGACGTCAGCGAGCCCCGAGAGAAACGCAGTTGCATAGATCCCCGAATCGCCAAACCAGGTATTTGCGGACTCGGACACTAGAAGCACAATCGCGAAGACAGCGCCGAAAAACAGTGCCGGTCGAAGTCGAAACGGGTTCTTGAGATCGCTTTCGACCGCCGACTCTGTGGTCGATTGCCAGTAGACGATGCCGGCGATACACACGCCGACACCAGTCATCACTCCGAGCGGCACAGCGACCTGTGGAAGGAGTGCCGGGTTCACGACAGCGACCTCGAGAAGTGCGCGCGGAAACATGACGATAGATGCGACAACAATCGAAAACGAGCCGATCCTGTAGAGATCGGGAGTTTCACTGATTCGCTCGGCCACGGAGACCGTCGTCGCGGTTGAAGAAACGAATCCGCCAAGGATTCCCGTGAGGGCGATTCCCCGCTTGGCTCCGACAGCCCGGCTCAAAATGTAGGCAACGAAGCTCAGCCCGGTGACGAAGCCGACCATTACCCAGATGAACCGTGGATTGAGACCGTACAGGATATCGAGTTCACGATCAGGCAGGATTGGCAGCACGACCAATACGACGAGGATGAATTTGAGGGAAGCACGGCGCTCCCGTTCGTCAATCTGGTCGACGAACCTGTGGATCGTCGGCTTCGCTGACAAAAGGACAGTGACAACTCCGCCGAGAATGATCGCGAAGAGCGTCCCTCGTTCGGAGGACACTGCTAACGCGCCTAGGAGGACAGTGAGCAACGCAGCGGTCACCGTTGTGAGTCCGATATCCCCTTCGGTCAGAACTTTCCCGGCATACGCGACGGTTAGAGGGATCGCAATAGCGAGGACTGTGACGGGGAAGAGAGCAGGAAAGAACGCCTGAACGGTTGCGCCGACGAGGGCAAACAGTGGAAATGTCCGGCTGCCCGCAAACGTTCCTCCAGATTTCGCCTGTTCCCGTTCCAGTCCGATGAGAGCGCCAATACCGAATGCAACGAGGAGACGAAGAAGGAGTGAGTCGATGATCTCGACCATTCTCTAGAGTTCAATCCTCCAAGGTGTCAAACTTCGGGTGTAAGGGCCGAATCAATTGTCTGCTGTGGTTGCTACGGGACCGTGCTCGGTTTGAGTTGTTTGGAGGTCGGGCTGCTCTCTGTTCCTCTGGGGAACCGGTGAGTCTGGGAGTCATGACTCGATATCGACGAGATAGACGAGGAGAAAGCCGGCTGCGACGGCAACTGCAGGAATCTCGTACGGGCGCTCATGGAATGTCAGAACCGCTGCGGCCACGATGAGCGCGCCGGCGATCACCGCGTATCCAAGCTTTTGCTCACCCGTTCCGCGTCCTTCGACAGGGTCTGTCCGGACGACCAGTTCGCCCCGCTCAAGCCGGGCCAACGTTCTATCGACACGGGACGGGACCCGTGCCAGTGCGGGGAGCGACCGGCGAATATCTGCCCGCGTTTCCTCGATGAGTGCGTCGAGCTCGCTCTCGATGAGCCCCTGGTCGACGAGGAATGAACGCACAGCGGTGAGAAAGTCAAACTCCGGATCAAGCTGCCGACAGACACCCTCACCGACGGTCCCAACCCGGATGAGTAACATTACGTCCGGCGGAATTCGAAATGGGAACGCACGGAGGTTCGTCGTCAATTCCGTAATGATCATCCGCCAGGTAATCTCTGAGCGGCCTTCGAGGTTCTCGATGACGAGTTCAAGCACCCGACCGACCTCGGCACGGTTGACGTGTGGCTCGAGGACATCGAGCGCGACGAGCGCGTCTACCAAGTCGTCCACGTCACGACGGACGAGTGCCCGATAGAGCGCGATAATATCTTCCTGAACCGTGGGTGGAAGGCGTTCGCTCATACCGAAATCGAAGAGCAACAGCCGGCCGTCGTCTGTGACGGCGAGGTTACCCGGATGGGGATCAGCGTGGAACACACCGTCGATGAGCCCCATCTCTAGATACACATTGATCATCCGTGTCGCCATCTCGTGTGGCGTCATGTCGATACCGTCGAAGGCGTCGCTGTCGGTTATCTTCTGTCCGGTCAGATACTCCATCGCTAGTACCCGTTCCGAGCACAGGTCTTCATAGACGGCAGGGATGACGACTCGCTCATCGCCGTCGAAATTCTCCCTGATATCAGCCATGACCGTCGCTTCCCGATCAAAATCCAGTTCGTCTAGGATTATGTCCTCAAAATCGTCAGCCGCGTTTTCGATCGAATACTGCTGGCGCTCGGTAGCGAAGGGGCGAATCAGTGGAACCAGTCCCCGGACGACTCGAAGGTCACGCGTAATCACGGGCTTCAATTCAGGACGCCGCACCTTCAGCGCGATTCGCTCACCTCGGTAGGCAGCGGTATAGACGTACGCGAGCGACCCGCCAGCGACCGGCTCGAGTGTCGACTGATCGAGTTCGTCGCCAAGCTCTTCGGCAATGACGTGCTTTGGATCTCCCCCCGCGCCTTCGGGAACCTCGTCTTGGAGGGTTCCGAAAACGTTGGCATAGACCGGCGGGACGATATCGGGGCGGGTCGAGAGTACCTGCCCAACTTTGATGAATGCCGGCCCGAGTTCGAGCATTGTGTCCCGGATCTCCTCGGCCCGTTGTCGATGGTTCTCGTCCGGGACCTGCCGTCGTGAGCCAAATAGGATGAACCGCCGCCGATCGCGGAGAAATGCCAGCGCGAAGGGTAGAAACCGGATGAAAACGACTAGATATCGGCGAAACAACCCACTCATTCTATCGGAGTGAATAACGGTCGAGTGGCGTCAACTGACAGTACATACCCTGCTTTCGATCAAGCGGCATATATAGGTGGAGGAAAATTACGGCCCCTCGTATAACCAGTCTCTTGATGTTGGATTGGGTGCTGATTTACTGGAATATCTCCGAACCTGATGGGACAGTCGAACAAGGAGATAACGAGCCGGAAGCAATAATTCCCATGCATCGAATGTCTCTCGATAGGAGCGATCAGAGAGACCGAAAGACCGACATAGAGCGTCTCTGATTTCGTCTTATAATCCTTGGGATGGAATCCACCGTGTGGTAAACGGTGCGACTTCCTGCAGGGGGGTACCAGCTACATAGTCATCCAGTAAATGTCTGGATTGATAACTTCTCGCTCCCAGTGTTGAACCAGTACCGTAGCCGATGATATGCGTTCTGCCTGATTCCGTACTGTTGGGAAACTCACATAGATTTAATACATTTCGGTGACAGTTCTGAATTATGGTTGCTCAATCGACACAACGGCAAGACTCGTTTTTTACGCTCCCATCGCATCCGGTGGGGTACCTCGCAATCGTAGCTACGCTTACCACTGCTGGTATCCACTTACTACTTGGTCCACGTGTCATGGGATTCAGCCAGACATTAGGGTCGCTGTTCATCCTGAATGGGCTTGGATTTCTTGGAGGGATCTTCCTGTACAGTAGCCGATACTGGCGACCAGAACTGTTTCTTGTCGCTGCGGGATATGCCATTGCCACTATTCTCGCACTGTTTGCATTTCAGGGTTTCAGCCTTGACGCGTTCTATATGCAGGGGAGCCTGAATCCGCTGGCTGTCGTCTCGAAGGCAGCTGAGGCTACCCTCGCCCTCTGTACCATCTACTTATACGGCTCTGCTGAAACCCTTAACAGGTGACAATTCCTGACCCGGTTATAGTGAATACAGCAAACACAGACATTATTATGATTGGAGTTTGATTTGTCAAGCACAAATGCTAAACAGACTGGGGGAAGCAATAAAACAGATTCGGATTGTCAAGGAAGATATAGACGACCCTGAACTGAATAAAGAACTGGAACACGCTCTGGAACCGCTTAACAACGTGGTGGAGATAATTGAAGACGACGATTGATTCATATTGTTGATTGGTTCTTCTTAGAAAGCTTTGTATTATATCCAGTAGCCACCTCACGGCTGTTTCAGCGTCAGAAGTGTCGAAACTAGGGTTTCAACAGAGCCACTTATACAGAACATCCGCTCCGTGAGACGACTATCTTGGCTGTGCATAGAGATCTACGACGGAGGGTGGTTCAACGACACACTGGGTACCGCACGGCAACCAGCGAATTTGTGAATCGGTCCCAACCCATAGATTGGTTCAGATCTTGAGTACCGTTTGTCGTCCTCAATCGAGTGACATTGTGGCCTCACCAATTCGAGGTGACGCGTACGTAGCATATGGGTATCATGTCAACCACCGTCGACGCCGAGAGTAACAGAAATAAGTGCCGGAGACTGGTCCGGACAGGTATGGAGATTGTGGAACTCCCCCAAAGGAGGCTGCTGTCCGTCGCTTTATCAAGGAGCTCTGGCTCCCGTACTACCGCGAGCTCGAAGCGACCGTCGATGCGTTCTCACTCGCCGACGATGTTGACCTCGTCACAGCGGAACTCCCGTTCCGCGTCGACCGCCTCGATTCGGCGGAATATCGGACATGGATCGCCATCGATGGATTCACCGACGGGATTCCGCTTGCCGATACCGATGGTGAGTTTGCCGGGTATCTCGCGGCCGAAATAGACGAAGCGCCGAGTGTTTTTGACCGCCCCGACCGAATGTTCATCTGTGACATCTACGTTGGCGAACCATACCGCGGCACGGGACTAGCAGACGACCTGTTTGACCGTCCAAGAGACTGGGCACACGACGCCGGGTGTGAGGAGTTCAGTCTCGACCCGCACGTAGACAACGACCGAGCCAACGCCTTCTACGAGAAGCTCGGTTTCGAGCGGACAAAGTATCACATGGTAGCCAGCGTAGAAGACCGGAGAGATCACGAGTGAGGGCAGCGCGTCGGAAACAACCGCACAGAGAACCGCTCCAAACATCGCTGTCTCGAGAAGAGGTGTAGGCCCCGACACAGCGCCAGTCGCTTCGCCTCAGACCCGGCCGTTGATCGCGTCCGCAACGCGCTGGTAGTCGAACAGGCGCTCCGCTTCGGGCAGGGGTTCCCCGAGGCCATTCCACGCGCCGAACTGGTCGGGATACAGTTGCTTTGCGGCGGCCTCCGTCTGGAAGAGGTTGATGATTGGGCCCTGATACTCGGTGCCGCCGCGGTAGAGTCGGTCCTCGTCGACGGCGGTTAGCTGGCTTCCGACCGGGTCGTCACGCAACTGCTCGACGCCGGACTCGAAGTCCTCGGCGCTCGTGTGTGAGAAACCATAGAGGAATACGAGTGCATCAGGGTCAGCCGACAGCAACTGTTCGTAGTCCCACTCGGCGAACGCGCCGTCAATGTCGTCCGCGAAGGCGTCGTCGATACGGAGGTCCCGGTACTGTTTCTTGCCGTTGCCTGCTCCGAGCGGATAGGCGTAGAACGTCCCGGCCTCGATGTCGGAGTTGACCGAAAGGAAGCCAACCGAAGGGCGGTCGTCCTCCGGCGGGAGGCCCGCCTGCAGGTCGGCGAGCAGCCTATCGTGAACCTCGCGCAAGACATCGTATCGCTCGCGTTCCTGAAACACCTCGGCCACGGTCTCGAAGGCCTCGTACAACGAGTACGGCCGGTAATCATGCCATTCGTACCCGCGACGACGGATGTGGTTGCCCACGAAGGGGCCGACCTCGGTGCGGACGTCCTCGACATCGGACTCGCTCCAGTTGTCGTCGATCCAGGTCAGCATATTTGGATCCATCAGATGGATATCGTAGTCCATCTCGTAGAATACCTCGCGGTCGATACCGTCGCTCGCACTGATCTTCTGGACGTCCTTGAAGGAGACGTCGACGCCAGGGAGCCAGTCGTAGAAGACGGTCGGCCAGTTCTCGACGTAGAACAGCCCGCCGAGGCCGTCGAGCTGGCCGAGGGCAATCCCTATATCCCCGTACGTGCTGTAGTAGGTCATCCAGCGGTCGGGGACGGACTCGAAGGTGACCTCGCCAACCGGTTCCATCGACACCGAGTAAGAACCGCTCGCGGTCGCCGCGTCCCCGGTCGTAGTCCCCTGCTCATCGGTGACTGTCGCCGTTCCCTCGTTCTCTGCTGGCGTATCTCCAGTCGCGGACGCCGCCTCTTCGGCCCCGGACTGGCAACCAGCTATCCCCAGCGTCCCAACAGCACCGACGCTCGTTCGCAGGATGCGACGCCTCGTCACCGATGTCGCCTCGCTGCCATTCATAAATTTTTAGGCTGGCCTAAATATTATAAGCGTTGTGCTTCGGGCACGCCGGAGTCACGACAACCGGCGGAGGATGCTGTGGTTCTGCACAGCAGCGCAGACTAATTTCAGTTGGAGACACATTCCAATAGGCTTTTATTGTTTTAGGCAGGCCTAAAAATATGCGACGACGAACCTATCTCGCAAGTGGAACAGTAATCGCAAGTGGTCTGCTGGCAGGCTGTCGTAGTGGGAGCAGTGAGAGTGAGTCAACGCCCGAAGCGGCCGACTCTTACACTGTCTCGATGGAACCTATGGGGCCCGTAACCTTCGATGGGCCTCCCGAAGATTGGGTGGCACTGCTCCCGAGCTACGCCGACATGGGAATGGCCCTTGACGCAGGCCAGACGCTCGGCATACAGTTGCCATACCGGTATGCCACCGAGTTTTACGAAGAACTTCCCGGTGTCGATTACGACCCCGATGCGGTGATGACACTCAATCAGGACGGTGTCGACAAGGAGCGGTTCTACCAGATGGATGCCGACGTCCACTTCATGGAACCAAACCAGCTACGCAACTGGTACGACTGGGACGAGCGAGACATTCAGGAAGTCAAAGAAAACATCGGTCCCTTCTTCGGGAACTTCATCCGGCGGCGGAGCGACGACTGGCACGACTACCCGTACTACTCACTGTATGAGGCCTTCGAGAAGATTGCACAGGTCTTCGACCGCGAGCAGCGCTACCAGCAGTTCGCGTCGTTCCACGAAGAGTTCCTGACGAACCTCCAGGAGCGACTGCCCGAAACGACTCCAGAAGCGGCACTGCTCTACCCCGCAGACGAGACACCGGAGACGTTCTACCCCTACCAGCTCTACGACGGTGGTGTCGGAAAGAAACACTGGCGTGATCTACGGCTCCGGGACGCTTTCGAGGGGACCGACGTCGGACACTATTCGGGCAACACGAGTCTCAAAGTGGATTTCGAGACGCTGCTGGATATTGACCCGGATGTCTTGCTGGTCCGCGGGCAGGTCGAAAAGGATCAGGCGACTTTCGAGGAGACTATCGTTGAGTCGCTACGGAACAACCCTGTCGCCAGTGAACTGAGCGCCGTCCAGAACGACGCGGTCTACCGTGGTGGCTATCTCGATCAGGGGCCGATCATCAATCTCTTTCAGACAGAAGTCGCGGCCCAGCGGATTTACTCCGACGAATTTTCCGATGAGACATTGTTCGACCGGCAACGGGTGGCGGACATCATCAACGGCGATAGCTGACTGCCTCCGGTGACGGCCTGCTACGAAATCAGTGCCATCGATGGCGACTGCAGCGAGAGCGTCCCCAAGTCAGAAATCTTCGCTCATCAGTACTGTTGAAATTCTAGGCCCTGAACGCGGTCAAAGTGCCTGTCACGCGTAACGATCCGCGCGCCATAGTGGCGACATACCCCTGCGATGAGTGTCTCACCGAGGTTGACGCGCTCGCCGGCGATGATGAGCAAACTCCACGTAGGGACCCCCTTCTCGTTCCGGAACGAGAACAGCTGTGGCAGGGCACCCGCATTCGCTACCTTATGTGCGAGTCGTGCTGTGCCGAACAGCGTGGCGTTAATTGCCGACGCTGTCGAAAACAGCGCGGCAACCGCGACGAAACCGTAGATAACTGCCGATATGGCTACCGAAGGGTAAATATCTCTCTATGGTGTCGATACGCCTTTGATGTTGGTGTATTCGTAGGAAAGTAACTGAATAACCTCAAAAGAGACGAAAATGGCTCCAGTTCCTACGATCGGTGCGAACAGCCTGTTGAAGAAGACGCCACCGACGAACGGCTGGGCATGGTGGCCGACGAAGATCGTCCAGAGACCGACGAGTCCGAACGCGAAGAGGATCGGCTGCTTTGTTGTACCCTCACTCGAATTTGTATAAATTAACAGAGTTACTGTACCCGTTCCTGTCAATAGGCGGCCTGCGTATTGATCGCAGTTATGACCACTGGCCGCGACTAATTAAACCGTATCTCGGTCTGTGTAGGTATACCGACGTTTAATAAGGCCAGTCTCATTGAATACAAAGAAGTCGGCAAACCCAAATGAGACCTTGGTATCACCTTGTATACCGCTAAATGTCCCTCTCACCGCAACAGTCTCGCCTTCGTTGATGAGCGAGCTAATTTCATGCGCCCCATTAGATAGCGGTCGTTGGTTGATATAAAATTCCTTGAGAGCGTCTTTATTACGAATGTTTTCTTGCCCAGGGCGTTCATAGACTATATTCTCATCAAAGAGACCAAACACTGTATCGTACTCTTCAGCATCGATCGCCGTGTAGTACGTCCGGACAGCATCTTCGTTCGTCTGTGGCATAGTGGTACATACTCCTCAAAATAAAAATACTTCCCCATCTGGCCGCGGGCGATATAAAACACATCAGAGAGTAGGATCGCTGCTGGAAGTTCCGATATCCAGACTTGTAACACCCAAATGTTGATTCCGACAGGCGTTATCGCTGTCAGCAAGATACCCCATCAAATCCGTCTTAAGACCGCTGTCTACGAACGAATCAAAGAAACAAGTGGACGATAAGTCGTTCAGCGACGCCGTGGCACGGCTCATCGGCGGGTGCCCTCCCAGAGACCTTCGCGGTGTGTTCGATGAGAACTAGGTAGCCGACATGCGAGACGCCATCGGGCAAGTTGGTCAGGGTGACCGCAATGAAGTCCGTAATGTCGCATAGCGATTCGAATGATGGCGATACGAGCTTCACTTTGGATATCGTCGCCGATGTCGAAGCGGCGGTTGAGAAGGAATGTGTGTTGAGGGCCAACATTACGTTAGTGATTGGATTGAGGACAGCGTTGTGAAGGGTCGCGCATACACGCGAAAGGTGTACAGGACCTAGTATTGGCAAAGATGTAGCAATCGCTGCAACCGCTCTGGAGCGTAATGAGTCCGTTCCCGTCAGTGACAGAGTAACCCTCCTCCGCGCAACTGATTTGGGTCTCACCTCTGAATCGCGGATTGTGCTAACCTGAGCAATGAAACTCTCCACCGATATCCAGATAATATTCCTCAAATTCTGACTACACTTTTCTAACTGTCGCTCAACTTTTTCGGTCTAATTCACTACTGGAACCCCATCCGTGTGTATTCTACACGTGTGCCGTGTGGTTCCTGAACACGGCGGGTCTGAGACCGTCCATTTATATACTCTCCTCCCATCGGATGTAATGCGAAGGTCGCGCCGGGCAGCGTTCCCGGAACGACACCCCAATGCCACCCTCGTGGTGGATTGGGTCACTCGCTTAGAATGCGAGGCCACCGAGGCTTCGTGTTCGTGTATGAGGATTCCACCCCTGCGGTCCGCCGTTAAGATGGAATCTGATGTGAGCCCACGGACCCATGCAGTAGTCAACATTGGTGTAGGAACCAATGTGTTTGCTTCCGACGGAGTGCAACCACTTCCGCCGCTGATGTATATCAGCACATTCCGGTTGATCCTGCCGGAGGCCATTGCTATCGGAGTCCGATTTAGCCATGCTAGTCGCACGAGTTTAGACTCGTGGCATATAGCTCAGTAACACGTGGCCAAACTACCCTACAGACCGCAATAACCTCGGGAAACTGAGGCCAATAGCGGATATAACTCTCATGCTGGAGTGCAGAGAGTTAGAAACGTTCCGGCGCTGTAGGATGTGGCTGCGGCCGATTAGGTAGATGGTGGGGTAACGGCCCACCATGCCGATAATCGGTACAGGTTGTGAGAGCAAGAGCCTGGAGACGGTATCTGAGACAAGATACCGGGCCCTACGGGGCGCAGCAGGCGCGAAACCTTTACACTGCACGACAGTGCGATAGGGGGACTCCGAGTGTGAGGGCATATAGCCCTCGCTTTTCTGTACCGTAAGGTGGTACAAGAATAAGGACTGGGCAAGACCGGTGCCAGCCGCCGCGGTAATACCGGCAGTCCAAGTGATGGCCGATATTATTGGGCCTAAAGCGTCCGTAGCTTGCTGTGTAAGTCCATTGGGAAATCGACCAGCTCAACTGGTCGACGTCCGGTGGAAACTACACAGCTTGGGGCCGAGAGACTCAACGGGTACGTCCGGGGTAGGAGTGAAATCCTATAATCCTGGACGGACCACCAATGGGGAAACCACGTTGAGAGACCGGACCCGACAGTGAGGGACGAAAGCCAGGGTCTCGAACCGGATTAGATACCCGGGTAGTCCTGGCCGTAAACAATGCTCGCTAGGTATGTCACGCGCCATGAGCACGTGATGTGCCGTAGTGAAGACGATAAGCGAGCCGCCTGGGAAGTACGTCCGCAAGGATGAAACTTAAAGGAATTGGCGGGGGAGCACCACAACCGGAGGAGCCTGCGGTTTAATTGGACTCAACGCCGGACATCTCACCGGTCCCGACAGTAGTAATGACAGTCAGGTTGACGACTTTACTCGACGCTACTGAGAGGAGGTGCATGGCCGCCGTCAGCTCGTACCGTGAGGCGTCCTGTTAAGTCAGGCAACGAGCGAGACCCACACTTCTAGTTGCCAGCAACACCCCTGCGGTGGTTGGGTACACTAGGAGGACTGCCATTGCTAAAATGGAGGAAGGAATGGGCAACGGTAGGTCAGTATGCCCCGAATGGACCGGGCAACACGCGGGCTACAATGGCTATGACAGTGGGATGCAACGCCGAGAGGCGAAGCTAATCTCCAAACGTAGTCGTAGTTCGGATTGCGGGCTGAAACCCGCCCGCATGAAGCTGGATTCGGTAGTAATCGCGTGTCAGAAGCGCGCGGTGAATACGTCCCTGCTCCTTGCACACACCGCCCGTCAAAGCACCCGAGTGGGGTCCGGATGAGGCCGTCATGCGACGGTCGAATCTGGGCTCCGCAAGGGGGCTTAAGTCGTAACAAGGTAGCCGTAGAGGAATCTGCGGCTGGATCACCTCCTACTGACCGGGATCAGGGCTCTGCCCTGACCCACCTACACTGACTGGTGACCACAAGTCACCGCGAGTCGGCAAGCGCCGACTACTGCATGGGCCCGCTGGGCTCACAAGACCTATCCGAGGCGGATATCCCCTCACGGGGATGTCGGGTGCAACTCCCGACGGGTCCGTACTTCGTATCACGGACGAATCCGTCCCCTTAAGTGTGGGACGGCGTTCGACTGTGGTACGACGACAGATGCACCAAGCCGGGTAAAACCGCGCTTGGGAAGGGTCGATTCGCCCACCATCTCCACCTTGGGGGCGAATATGAAACCGTGTGTACGTGCGATCCAGGCGTCCACTGGACTCGTTCAGTTGAACGAGTCACAACGACGTTGGCTACTATGCCAGCTGGTGGATTGCTCGGCTCAGGCGCTGATGAAGGACGTGCCAAGCTGCGATAAGCTGTGGGGAGCCGCACGGAGGCGAAGAACCACAGATTTCCGAATGAGAATCTCTCTAACAATTGCTTCGCGCAATGAGGAACCCCGAGAACTGAAACATCTCAGTATCGGGAGGAACAGAAAACGCAACGTGATGTCGTTAGTAACCGCGAGTGAACGCGATACAGCCCAAACCGAAGCCCTCACGGGCAATGTGGTGTCAGGGCTACCTCTCATCGTCCGACCGTCTCGACGAAGTCTCTTGGAATAGAGCGTGATACAGGGTGACAACCCCGTACTCGAGACCAGTACGACGTGCGGTAGTGCCAGAGTAGCGGGGGTTGGATATCCCTCGCGAATAACGCAGGCATCGACTGCGAAGGCTAAACACAACCTGAGACCGATAGTGAACAAGTAGTGTGAACGAACGCTGCAAAGTACCCTCAGAAGGGAGGCGAAATAGAGCATGAAATCAGTTGGCGATCGAGCGACAGGGCATACAAGGTCCCATGACGAATGACCGAGACGCGAGTCTCCAGTAAGACTCACGGGAAGCCGATGTTCTGTCGTACGTTTTGAAAAACGAGCCAGGGAGTGTGTCTGTATGGCAAGTCTAACCGGAGTATCCGGGGAGGCACAGGGAAACCGACATGGCCGCAGGGCTTTGCCCGAGGGCCGCCGTCTTCAAGGGCGGGGAGCCATTCGGACACGACCCGAATCCGGACGATCTACGCATGGACAAGATGAAGCGTGCCGAAAGGCACGTGGAAGTCTGTTAGAGTTGGTGTCCTACAATACCCTCTCGTGATCTATGTGTAGGGGTGAAAGGCCCATCGAGTCCGGCAACAGCTGGTTCCAATCGAAACATGTCGAAGCATGACCTCCGCCGAGGTAGTCTGTGAGGTAGAGCGACCGATTGGTGTGTCCGCCTCCGAGAGGAGTCGGCACACCTGTCAAACTCCAAACTTACAGACGCTGTTTGACGCGGGGATTCCGGTGCGCGGGGTAAGCCTGTGTACCAGGAGGGGAACAACCCAGAGATAGGTTAAGGTCCCCAAGTGTGGATTAAGTGTAATCCTCTGAAGGTGGTCTCGAGCCCTAGACAGCCGGGAGGTGAGCTTAGAAGCAGCTACCCTCTAAGAAAAGCGTAACAGCTTACCGGCCGAGGTTTGAGGCGCCCAAAATGATCGGGACTCAAATCCACCACCGAGACCTGTCCGTACCACTCATACTGGTAATCGAGTAGATTGGCGCTCTTATTGGATGGAAGCGGGGGCGAGAGCTCCTGTGGACCGATAAGTGACGAAAATCCTGGCCATAGTAGCAGCGATAGTCGGGTGAGAACCCCGACGGCCTAATGGATAAGGGTTCCTCAGCACTGCTGATCAGCTGAGGGTTAGCCGGTCCTAAGTCTCACCGCAACTCGACTGAGACGAAATGGGAAACGGGTTAATATTCCCGTGCCATCATGCAGTGAAAGTTGACGCCCTGGGGTCGATCACGCCGGGCATTCGCCCGGTCGAACCGTCCAACTCCGTGGAAGCCGTAATGGCACGAAGCGGACGAACGGCGGTATAGGGAAACGTGATTCAACCTGGGGCCCATGAAAAGACGAGCATGATGTCCGTACCGAGAACCGACACAGGTGTCCATGGCGGCGAAAGCCAAGGCCTGTCGGGAGCAACCAACGTTAGGGAATTCGGCAAGTTAGTCCCGTACCTTCGGAAGAAGGGATGCCTGCTCCGGAACGGAGCAGGTCGCAGTGACTCGGAAGCTCGGACTGTCTACGTAACAACATAGGTGACTGCAAATCCGCAAGGACTCGTACAGTCACTGAATCCTGCCCAGTGCAGGTATCTGAACACCTCGTACAAGAGGACGAAGGACCTGTCAACGGCGGGGGTAACTATGACCCTCTTAAGGTAGCGTAGTACCTTGCCGCATCAGTAGCGGCTTGCATGAATGGATTAACCAGAGCTTCACTGTCCCAACGTTGGGCCCGGTGAACTGTACATTCCAGTGCGGAGTCTGGAGACACCCAGGGGGAAGCGAAGACCCTATGGAGCTTTACTGCAGGCTGTCGCTGAGACGTGGTCGCCGATGTGCAGCATAGGTAGGAGACGTTACAGAGGTACCCGCGCTAGCGGGTCACCGAGTCATCAGTGAAATACTACCCGTCGGTGACTGCGACTCTCACTCCGGGAGGAGGACACCGATAGCCGGGCAGTTTGACTGGGGCGGTACGCGCTCGAAAAGATATCGAGCGCGCCCTATGGCTATCTCAGCCGGGACAGAGACCCGGCGAAGAGTGCAAGAGCAAAAGATAGCTTGACAGTGTTCTTCCCAACGAGGAACGCTGACGCGAAAGCGTGGTCTAGCGAACCAATTAGCCTGCTTGATGCGGGCAATTGATGACAGAAAAGCTACCCTAGGGATAACAGAGTCGTCACTCGCAAGAGCACATATCGACCGAGTGGCTTGCTACCTCGATGTCGGTTCCCTCCATCCTGCCCGTGCAGAAGCGGGCAAGGGTGAGGTTGTTCGCCTATTAAAGGAGGTCGTGAGCTGGGTTTAGACCGTCGTGAGACAGGTCGGCTGCTATCTACTGGGTGTGTTATGGTGTCTGACAAGAACGACCGTATAGTACGAGAGGAACTACGGTTGGTGGCCACTGGTGTACCGGTTGTTCGAGAGAGCACGTGCCGGGTAGCCACGCCACACGGGGTAAGAGCTGAACGCATCTAAGCTCGAAACCCACTTGGAAAAGAGACACCGCCGAGGTCCCGCGTATAAGACGCGGTCGATAGACTCGGGGTGTGCGCGTCGAGGTAACGAGACGTTAAGCCCACGAGCACTAACAGACCAAAGCCATCATTCATACGCACTGTGACTCATTCACCGACGATTTAACTCGTCGCTGAACGAGTCCAGGCGCAAACTGGATCGCACGAGCACACGGTGGAGACCGATCGAGACTGGTACTCTCGTGGTTCGATTCCACGACTCGACGTTAGGCGGCCACAGCGGTGGGGTTGCCTCCCGTACCCATCCCGAACACGGAAGATAAGCCCACCAGCGTTCCGGGGAGTACTGGAGTGCGCGAGCCTCTGGGAAATCCGGTTCGCCGCCACCATTCATACCTATCACAGCCCACTCTGGAGAGTCATCTCTCCCGAGTGGGCTTTCCGTATTTATATGGAACTGAATCACTCAAGACCGGCTGGTTCTCGTAATCTGTGAGCGACGATTGTTCCGATCTCTGCTACGTTGCTACTCTTCTGATGCATCATATAACAGATCAAATGCTGGGTTTCGATGCAGTACCAGTTCACACGACAAGCATCGGATCATCAGCGAGCGTTCTGGTCTTGGCCATTGCTGGCGATGCGTTCCAGCGCTGACAGAGTCCCGGGGCGTAATCCTCATCGTTCATTCACTGATCACCATTTCGGGGTAACATGGGGACTGTGTTGGTTAGATTATCTGTCGGTATCATTGTATACTTCGACCTAATCTACGCCGCCAAACTCAGGCACCTGAGGCAACTCAGGTAAATAAGGCAAAATAGCTAAGTCACCTAAGGTAGTTCAGTTAGCTATGAGTGGTGATGCAATGACGCCACGTGCAGTCAGCGTCGGCGTCCTCAAAGGCGGTTTCGGCAAGACTACGACAGCAATCAACCTAGCGCGCGAACTTGCACACCGGAACGAGCGCGCGCTGCTGGTCGATCTTGATGATAACGGCCATATGACGCTCATCCTCGGTCACGACGACGCGTATCGGGGTGAACGCTGGAACACAAACCACGCCGCTGATGTACTACTCGACGGCGCGGACCCACACGATTACATTACGCAGGTGAGCGATGGTCTCGATTTGTTCCCTGCGCACGTCGACCTGGAGGATGTCCAGTCCGGGCTCAAGGAGGCAACAATGGGGACGACACGCCTGAAAGAAGAACTCGTCAGCGAATTGCTTGGCGAAACCTACGACTACATAATCATCGACTGTCCAGCGAACCGCGGGAAACTCAACGATAACGCGATGTACGCAACGGGGAACATCATCATTCCATTGCGGCCGGAGAACGGCTACGAGACCGGCCTCACGAATACGGTCCAGCGCCTAGTCATCGAGGCTCGTGAGTACTTCGACCTCGACATCCTCGCCGTCACGCCGACAGACCTCAGCGGCCGCATCGACCAAGAGACACGTGACCGCCAACTTCTGCGAGAGATGACGACCCGTGAAGCCGTCGCAAAGCACGTTCCCAACTACGCGTACATTCCACCGGAGGACTGGGACGCCATCGACAACGGCTCATATGATGGCGATTTGCCGGGTATCCGCCACCGCGCGGCCATCGACAATGCAAACGACGAGGGCGTGCCATTGCGTGACTACGATGCCGAGTGTGATCAACTCCAGTGCTACGACGAACTCGCACAAATCGTCGAAACCGGGGAGGTGCGTCGCTGATGGGTTTCGACGATCTCGAAGATGCTGCGGCCGAGCAGGACGGTGACAATGCCGACACTGCTGACGATGTGGTTGAGGCAGAATCAAGAGCGATGCCAGATACGACTCAGGCCGACCGCCGACAGTCCGAACAGTCTACAGACAACAGTGACGATTGGAAACGTCGACCGGCGTTTCCCTATGACGATGCTTCTCAGGAGGCTATTTACCCACGCTCGGATACGTGGGACGAGTTCGAGGATACGCTTGACTTCGAAGTGAAGCGCGAACTCCGCGACGCTGGCCTGCGGGATATCCCGAAGCGGGAGTATCACGAGGCACTCCTCAAACTCGCTATGGAACACCCACAACGGCTCGCTGAACTGGTCAAAAACGGACGGAAAAAGTGAGCCCCACCTCGATATGCCGCTCAGCTATTTCTTCCGACACCACACTCGCTGTTCCACGTAGTACCCGACTTTCCTGAACCCGCTGCGCCAGAAATATGACTCCCGAATCTCAGGATACCGCCCCAGTAAGTACCCGCACGGATGCGATTTGAATTGATGAAGCCAGCCAAAACAGAGTGCCAGTACTAGCAACTATGCCGTCGCTTCGTCCGACCCGACATCCGGTGTCACGAGTGGCAAACCGATATCAATTGCCTCGTACCAAACCGACGATCGCTTCGATTCGCCGTCGTCGACGAGCTCAACTAAGTGAAGTTCTTCAAGTTCGGTCAGGTTTCGGTGAACCTGACTCACATCTCACTCAACGAGGCGAGCTGTCTCGCGGATGCTGCCAGGGTCGTGCTGGACAATCGCTCGCAAGAGCTTGAGTGACTTTGGTCGAGTGACTCGATGGACATCAGCTGGGTCGTGATACACGACTTCGAGATGTGGGTCAGGCGTTTCGCCTCGATCGAGTGCAGCGAGGGTATCTTCAAGATCGTCGTCACTGCTCTCTTGAAATCGGATATGGAGCGTGCGGTCGGTCGTGTTGGAATTACTAGGTGTGGCCCTGATCAACCCCCTCTGATTTGAACTGCTGGAAGAGTGGTTGGAGGCCATCAAACTTGACGTCGACAACCGTGCTATCAGCACGATGCTTGTGATGGTGTGCTGCATCGGGATGGTTGGGAAGGTTATTATACAGGATGATGGTCTCGCCGGCTGCGTTTCCGTACTGCATCGAGTACTTGATGCCCTCTGGATAGCAGTCGGATATGGGGACCTGATAGGCAGTGATCTCAGCGGAGCGCTCGTCGAAATCCCGCGTGACGTTGATAATTTGCTGTGCATCGTCTCCCCTGTCACAGGTGTTGGTACGCACCACACATCACTAATCGTTAACTATCTGTGACACTTTCGCAGTCTCCGATGCCGGGTTCAACCCAAGCGAGAGTGCGGTCATCACAGTGCTGAGCACGGCGGAGACACCAGCGCTACAGTTTGGGTTGGTCAATGACGACAGTGCTACAGCGGGGACAGAGCAGGCGGTCGGAGTGGACTGAATCGTCCATGATCCAGTCTCCGTCAATCGGGCTGGCGTGCTCGCAGGTTGGGCAAAACAGCGCTGTTTTTGAAAATTGCTGGTTAGAGTCGCTGGTGCGGGGTATCGAGAAGGTCATGCGGTCGGGGAGTAGGTGTGGCCGAGGACAGCACAGACGATATTCAATACAGTCAGTGCACCGGTCAGTAGAGGCTGTGCTGCAACAATGTCCGTCGCGAGTGTGCCCACAATAACAAATGGGAGTGGGATACTCGCCCAGAAGGCGATTCCCTGGAAGACGGAGACGATTGTTTCGACGAGCATCGCCAACGGTGGTCGGAAGTTCGATTCGATAGCAGGTGGGCGTGGGAGAGAGGAATCGGAGGTCGACATTGGAGTTTCGCGTACTACTCTAATGCACTGGCATCCCCATATAAAGCGCAGACCATCAGCGTATATTTGATTCACTTCACTGTCTGCCGGATAGTTTAGCACTTTTTACGACGGTGAGAAACCGGCTCAAAATTCTTTAGAGATTTTACAACTGGCTATAAACAGATCAATCTTGTTGGATGGTATCTCGATATCTTGATCGGTCAGCCCCTGCTTGTAGATGCAACTGACCCGTCGCCCGAACAGAACAAGCAGCAAATGAAAGCTGCCTCGCACGGGTTCACTGAAAGCTAACCACCAGACCAGAGCAGTTACCGGAGCGTTGGTTCGCATAACAGCAGTAGTTCTGTAGAGATGATCATTTCGCGAAACAAGTGAATTACTCGAGACGAGAGGGAGGCAAATTATCCAATCCACACTCCCCCGTTTCGAGTGCCGTCTTGGCATGGGAGCAGTCAGACATACGCTAACCAACACACGCCCGGTAGTCGGTTGTGTTGGTTAGCCACGTGGGCCGCGATCAAGGCCGGTCACAAACCAGCGCTATTTCTGCTCAAGCGACTGGTCAGAATTCTCGCAGATAGTACACCCGGCGTCCGAAGGGGACGTGCCTTTCAGGGACTTCATCCGGATGGCTGTTGCCCGCTATTTCGCTTGTCGTCGTTGAGCTCTGTTGAACTTCTCAGCGGGTAGCAAGTCCTAGCCCGATTATGGCCAATACAGAGAGTGTGTTCAGCCAACCGCCCCGTCTATGCGCTATAGTTTTTCGACGAGGGCTGCATTCTTCAATCGAGGGAGACCGATCTCCCCTAAGAAGTAGCAGTAGATATGAGTCAAGAAGGACAGCCATCAACTATGGGAAACTTGGTTGGTTCAGTCAAGCATATCCATACAGCCCCGAAAACGGGTGGAGGCCCGAAATCACGAGATTCCGTCGAAGCTGTCGCAGGCCGGGGTCTCAAAGGGGATCGATATTTCAAGGGCGATGGAATCTACAACGAACGAGAGGAGCTTGAACCGAGTGACATCACCCTTATCGAGGCTGAAGCACTGGACGCCGCGGCTGAAGATTACGACGTAGACTTCGAACCCGGCGCACACCGTCGGAATATCACGACGCGAGGGGTCCCACTCAACCACCTCGTTGGGGAACGCTTCCAAGTCGGCGAGGCAGTGCTTGAGGGAACTGGTCTGTGTGAGCCCTGCGGCTACATGGAGTCTCTCGCTGACCAACCCAACGCTGCGGAGGCACTCACACACCGTGGGGGTCTTGACGCACGGATCATCGAATCTGGGGAGATTAGTGTCGGTGACGACGTCATTTGGTAGAAAGCGGAACTGTCCATAGTTGGCTGATATTCTGACCGATTTCTGACGACGCGGTTTTTTCGATGGTACTCAATCAGAATCGACGGCACGCATCAAAATCAGTCTCCGAGGTTATGTAGCAGGTCTATCTGACCGAGACGTGGCGTCACACCTGTTGTGACCGAGCACATCGCTGTCGTCGCTCCGTTCGTGTTATGATGAAACCAACACGTGAATCAGAACGGGAGTGACAAGTGCTCTGCGGGGATGGAGTTCCGCACAGTTACGAGCGGATCGACGACTTGGCTTATTTCGAGTCCGCCAACGAGACTCGAAAAGAGGTACGCCTCGGTCTTTGACATGTCGTGATCGGCTTGCAAGAGGTCGAGGACATCACTGTTAGCCAATTTGACTGCTTCTTCCATCGTGTCGGCGCTGGCGATTGATTTGATATTCTCACCCGTATCCACAATGGGACGGTCAAGCCCGATATCGGGGTCCGAAATCACTGAAACCGTGACATCGATTTCGGTTCCAATTTCGGCACCTGTTCCACACATTTCTCCATCGGCCATAGCGGCCTTGGAGTCGCCCATCGCCAACATTGCCCCATCTTGAAATACGGGGAAATAAGCAGTGGTACCGCCGGTCATATCGGTGGTATCGAGGTTCCCACCGTGGTTGTGGGGGGTCAATGTTGTGATGCTCTCCTCTGCGGTAGCTACACCGATTGTCCCGATTACAGGCTCGATCAGAATCTCATGACCGTCGAATTCAATTGTGTCGCCGTCGACTTCGGTGATTCGGGTAGCGGGGTGTTCAATCTCCTCGTCGTCCTGTAGCAATCCGAAGTCCGGCGTCGTGACGACCCGACCCTGACCCTCATTGACCCGAACCGCTTCTATTTCGACCTCCAAGAGGTCACCCGGTTCAGCACCCTCTACCGCGATTGGGCCGGTCGCTGCGTTTACTTCTTCGGGAATCGAATCAAGGAGGTCGTCGCCAGTCTGAATCGTTTTATTGAGACTATCGATAGTCTCGATTGTGAGCGACTCCCCGTCAGTAGCCGTATAGACGGGATCCATCTCCGGAGAAAACTCGTAGATGTGACCGTCCTCATCGTATGAGATGCTTCGACGTGGCATATGGGTAGCCTTTCGGACAAATGCCACAAAAAGCCTCCCCGATGTGCTGGTACGCGCTGTCAAAAAACCAAACATCCCTAAACTGGAGCGGGCCGGGCTGCCCATCTAGCCGGCGTCTACCCGGACAGAGAACCAATACCTCGCTGCGACGGTCTGAACGAGACAGCGATATCTCCCTTTTATTGAATTCAAACTGCCGCAACCCGGCGCCCAGGCCTGTTAGGGACAGATCCCACGATGGCGTAGATTGTTTCTGCAACTGACGAGCGAATAGTATGTAAACTACCATTCCATTGTACTCCCAGGGTAGTGGATGTGCTAACCAACACTCAGCGGAAATAGCGGTCAAGTGGTGGTTAGTCAGAAACTGTACGGGTGCCCACGCTCCCGCTGATAGCAACCGAGTTTGAGGTGGCTTCACAGGGGGCAGTCCAACGCGCTGAAAGAACGTCGCCAGCGGTATGTTCGGCCACGACGGATTCAGACATCAGCAACAACTGAGCATCTCTGTCGGGACCGTTGTAACTGGAAGTGCCTAACAGTAATGGGGTCCGGAGGTGACCGGCCCTGGAGCCACTCCCGGGCTCGACAGGTCCAATTCAGTGGTGAGACGGATCTGTCACACCTGTTGTGACCACTGGAATCGCTGTGGTCGCTCGGTTCATCTTACGATTACGCACTCACTGCTGAAAAGATAGGTCGCTCCCGGTTCCTGCAACTAGTAGACAGCGGCGTCGGCGGCGGCAGGGCACGTGCCACCACGTCCAACGGCGCCGATTCAGATTCTAGTCGTGCGTGTCGCAGGGTTAGGGTGACGACTCCACCACAACGGGTGTGACGCCACCCGTCGTGGCTGGGCGGCTGCGGGCCTGAACGGACGTGCGTATTCAGAAACGGCTCCACAGCGATCGAATAAGCTCCGATACAGGCACCGAAGCGCCATACATACTCTCTATTTCTCCCATCTCTCCACAGCCCAGAGCCTGATTTTCAAGCTGTCGAGAGGCGTATTCCGTTCGAAACGCGAGGCAAAAGTTATAATTGTACTGACTAACTACACCCGTAGTACCAGAACAAAGATTTTCACTTTGTCCTGGGGAATTGTCAGAGGCACGCAATACAGTCTCTCGCCGGTTTTGGCGGGTGGCTGTACTGTGAACGATACCGACTTGAGCTCCCCGACAACAACAGTTACGCAAGAGTGCTGCATATATTCTGCCAGGGTACCAGTCGGTAATCACCTACCCAGTGATCACGTGCCTCTGACAACATCAACCGACTGGGTTCCCACTTTGAGGTACTGTTTGACGGCCCTCTGTAGATTGTTGGGGCATTATTTCTCACCCCCAGTAGCGACAGGACGGGGCCACTCATGCAGGCCTGCGAGTGTGTCTGCTTGCCGTTGGAGTAGAGTAGTGTGTGCCAGCGTCAGTCAACGTATACCGCTCGTGCGAGCGTCGAGTTCGTCGCGATTGATGATGTTCTGGTCGAGATTCTAGTAGGGACGACTGTGATTAATCGGGCCGGCGTAGCGCTCGTCGAGGTAGTGTTTGGGCGCGAAACCGCAGGGATCCTCGTTGACCGCGGCGCTGGCTTCCAGCAGATCGCGCCGGAAGCCCGTTAGTGCGTAGTGGGTCGTCATTGGTGGCCTCCGGTGGGGTGCCTCTGGCCCAGACTGGGACAAAATATGGAAAAAGTCGGGGGCGCGCGTGACCGGAAGTCGATTACTTGGTTTAACTTATTTCTGTGTGGTTATCACTACTGATACTTGGGACGATATTTTCATGTACGCATGTATCCAAGTACAGGTATGTCAGAGAGTGCTGTCACTCCATCTCTTTCTCAGAACTGGGAAACGCTTGCAGTTCATGACTGGGATGGCGACACCGAGCTCATCGTAGAGCTTGCAGAGGTTCTGGAAAAGTTATCTACTGATGGCGTACCAGTACTGGACGAGTATGTTGACGCGGAGTCGCTCTGCAACGGGCTTCAGGCAGTAGCGGGGCGACAGTTTAGCGAGGTTCGTTTTTCTGTTGAGACGCATGAAGTCCGGATTCGCCAAAACGGAGCAATAGAAGCTCAACGGCAGCTACATCCCGAATAGACAGGAGCTGTGGGTGTCCGGTTTAAGTATTTGCTCTCATCCGTCTTTCAGCTAGGAAAGGACCGACGTGATTGCGACGGCTTATTGTGGGTACTTTTGAGAGGAACGAGGAGTCGGTGTGCAACAAGACATCTCGAACTTCCTCACGGTGGTCTTGGTTAGCCACAACCCAGCGACCCACTCACTCCCTAACAATCTGATCCCCTTGTCAGACACCCATACAATGAAACGGTGGCTACACCCGCTTAGAGGACTCAAAAGAAGCGGTCAGCGACGAGGCGGTATTCTGCTACTATCTCGATCAGATCCAATTGTTGAACCACTGCGTGCTTATCTGTCAGGGGCATTGTCCGCGGCCCCGTTTGCGGCCGAAGTCGCATTCGCTGCGACCCTGGCCTCACTGCCGCCAGGGGCCATACCATTGATTGACTCGCCGAGACCACCAGACTCACCCCCGGCCGTGGAACTGACCTCGCCTGAACTATCCACACCCTCTGCAGGTGTAGCCATCGCAAGGGTCACGACAGAAATCGACATATGGCATGATTTCGTGAGGAATACTTCTATAGCTTGAGACAGTTTCACTCAGATTTTCCCAACGCATGAGCCAACGGTAGCGAAAGTCTCGTTTGTTGCGTTGATTGCTGTTCTCATTGGCTGTATCCTCTTCCCGCTCTTCACGGTGGTACTGACACTACTGATAGCCAGTACTGGTGATAGCTTTGGAGTTCAGCGTGTCTCATACTGCTAACAGTGCCGGCACTCGCGGCTGTTGTCCTCTAGGTGTGTATGCTTTCGCCCAAGAGACGCATCTTTCATCGTGGACGACGTATCGATGGTCGTACCCTGTGCCTTGGTAAGCTGGAAGACCGTCAGTCCAGACTCCTCCCAGCGGCTGGGGAAGGCCGTCACCCCTTATTACCGGCTTAGGATCATCTTCGTAGTTACTTCGCTCTTGAGCCGACACCACGAAATAATGTCATAACTAAAGAATAGTTGAGTAGGTTATGAATTGGCTGCTACATACAGAGCGGGTATCGGTCACCGGTTCGGCACACGATTTCACCGACTTGAATTGCTCAGTACGGAGTGTAACAAACGGTCGACAGAATTAGAATCAACAAATGCCTCCGATGGATTCTCACCGAGGACAGACCGCTCTATTCGCTGATTTCACTCAGTGATTGCAATCGGGGTCGAGCCGGCAACGATGGCGCCCGTAGCGAGTATCGCAGCCGAAAGCGCGACGAAATCCCCACCGGGTGAATAGCCGGCTAACCCTGCACCCACCTGAACGATGAACACAGTGATGAAGTAACTAATGATGCCGAACACCAGCAAAACCATTGATGCGATAACACTACTGACTAACATGCCGAACGAGTCTAGGCAAGCCCATTTCACCTGATAGACTCTTGACTGCCATTTACCAGTTGGGACATATCCACAGGAAGTCAGACCGGTTCGCAGCTCAGTCATTATTGACAGCTCAAGCGTCTGGACACCCACAATACCCGAATAATTCCCATCCATACCGAGCCGGATTTTCAACAGCGTGTAGCCGAACGAAATACCGGAAGCGATAGGACGCATTGCTGCTACTGACAACAACCGAACTGGTCGTCGAGAGCGTCGTCGTACACCCACTGCGGGATGGGTCGCTTGCCGGCCGCGAAGGCGACTCGCTTCCCGTGTTTGCATTCCTTGTCGGAACTGTACTGACTCCACGGGCACTTGCAACTCCCTAGGGTTTTTACTCACTGTGTTGGCTGAAATACCTGCTCAATAAGACTGTGAAGCGGACAGTGAGTTCAGCTAAAAGTGAGTTGAACGATTTGTAGCCAAGCGGGGACAGTGTGGCGTGGAACCGCCGGTCAAAGAGTATCAGATCATCTGATAGAATATCGGATACTTCCATGCTTGGCCTTGATACGCTTTCATGCTCGCGATAAGTGCAAAGCAAATCGTTGCTACCGCTATGAGTATTGCCAATGCTACACCAATAAGCTCACCCACTACGATGCCGGTTATAGCAACGAACACAGCGACCAAAGACATGGGAACGTGCCAATTTAACGCATTAGCTGCATTTGCTTTTATAAAGTTATCATCCGATACTAAATACACAAAGGCGATGGCAAAAAAGCCAAACAGCAGGCCAGCGATGTGAACCAGTGCTGCAATAGCAGTATTTTGATTACGATTACTCTCCTTTCCAGTGGCGCTCGCGGTCATAAGTACAACATATCTATTCACAGAGACAATAAGAAAGATCAGACACAATTTCAAATTGTGGAACTGTGAGTTACAACTTATGTTCCGTTCCAACATGGATCTGAATAGCAATGGCAGGTAGAGTGCGTCTCAGAGATATATAGACACGATGACCGACGAAGAGTTGAGTGGCATCTTGAATATCCTAAGCGATGAACATGCGAGAAACATTCTCCAAGAAACAATGAAACGGCCAATGTCAGCTGATGAATTGAGTGAGATATGTAATATATCGACACAGACAGTCTATCGTCGGACAGACAAACTCTCGTCATATGGTCTGTTAGATACGGAAATGGAATATGATGAAGACGGCCACCATTTTCAGATTTATACCGCCGATCCAGCTCAGATTGTGATTGGCATTTCTGAAGAGGATGCTAATGTGACTATCAGTAAGCGGGAACGAATGTCTGACCGCTTCAGCGAGTTTATAAACCAAGTGAGGGATCAATGATAGAGACGGGTTCGTGGCACCCGCTTGCAATCGTCGGCTTAGTCTTTTCACTCATAGCCCTTGCACTCGGGGTTGGTACTACATATATTGCTATGCGCGGCTATCTTCGGAATGGTCAGCGGCCAATGTTATTCGTTACTGTCGGGTTTATTTTTGTACTCTTGACGCCCACTCTGTTGTTATTCGTGTTCATATTCCCAGTAGCAGAGGAAGCTATTTTCTATGCGATTAGTGCTATCAACCAGACTATTGGGCTATGTTTGATACTATATGGCCTCTGGACGCCACGAACCTCAACTGTTTCAAAAAATGCTTAGAGGAATCTACTGAGACACTTCCTCATCGTATGTCCGGTAAAGACGTTTCACGCAGTCGACCGGCACGATGGGACCGCACCCAGTGCAAGAGGTCGCTGTTCCGTCGAAGCCGTTGATATTCACTGACCAAGGGATGACGCTTGCGAGCCGATACGTCTCTGCTGCTGGATGGCGAGTACTAGCCGACGCGCAACAACAGCCTCACAGACGTCGCAGGTGAGGAGATGGTCTCGATCTGCTTCGTGGAAGAGCGACGCCGCCTGCTGGACGCTGTCGCGGTCCTGAAGCGCACATCCCGGCAAATCGTAAACTCGAACACGCCATCGTCTCGATCCACTTCGCCGGGCCACCGGACGTAGGTGAACGCCTCACCGGAGATATCGGCTCTGTCCCCACAGAACCGATAGACTCGGACGTTGCCTCGGGCTGGACGCTGCTCATCGAGACCACCGTGCAAGTGACCTGAGTGAGGATATACAGGTAGATTATCGTGGTACAGTTGTCGGGACAGGCACTGAACAGCGCTTTCCCAATCAGATTTGGTCTGCACTCCCGTTTGAACACGGTGTGGGGGTTGTTCTTGACCCGCATTCGGACGGTGTTTCTGACTCGACGTACCAATCTGAGCGGGGTAAAAACTTGGTCGAAATCGATTCAGGAGGTCATATTGTCTGGCGTGGTGCCTCCGTCAGCGATGCCGACGATACCCTATTTTCTCACCGACACATCTAGCGGGTGAATAGCCGACTGCTTGCACAGATGACTGCCATCAATACTACCGGTAGTCTGTTTGTTGAATTGGATTCTAATTCCGGTTCGGTCGTCACCACAGATTTGTGATGGCGGCCGGCCTCCACCGACTCGGGGGTAGTTCTCTCACGTAAGGCTTCGGTCTTTCCCCTGTTATAGAGCCAGAATAGACCGAGTAGCGTCAGAGAGAACAATACAATAGCGATGATGGCAAGAGACGGAAAGAGGAGGAATAGAGCAAATGTTCTCGATGAGTCGACCCAGAGAAAGGACTCGACTGGGGGGACGTATATGATCCCGACGAGGACCCCAGGTGGAGCACTATCAGGGGGACGGACGATCGGCTTTCATGCAGCCTTCGCACCTCCCTTCGCGTCACCGTTTGCCCAGTCTGGTCGGCATGCAATAAATCAGCCCACAGGCTGGAACAACGGTTAATTATGTCGAGAATCAAAGAATTGGATACATTGGCCACCAACGAGGTGAACGCATCGTGGCGGTGGGCCACTGTGCTTGCCGTCCATCCAGTTCTGACAACCGGGGCTCTCAGCCGGCGTGCTCCTATTTGCACTCATCAGCACCGCAACGACAGCCTTCGGCCTACCGAAGTTCATTCCGTTGTTCCCCGGAGGGCTGATGCTTTTGTTCCTCGGGCTGGGCCACCTCTATACACCGGTCTACGTTGCGGGACTGGTGCTGGACCGACGACGTGTGAGAGCGACCGACGCGACCTGGGTTCCATCAAGATTGATTCTACTGGGTGGTGGTTCCCAGATCGTATACTTCGCTGTCCCAATAGTACAGGCCTACGGCGGCGAGACCTTCGAGGAACTGGTGTTCGGATCAGTTGAACTCGCGGCGCTCCTGTGTACCGGGGTCGTGACGGTCAAGTATCTTGCAGTCCGCGACAGCAACCTACCCGGGGCTCCAGCGCTGGTCTCACTGTGGTCCGGTGTGTGGTTTCGTGTCGCTCAGGGGTGGCGGTTTTTCACTTGAATTCGCCGATACTTGCTAACCATACCGTGTGGAGTACAGCACAGATCAACAGCATCGAGACTGTGTTACGTTCTTCACGAATATGTCTCCATCACCCGCTTGAATACGGCTGCTCCCTGTCTCGGTATCAATCCACTATCGATACAACGAGACGAGTGACCCTCCCAGCAAGACCGTCCCAACAATAATTAGTGCCCCACCTGCCTTCGGTGACTCGTTAATCACTGTAATACCGATAGCCGCCGTTACGATGCCGATCACAACAAGCAGGAACCTCCATATGACACTGGCAATGGGCTCTATTATGATCTCAAAGACAACCTCAAAAGCCACCTTAACAATCACCTCAATAATTGGCCCAATCATGTCGATAGGTTATACTAATATAAGTATATTCATTAAATAAATATTGTGTGCCTGAATATATCATAGACCGACCGTTTCTGGCGTATCCGTGAACAGTCTCGGTCAAGCATTGATACTGGGGCCAAAGGAGTCGGCCACTCGCAACTCGTTATGATTTTCTGACTCGATCATCATGACGGATGTATGTCCAATACGGCCCTCCAGGACACCCCAAAGCGCGATTCAGCTGATGCAGTCGACCTCGATCTTGAGTGGCTCACACTCGAAGATGGGGAATCGATTCAGTGGGCGAGTACGCCCCACAAGTACAGTCTCGTGCCCGCATTCATCATCGGGATCCCGCTTTCGCTGGTCCTCATCGGGATTCCGATCCTCGTTAGCTCGTACCTCCAATACACGAACACGAACTATGTCGTCACGAATCGCGGGCTCTACAGCAAGCGCGGAATTCTGTCTCGCGATGTCCAACAAATCGGATTCGAGAAGATACAGAATATCTCCTACTCGCAGTCGGCGCTGGGGTCGTCGTTCGGATACGGTTCCGTCGACGTCAGCACGGCTGGCGGGTCGGGCGTCGAACTCAAGTTCCGCAGTATCCCGGATCCGGCGTCGGTGCAGGAACTGATCGCACGAGAGGTCGATAACCGGGAGCAGAGCAACGGGGCAGAGGAAGCCGACACCAGCGACGTGCTAGACGAGATCCTCCACGAGCTCCAGGCGATCCGTCAGGAACTGGCCGACAACGATGGCAACGATCCGGTCGGCGGGGAACAGCACTCCAGTGACAGAACAGCCTCTGAGGAGCGATGAGCGACGATTGGTGGTTCCGGCACACCGACGAGCGCGTCGCTTGGGAGGGGCAGCCGCGGCTCTCGGCGGCGCTCCCCGGCGTCGGTGTCGGGATCGCAGTGTGTACCCTCGCAGCCGCAGCGGCGGTGCTCGCGGACCCACGAGCGGCCATTGGTGTCGCTCCTGGCGTCGGGGTGATGGCTTGGGCCATCCTCCGGGTGCGACGGACGAAGTACCTGCTCACGACGCGGGCGGTCTGGCTGAAACACGGCATAGCCGGTCGCACTGTCCGTCGCGTCGGACTAAACAAGGTCCAAAACACCGGTTACAGCCGGTCCGTCACGGGCTCAGCCTTCGGCTACGGAACCGTCACCGTCGAAGTCGCGGGCGGCGATGATCTGCAGTTCCGGCGGATCGACGATCCCGAGACAGTTCAGGCAGCGATTACGGACCGCGCTGGAAGTGACGAGGACGGTATCCCTGGCTCGGCGACACAGTGGCGGTCAGTGTTATCGGTCGTTCGTGAGATACGCGCCGGGATCGAGTAACTTGGAACTGGATATCTAAATGCCCGGGAATCCCATCCTGCGGAGGTGGGAGGAGCCAAGCGGTGGCGTGGCGTTTGAACCGTTGTTACGGAGACATAGCGGGCTTGTCTTCAGGAACGAAAGTCCCGTCAGGATACTGCAATATATCGCGTAGCCCACCCTACCCGACGTCAAGTGGATATCTATCACAGCTGAACGCCGCCGATAGACGCGTCTTTACTCTCCAAACTGGATGAGGATGTGAACACGGTCTGCTGACCGTACAGGCGTTGGCCGCCTGCCGCTACAGTGTTCATTTCGCTGGCCGATCGAGCCGACGATCGAACGCCGCAACCCTCGTCGCAGGACTCCAACTACGGGAACCGGAGCATGTCGTCATCTAGGGCCACTGTCACGGTTTCGGTCCCGAGTCGGTCGTCAAGCCAGTCACGCTCGATGCGCAGGCTCCGTCCGTCTCACGACCCGACAGAGCAGTTGTCAGAACAGGCGATTGTGGGCGACGATCGCGTCTCCGTCGACGCCGTACTCCACGTCGGCATATCGGAGCCAATGGTCAGCGGAACTCAACCCGAAGTCCACGTCTGTGTTGCTGGTAACCGAGGCGGCTCAGGCTGGCGGATAAACCGTCAGAAAACAATCATACACGTTTATTGTGCCAGGACTTGGATGTTGTCACCGCTCCAGATGGCAAACTTCGATCACATTGTTGTCGGCGCTGGTTCCGCAGGGTGTGCGGCCGCACGTCGGCTCTCAGAAGACCCCGAGACTGAGGTCTTGCTCCTTGAAGCGGGTGCTCCAGAAGAAACGCGCGAAAAAGAGATCACTACTCCCGCACTGTTCTCGCACCTATTCAAGTCGGATGTTGACTGGGAGTACTACACTGAGCCACAGTCCGAACTAAACGATCGGCGATTGTACCACCCGCAAGGAAAGACTCTCGGCGGGTCGAGTTCGATAAACGCGCAAATATACAACCGCGGGTGCCCCTGGGACTATGATAACTGGGCGGACCTCGGGAACGATGGCTGGTCGTCCGAGGAGATGCGCCGGCTTTTCAAGCGCTCCGAGGACTTCCGCGGAAGCGGAGAGTCAGCATATCACGGAACAGACGGCCCGTTGACAGTAAGCGACCAGGTTGACCCGCACCCGGCGACCGAGCGATATATCGAGGCCGCGCAAGCGTGTGGTCTCAGTCACAACCTCGATTTCAATGGCAAGTCGAAAGTCGGTGCAGGGCTGTATCACGTTACACAACGGGATGGCAAGCGCTGCAGCAGTGCTGCGGCGTACATCAAACCGGTGCTTGACAGACCGAATCTCACTATCGAAACGCGGGCACAGGCTACCGAGGTTCGGTTTGAAGATAACCGAGCGACCGGGGTTACGTACGAACAGAACGGCACGACGCATAGCCCGGACGCCGCCGGTGAGATCCTCATCTGCGCCGGGGCGTTCAATTCACCGCAGTTACTGATGCTCTCAGGCATCGGCCCGTCGGACCACTTGGCTGAACACGACATCGACACCCGTATTCATCTCCCGGGCGTGGGGCAGAACCTTCAGGATCACTTGTTTGCATTCGTCGCCTATGAGCGGACTGCTGGGGAGGGGCCTGCTCCGACCTCAAATATCGCGGAAGGTGGTGGGTATACATACGTCGATGATGACCAGCCCGCCCCGGATCTCCAGTTTCACTTTACCCCGTCCTACTACATGAACCACGGCTTCGACAACCCTGACGGGCAGGGGTTCTCTATTGGGTCAACCCAGGTCCGCCCGGAAAGCGTTGGAACCGTAGAACTAGAGTCGGATGACCCAGCGGATGATCCTGTCATCGACCCACAGTATCTCAGCGCTGACTCCGATCTGACAGTTCTTCGGGAGGGTGTCAAGAAAGCCCGGGAAATTGCACAGGCTGAACCGTTTGACGAGATCCGTGGGAAAGAAGTCTGGCCCGGTGAAGACGTCCAGACAGACGACGAAATTGAGGCCCACATCCGAGAGACATGTCACACCGTGTACCATCCAGTTGGAACGTGCAAAATGGGACCTGCAGCCGACGATATGTCCGTTGTCGACCCGAAACTCCGCGTCAGAGGAGTTGAGGACCTACGGGTCGCGGATGCCTCCATTATACCGAAAATCGTAAGCGGGAACACTAACGCACCTGTCATTGCCATCGGTGAGCGGGCTGCCGGATTGGTCACACAGAGCGCGGAATCCGCGCTCTATTGAAAATGGAAGACGGCAGCCGCTTTCACTCCGTAACAGTTTGAGAACAGGATGTCTCCATGAAAGATGGAGAGTATCTCGCTCCCCGAAACGCGGAATCGCTCGATTGACCGAACTGCAGCGGTGCGTCCCAGCTCGCCGCCGGTTTCTAGCGCGGAAACAGGAGCCCACATTTATTCACTGTCAGCCAGATGCTCGATATGATCATCGCTGGCGAGGGCTCTGCCGGCCCGAACGGTGCGAAAACACGGACTGTTGCCGCGCTCGCCACCACTGGCCCGCGAGGAAGGGCACCCGGGACGACAGCGACGTGGTCAATAGCGCGGGGGCGTTCCTGACTAATCGTGGCTGACAACTGGACTCCCATCAGCAGCTGGCCGGAGACGCTGTCACGGGAGCAGCAATCCATGGTTTAGGGGGCGCTCTGGTTCGGCGTCGTTTCGCTGACGGCGTTTCTGCTCATCGAGAGAGCTGGTATCGAAGCACTCTCGGTTGGAGCCATAAGGGCGTCCTGTACGCGGGGGTGGTGTACGTATGGAACCCGTACTGAGAGGGATAAGCCGACGTGTCGAACTACCCACTTCCGAACCGTGACCGAACGCTCCCCCAGGGTAGCACACCCCGTCGCCGGCCTGTTCGAGGTGGTGAGCGGTGCCGTTTTCTATTACAGTAGTTGTCAATACGGTTTCTTTATTCAGCTGTAGGGGTGAAATGCCCGTTCAGTAAGCGTGCTTACCGAACTGGTGATTCAGTCAAATATCGATGGAACAAATCTCGTGAGGATGTTTCTATGACACGCTCAGAGATACCAAAGAGAGAATAGCCAAATTGATTGAGAGACAGAGGTTTGGTAGTGTATAGAATCGTGGATCTAATTCGCGTCCTGACAGTTACAGCCGACAAGGAATTTGCCACCGCCTGTGAACGTGTGCTTCCGGATCACGGCGATATCCGGGTCGTATCCGCAGCTTCGGTCGGAGAGGCTACTGATATATTGGGAAGAGAGACACAGATTGATTGCATTGTCAGCGATCACGACCTACCAGATGCGGATAGCGTCGCGTTTCTTGAATCTGTGCGTGCACAGGCTCCGATACTTCCGTTTATGCTATTTACAAGCGAGGGGAGCGAAGCGGTCGCCAGTCGTGCCATTTCTGCTGGCGTCACCGATTATATCGTCAAAGAACAGCACGAGAATCCGTGGGATCACCTTGCGACACTCATCACCGATGCAGTCAGATACTACCGCAACCAGCGTGATATCGTCGATACGGAAGCACGAGCCAAAACACTCCTCAACGCTGCACACGATATCATTGCCATCGTTCAGGACGGCGAAATAGCGTATCTCAACGAGAGTGGAGTGACTGACATCTACGGCGGCGACCGCAGTCAGATATCGAACGACTCTGTAGCGGACGTTCTCCTCTCAGACGACGATACTTCTATCAGTTATTTCCTTGATGCAGTACAGTCCGGTTCTCGGACTCTTGACCACCGTAACGGGAAACTCATCGCTTCCAATGGAGTACATATCCCAGTTGAGATTACCGCAGCCAGAGCGATGTGGGCCGAAGCACCGGCAGTCATTCTCATTTTTCAGGATGTTAGTCAGCAGAAAGAACTGCACCTCACGAATCGGGCCATCGACGAAGCGCCCATCGGCATCACGATAGCTGATGCCAACCAACCGGACAATCCGCTCGTCTACGCGAACGACAAGTTCTCAGAATTGACCGGCTATCAGCAAGAAAATGTAGTCGGTCAAAACACTCGATTTCTCCAAGGTGAAAACACCGATCCTAGCCCAGTCGCCGAGATGCGTGAGGCCATCGACGCTGAAGAACCCGTGACTGTGGAACTGCAGAACTACCGCAAAGATGGGACGGAGTTCTGGAATCGCGTGACAATTGCACCAGTTACCGACGGTACGGGCGAGGTCACAAACTACATCGGGTTCCAGGAGAACATGACCGAACGCGTCGAATACCACCAGATGCTTCGTCGGTTCCAGCGAGCGGTCGAATCGGCTGGCCACTCGATCTATATGACCGATCCGGATGGCACTATCACGTACGTAAATCCAGCCTTTGAGCGGGCCACCGGCTACGAAAGCGAGGAAGTCGTTGGCCAGACCCCACGTATACTCAAATCCGGCGAAATGTCCGACGAGTACTACGAGCGATTGTGGTCGACAATCTCCAGTGGAGACGTCTGGGAGGAAGAGATTCAAGACCAACGGAAATCAGGTGATGTGTACTATGCGCACCAGACGATTGCACCATTAACTGACGACAATGGTGAAATCGAGGCGTACGTCGCCATTCAGCAGGATATCTCCGACCGTAAGGAGCGGGAGTTCAAGCTTCGGCAGTACGAATCTGCGGTTGAAGGTTCCGAGGAGTTGATCGCCGCAATCGGTGAAGAAAAGCACTATCTCTTTGCTAATGAGGCATACCGCGACTTCCACGGCCTCGATAACGACTCTCTGACCGAGATGATGCTCAGCGACGGCATCGGCTCAGAGATCTACAAGACGGTCGAACCATACTTGGAGCAAGCGTTTAATGGCGAGACAGTCCAATACCGGATGGCGCGAACACGACCGGCACGAGCAGACCGCACGTTTGACATCCGATATTATCCGCTCGAAGACGACACTGGGCAGATTGAGGGGATCGTTGCGACGATGCATGATCTGACTGACCAGATCGAGCGAGAACAACATATTGCGTCCCTTGATCGGATGCTACGGCACACCCTTCACAACGAGTTGAACGTGATTCTGGGTCACGCGGAGATGATTCAAGATCAGGGCTCAGATCAGGGAGCAGAATTAGCTATGACGATTGACAAAGTAGCCGATCGCATCCTTGAACAAACTGACAAGCAGCGCGAAATCGTTGAAATTCTTGTAAACCCGTCCGATCCAACTTACCTCAACATCGCCGATGTTGTGGATACCGCTGTCAAACGAGTGATGACAGAGTATCCAGACGTAGAGATTACAGTCGAAGTCCCGGCGGACGTACAGCTACTATTGATCCCTGAGTTACAACGGGGCATCGAAGAACTCGTCGAGAACGCAATTGTACATACTGGCGACGCGCCAGCACAGGTGAAGATAACGGCAACAAAACACGCCACGATGGTTGAACTCCAAATTATAGATAACGGGCCGGGAATCCCACCCGAAGAACGAAGCGTGATTTCAGGGAAAGATAACATTGATTCGTTGACACACAGCAGTGGGATGGGGTTGTGGTTAGTCAAACGAATCATGTCTCGATTGGACGGCGATATCCAATTTAACGATGCTGAACCCACCGGTAGTATCATCTCACTTCATATACCAGCTTATACATAGAAACGTCCCTGCCTCATATCGGTCACCTCTGAGTCGTCAATGCTTTGTCTGTACTGACCGACACAGCCGTTTCAGTTTCAGAGAGTTACCCCAATAAAGAAGCTGTATTACCAACCACTGATTATGTTCTCATTCTGGATTGGTTCCCGGTGCTCGCGACGGCAGCAACCTACGCCGGAGCGGCGTACTTCTATCTCGCGTTCGACATCTCCCTTCTCGGGACGCACGAGGGTGACTCCATGACGTACTTCACGCTCCAGGGATTTCAGCGGGATTCTCATGGAGTCACCTTCAGACGCGTTATCGCGAACAGGTGACTGCGGGCGAGTCAGCCGCTGCTATCTGCTCGTACTCATCGAATGCGTAATATCGGAGTTCGGCCCAGTAGAGTTGCCCGTTGTATCGGACGAGCCATGAGCCGGACTGGTCGGTTGCCGAAACCGCCGTATGGTCGTGGAACCGGTCAAGAATCGACCGGAACGCCGTGTCACTGGTATTTTCCGCGCGGTACGTCTCGCTGGTTGCCTCAGCCACGACCGCTCGTGTATCTGAGTCAAGCCCGTTCAGTTCGAACGCATATGTGTCACGAAGACACGCGGCGTACGGGCCGACGCCGCTCGCTACCGTCATAGGCCGGTATCGGTACACTGTCAGGGGTTGGGACTCGTTCGACACGACCTCAAGTTGAATCAGCGTGCCTTCATACCTGACCGCATCGTACTGGCCGTCAGCAATCGCCGACCGGTTCAATTCGGCTGGGGAGTAGGTCCATTCTCTCTCAACGCCTCCAGGCCGAACCTCATCTTCCTCGAGGCTGTCCCTTGAGAGGTACGATACGGTGGGGTGAAGCATCGCTTGGTCGGTCGGCGGTAGATCATCGTAGTCGACGACAGTCAGCCTGTTTTGATCGGTCTCATTTGTCGTCGCGTTCTTATCAAAGAGGTACGTCACTTGGCGGCCGGTCGTCGTGTTGACCGCAGTGTACGAAAGCGTGTAGAACCGGTCACTGGTCTGGTACACCGTCTCGTTAGCACTGTGCGGCGGTTCCGTCGCAGCGACCGTCGCTGAGTCGTTTTTGACGGCCTGACGGAGGACCCGTACGCCGCGGTCGTGATCTTCTGGGGCTGCCAAGTCTCTTCAGAGATCTGCGTGCTGGCGTTGTTAGCTAGCTCTCTGTCGTTCACCGGGTCCATTGAGAGTGAGCCAGCGGGCTGTCCGCAACCGGCGAGCACGATGAGACAGAGTGTTGCAGCCGTGACAACAAACGGACGCACTTGTACGTCCATCATGCTAGTTGGCTGAGCGGCGATACTGGTCGTCACCAAAGCCTACGAGTGGGAAAAAGACGATGCCAAGGAATGCGAGCCCAAGCCCGAACCCAATGCCTCTTCCGAACGCCTGAGCCACTCCAGCGTGGATTTTGTACACTGCGTAGAGGTTCACAACCGGAACAACCAGTAGTAGCAGCCACCACCATCTGTTCTCACCGATCTGGAGCATCACGTAAAGGTTGTATATCGGGATGATTGCCTTCCAGCCTGCGTGGCCAGCTTTGCTGAATACCGCCCACATCCCAGCAAATTGGACTCCAACAAGGGCTATCTGGAATAGGAGTACTACGGTGCCTACAGGACCACTGATGATGTCACTGCTTTGGAGGGGAGCTTGCAATTCAAGCGGGACCATATCGTCGTCCCATTTCCGAATAATTAAAAAATTAACCATTCTACCTCACGGCAGAGTGTCATAGAAGGGTGTACGCCCGTACACCGCCGTCAACATAAACGGATAGAATCGGGTGTATGGCCGTATACTGCCCGTAAACAGCCAACTGGCATTATACATCCTCTCCTCCTCGGATTGACCTGCGATGTTGACGACCCCATCACGACTCCAACCCCGGTCCAGGGTACGCAACACTGTCTCCGATCACCGCTGCAGTCGGCTGACGCCCCGAGGTGACTCATGAGCGTCTTGACCAACTGGGATGCTGATTGGATCCCCCTGATCTCCACGCGGCTCCGTACCGGCGTGGCAGCCTTGGGAATTGCTGTCATCGCGTGCGTGACTGGTGTTGTCGGCATCGTGGTCGCCGGTACTGTACTTCGCTTTGCTGGCGTCCTGACGGTCCCTGCCGTTTCGGCCCTCCAACTTCGCTCTATCCAGGTCGGCTTCACAGTCTTCGCTGCTGTGTTTCTTGCCTGGCGTGGTGATCTTGACCACTACTGTAAACTCCGCCTTCCCACATTAGAGGACGCCGCCTGGATCATCTTCATCCCGCTTGTGTTCGCTATACAGGGAGTCGTGCTCCCTCCAGTGCTGGCAGCTCTCGGATTGCCACACCCTGACCCAGTGGCCGGGACTGGACATGTTGACCTTGCGACCGAGCCGCTGCTCTGGCCAGCCGCTTTCCTCGGAATGTTCGTCTTCGCTGCCCCAGCCGAGGAACTCGTTTACCGAGGAATCATCCAAGGAACGCTCCGCAAAGGCTTCAATTTAGCTGGAGTCGTGGTCAGCGGTGGACTCCTGTTCGGACTCATGCATATCTTAGTTGGCCTATTCACGCCGGATGTGGGTATGTTCGGGGCACTACGCTGGGGAATTACCACCGCTCTCCCCGGGATGGTCTGGGGCTATGCCTACGAACGGACGGAAAATTTGGCTGTGACAGCGATTACTCACGCGATGACATGGACGGTCACTGTCCACGAGTTGGTCCTGAATCTGGTCCCAGTCTAACCATAGACGATGCGGTGAGATCAGAGCTCGTCCCAGATTGCCCTAAGTTTCGCTCCGGGCCGCCGGAGCGCCGCTGTCATGTTGTTGACAATAGCGGTCGGATCCTCCCGGAACCGCCTGGTGGCCGGAATGATATCGTGTTTCAGCGCTTGTGCACCCTTGATTAGAAAGACGCTAGCGGCCACTACGAGAACGACCAGCGCTGAGAAGGCCATCGCAATGCCGACTTCAGCCCGAGTCGCTAGCAGATTCTGTTCGGTCACCGTGTCAGCAAACCAACCCACCAGTAGTGGAAGTGCAGCGACGGCGGCGGTCTTCAACAAGCTGTCGACGCGCTCATCCCAGCGGTTCCTGTGTTCAGCTTCGGCGGCCGCACGGCCCTGCTGACGGTATGTCGCAGCCGGAACGAGCTCCACATTGTCGATACTTTCTCCCTCTGTCTCTGACGACAACGCGCTTGAACGCTCGCTGGCGCACTCGATGACTGCTTTGCGTTCGATGCCGCGGAGTGCTCGTAGCCGCTCAGTAACCAGCCACACGTCTGCAAGGGTGGCTGTCATCTCCTCGTCGTCAAGGTCATCGAAAGCGAGTTCAAACTGCCGGTCGGGGTAGTCAGCGAGGAGGTCAAAATCGGTCACTCCGGCCCAGACTCGTTCGCGGATCTGCTGTTGGTCTCGTCGACGCTGGTGTTTGTCCTGCTCGGCAAACGCCGCGCAAATCCGGGACCGCTGTGTCTTCGTCAGGAGTGAGGCGGGTTTCGCGGTGTCGCTATCGTCGTCGCTCACGGGTGCTCTGGGGACGCCACATAGCTGTGTCACTGTTGGACTGGAATGCCGCCACGGGTGTGTCAAGTCGTTCGACCAGTGGGGCTGTCATGGGGGTAGGCACGACTAACATCATTGATTTGTGTCGTCTCGACAGGCAAAAACGACTGCGGGTCGCTCCGGACACACCGTCTTCTCACGAATAGTTTGAGAAACAGGAGGTGGCCGATGCCATTCAACATTTCGACAGCCCGTCAGAACTGCGGACACTCCTGTCCCTGTAGTGAGTGGCGCCGCTTATGCGCGAACGATAACAGAAGCCGGCAGACAGCGTCACAAAGCATTTCCAGAGACATCTGAGGAATCTCTCCCTGTGTGGTGGCGCCAGTTTCGACATCTGTGATGATCCGCGAGTTCCCCTCGCGCCACATCCGAATCTCGTCTTTTTGGATTTATCCGAGCTTGTCATAGAATCGATCTCATAGCTTCTCACAGCCCGGGTTGTTTCCTTGCTCGTAGTTGGTGATTGCAACAACGAGCCGGAGGCAGAGCGCAACGAACACTTCTGTTCGTGCGTGGACGCGTCCTCGGGCGCGGACGTGCCCGAGGCCGCAGTCCTTCACCGCGTCATTGGTTCGTTCGACGCCTGTCCGTTAGTTGTACGTCTCCTCCAAGATGGATTGTTTCAGCTGCACGTCCCCGCTGTGTTCCTCGATGCGGCCTTCGACTCTGTACTCGATGTCCAGTCATCGCTGAGCCGCCGAGGAGATACACGTCGACGGGTTCTGAGAGCCAGCTGTCGAACTCTTCGAGAAACGCTCTGATCGCTTCGCCACCTTTGAACACAGTCATGGGACACCGTACTGTTCTTTGAGCGCGGTGAATTCTGCTTCACTCGGGAGGGAGACCGGGCTGTCATCAGCAACCTCGAACTCTCCCTGAAGGGGTCGGTACATCGCGGCCACGGCTGTCTCCAGATCATACCACGTTGCCGTTTCTGTGAGCGTCTCCTGTTCGATATCCAGTTTCTCGATCAACAGCATCGAGTAACTGACGCGCCGCGAGCCACTGTCGAGGACGAGGGTGTGGCACACTACCTCCGAGGGCGTGAGGGCCTCGTTGGGAGCGTACCAGAACGCGGGTTCACCGGCAAGGAAGAACTGCAGCCCATACTCCTGAAATCGTGCGAGGCCAGTGATCCGCCACTTAGCAGCTGACTCCAGTGCAGTCGTATCCTCAGGTGTCTGGACGCGGATGAGTGCTCGCTCCGAGTCACACCACTCGACAGTCGCACTCGGCGCAAGTTCTCGTGCTCGCGAGCGATGTTCATGGGTGACGACTGCTTGTGCAAACGTCTGCAGTGGCGAGAGGTCTTCCGTCAACGCGTATTCTGGGCCCGATGGCGATAGCATCGCACGGTGCTTGAGCGGCGACAGCGCGTTGTGGACACCCTGTCGGGTGATGTTGAGTCGGTCTGCAATCTCGGTCGCTCGACGTGGTTCGTCGAGATACCAGCACACCCGTAGCGTCGCTGGCGAAAGAATCTCAGTCCAGTCGACGTGCCCGAGCTTCGAACGGAGGTCTCGATACGACTCGACGACCGGATGGTCAGTCACCCGGACGAGACGTCGGTTCTTCGACCCACGGGCTTCGGTGAGCAAGCCGTCCTTGAGCAACTCATTGAGGACATCATAGATGTGGTCCTGTGAGTACCCGGTTTCTGTTGCAAGTTCGTCTGGAGTCGCCGCACGGCCAGCGCTAAGAGCATCTAGCAATGCGATACCGGCCTTCGTCAGCATCTTTGTAAATTATAGGTCCAATTCATATAAGTATGTTCTGGGTTTTTTGTTTACAATCTCCTCAAAGAGCATCTCGCATCGGGGACAGTCGTTTGTACCACTTGCAGCACTTCTTGGGGACCTGCTGATGGCCGCCACCTGCCTACGGCCGCAGAAAATCTATGCCGGTGAGCTTCTACTCCAGTCCCACTGAACGCCTGGAGAACTCCACGTCACCGTGAAGTGCGAAATCGAGGAACCAACCTCCAACGCCATCGACACTCGTTGACTGCTTCCGATCCGCTATGGTGACTGTTGCTGATCTACCACTACATTAGACAGAGTATTTAAAGACATTTTTAGTATAACATTGGACGCAAGCAAATCCCCGCCCTCGTTTTTGATGATGTCAGTTGACAACCCAACTGAACTGGAAGCACAGGTCGAAAGTGTCCAATTCCCGAGCAAAGGCCTGAGCCTTGCCGGGCACCTTTACATGCCGGCTAATCCGTCTTCGACGCCGCGTCCGGCTATCGTGATCGGGCATCAAACGACCGCAGTCAAAGAACAGTCACCGGCCCTCTACGCCCAGCGGCTGGTTAACCGGGGATTCATCGTGCTCACCTTCGATGCAGCCTACCAAGGCGAAAGTGAAGGGGAGCCACACGGCTTGGAAGATCCGTTCCAGCGTGCCGAGGACTTCCGTAGCGCGGTGACGTACCTGTCCACCCGTGAGGACGTTGACCCCGACGCAATCGGTGTGCTTGGAATCTGCGGGTCCGGCGGCTATGCCCCCCACGCTGCACAGACCGATCATCGGATGAAGGCCGTGGCCACCGTCAGCGCAGCGGATGTTCCTGACTTCTTCCGGAGTCCCGATCCCGAAGCATGGGAACAGATGGTTGAGCAGGCGGGCGAATTGCGCACTCAGGAAGCTGTCGGCTTCCCCGCTGAACTGGTCAGTGCATTGCCGGAACTGGACGAGGTTGACGACTCAACGCCGACGAGCATTCGCGAACTTGTTGACTACTATAAGACGTCTCGTGGCCGTCACCCTCGGGCGACCAACCAGTGGGTCGCCCGCAGCGCCGACCTCCTTGACCAGTTCGAACCATTCGATGGCATAGACAAAATTGCACCACGACCATTGTTGATGATTGCTGGTACCGAGGCGGCCACGCTGCCTTACAGCGAGAATGCGGTTGAAAAGGCTGGCGAGAACGCCGAACTAGTCACTATCGGCGGTGCGATGCATACCGACCTCTACGACAAGGACAAGTACGTCTCTCCAGCCGTGGAGAAACTGACCGAATTCTTCGACTCTCATCTGACTAACGCCTAACCCAGAGACGTGATCGTACTGGACTCGGTCAGATACCTGGGCAGTACTACGATTTCGGCTCGCCACCGCTATCCCAATCGTAGACTCCCGTAGAGTGGGCAGTAGTCTCGCCTATACGAAGAACGATTCTCTACCCTCTCTCCAGAATTTAAACGCCCATAGATCGCAAGGGGATACAATGAACATCGTAACTGAATTCGTCATCAGTTCGCCGTCGCTTCCGCTCGTCAGCATTCCGGATACACTGGAGGTCGACGAAATAGAATGCGTTCACGCACTGTGTCTGCAATCGGACGTGCGGACATTCACTGTCCGGATTGACCCCGATGATAACGTCTCACCAGAGAATCTCGCTGCTCTGGATGAAATCATGGAGGCAACGCTCCTCGGAGACACGAACGACGGGACTGTCTACCAGCTCACAGTCGAACTTGAGGAGTCGATATCCGAGGCGTTTGAGTCAGAGCATATTGACGCTACGCAGTTGGAATCGACAACGATTACCGACAATGAGTGGCGTGAAAAGAAGCTATTCAGAGACTACGAATCGTTTAATGACTTCAGGAAAAGCTGCGAGAACCACGACATTTCGTTGGAACTCGTGTCTATTACCTCCGATCCATCGGTATCTGATGGTATAGCAGAAGGGGGTTTGACAGACCGACAACGAGACGCACTCACTCTTGCGCTCTCTCGCGGCTACTACGAGAGTCCACGCAAAGTCACGGCTCAAGAACTTGCTGAGGAATTCGACATTTCTCAACCCGCAATGTCAAGTCTCCTCCGGCGCGGGGAACGGGAACTCCTTTCATCTTCGCTTGGTTCCCAGGGCAAACTAAACTCGCTGTCAGTCTAGTGCATACTACGTTATATGTGAAACCTCGATCCCGTCGGTTTCGCCACCGTCGAGCCCACAGGGTGGCCGAGAACCCGGCTTATCATTGTGCTCGAAAGGGTCTGCAACTGTGTAAGGGCCGCGGGCTGTGAGGCGTTGCTCGCAGTCGCGGCGTGGGTGTCCTGATACTACATAATGCCACGGAGCTACGCGACCACTTCTGGCGGCATAAATACGTCACACGAGGTGAGCAGGGACTGCAGCGGGCCGGGAACGTCGGTTTCGACGGCGGCATCGGCTTTGGGTACGGTGAGACTGACGAGCACGCTAGTGTCAGCGACGACCGTTCGTAGCCGCCGGCCGCGAGGGTTCCTCATCCAGATCGCGCGCGACTCTGACGCGTGCGTCGACTACTGCTGTGCTGCAGTAGTCGGGTGGGACTGAAAGGGGCACGCCGCTGGCGCTTGTTGGAGTCGGGTCAGCGACCGCCAGCGGCGTGGGGCTTTCAAGATGTGCTGGTCCGACACCGCACTCGTCGTCGCGATTCCGTTTGGAGTGGTTCCGGTTCCGCAAGTCCCAGCAGTGCCCCGATAGTCAGTAGTGCCTCTGAAGATAGTGCAACGAGTTCCCCCATCAGCAGTGCCGTGAATTCCGCTTTCTGTAGTGTTATTTCTCTCGACCCTACCACGAGTGCCACACTACTCGACTCCAGGTATAGCAGTGCCAGAACCCACCTCCTGCCAGACACGAGGCCCTTCTACTCTGCACCCGTCTCGTCCCGCCTCTGTTCCCGTCCCGGCTCCGGAACGAGCGAGAGTGCTGCCCAGCGGCGGCTGCCCGGTGGCTGAGAGCACACCAGCCAATCACCTGTCCTGCCCGACTCCCAGTCTTACGCCAGCACACGCCCGTCTCTCGCGTTCTCAGCCGGCCTGCCAGCCCTCTAGGAGCGAACTGGAAAGCGAGGTACATGGTCTGCATGTGCACACCTTATGGAACCTCCTGTTCAGGATACAGGGGACGACTGTTGTATGTTCTGGGACCAACACATCGCCTGCCATCGAATATCAGATAATCAACTAAAGTCGGCAGGCAGTGATCTCTGCACACATCAGTTTTGCTCAAAGTTCACTACTTGTCTAACACTTCAACATCAAACTTCGAGTGCCAGCGGTACCGCCGCCCTCCCCAAACAAACGTATCCCGGACGAAAGCATACACACCGAGGGGGACAGCAGCTACAAGGGCCGGCACTGTTAGCAGTAGTGAGACACGCCGAACTCCAAAGCTAGCACTAACACCTGCTGTCAGTAGTGTCAGTACCACCGTGAGGGGCGGGAAGAGGATACAGCCGATGAGAGCAGCGACCAACACAGCAAACGAGACTTTCGCCACCGTTGGATCATGCGTTGTGAAAATCTGGTTGAACCGGATATGCCGTTCAAGTGTCTGCCGGAGACTGCCACCCATCGGGACCTTGCGTACGCGCTGAACTGCAGTCACATTGGTATGTTCTCCGAGGAGTCCATCGTCGCTGATGGTCTGGCGGAGCTCCGAGAGGAACGCTGTCTCGTCAAGATCACTTCTATCAAATATTACAGCCCCACCCCAAGCGTGGTCACCTATGTATGTCCCGAGCGTGCCACCAAGGACATAAATCGGTTCCAATAGGACTGCAAGGGGATCCTGACCCACAAACGCTGGCAACTCTGTCGTCGGACCGTATTCAGCGTAGTCTTGATGGAGTTGGTTGAGCCAGTCAGATGGATGGTGAAAATCGTCGTCGGTCCAGACAAGACGGTCGTGATTGGCGGCCTCCATCCCAGCAGCGATGGCATTCGCTTTCCCAGAACACCCGATAGGATCGCCGGCACAGATCAACCGAACGTTCTCTGGGAGTCGTTCTCGACCCAAGACCGGGTCATCCTCATCGTCGTGAATAATGAGTAGTTCGTCTTCTGGATCTAGCTGTGCGGCGACTTCATCACAGGCGCTAGTCCAGGAAACCGTTGGGAGAAGGACGCTCGTTGGTGTGCGTGTAGACATATCAGTTAGGTGCTATCGAGAATAATTGACGTCCCGAAATTGGACGGTCGAACACGGTAGCGACTGTAATACATGTCGGTAACTCATGAGGGATCTCTATGGTAACTCTTGGTGCTTCCATGTATCTCTACTAAGCCGCTGATGACACCGCCAGAAATTGCAAACGCGGCGGCCGTCAGTGCAAGTACGACGGATATAGCCACTTCCTGCCAGAGGACGAACGCATCCGACGACGCCATCAGCACGCCCACATGGACGATGCCTTCCCGATACCCTATCGGTTCGATAGTGCCCCTCAAAGTGAGGAACGTCACCGCGGTCCACGACATTGCCCCCAGCATGCCGGCTACGCCGCTCGCCACGGTCCTGTGGCGCTGGCGCTGGGTTCTGCGGCTTGCGAGCCAGCGACCGGTGGCAGAACCAATCCCGGTCAGGATGGTCGGGAGCACGACAAAACTTTTTATGAGTGTCTGTGCGACGGTTCGCAGTACAGTCTGTGCCTGTCTCTCCGCCATCTGTGCCTGAAAACTGAGTGCACATGTGTATGGCAGTTTCTGGTGGCTTCACTGACTGAAGTCAGACGGAACGCCCGGAACGGCACAACACATATTGACACGACAGGAGATGAACCAGATATCGTGTCTGACGTGCGAGATCCCGAAGCACTCGCAGATCTGCTCGGTGATGAGTGTGCGCGCACGATTCTCGTCGAGGCGAAAAAGGAGCCTCGCTCGGCGGCAGAGCTCAGCGACTGCGCTGGGGTTTCGGAACCCACAGTCTATCGTCGGCTCGAACGACTCCGCGAGTACGATCTTGTTACCGAAGACACCCAGCCAGTCACTGATGGGAAGAACTACAAGCTTTATCGGACAGAACTTGATGACATTGAACTCGATCTCACCGAGGACGGCTTCGAGATTACAGTCTCACGCCGGCGCCGGATGGTCGACCGCTTCACACAGTTCGTAGAGGGTCCATGATATGTTAGACATACTGCTCCAGATTGATTTTGAAACGCTCCGGGCCGTTCGCCAAGCCAGCGAGGGCATTACAATGATTCTCGGATTGGCGATCAGCTATCTCGCATACACGGCATACCGGCAAAACCAGAGCCGACCGATGTTGTACGTCGCGATTGGGTTCATACTGGTGCTGTTTGTTCAGGCCCCACTGGCCCTGCTATTCATTTACATTTCTAGAACTGCCTGCCCCGGTTGTCAATACCCTCGTTCAGGTACCCGAGTTTGCCGGTCTAGGACTGATTCTCTACGGCTTGTGGATGCCACGACAAGACTGATACTGCCTGTCGAACGCCGAACGCAACGCAGGTCGGGTGGGGTGTCAGCTGGACGAGTCAGTTGCGCGTCGACCGTTTGAGGGGCTTCCGGACCCGGACTCGTTGGCCGACTGGGTTGCCGTCCAGCGCGGTCGGACAGCGGTTCGGTGGGAAAGCGTTTCAGGACCATAGCGGATGACAAGCAGAGTCGCGAGGACACCGAACACGCCGGCTAGAACTGCCGCATATGGGACCGGAACCGCTGCCGTGCCACCGACAGTCTGCCCAGGGACGTTCACCGTAGCGTTGATCGTCCCATGAAGCAACACGGCACCGAGAACGCACCCATCCGACACATTGTAATACCACGTGAGGATAACCGCGAAACTGACCACGCTGGCGGCGTACAGGAGCGGTAGAGCTGGTACACGCCGTAGACGAACATCGGGACGTGCCAGAGTGCCCAGACGCCACCGATTAGAATACTTGCTGTGAGCGCACTGAACCGCTTCTGGAGGTGTGGGAGCGCGAACCCCCGCCACCCGAACTCTTCGTTCCCGCCGGTGAACAGCGTCGTCATCGCGAAATTGAACAGGAAGAGCGGGGCCAGTTTCCCGAGGGAACTGCTATTAGGGAGCCCAACAAGCGAGAAAACGACAACAGCAACTCCGAAGGTTCCGACCACCGGGACAGCGATTGCGAGTCCGTACCAACGGAGTGGTCGCCGCCAATCGAAAATCGTCGCGAGCCAAGTGCGGACTGAGTCGCCACGGAGACGCGTCACGACCGCTCCCGCGGCGCCAGGGCCGAAGGCCCCAAGTGCTACACCGAAGTACCCCAGTCCTGATCGCGGGGCAGTTACGGAAAACGTCGCGATCCAGACCGCCCAAGAGAGTCCGATTGCCAGTGCCGAAAACACCACAACTGGATGTTCAGTAGCGAGTCGTGTGAGCAGCGATTGATTCGATTGCATCACACTCGAACAGATAGGTGGTATACCCATCAGGGCCGTTGGTCGGCTTCATCTGCTGAAGCTATCATTCAGGTTTGTATTTCTCGCAGAGTGAATGTTTCCGGGTCAGGAGGTAGGCTCTTAGAGCCACGTTGACCGCATAAACATCGCATTCTACAAAATATTCTTCAACGCTCTCATCTGAACGCCACCTGCTCTTGACGGGCAGTGCTGTTGACGGATTGATTTCTCAAAATTGGCATAGCATCAGCAAGAACCGACCGCTGTACTCATGCTCTGCAGCTTGCACGCCCCTATGTATATATTCTAACAATTGGGCCGATTTACCCCGCAGTAAATCGGCTGTGAGTGGTTCTATAATATGTCATTACGCCGTTGTCCAATAGCTATCCATCTATTTCGCCCGGCTGTCTGCCCCACGTGCTATCCGCGTTCAGGACCCGGTATAGAACTCGTTGTGAACGTGATCCGAGCTGAGAATTTCTAACCACAGAGGGTAAGCAACACGCAGAGTTGATATCTATCAGACAGCCTCCATATCTACCTCGCGGCATCGGCTGGCCGGTCTGAGAAGTCTAAAATAAACTGGCTTAGAATCCGGAGCCGCTGGCAAAATCGGATTTGTGACTACAGCTAACCTTTGAACAGTTCCGTATCGAATTCGTCAGCCGAGTCCCGAACGAGACGGTCTTCCCCATCATGAGCTGCAATCGCACCCTCGCTCAGTTCTGGGTTGATATCTTCGACGGTCTCGGGTGCGACTTTCTCTGTGACCTCAAACTCCTCGATTGGGCTAAGAACACCCCATGCAGCCCCGATTGCATGGAGGACAACGGCTAGTGGTGTCAATACCAGAAACACCGGCCATAATAATGGATGTTTTCTGTAGGCCCACAGGCCAAACAGCATATACAAAAATAGAACAACCAGTAATGCAGTCGAAATCAGTTCGAAGAACTGGATGCTGACTGTTGCACCGGGGACGAACGAAGCACCAATAATCAACAGTGGGATGGCCGGCGAAAAGCCCCACGACACGACGCGAGTTAGCGTCAGTGGTTGATACACTAGCGGGAGGATATGATTATCTTTCAGTGTTCCGGACATCCACCGGCGACGCTGCTTAATCAATGCTTTCAGCGATGGTGGCGCTTGATTCCGAAACCGAGCGTCGACGAGCCGATATTCTAAGTCGAATTGGTCAGCAGCTCGCCAAATGAGGTTCGTGTCCTCGGTGATCGTTGCTACGTCCCAGGTGAGCTCATCCTCTAACTCGTGCCGGATTGCAAACCCACCGCCCCATGCATACAGTGGATACGAAAGACGACGGAAGGCACGCTGTTCGAACTGGTACCCAACGCGGAACACCTCACACAGATAGGCGAGCCGTGAGCCTGTGTAAATCGGCTTCTCAGTAAACTGCACGAAGTCTGCATCAGGGAGGCCAGTCAACCCAGTAACCAGTGTATCTTCATCGAGGTACAAGACGTACTCTGCGTCACAGGAGACATGTCTTCGTGCCCATTCGACAGCGCGACCCTTGTTTGTGGCTTCACAACTGAATGAGTCTGGGACGATGTGCACTGCTGCCCCGTCGATTTCAATATCTTGTTCAGCAATAACCTTGATCCCGGCAACACCGCCGGGAACCGAGTCAACGGTTGCCTGCACAACCTCTTCGGCTCCGATTGTGAGGACACGAACCTGTACGTCATCCAGTCCCCACGCGTCCATCTCACTCGAGTTCCATCCGATACCCAGTGGTAAGACTTCTATTAACCACCAGAGCGCCGACACCGAATAGATCAGCGCGACCCAAATGAGGAACGTTGTCGTCGCAAACAGCAGCGTATCAATTAGCATCCAATAGCTACCAATTGTTATACTATATACTATCTATTTGAGTTCACTGCTTCATTGTGATTCAGCGCCTGTGAGTACAAGCTGTCGTAGCTGACAACTTCATCGATGCCAGACGACTCGACAGCAAAGCCCTCAGCATGCAATGTTGGGCTACGAGAGCATTTTCGAAACTGCGAGGGTGCGCAGACACCGACTATAGACTCATACTCTCGCCGTTACGAGACTGCCTGAGCCAAACAGGTATCACACAGGTTACGAGACAGTAGCAGGCTGTATGGATGGACCACCACCTGCAGGATATGCATAGGTTAAAACGAAAATATATCTATCTGATTTGGGGCACCTGCGAGACACATTGCTACCTAAGACAGACTGCCCCAGTCGCCATGTGTGGGATTTTGGACGCCAGTCTGTGCTGAAGAGGGACTGTGTTCAGACATCAGCCTGCAGAGTAACTAGGAAGTCTGTGTGCGTACTTTGGGCTTTCACTATCTCCGATCTGGGACAACGGTAGTGGAGCTACTGACTAAACCTGATGGCTGTCCACAAGTAGGTGACTGGTTATGTATCATAATAGCGGATAACCTATCATATGCCTCACTGACGCCGTGCCGTTTCTCCTATTATTTTGACTATTCTGCTGGTCGCTGTTGTTGTGATACTCAGTGCAACGATTAGCGTCTTGGTGCTCGACCTCGGCTCTACTATCCAAGCGGACGCACCATACATCGAGGTATCAGGTGAATTTGTAGCAGCCGTAGATGACGGAGAACAGGTGGTAGCGATTACACTTGTGGCAGGCGATACCGCACAAACCGACCAGCTCTACGTTTCTGGTTCAGAACACCTCGATATAGGCGGCCGCCCAAGCAGCAGTTCAACGCCTGCAAACGATGCGTACGCAAGCAGGCGAGAGAAATTCACCGAGGCAAGTGGTGACAACCCACCACAGGTCGGGATTGGAGAGACGTGGGAGGCAGGCGAGACAATTTATGTTGATCCCGAAGGAACTGCTGACGGCGTAACAATATCCATCTACTGGACGAGCATGTCCGTTGAGGGTGTGAACCCGGGGACACCAGCAGGCGATACTACGTATAAACTCACAACAGTCGAGATGGGGACAACGTCATAGGTTGGTGTGGCGTCTGTTCGAACCGGTGGATATGAGAGAGTATGTCGTCGGTGCCCGGCGGAATGTCTGCCACCAGTGAGATAGCGAGTCCCAGCGCCTTGCACAGTCTTGATCGTGGAGCATACTCTGCTCATATCGTGACTTGAAGGCTGACCAACTCCGCCGCCTTGTCCCTAGGATTACTCGTGACGATACCGGCGCTACCAGCTTCTGACACTCTCACATCCAGCCTTCGGCCCGTACTGGATACGGATAGATAGACGAAGCGCTGCCGGACCGGACTGATAATCTCGATACAGACATTAGAGATGGGCTCAGAGCGGGCTACGCTCGCGGCGATATCGACCTTCAGACCGGAGATAAAAATACCATCGCCGAAGAAGTCCAGACGTACCGCGGATTCGAGCGCGTCGATGGTGTCGACCGCACCGGTAGTGGTACCAACGTCCAAGGTGTCGTCAACGGACAGGATGGCGGCGATATCGAAGTTCCAGTCGTGTCGACCACACAGTACGTTCTCGGGCATGAGAGGCCACGAGGTTCTGTAGGGATGCATCGATATTTGTTCACGCGCAGTCGGTACTTTTTCTCGAATACCAGTACAAAAGCGTAAGGACCTCTCCACGGTCGTCGAGGACATCAATAACGCCCACTGTCGGCGAAGCTTCGACGAGTCGCGAAACTCTACGGTTTCTTCTACTCACGGGTCCTCAACCGGGATACATAGGTCGGTCTACTGAATCGATTCGCGCCGGACGACACGGGTCGAGTGCTTGAATTTGGGTTCGGAACTGGCCCCTGCTAGACCGAACAGGGGGCGAATATCATATGATTTTGGGGTCGATTGAACCGCGGTGTTCAGATAAGGTTTGAAAGGTGAGGCGTAGCGTTTTCTGAGTGGTTCATGCCCGAAAACGCTGGCCTCAGCGGTAGTATCGACCAGATTGACTTGGATTTTGTGGAGCGAGAAGCGACACCGCGACTGCTGATGAAGCTGAGTATTCAGTTGCGTCTGGTTGGACTATCACTTTCGAATACTGTTTCAGTTCTTGAGGTATTCGGTGTCCAACGCGCTCGATCAACTGTACATAATTGGGTTCACAAAGCAGATTTACAGCCCGAAGACGGTCGATCGCCGGATCACGTTGCGGTTGACGAAACTGTGATCCGACTCAACGATGAACAGTATTGGCTGTACGCTGCTGTCGATCCAGAAACAAACGAGTTGCTCTATACGAAGGTTAAGCCAACTACAACGAAGGTTCTCGCCCACTCATTTCTCACCGAACTCAGTGAGAAACACGACGTTGACGACGCCGTGTTTCTCGTCGATGGCTCCAAATCGTTACAAGCTGCATGTCATCGACATGGCTTCGATTCAGATACGAAAAACATGGAAATCGGAACGCTGTCGAACATGTCTTCAGAGAAATAAAACGACGAACTATCTGTTTCTCAAACTGTTTCAGCAACGCCGAAGCGAAAACAGCCGACGATTGGCTCAGATCATTCAGCTTCGCATGGAATCAGCTAATCTGAACACGATGCACATCACCTCTTTCCAGCGGATACTCAACACACTTCTGACGCCTACTGTGCTAACCAACGAACACTAACTTGCCAAGCAGGAAGTGGACGACCCCGGCGTTTCCAAGTAGCTTAAGGACCCTTTGGAAGCAGTAAGGGACGCGCCGGAGACAGTCGAAGACGACGATCGATACAGAACCTCGTCGTGAACTCAAAGCGCGGGTTTCGAACCTCAAGGGTGAAATAGAAGCCGCTGAGACGCAGTTCGAAAGCGTCGAATCAGACCTCGAGACCAGAGAACGCGAATTAGAGGAACTCGCGTCACGACTGGGGCTCCCAGAGGATCTTCCGGAAAGTCAGGTCCCGCAATTCTACAATGGGGTGGTCGACCTGAACGAGGAGACCAACACCTATCGGCGTGAGTATGAGCAGTGGGAAGCTGAACGGGAAGACCTCGCGACAGAGCTTCGGGAGGTCGACGAACTCTTAGAGGATATCGGTGATGGCTCCTGGTCGGAGGATTCCCCGCCGGAGAACGCGGATTTGTTGCTATCGACCCTTGAGGCCACTGCGGCCGACCTTCGACTGGCAACAGAAGTGCATAATGCAAAGGCCGATCGCGAGGATTGCGTCGACGATATTGACTCAGTACTGACGAAGTGGCGCGATGAGAAGTCCGTCGAAGCGTCGACGGACAACGAGACGATCCGTCGCCGTATAGAGGAGTTCCATGACTGGGCTGAAAACGCGGAGGAGATCACAACTGCGGTTGAGGAACGCGAACAGCTCGAAACTCAAGTAACCAACCGACTTGATAGCCCGTCTACTCGGGAGGTCTTTGCACCGCTGCGCGATGACGATGAGCCATGGATAGAAGTAACAGAGGTAGCAGCCGATGAGTTCGCAGACGAAGATGCAATCGGAGACAGGATTCGGGACATCCAGGGCGAGATCGGCGATTTAGAAGATCGGCGTGATGAGATCCACGAAGAATGTCTTGAGCTGGAGAGAGAACGGGATCAGTTAGCCTCTGAAGACGATCTCCGAGAAGCGCAGGCACAGATCGATGATGGGCGTGTCGAATTCGAGCGTGTGGGTGAAGCGTACGCCGTTAACCGAATCGCCGAGGAGATGATTAGTCAGCTTCACGAGCGGCTAATGGAGGACGTGATTCACTCGCTTGTCGATGAGACGAGCGAGATTTTCAGCAGTATCACGCAAGAGTACGATGGTATCGAACTCGATGGGGAATTACAGGACCTCGAGTTTCGCGCCCTCCGTAGCAATGGTCCGCACCACGGTGTCGGTGAACTGAGCCGCGCTACTGCCGAACAGTTGTTCCTCGCGGTGCGACTTGCCCGGATTCGTCAGATAGAGGTCGAGCTTCCAGTGATTCTTGACGATGCTGCGACAAACTTCGATCCGGATCACATCTCCCGTGTCTTCGACGTCATTGGTGAGCTCTCAGTGACAAACCAAGTATTCTTTCTGACCTGCCACCCCGAATTCGTAAATCTCAGTTCGGAATGCGGATCGTCGGCTCAGTATTGGTGGCTTGAAGACGGTGTATTCACAAGAACAGACGACTCAGAGGGGCTCAAACGCCGCTTAATGGCTGATTAGCGTTCTGAACACTTTTAGCGATTGTGTCGGGATTTGTGACTTCGGTATCGAACGCGTCATTCATCACTGTTTTCTTCTGCACCTCTTCGAATCACGTCCCTGTGCTTCTGGGAAATGGGGTCCACTCCTTCCTCAGGCGGTTTCGTCTCCCCGTGCTCGGAAGACATCTGGGTGATGAACTGTTCCGCGCGCTCGATAATCTGTTCGGGGTTTTCTTTAGGCTCGACGACCGCTTTCCCGTCTTCTCCTCGGATGGTTACCTCGGTTCCAGGAGTAATCCCAAGGTCTTCTCGAACCTTCTTCGGGAGAACTATTCGTCCCTTTGAATCTACCTTGACCATATCACACATAGAGTGCGGATTGGCATAGTCGTTTTTCATAGAGTGTTAATTTAATCGGTATTCTAAATAAAGAAAGAGAACTATTAATTACTGTTAGCGTCAGTGCTTCTGCTTCAATGACGCGCTTTGCAAGTCTAAGCGTCCCCATATGGAGCGCAATTCTCTACAATCATCCGGGATGTCTAACGCCGCGTTCATGTCCCTGCCTGTCTCAAATCAGGAGGCGGAACAGGAGTGCTTAGGACCCACATCAGTTCCTCTGCTGAATTGGCGTAGGCCGGCCAGTATTTGTTTGTCTCTCTTAGGTTGACCGCCACAATGTACACCCCTCTGATTTACACTTGTATTCGATCAATGGGAGAGTGTCCACCGTACCGCCAGCGAGGCTGATACGTCCTTGCTTCACTACTCGCTATTTGTCAGCGATGTCGTTCCCTTCATCGTAACTGTTCGTGGCGTTGGATAGTCTCACTCTATCTTGATGGGTGCCCTATGTCCGGGGTTGGTCTGTAGGTGCGCCTCAAGATCATATGTATATACGCCCCACTCGGTCTCGACACTGAAGACAACTTGTTCGCCACAGCGCCGACGCGCACGCCCGAGTGGGATTATTTCTTCCATACGCTTTGTTCTGCAAGGGAAGCTAGAATGTTCTGCTACCGGAGTGAAACTGAAACTGATTAACTCTCTCTGGCCATTGAATGGAGGGTTGTCAGTCGGACCTTTTGATATTGGACAGTCTATAGTTGATTTTTTGACGACGCAAACGGTTAAGACCGAAGCGGCTTGATATTTCTTCACACACAACGTCGTCACATTCCCTGATTACGTTCTATGCCTGGAAACACACAGCGCATTGGTCGGTGTCCACATTGTGGTGAGCCCATCACAGCCGCATGGACACTGGTCGAATATGAGAAGAGCGACGGGACGGCAGGCGTCTGGGCCGAGTGTCCAATGTGTGAAGACGTCGTTGCGCCAGAGTAGTCTGTTTATTAGTCAATACTATCGGCCGACAGAAACAGTATTCAAGCACGCCTATAAGATTCATCACTTTTTTACCAAATCAGTAAACCACTACTGGTATGGTCCCCTTTGAGGTGTTAATTACCCCCCTGCAAAGTGGTGATGCCGGTGGTATTGTGCTCCTCCTGTTCAACCTGCTGATTGTTGGCATCCAGATTGCCGGGATGTGGATGGTATTCAAGAAAGCTGGTCACGCAGGGTGGAAGGCAATCATTCCGATATACAACCTCTATATCATGCTTCGGATCGGGGAGAATGCATGGTGGTGGTTGGTCCTCGTATTTATCCCGGTCATAAATCTATACGCGCTGTACAAGATTCATGCTGGAGTGGCTCGAGCGTTCGGGAGAGGTATCGGGTTTGGACTCGGGCTCACCTTCCTTGGTATCCTCTTTTTCCCGCTGCTGGGCCTTGGCGATTATCAGTATCGCCAGTCGAGTGGGCTCGCATAATATGGACGCGGTGACCCCGAGTTTGTAGCCAATTGCGGGGTCGCTCTCAAATTAGGCCGATGGGCTGTGTTTGGATACATAGCAGCACTGTAAACGGTGTCATACACCGCACCTCACACTACATATGACTCTCCCAACAAACGGTCAGTACAGGGTAGTGGTCTATTGGCGCTTCAGTAGCACAGAGATAAGCATAAGCGCCGCAAAGACGATTGCGAAGCCCATTACTCCGACTCCGAAAACGTAGTACGGATTCGTTAAATCGGGACTGTTGAGGAACAGAAAGAGACTAAAACTCCAACCCATCAAGACAATCACCGCAGACTGAATACTCGGATTATACCAGTCTTCAAGCGAATCTCGAACAGTCCTATACATATCAGAACAATAAATTCTGTACTCTATAGCGCTTGCGGTGGGTAAAAATCCGATAACTTCGCACGCCTCCTGAGCAGGTAGTTCCTCCCAGAAGTCATGAAATAAATCTCCTTGTTAACCGATTAATCACAGTACAGCCCAGGTTAGTTGGTCTCCTCACTAGAGATGATATCGTTCGCTTCGTCACGAGTGCGTTTTGCGGCCTCTTGAGCGGAGCCTTCATAAGTTGTCTCGATGGATTTGTGACGTACACGTTCCGTGCCAACTGTGGGTTCTCGCGATAGATCTCCCGCCAGAGGCCACGACGAGCGCCGTGTGGTTCCAGTGGTTCCTCAAACTCGTAGTCAGACCATTCACACAGGTCTGCCAGTATATCTCGAGCTGACTGGATTATGATCGACGGCGTCGGGTGTATCGTCGGAACGTTGACAGTTGTCAGCTTCGTTGCAACTGTAGTCATCGTACGCTATGCCGGGGCGGTATATGTATAAACTGCCGAAGGATTCACCCAGTTACTCGGAACCGGCTTGATTTTGTACGCAATCGTGCTGGCACGGCAGGGATAGTGGACTATGTACTGGCGGTACCGACCAATTCACGGCTTATTCAGAAAGTCGTTACTACCGATTCTCCTATGAGGAGCAATGGTCTAATTGAACAACCATTTGGGAAGTCGACAAGAGACTGTATTAGTTCCGAGAAATGTCTAGTAGCTGTGCGAGATACAGGTCACATATTCAGTATAGAGCCTGATACACCTACCCCTCAAGTGAATACGTAGGTACAGGCTCCGGTTGTACTGGCCCTTCCATGCTTTGTTTCAAAGATTGTTCGTATTATCGACCAGTGTTTATGTAAGCGGAACCAAATGGATTGTATACGGCATATTCCACTTCACGATGGATAAACAGCCACTCACACGTCGCGCTGCTCTTGGTCTTATAGCTGGGGGCGGCACGCTGCTCGTGTCCGAGTCACTTGCGTTCACACAAATCAGTGCTAGCCGCGAGAGCAATATCGACACGTCAAAAGACGCCAATGCACTTCTCGGACTGGTCGATACATCTGGCACTGCTGAAGTCTCTGGAGAGGATGACACGGCAACCGTGTACGAAGTAACAGACAACATCGGTTCGCTGTCTGAGTCAGATATTGATGTGAGCGTTGTGAAACTGATTGCACGGGACGGCACAGAGACTATTGCTCCACCAGTTGAAGCGACTGTCAGGAACACAGGCAACGCCCAGTTTGACGTGGACATTAGTTGCACCAGCAAAACCGATGACTTCGGGGATTCGTATCAAGTTGTCCTGGATTTTGTGGCGACAACGGACAACACATCGGTTACCGCGACCCGGAGAACCAGTCCTACCTCGTACATCAATATTAGCTGCACATTCGACTACGGCGATGCGAGCAACTACAGAGATGATGATAGCGGTGACGCCTCACAGCCAACGGATCCAAGTGGAACTATCGAGAAGCCTTCTGGAGTCAACGACAACGATGGTACAACTGCGACAGCTATCTCTGTGGGGAACGAAGAGGACCTCAAAGTCGGATATGCACTGCCGCCGGTAGACAAGACAGCCACTGAGTATGAGATGATCTTCGACATAGAGCGCATTCAGATTGGCGGTGGCAGCGGCACTTTTGGATTTTACCTTGTTAATGAGAGTGGCGAGCAACTCACCTATCGACAGTCTCTCCCTACGAAGGTCAAGGGCTCTAAGAGCTACTCCTACTCCTTTACAGAGTCAGAAGAGCAAGATATAGTTGCAAATTACGACAATCTCTATTTGATCCTCGATTCAGATACCAATGGGAATGGCAATAGAGAACTTGAGATTGACTACTTCGAATTAAAATCAGCGTGATTAGAGTGAGTTGGACAGGACAGTCGGTATAATACTGCGCTGACTGAAAACCTCGAACCTTGTCAACGCCGACACTCCCGGCGCTGTGTAACCTCGGTGACTAGATTGTGAGCGCTTTGAGCATTGCACTGCGTTATTGTAATTTTATCAAATAAATATGTTCCTATCGACTATTAGATAGTGTTCCATGTCTGAAAGCACTCCAACACGCTGAGATACAGCTAAGATCACTTCTTATGGCTTTTGCACAAGTCGTTACTACGACTGCGTTGATGGCGATACCATGTTCGTCCTGCATCCATGCCGCGAACTTCCGCAGGACGCTCGCGACGTTTGTTCGGTAGCGCCCGGAGTCGATATCGACCAGTCGCTTCTCGATGGCTGCTTCGAGGGCGTCATCCCCGAGAGTAGCGTCGTACTCAGGAGGAAGCCGATCCATGCTTCCCGTACAGCGGGGGTCCGCGTAAAACCGATAGTGCTTACTACTATCCTCCAAATTTCTCCCACGCTCTTTTTTGATTGGAGCAGCGGCTCAAGTGCCTGTCCACGCAGGGACGTGGCACGTACGCCGAGGACAAGTCACCAGTGTTCATTTTTACTGATCGTAGAAGTGGCGACCGCTATGTGCTGCCAGCAGAAGCTGCCAACGAATCAACGATCCGGCTCTGTTTGCTGACCGAAAAGAGGAGTCGCTGATCGTCTACACCGAAGCTTTCGAGCATACGAACCGCTTGACGAGGACGATACATTCGACCGCGAATACGTCGTCCACGGCGACGGCGAATATGCCGACGGAGACGTTCAGGTCAATACCTGTGAGAGCCACAGATCGCTGGCGCGATCCTGGCTCTCGCCCCATCGAGGTATCTTCAAAGACAAGCTGACGCCGTAGCTCAGAGCGTTCCAACTTCGTCGTCGTGTCTATTGAAAACCGCGAAAAAAGCATTCAAAAACATCCTCGAAACTGCGCTCTAACTCACCAACAATCTACGCCACAAGAGCGTTGCCTCTATTTGATCGAAATCGTGGATCCAGAATTCACTCCACGTGCGTGTGTCGCCGTTGACTACGAGAACATCGCCTTCCTTGATGGCCTGAATGGCATTGACCAGTGTCGGGTTGGAACCGGCGTCAACACTGACCATGTCGGTGATGCCCGTCAGCCGGCACCGCATCGGGATGAGTGTCACAAAGGCGATGGGCCGTTCTTTGGTGGCGTTGCGTGCTCGCTACCGCCGGTCAGAACGAGGATCTGGTCGTACTGTTGGGCGACCTGATTCAGGACGGGCCCGACCCCGCGACAGATCGGCGCCGCCTCGACGCGCTCCGCTCCCACCTCAATGACCCCTCAGCCCCCTACCGGGCGATCCCCGGCAACTACAATCTTGACAATTTTGACGCCGAGGGGTTGGCTGCGGTGCTTGACGATCCGCTATGGGGTGTCGACGTCGAGCGTGATCTTGTTTTCTAAACTCCGCGCGTGCACGCTTCGAGAACGCCCGCGGCGAACTCGGGGCCGAACAGATCGAGACCGTCCGTTCCGCGCTCGATCGACTGGAGGACGCACTGGTGTTCGTCCACCATCCCGTTCATCTTCGGGAGATCGGCTCAAACTACTGGTTCGACACTATCCCCGAGGAGGCGTTCTGTGGCGACAAGCGCCTTCTTCTGGACGCGATCGACGCCGGTCCTGAGAAAGCGATCCGAGCAACGTTTAACGGTCACCTCCATGAGGCGACTTGACGACCTACCGCGGACTCCCCCATGTCACCGTCGACGCATTTAATAAGGAACGGGAGCCAGACGTCGAGACCGGCGGTTACGCAGTCGTGACGCGGAACGGCGGGATCGAGATCCCATTGCGGGCCGGCGATGGGACGGAGACAATCCACCGGCTACCGTAATCATCCGGAGTACGGCGAGGCGGTCCACCTAGTCGCCAGTTCCACCGCGCGAGCCCACTGTTCGTAGCGGGGTTCGTAGTCGGTGTCTTCGGAGGGCGTAAAGGAGGCCGCCGATTCGAGTTGGGCGGCGAACTCTGACTGACTCCAGTACTCGATCGCTCGGCCGGCGGCGTAGGCGGCTCCCAGCGCGGTCGGGGCTTCAGTCCCTGAGCGATCGAGGGATGTCCCAAGGACATCCGCCTGCAGCCCACAGAACTGGTCGTTCTCGGCCAGTCCGCTGTCGACGCAAATCGAATCGGTCTCCATCGGAACATCCCGGCCAATCGCGTCGACGACCTCCCGAACCCGGTATGAGATGCTCTCGACGGCTGCGCGGACGAGGTGGCCCCGAGTCGTGTCGGGAGTGACTCCAACGAGCAAGCCACGAGCGGACTGGTTCCAGTGTGGCGCCGCGAGGCCGCGAAACCCGGGGACCAGATACACGCCCTCGGAGTGGTCGGTCTGGTCGACAACCGTCTCGATGTCGCCCGCCGAGTCGATGATCCCCACGTCAAGCAACCAGTCGAAGGCGGCGCCCCCGGTGAAAATCGGTCCTTCCAGCGCGTAGATCGGTTCCGAGCCCGCCTCTTGATAAACGATCGTCGAGAGGAGATTGTTTCCGCTATGCACCCGGTCGGTGCCTGTGTTGCAGTGTGCGAAGGAGCCGGCACCATAACTCACCTTGAGATCGCCGGCCTCGAAACAGCCGTTGCCGAGCAGCGCAGCCTGCTGGTCACCAAGCGCCGCGGTGATTGGAACGGGCGCGTCAAAGTAGCCGTCGACCGTTGTCTCCCCGTAAACATCGGAGTCACTGGAAGGGTGGACTGTCGGGAGAATCTCTCGGGGGACGTCGAAGATCGATAGCAACTCCTCATCCCACCCCCGGTTTTCGATGTCGAACAGCATCGTCTGTGCCGCGTTGGTGACGTCGGTCGCGTGAGTCCCCGTGAGGTTGTACAGCAACCATGAGTCGACGGTTCCGAAGTGGATCCCCTCCGGGTTCGTCCGGACATCGGTCTCGTCCAAGAGCCACTCCAATTTGGTCGCGGGGAAGTACGTGTCGGGGACGAGTCCGGTTCGATCGCGGATCAGATTCTCGGTCTCGTTGTCGCGCAACTCCTCGGTTCGGTTGGCGGTTCGCATATCCTGCCAGACGATGGCGTTGGCGACCGGCTGCCCGGTCTCGGCGTCCCAAAGCACCACGGTTGCCCTCTGGCTGGCGACGCCGATGGCGGCCAGCTCCTCGGCCCGGATGTCCGCCTGATCGCAGGCTCGTTCGACGACCTTGACGGTGTTTTCCCACAGCGTCGTCGGATCATGTTCGACGTGTCCCGGGGCTGGTCTGATCGGTTCGTGGCCGGCGTAGGCGCTGGTGACGGGTCGTGCCGATCGGTCGTAGACGAGGAACCGCGTCCCCGTCGTACCCTGGTCGATGGCACCGACGTACCGCGCCGCCGCGTCGTCTCGATTACTGTTCGTTCGGTCGTCGGGGGGAATACTCGGAGTCATTGTCGGAGCGATCGGAGTTGTTTGAACACGGCGACGGGAAAGAGGGGTTCGAGACGTGTCGGGCGCCGCCCGTTGTTTCCCGGCGCCGTCTCGGCCCGGACCTTCTTCAGGACGTTCTCGTCGGCGAGTTCGTAGAGGAACCGTCGGACGGTCGTCTTGGTGAGCGCGGAGTTGGCCGCTATCGTCTCGGCGGTCGTCTCGATGCTCACCCGTTGCTCCTCGGGAACGTCGAAGAGGCGTTCGAGGACGACCTGCTTGTTCTCGCTGAGTGTGAGTACCCGGCCCAGCGAGACGCCGTCCAGCGGCGAACGGTCGATTCCGATCTTGATGTCGGCGTCACGGAGCTGGGCGTGGCCGGACTCGCTGGCCGACATCGCGGCGGTAAAGAGCGCCACCAGCGCGTCGTGGGCATCACCTTCGGCCCAAGAAGTGATTGTTCGAGCCTGCGCGTGCGTGATACCGGACGTGAGCCCGTGACTGGCCCGCACGGTCAACAGATCGATCAACTCGTGTGTTCGGTAGGCCGGCACCTCGATCTGTGCGGCCATCTGGCCGGGCGTGATCAACTGTGGATCGCTTCTTCCGATCGTGATCAGCGAGGCGTTGCCGAACTCCTCGTCAAGTCGCTTGAGTGTCGCCGCGTCGATCATATCGCCCTCGTCGGCGTGGTCGATGGCAATTACAGCACCCGGTGTCCCGGTAAGTTCTGATTCGATCCGCTCGCGGAGGTCATCGGTGCCGATACCGCGTTCCGGGACGGGCTCGTTGGTGAGGTACTCAAGGACGCTGTGATAGAGCTTGTGCAGGCTCGAAGCGTGTCTAGCATCGGTGTACGCAAATCGGATCCGGTCGCGGCGCTTACCGCCTCGAGTGGCGGTGTATCGACGGGAACGGGACTCAGCGAGCTCGTCGGCGAGTTTCGATAGCAGCGAGATGACGATGGCCGACTTCCCGACGCCAGCAGGTCCCCGGACGACGAGGTTCGGCGGCAACTCGCCGTTGAACAGCGTCTCGAGGGTGTCGAGGATCTGCTCAAGGACGGAGCCGCGGCCGACCGGCTCGTCGAGGTGAATTGTCGGGTCCAATTTCTCCCAGTTGGCGACGATGTCCTCTGTGGTCGAACTTACTCGGCGACGGGAAATACGTTCAGCGAGATCCATCGTGTGTTTCTGTAGTCACCCTCGTCCGCGTCTGGTGAAAGTACACCTCACGGGGTAATTAGTCATCCGGCCGGTCGCCCCTTCCCCCGTCTGAGTAGCCTCGGATAGTCAACGATGAGTCCGTCGACGCCGGCCCGGGCCAACTGTTCGGCGTAGAACCACGTCTCCACCGTCCAGACGTTGACTGACATTCCGGCGTCGTGAGCCGCCGCGACGATGTCTTCGGAGACGACTGGTGAGCGGTCGAGATGGAACGGTTCGCCAACGAAGGGCGTCCCGCGAACCAGATTCCATGGGGGATGAACCGCGTCGACCTCGTACCGGCGTGCGATTTCGAGTCCGTCGGTCAGTGATTCCCAGATCAGGACGGCCGACCTGAGGTCGGGCGCCACTGATTCCAGCGCCGCGAGTGCGCCCTCGTAGAACGAGGAGACAAGTACGGGTCCGTCGAACGATTTGAGGGATTCGACCACGTTCGTTACGAACGGTTGCCACAGGTCGCATTCCCTCTCGCGTGCCGCTCTCGACAGCGACGACGCGAACGCACTGTCGGTGCTGCCCGGGTTCTTGAGTTCGACATTGATCCCGACGCCCGGTTCCAGCGCGTCGAGCACCGTCCCGAAGCGCGGCACCGTCGCCCCGCTGTCAAGGACGGTCGCGCCCGTCACGGTCTCTGTGTCGGTCTCCCAGACCACGCCATGCGCGTCGGTCACGCCGCGGTTCTCACCCCTCCGGTGTAGGTGGTTGTCGTGAAAGCAGACGACTGTCCCGTCGGCGGTGGGCACGACATCGACCTCCACCAGTTCTGTCTCCTCGTGGGCCGAGGCCGCCCGCACGGCCGGGGCGGTGTTCTCGGGGTATCGCCCGGCGAAGCCACGGTGGGCGACGATCGATGGGTCCTCCGACGTCTCCCAACTCACCCGTGGACTACCTCGTCGATGTCGCCCAGCGAGTCGATGACGTGATCGGGCTGGACCGGGCTCTCTTCTACGTCCGACGGATCGGTGACACCGGTCAGCACCAAGACGGTCGTCATCCCCGCACGGTTGCCCATCTCGATATCCGTCTCCAGCCGGTCCCCGATCATCAAACACCGATCGGGCTCCACGCCGAGGCGGGTTGTCGCCGTCCGCATGATTGTCTCGGACGGTTTGCCCATCATATCGTCGAGTTGATGGCCGGTCACGCCGCGGATGGCGCCAATCATACCCGCCGCGTCGGGGATCTCGCCGTCGGAAACCGGACAGGTCCGGTCCGGGTTCGTCGCGATGAACAGCGTCTCTTCGTCGATGGCCGCGAGCGAGTCCGAAAGAGTCGTGTAGTCGAACTCCCGGTCCATCGATGCGACGACGACGGAGGCGTCGGCCGGATCGTCGGTGAGCGCTAGATCGGCCGCGCGGAGTTCGTCCCGGAGTGGGTCCTCGCCGACCACGTAGGAGACGCTCTCGGGGTGGCGTTGTGAGAGGTAATCCGCGGTCACCGTCGCCGACGTGATGAGGTCGTCGGAGCTACAGGGGACGCCCAGATCGTTCAGTTTCTCACAGTAGCGGTCGCGCCGCTCAATCGGTTTGTTCGTGACAAACAGAACGTCCAAGTCGCCGTTCCGAAGCAGAGAGATCCCCTCGTCGGCGCCGGGGAGCAACTCCTCCCCGCGATAGACCGTCCCGTCCAGATCAACGATAGCGCTCCTCATCATTGCTTGATCATGTGCACGTTCGTGGTGTCGATGTTCAGATTGATCCGATCGCCCTTCTCGACGTGGTCCTCATACCGGTCGAGTTCGACCGTGATCTCGGTCTCGTCGTCCAGTTCAGCGATCGCCTGGACTTTTTCGCCGAGGTAGAACACGTTCTGTATCTCGGCCGTGATCGGCCCGTCTCCGAGCGTGAAGTCGTCGGGACGCACCGCGAGCGTAGCGTCATCCCGGTTCGGGAGGCCGCCCGAATCGACGCTGGCGAATCCGAAGTCAACGTGGCCGTTCCGGACCGACCCTGAGAAGATGTTGGATGTCCCCACGAAGTTGGCGACGAACTCGTTGTTGGGCGACTCGTAGATCTCGCTGGGCGAGCCGACCTGTTCAACGAGGCCGTCGTTCATTACGGCGATGCGGTCACACATCGACATCGCCTGCTCCTGATCGTGGGTGACGTACAGCGTCGTCACACCCAGATCGTCCAGTAGCTCGCCCAGTTCCTTCCGGAGATTCTGTTTCAGCTTTGCGTCCAACCCGGTCATCGGCTCGTCGAGCAACAACAGTCGGGGTTCGATGGCAAGCGCTCTCGCGAGTCCGACCCGCTGCTGTTGACCGCCCGATAGCGTCTGTGGATCACGGTCGCCCAGATCGCCGATATCGAGCAGTTCGAGGAGATCCTGAGCGCGCTCTTGGCGTTCCGACTTGCCCACGCCGTGCATCTTAGGCCCGAACGTGACGTTTTTCAGGACGCTCATGTTGTTGAATAGCGCGTACGACTGGAAGACCAGTCCCACGTTGCGGTTCTCCGGGGGGACGTGCGTGACGTCGTCGCCGTCGTAGCGGATCGCTCCCTCAGTCGCGGTCTCGAAGCCAGCGACAAGCCGAAGCGTGGTCGTCTTGCCACAACCGGAGGGACCGACGATCCCCATGACTTCACCGTTCTCGATCGTCAGGGAGATATCGTCGACGGCGACCGTTGAATCGAATTGTTTCGTTACGTTGTCTAGTGATATTTCAGACATTGGTTACACCTTCTGTCCAGTTCCTCGGTATCCGATGAGTTGGAGTGCGATCGTGACACCTGCGATAAGCAGGAAGAACACGGAGACGGCCGACGCCGCGTTCAGGAACGAACTGTTCGTGATGTTCTTGAACAGGAACAGCGACAGCGGGGGCGTCCCCTTCGAGTAGACGATGTAGGAGAAGTTGAACTCCGCCGCGGCCAGCGTCCACGAGATGATCGATCCGGCGACGATGCCGGTTCTAGCGTTCGGGACGATGACCGTGAGGAAGGTCCGGGGCCAAGATGCACCCAGCGAGCGGGCGCTCTCCTCGATCTGTTGGAGGTCCATCGACTCGAAACTCGACTGGACGGCCATCACCATGTAGGGGGCCTTCAGCAGCGAGTAGCCGATGATCAGCGCGATACCCGAGTTGGAGATGCTCGGGTACGTTCGAAGGAAGGCGATGCCGAGAATGATACCGGGCGCCAGTGGGAGGATCGCGAAGATGTTGACCCAGTCGCTACCCCAGAAGTCGTACCGAGCTACGGCGTAGGCGATGGGGACACCTGCGATCAGGTTGATTACAACGCCACCCAGTGCGAGTCCGACGCTGTAAAACAGCGACGAACCCAGCGAGGCGTTGGCGCCGATATCGTTGCCGAAGATGACGGCATTCCAGTTCTGGGTGGTGAAGAAGCCAGTCGGGAGTACTCCGGACCAGTCGGCCGCAAAGGAACTCACGAACGTGAGTACGACCGGCGCTGCGAGAAACAGCACTGTCAGGACCAACACGAGCTTGACTATTGGCCGTCCGAACCGCGCGGAGAGGCTTCTATCTTGGAGGTCTGAGCTCATCCGATGCTCACCTCCGCGCTCGTATAGCGCAGTGTCAACATTGTGAACGCGAACACGAAGACGAACCAGACTGTCGCCATGGCTGAGGCCTGTGCAATCTCGAACCCGTTTGCCAGTTCACGGTTGATCTGGAGCGTCCAGACGATGAGGCTCTTCAGAATGAGGATGGTCCCGAAGATGGCCAGTGCCGTCCGAAATACGAGTATACACGCGCCGATCAGCCCTGGTTTGATCTGTGGCAACGTGACGTAGCGGAACGTCTCGAAGGGCGTCGCCCCGAGACTACGGGCGGCCTCCTCGGCGTCGGTGTTCACCTCTGCGTAGGTCCCGCGGAGCAGAAGCATCGCACGTGGGATCATTGAGTACATATACGCGAAGAACAGTCCGATGACACTCGTCGCAACGGCCAGATCAGTCGCTGAGGATCCAGAGAGAAACGCGAAGAAGTTCGTCAGAACGCCCGTGTTCCCGAACAGGACGATGATCATGAAGGCCGCGACGATGCCGGGGAGGCTGTTGGGGAACGACATGATCGTCACAAGAGCGGGCTTGCCGGGAAGGTCGTACTTCTCAAGAGCGTGGGCCACGGGGACCGCAACGGCGATGGAGGCGACCGTGGTCGCCGCGGCGAACCACAGCGAGTTGAACGCGACCCGCAAGTAGTAGGGCTCCTCGAGCATGGTTCGATACGAATCGAGAGAGAACCCCTGCGTGGTAAACTGCGATTCCGAGAAGCTGATCCGGAACATCTCCACGAGCGGGAAAAAGCCGGAAAAGATCACGAGCAGTAAAAACGGCACACAGAGGGCCGCGATCCGGCGACGCTCACGCTGTCGCTCGGTTGTTGAGGAGCCGAATGTTTCGGACTCAGTCGCCATCGGTTATACGCTTGCTCCGCGCGTGATCTCTTGAATGATACTTTCCTGATTGCTGAGGAGGTTCTGATAATCTACTTGGAACTGGGTATCCTGATACTTGCTCTGAGCGGGGAACTCGTCGGGCATGTCTAGTTCCGGAGCCCGGATCGGACGGACGTACGCGTCGAGGAACTTCCGCTGGCCCTCGAGCGAGAGAACGTAGTCCATGAACAACTTACAGGACGCAGGGTTGGGCGCACCCTTCAGCATCGCATAGCCGTAGGGCTGGTTGAACGCACCCTTGTTGCCGTTTTCGCCCTGTAGGAGCGCGAGACCGACCTTGTCTTCATCGATCTTCTCGTTGTTGTACTTCAGGTCGAGTCCGGAGTAGTCATACCGGATGAACGTCGCGTACTCACCTTTCGTGAACTGCGCGAGGAAGTTATCGGTGAACTCCGCGCCGCCCTCCTGAATCTGGTTGTAGTAGTCGATGACCGGCTGGACGTTCTCCATGCTCCCGCCACGGGCATTGTTGATTGAGAGCGCACAGGCCAACCCGACCGCAGCCTGGGGAGTTTGGAGCGCGAGATCCTGCATAATTTTGGGGTTGAGCAGATCCTCCCACGTCTCCGGTGCATCAAGGCCGCGCTCCTCGTAGATATCCTTTCGGTAGGTCACTGCTGTGGTCATCCGTCGGGTCGCGGTGACGTGACCGTTGTCGGTCTTGAGCTTCTCTGGCACCTTGTCCCAGTTGGCGGGTTTGTACGCCTGAGTCAGTCCGTCCTGCATCGCCTGCAGGCCGAAGGTGTACCCGCCGTTGAACGCCGAGTGTGTCGGGTTCTGAGCGTGTGCCCGGGCGTCTTTGAGCGCCTCACCAGAGGAGCGGTCGTCATCGTTCAGTGTGACGCCGTACTGGCTATTGAATGCCTTCATCAGAGCGGGCCAGTTGGACCACCCCGACTGTACGGCGTAGACGTAGAGCTTACTGTCGCCGCTCGGGAAGTTCGCGGCGTTAACAGTCGTCTCGTAGTCCCCATACCCGACCTGATAGCTCTCGCCACTATCCGAGCCGGTTCTGGTCCCGCTGGAGCTATCACTTCCGTCGCTTCCGCCGTCGCTGCTACCGTCCGAGCCGTTCGATTGATCTGAACATCCGGCGATTCCGCCTGCGAGTGCCGCAGCGGACCCTGCAAGGATCCGCCGACGTGAGTAATTATGCTCTTTCATTGCTACACCACATGGTATGAATAACCTAAATGATAAAACCTTGTATTAATATATTTATATTTGAACATTCAAAATAGATACCACGGAATATTCGCTATACAGCGATTGGCCGTTGCTGCAGCCGATCTACACTTCAATCGATCAGATATTAATAAGCATCATATACCTCCAGGATGGCACACGTTCGGTCGACGGAAGCCGCTGATAAAGGATCTAAAACGGCACTTCAGACGCTGTATCGGAAATTTGGTTACGTAAGCCGGCTAGCCGACAGCAAACTTTACTAAGGGGACGGGAGGTGATGGCAAGTATGGTACCACCAGTAGCACTCGACATCGACGGGACGCTCACCCGTGAGTCGGGCGGAATCGATCCACAGATATTTAATATCCTCCGGGATTGGCCGGCTCCCGTGGCCTTCGCGACCGGGAAGGCGTTCCCTTATCCGGTCGCACTCTGTGAGTTCCTCGGCATCGAGACGAACGTCGTCGCCGAGAACGGGGGCGTTGTCGCGACGGACGATGTCGTCACGATTCTCGGCAACGGGGAAACGCCACACGAAGTGGTCAGGGAGTTCGAGTCGGCCGGTTACGACATCAGTCGGGGTGACGCGGACCTACTCAACCGCTGGCGGGAAACCGAGGTGTCGGTGAGTACCGGCAGCGAGTACGACGCTCTCGTGGAAATCGCCGAGGATCACGGACTGAGTGTTGTCGACACCGGCTACGCCTACCATGTCAAATCTCCGGACATCACGAAAGGGGACGGAATCCGACGCTTGACGGCAGAGTTGGGGGTCGAACCGTCCGACTTCGTCGCTGTCGGCGATTCCGTCAACGATGTCGAACTGTTTGAAGCCGCGGGCGAGAGCTTCGCCGTCGGGAACTGCGACGACCACGCCCGCGAGGCAGCGACCACTGTCCTCGCGGCAACCTACGCCGACGGCGCGGTCGAAGCACTCGATCGAGTCGCCGGCCGACACGCGAGGTGGAAACTGCCCGGTTCAGAGCAACTGACTGCTGAGAAGGGTGCCCGCGAAACCAATGACTGAGAGGTAGAGTGACTTGCGTACGACGGAGTCAAGCAACAAGCGGTTGATACTGGTGGCGACCCTGATTTTCACTAGAATACTGGAGAGCGTCCCGAGCAAGACACCCTGTGCGGCGACCGCGGCGGAAATCTGTCTGGTCGTGGTAAGTGTCATCAGTGCCGTCGTGGTGCCGCTAGAGACGATGCTGTTGAGGAAACTGGTCAACAGGAAGCCGGTCGTTCCGAGCAGTTGCTGTGCTCCCGCGGTGATGATCAACACGGCCAGAAAGTGGACGCCAAATCTGAGGGCGTTCGTGCTACTGAACGGCGAGTCAAAGTCCAGATTTACTCCCCTGCCCCAGTCGTTCCGTGGAGGGCGAGCGCGACGCCACCCAGCGCGAGGCCAACAACGAGGGCGGACTGGGGAATGAAGGCGATCACGATTGCGAAGTTCCGAACGGTCATCGCGGCGTCGGCCATCTGGATCGTCCCGATGGCGACGTTCATGATCGACGCGTTGCTGTTCGTGCGGCCCACGATCTCGTCGATTACCGCCGTCAAGTTAACCAGCCCGCGGAAAAAGCCCGTGACTGCGACCCCGCAACTCCCGTAGCGCTGCATGACGGCGTATTTGACGAACCCTATCCCGCTGACAGCGAAGACGAGCATCCAGACAAGTTTCGAGCGATCGCATTCCACGGCCCGTACGTTCCGCCGGGCAGGAGCGGATAGATGATGAACGCGATGATCGCGACTCTGCAGCAATCTGGACTTCTTCGTGGGAGAGCTGATTCGCGAAGCCGTGGAGTTCCCGGGTAGGACCAGCAGGAACGACAAGATAATCGCGATGACGACGACGCGTACGCACTCCGCAGCGACGAGAATCCCGACCGCGTGGGCGACCAGCAGCGATGTCGATGTAATGAGAAAGAACCCTAGCCATCGTCGGCCTCGCCACCTCGTGGATTCGACAGGAGCCCACGCACTTCGGGCAGGGAGCCCTGCGCTGGCACCAATACCCCACCCAGTATCAGTAAGGTCGGTTCCCGTGTCGTCATCGCAACGGCGCCGATGAGACTCGAAGGGGAGGTTCGGATACGGCAGTCTTGTTCGCCTACTCTAGTCTGATCAGCATGCCGAGCGCGCCGGCCAGAAAGAGATTTGCCCAGTAACTCAGCTTTGCACGTTAGCGTCGGCGGTTGAGTGGACGAAGAGGTGGTCAATCTCGTTCATGAGGTCATCGACGCCACGATCATCGCTGTCTCGAACCCACGAGAGGAAATTATACACCGTTTCTTTCAGGGAGTATTCGAGGCGTACATGATTGAACTGCTGTTCGTCCCAGTTGTACTCGGTGAGGAACTTGTTGAGGGCACCTTTGCTGTTGGCTGGAAGAATCTCGCGTACGATGCCCGCCACAGGTCTTGTTGCGACCAGCAACAAGACCTGAGGCGTAGGTTTTCGCCCGACGTTGTTGCTCCAGTGAGAGTGCTTCGAGTTGCTTCCAGCGCTGGAGAGGGCGAAGCGCGTCGTCGATGATCGGGGTAGACTCACGAGTGCGGTTCTTGCCGAAGACCTGCATCGTGCCGGAGTCAAGGTCAATATGCCGCCACCGCATGCCGTTCCGTTCTTCGCCATCAGAGACGGCGACGAGTTCCGCGCTGTGGTCTCCGGAATACAAGAAGACGAGTGCCTAGTCCCGATAGGCTGCCTCCCGATCGACGTCGTTGCGCTCGGCGCTTATCAACATGGGCGGTCGCAGTGGCACAGATGGCTTCGCGGACGCGTGTCGTCCAGTATTGTTGGTCAGTCTTGGTCTCGTCTGTCGGGGGCCTTCGGCGTGGTTGGTCTTAGCTGGGTTCGTCGGTATGAGCCCTTCGTAGACGGGCCAGGTGAGAAATGAGCGGACGTAAGCGAAGTACCGCCGTGCTGTTTCTGGCGAGATATCGTCCCGATCATCGGCTCGGGCTAGCTTCACGAGGTATTGTCGACAGCGATTGTCGTCAATCTCTTCTGGACTGGTAATGCCATGCTGGTCTCGACTCCATGCCGCGAACTTCCGCAGCACGCTCGCGACGGTTGTTCGGTAGCGTCCGGAGTCGATGTCGATCAGTCGCTTCTCGATGGCTGCTTCGAGGGCATCATCCCGGGAGTAGCGTTGTACTCCGGCGGAAGCCGATCCATGCTTCCCGTACAGCGTCGGTTCGGGTGAAACTGGTGGTGCTTACTGCGGTAATACAAACCTAGACCTAAAACCAGAATATCGCCGTTTCAGGGGCTAACCGACTTGGAAACTGTATATGCCGGACCTGATAAATTACATGATGCTATACCAAAGTAGGAGGATAGGGCTTGTTGAGACTACAGTCAAGTACACGTCAAATAATCCCAACAACCTGAAGCTGAAAATCCACGTAAAGCACACTACTCATATCAGCAAACGTAGGAACAACGAGGGTGAACCAGAAAAAAGAAAACGGTCCCCGGATGTGACTGTTGGCAAACTCCGTTCCGAACTCCCCTCACATATTAAAGGAACGGTTGGAAAAGATGGATATCCACAACAGACCCATCGATATCAAGTATTTGTTTCCCAAGGAAAAAAGAAAGACGAAGAAAAGTTTGACGAAACATATAGACCAATTCCTGGGGGATGCCACATTGAGAGGTCAGTATTTGACCAATGTACTCTCGGCTACCACGTTTACGACAAGGACCGGGAACGCCGAATGCTCCTCACTGCTGCACATTGTGCTGGCTCTCAAAATCATCAGCCATACTATAATCAAGACATCGGATATGAGGAACAAAGTAAAAAAGAAAATGGATTTGATGCAGCCACGATTAATTACCGCGATCTTGATTTTACCGTTAATGGTAAATTAGCCGAGAATGGTGGAGGTTATACCGACAAATCTGTCAATGGCATCAAATCATGGGACTGGGTAACTAACAAGGCATATGAGGAAGAGATCTACCAGCAGGGTAGTGAGACTGTTCGGACATCTGGAACTCTAAAAGAGTCGGAACCAACTGATGCGGGTGTACGACAAATTAAGTACGAAGATATCACTGCTGGTGGCGACTCTGGTGGGCCGGTATATTATGACGACGGTGACACATTCTATCTCGTAGGTATCCATGCCTGGGGTACCGCTGGGGACACATCAGGTGGCACGTACATTGGGGAAATCCAAGACCAATTTGACGTCATCGTGTAGCCCATAGACAGTTCAGTCTCATGTAACCGATTCTGTGGGACGTTGACGCTACAGAAGGTTTAGAGCGGCCAAATATCCGATTCCTGTCTTCCTCTTCAGCAACGTCAACGTGCTGTCCGGTGTAATCCGCGACAAGTGTTCATACTTACCAGTCAACTCCATCTTCAACTCCCTGCACGAGTAGATCCACGTATGCCAGCTCGTGACGACTAAGGGGTCGCTTGACGCCGCTGTGCGTGGACGAACTTTGTGCGGTGAATTCTTTAATACATCTTGATATAAGTTCTCAGAAACACTAAGTAGGCGGTGAAACAGTGGAATAACGCTACTTCTGGCGATTCGCCACGCCCTTTTGAACGAAACCCCCGGAAGCGTAGTCCGTATGCATTGAGAACAGCAGTCTCAACTTCTGAGGAGGAGTGGAAGTTGAGACTACAGCAGGTTTAGCGGGGGCTGTGATGCATAGTTTCGGTTGGCAACCAGTTCCTTGATACGGCCGGTTTCCGCGTCGACGTCCGTAGGAGCAGAATATCTCCCCCGTATGCATTGAGACAACCAGTCTCAACTACTGTTCGCAACATACGGTCTCATCACTCTCGCGCTGCTCAGTACAGCCAGCTTACTGAGTCTTCTCGGGCACAATTCCGCGGGCAGCCAAGTAAGGCCGAACCCTGCCCTGATAATTATTCAGCCAAAGGATAGTAAGCGGAGGGCCAACGGCGACGACCAGCAGCCAACGAGCACTCAACCCGCCGGTACACACGGACTCGGTGCCGGTCAAGGTACAGTTGATGATACTTCCTGAAAACGCAGGGACAATGGAGGCCAGAATTGGCCCGATTACCAACTCAACGAGGAGGAATGTGAGAAACACCGTCAGCAGAAAGCCTGACATCAGGATGACCACGTCATTCATATAGCCGCTAATTTCCTCATCGCTGAACTCGGAGTCGCCTCCATTGGCCATGAGATTTCATATATGCCCGACAAAATAAACTACCGGGTCATGGGCAATTAAATGCCCTCTTAGCGGCTGTTACCCGCACAGAGACCCATCGAGGTCTGCTGTTCATCTAACAGTCCTTCTTCGGTGGTCTGGCTCACCTGTACCGTAGCTCCACCCCAACCGCCCGATGACGGGACACCCGAGAAACTCACCGTGATCGGAATCGATTCTACCTAGCGAACGAAGTATTCAACATAATCAACAAGCCGATTAACCGACTCTGGCTTACTGAGGAGTCGGGGCTTGAGCCGTATGCATTGAGAGCGCCAGTCTCAACTTCTGAGAAGGAGGGGAAGTTGAGACTACAGCGGGTTTCGTAGATATTTGATTCGCAGTGTCGAACGGGGTAGGATTCATCAACTTTGCGTCAATCCATGTTGGCAAGGTCGAAACTGCAATCATCACAGCCTCATTCAAACGATTTATGAGAGTTATCGAGGTTCGTGAGTACGGAACCCCTACCGTACTTCAAGTGGCAAACCACGAGCAACCAGCTCCATCACACAACGAACTCCGGATCGAAGTCAAAGCCGCAGGGGTCAACTTCGCTGACGTGATGCACCGTCGTGGCACGTATCCCAGCGGCCCTTCTCCCCCATATGTACCTGGGTTTGAGATTGCTGGATTCGTTGATTCTACCGGATCTGCTGTTGAAGCATTCGACAGTGGCGAGAGAGTCGTTGGCTATGTTGCAAGCGGGACAGGCGGCTATGCCGAGTACGCACTCGCCAAACCTGTTCATACATTCCACGTTCCGGATTCGGTTTCGCTTCATGAGGCAGTGGCGGTTCCTATTCAATTCCTTACTGCACATAATTGCCTGTTTGAGTGGGGAGGTCTCGATGAAAATGACCAAGTCCTCATCCATGCAGCAGCTGGTGGTGTCGGTACCGCAGCCGTACAGCTTGCTCGGGAAGCCGGTGCAGAAGTGTTCGGCACAGCAAGCACTGATCTAAAGCTCGGCCGTATTGATGCCCTCGGCTGTAACCATTGCATCAACTACGAAGAAACACCGTTTGTCGAAGCGATTGATACATTGACCGACGGAGAGGGCGTTGATCTCGTACTTGATGGCGTTGGCGGGGAAGTCCACCACAACAGTCTGCGGGCACTCGCCCCGTTTGGGCGGTTGGTCGCCTTCGGTGTGGCGAGTGGTAAGGGAACGCAATTAAATTCCAGTGGGTTACTCACAAAGAATCTTCAAGTCTATGGCTATCACTACGGCGGTGCGCTCGCAGAAGCCCCTGACCGTGTCCTCGATCCTGCTGACGGTATTCTGCAGCAACTCGCCAACGGAACTCTTGAAGCTGTGCTTGATAACACTATCCCACTGGAAAAAGCCGCAATGGCTCACCAGCGACTAGAAAATCGGACCAGCGTCGGGAAGGTAGTGCTTACCCTTTGAAGCGAAATATACACACCTATGGTGCAGTTGATCCCCCCGATCTCTTTGCGATCATCCTGACCTTCTCACGGCATATACATTGAGACGACCGGTCTCAACTACTGTGAGCCCATAGAAGCTGAGACTACAGCGGGTTTAGAGGGCCTGTAATGCATGTATTTGGACGAATCGTCGAGTGGAAACCGCTCCAGACTAGCTCTCAATCACCCGTTCCTATTGTAATATTGACAGCATCTCCGAATTCCGAAGACTTGTAAGAGTGTTGTCACTCAGACGCCGCACTATCACGGTGAAAACATCACTATCCGACTCCGGTTTCCTTCTTCAACAGCGTCAGCGTATTATCTGCCGTCACCATCGGCGAGTGTTCGTACTCACCAGTCAACTCTCTCTATCAGATTTCGTATATTTGTCCGGCAATTGAGATGTACAAGAAGTACGGTTCTAATAATGGAATACTTTGTGGTGAATTCTTCACAGTGGAAACTGAGGACCTATTCATAAGCTATTGTGCTGTAGCGTGAGGTGAATGGGTCCAATCATACCACTGAACGCCGTCAGCCCAGTGTGGGCGGCGTCCCTCTCTCCGGAACTCGCGAGCCGCATGCAGTTCGGATGGACAATCTCTGTTCACATCATCTTCGCGTCCCTTTCGATCGGGCTCGCCCCGTTTATTATCTATTTCACTTGGAAAGACGTACGGACGAGCGAGCAGCGGTATGCGCGATTGCGCTCGTTCTGGGTGAAGGTTTTCGCCGCCGGCTTCGTGATGGGTACAGTTACCGGGATTCCGATGAGCTTCCAGTTCGGCACAAACTTCCCACAGTTCGCCGAGGTGGCCGGTGAACTGATCGGCGGCCCACTGGCCTTCGAGGCGAAGATGGCGTTCTTCTTAGAGGCTGTCTTCCTTGGCGTGTTGCTGTACGGCCGCGACCACGTTGAGGACCGAACATACCTCATCTCATCGGTACTCGTCGGCTTCGGCGCCTGGCTATCGGGGTTCTGGATCCTGATCGTTAACGCCTGGATGCAGACACCACGGGGCTACGAGATGGTCACCCGCAACGGGATGGAGGTCGCCAAACTAACCGATCCGTTCGCCGCGTTCTTCACCCCACGAATGCCTTGGATGTACGTCCATATGACGAACGCGTCGGTTATTTCGGTCGCACTACTGGTTGCAGGCGTTTCGGCGTACATCGTATGGAAAAAGCCCGACACTGAAGCCTGGAACACCGCACTCAAGATGGCTGTCGTACTCTTGATCGTCTCCGCACCGTTTCAGGCAGTCCACGGCGATGCCTACGGCCGCCACGTTGAGGACACCCAGCCACAGAAATTTGCCGCGATGGAGGCACACTACGAGACGGGGCAGGCCGACCTACACCTGCTCGCGTTTCCGAAATCACCTGAGGCACTCACCGACCCGCGGGCCGAGAACCTCGTTACCGTGAGCCTTCCCGCAGTCGGGTCGTTCCTCGCCAGTGGCGGGGACTTCGACGCCGAGGTCATCGGACTGAACGAGTACGAGGAGAACCCCCCCGTAGCACTCGTGTTCTGGTCGTTCCGTTTCATGGTCGGGCTCGGGTTCCTGTTCATCGGGTTGGCACTGTGGGGCGGTTACCTCATGTACTGCGGGCGACTGTCCGACAGCACACGCTACCTGAAGGCGATGATCGCTGCATCGCCGTTCGGCTACGCTGCGTTGCTTACCGGCTGGTACGTCACCGAGATCGGCCGGCAGCCGTGGGTCATCCAGGGCGAGCTCAAGACGAGCGAGGCGGTGTCATCGACGCTGACCGGGGCCGAGGCGACACTGACCCTGGTTGCGTTTGTCGTGCTCTACGTCGGGCTGCTGCTGACTGCGCTGTACATCCTGAAGTGGCTGGTCCGAGAGGAACTCCAGTCACTCGGCGTCCGGGAGTCGAGTGGCGGCCGCTGGCACGGCCCGATTCCGTGGGTGAGTAGCGATGACTGACGCGCTGTTGCCCGTCGACGCGTACCTCGTTGAGTCCCTGCCGGAGATCTGGTTCAGCGCCGTGCTGTTCGCGTTGGGAATGTACGTCGTCCTCGACGGGTTCGACTTCGGCATCGGGATGCTTTACGCGACCCGGACGGGCGAACACGAGCGGGAGACGTTCCTGGCGGCGTTCGGACCGGTCTGGGACGCGAACGAGGTGTGGGTCGTCGCCTTCGGAACGATGCTGCTAGCGGCGTTCCCGCGCGTGTACTCGCGCCTGCTGGCGGACAACTATCTGCTCGCGCTCGGGTTCGTCGTCGCGTTAGTGTTCCGCGGCCTCGGTCCGGAACTCCGCGAGCAGCGCGACGACGAGCGCTGGAAGCGCTACACCGACTACGCGTTCATCGGCGGGAGCGTGTTTGCGCCGCTCCTGTTGGGGATGCTCGCGGGTCGCTGGCTGTTCGGCGGGGCGACGCTACCAGTGGCGTTGACTGGCGTCGGCCTGGTCGCCGTCTCGATAGTCACGGGGGCGGCGTTCCTCGCAGCCAAGACCGAGCCCGGCCTAGCGTCAGAACTACGTACGTACGGCATCGGTGCAACACTGGCATACCTTGGTGGGGTTATCGTACTGCTGGGAACTGTTGTCCTGACCGACGCGGGTGGCGCTGCCGACACAGTGCTTTCGCTTCCCGTGGCGGCAGTCGCCGCCCTCTCGGTCGCCGTGGGGCTGATCGGGAGCGTGCTGGCCAGACGCGGCCAGTACCGGGCCTGGCTGGCGAGTGCACTGGCGCTTCCCACACTGTTGACGATCTGGTCGCAATTCTGCTGTACCCGACGATCTATCCGCCGACCGGGCTACTGGTTAGGGAAGCGGTCGTGTCGCCGCTAGCGCTGAACCTCGTGACCGTTCTCGGATTCCCGGTGCTGCTGCTGGTGCTGTGGTACTTCAAGTTTCTCTACGGCGTGTTTAGCGGCCCAATTGAGGGTGAGGGCTACGGGGGGTAACCCCACCCCTCTTGCCGTCCCGTTCTCTGCTCAGTACACTTGTGTGTACCGAGAAGCAACTAGAAACCGCTCTTACTCTCTCTTTCGACGGAGACGCTGACGGCCAACCACGGCGTATCCGATATTTCGCCTGTCGTGGGGAGGAGACGATGTGGCGGGTCGAAGAGCGCCGTTGCGGTGGTGACTGGCAGACTGTCGATACTGAGCCGATTGAGGACCTGCAGATGCGCCTCCGAGAGCAGAATCCCGAAACAGAGCGATATGCCGATGCAGGAGTATGACTGAGCAGTCACGTACAGACGAACTGGACGATCTCCTCAACAAGACTGCCTGTAGCCAGTCACCACAGCGCCCATACGGCAGTCGTGCACAGATCCTGTCTCGGGTTGATGAGCAGTCTGCGTTGTTAGACGTTCCCGTCGCAATCTGTTGTCCGAACTGTGGTCAGGCAGTCGCGCTGTACGAACAGGGCCTCCCAAGCGTTGTCCCGCACTTCGATACGGCATGCACACAGTGTGAGGTCGACTTGCGAACGTGGTGTGCTGTCGGCGTCGACGCAGCCTATCTCCAGATTGTTGACCCGGCAACACTCACAACGATGGTCCAGTGCTTCTGGGATGAGTGGCTCTGGAGTGGAATCACCAACAGCAAGGACGAACCCCGTACCAACGAGTACACTGAGCGGTTCGCCACGAAAACTGCAGCGTTCGGGTGGAACTGGGAGGTTTCCTGTCCGCTGTGTCGGCGAACGCTGACTGAACTCAAGCGTGATTCAGCACTTGTCGGCGGGAATCTGGACTATCATCACTGGTCCCACGACCCCGATCAAGGCGTCTGTCTCTGTCGGCAATGTCACGACATCATCGGTTTCGACACCTACGATACCGAACTTGAGGAACGAGCCACAGCGTGGGGCTTCGGGTCCCGACACGATCTACAGGTCATTCGCCTCGCGCTTCGGGATGCTGCAGTCACTGGCCGGCCAGTTAGCATACGCCCTGTCACTGCCCTTGTCGACCGATATAATCTCGTACAATCCTCTGTCCGGGTGCGAGAACTTCTCGAAAGCATCAGCACCGACGGGACACTCCGAGAACGATTCCTCGACAAGCGGCTGGTGGCCGGCATTGAAGCAGACTGCTGACAAATAACAGAGAATAGTAAGTCAATCAGGCTCGAAACCTCTGAAAGTGTAGTAAACAAGCGTTTGAGATTGCAATCGTATCAGCGGCTCTGCGTAGCAAGGTGGCTACTGGGTGAGTAAGCGTGCGTCCCAAAAAAGATGGCGTGGAGCGCCAGTGTTGTGTGCACACAATAGTAGCCGGCTTGCTGATAAAAAGGTGTCTTACACCAGCTTCTATACCATGCGCGCTTGTACTGAGTTACGTTCACAAAACTAGAGAGTATGAGCAGCCACCTCCATTCAAAGTTGCCCGTTGACGTAGAAAATATCCATATTTGTGCAGAAGAGGAGCTGATAAACCGCGCTCGCCGTGCTCAGCAGCCGACAGATATTGTTCTTGCCCCTGAACAGTTTCATCGGCGAAACCTGAAACGAGCGATTGCCGATAGAAATCAGCCGCGAAGTTCACTTGCATTGCTCACGCCAGCAGCCGTAGCGACCGAGCTTCTTTCATCACCGAAGGGATCAGATCCAGCGGTTCTTGATCGAATGGATCGCCTCCAGGTGCTCAAAGACCTGTTGGAGTCTCCGTCTGGAGATGTGTCTCGATTATCTCGTGTCTTTGGAACGTCGCTTACAACCCAGTTGGATCGGATCGAAGCGGCGCGAGAAGAACTGTCGCTACTCACAGGGCATCATTCAACACGCCGTTCCGCACTTGAGACGGTCTGTGCTGAGCTTGACGGTGTTGCTCGTCGAGATGCACTTGACCTTCTGACGGGCATCAGCAGTCTTGAGGAGCAGCTTCGCGACCGCGTCGAGGAATACATCTCCACAGAGGCGGTGTTAGAGGCGGGTACTGAAGTGGTAACAAACACAGGAGGAGATGCTTGGCAGAAAGAGTACTCTGAGATTGAGCGGGTCAACGTCGTCGGAATTAGTACGTTGGGGACGCCGCTGCTCGCGTTTCTGACAGCAATCGGTCGCGAGACTTCGAGTACCGTTCATCTCTATCTCCGTGCACGCACTGGCCCGCGGATTGCCAGCCGACTTCAGTCGCGACTGGACGGTAGTAGTACTCCGAGTCCGTCAGATTCGATTGAGCGCTTGCAGATCGATGAGTTCCGGACTACGCCAGCAACGGAAATTGTGGCCCCAACACGGGCTGAGGAGGCGAGGGCTGCACTCGCGGTTTGTGAGGGACTTCTCCGAGAGGGCGTCTCCGTGAGTGATATCGCGATCGTTGCTCGTGATATCGACAAGTACGAACGTGACTTGACCCGTGCGTCGAACACATACGGACGTCATCTCTCGTTTTGGACGCAACTAGAGTTGAAGCGATCGCTCCCGTATCGAGTCGTGGCTGAAACCTGTTCAGTGCTTGCCGCTGCGTCTGCCGGCACTATCGATGCCGAGACCATGTTCCGACCATTGGAATGTAAGTGGCTCGTCACGAAGGATGACGCGGAGGGAGAGGAGATCGTTACACCGTTTACACCCGCTGAAATTAGTGAAATCCGGCAGGGCGTCGGCACGGACTATTCCGGAACGCTGGATCAGTGGCGTGACACTGTTGCCATGACGACGTCGGTTAGTCCGAACGTCCAGCGTCGCTTCGAGAGCTATCTTGATTGGTGCCAGCGCCATCGATCTGCGCCGGTACCAGATGATATTCTCGCTACGCTTGGCCCAGTTCTGGGTGGGTTTGAGACTGTTGTTCTTCCGCACATCGAGGAAAACGATACAGTAGCATATACTGAGACATCACGTGCTGCCCGGGCCATACAGCGCGTCGCCGGGGATACTGATTCTGATCACTTGCTACGCGAGGCTCGTGCAAAATACGCCGACTGGCGTGACCGACACCAGATCGAGTCGTCATGGTCGTCAGTTCTGGAGGTGATCGAGACGATCGCAACAGCTCGCCCAGGCCGCCGGGAACACGAGAACGCTGAGCGACTCGATGTACTTGATGCGACTGACACGTGGTTACGGTCGTATCCATTCGTCATCGCACTCGGGTTCGTCGACGGTGAATGGCCGCAGCAACCCCACGGCGAATTCCCGGTGGAAGTCCAGACGGTCGTCACAGACGGCGAGTCACCCGAGGCACGCACCCTTGGTGTCAGAGGTGCGTGGACTGAAGAACGCGAGTACGACCACGCAGTCGACGCAGTTCGGACGGCGACGAATCACATGATTGTGACCCGGTTTACTGAAGATGTGAAAGGAGTCAGCTATCAGCGGTCACCATTGCTGGAGAACCTCTCGACAACGACACTCAGTGAAGACGCGTATCGCGAGCTGTTGGGAGAAAATGTCATCTTGCCTGACCGGATTCGGAATTCGATTCCAGAGAACGTCAGCACAGACGGGGGAAATGAATGAGTGAGACTGTTCCCCCGATGAAGGGGAAACAGGCTGCTGTCCGCGAGGACTACTTTCAGCACGACGCTGGCTTCTTCGCTCTGGATTGCAATCCAGGGTTTGGGAAATCCACGACGCTCAACCAGATCGCCGCAGAGGCCCTTGTTCGGGCTGATGCTGCCGGCGACCGGTGTCCCGAACAACAACTCTGTGTGATCTCGTTTTCACGCGAGGATGCAGCGAGCATCGAACCAGGCATCAGAGACGCGCTTGATGCGTTTGCTGAGGATACAGATGGAGAGTATCCTGTCCAGATATCTCCCGAGACGGCAGACCAGCTCAAACGCCGCCTTCAGATGACAGACCATATCGGGACGATAGACAGCGTACTCCGTGGGATTTTCGAGGATATTGCGTCTGAACTTGGCTTCGATGGCATGCCGAGCGTCGGGAACGCGTCGCAGCTCTCGCTCCTTCGACAGAACTGCATAGCGTCGGTCCGCCAAGATGATGCCTATTCTGACCAGTGTACACGGCTCGATACTGCGTATCCGACTGCTGCCGATTCGGATGACCGCCTTCATGCCCTTCTCGAGGACGCGAGAGCGAAAAAGCGCGATCGGCGGCTCTCGATCGACGACTTCGAGGCCCGGCTTCGAGACACCGTCGCCGATGTGTATCCAAGTGGGCCACCAGAGACGCTTGCAGACCTCCTTGGAGATATACGCACATTCTACGACGACGACGTCGCCACCGACTTTGCAGCCCAACAACCGCCTGAAACAGATGGGGAAACGAACGAGGCTGTCAAGGACGATCAAGAGTGCTATGAAGAGTGGCTCACCTGTATCGAAGAGTTCTGTACTGTTCTCGAAGGGTACGAACGTGCGTACGATGCTGCGTGTCGTGAGCAGGGTGTTGTTTCGCACGCTGACATCGCTTACTGGATCGCTGAATACTTCGACAACCCGCTGGAGGACATAGCCGGCGCCGACGAGAGTGCGTCGGAAGAATACCGAGCCCGCGTGAAAGCGCGATATACTGCCAAGTTCCAATCGCTGCTCATCGATGAAGCACAAGATATCTCGATTGCACAGCACGATGCGCTAGCGCCGTTTGTTACCGACGAGACACGGGTGCTGATGGCTGGCGATGTCGATCAGTGCATCTACGTTTGGCGGAATGCACGGCCAGAGCAGTTTGTGACGGGCTTCAAGCGTGGTGAATACTTCGAGACGGAATGGACAGAGCATCGGTCCTACTCTGGGTCTCGCACCTACCGGATGCGCCCAGACATCGCAGCAGCTGTGGATACGATCTTCGGGGACGTGTTCACAGACCCAGCCCGTGGAGGCGGTGTCGACGCTGTCTCGGCGAACACCGACTATTCCTCGCTTGAGCCGACGCGAAGTGGGACACCAGACCCTGCAGTCCATATTGCGGGATACACACAACCAGAAGGGGCTCCTGGTACTCCAGACTGGTTCAAGACAGAAAAGACGCCAGTGGCGAATTATCTCGCTGGCGGACTTACAGATGGTACATTCGGACATGACACCGTGACAGTCCTGTTTGCCACTCGCTCGAATATGGATGAGCTGGCGGAGCAGATGACAAATCAGGGCTTCTCTGTCGTCAATGCGAGTACTCACCTCTTCGAGAACCCGTTGATCAAACTCATCTGTCGAGTCGTCCGATGGCTGGTTGAGCCATATGACCCCGAACGCACCCGTCGCCTCGTTGAGTCCGAGTGTCTCCCGCTTTCGTCCGAGAGCACTGCGTTATTCGAGGATGCCGGGTATCAGATCGATGCCGTGGCAGAACGTGGTGATTCTGATCGACAAGCAGCCACTGAAGACGGATTCCTGGCCGGGCTCGTGGCTCTTGCGCGGCGGCGTGCTCGGCACACGAGTGATCCCGGGTCGCTCGTTGCCGAAGAGATCATCAAGATGCTTGGCTTGCGTGCAGACCCATTTGGGCAAGTACCAGATCCTGAACGACGTCTGGCAGCCTGCGATGCACTTCTCTACTCGATCGAAGACTGGGAAGGCGATGAAAGATATTCACTCAGTGAACTCGCTCAGATCCTGAACAGCTATGTTGCGGAGCCAAAAGACGGCCTCGTCCACCCCGTGCCAAATCAAGACGAGTACGATATCGTGTTTCGGACGATCCACAATATGAAAGGCGACGAAGACAGCGTTGTCTGTCTCGCAGATGCGAGCGGCTCCGTGAATTTTCGGGGCCCGCATACTGACACGTTTCTCGCACTCGGCGATACACTGGCGCTTGCGCCGCCAGAGACAGTCTCTCGAACACCGCTCACACAGTCAGATGACCAAGGGCCTGCGACGACGGACTATGGGTCACTTCGGTGGGCGAGTGACTACTGGAGTGACGGTCGCATTGCTGGCCCTCCATCGCTCAGTAGGATCAGTCAGCGATACTGTGCAGAACAGTGGCGAGTCCTGTACGTGGCTCTCACGAGAGCACGCGATCATCTCGTCCTCTCACTACCCTATGAACGCCGAGATAACGGTGTTGAGACGTCGTGGATAGCAACGCTGGCTGACGCACTCTCGTTTGAAGAGAACTCATCAGCAGGTATATACGAGGCACCAGTGTCCAACGCTGAGAAAGAAGAGGCACTCACTGTCGGTGTGAACGATGTCGCGTTGCCAGAGCGCAAATCGAGCGAGGGCCAACACCCAACGCCTCGGAGTGCTCACGTCCCAGCTAAAACCAAGACCGGATGGACAAGCCGATATGTGAACGGAACATCGGTGTACCAACTCACCGCCAATGGGACTGGTTCAAAGGCGCAATATATCCTAGGTGAGAGAGCAGAGAGCGTCTCTACTCGAAGTGAGTCAATAGACCTAGACCTAGACCTTCCGGATGGGATCGAGCGAGAACAGCTTGGAGAAATCACGCATCAGGTTCTCACACGTGCTGTCTCGCAGAACGTGTCTACCGCGAGCCTCCGGTCGTTTGATGGACCGCTCCCAGAGATTCTAGCTCAGAGCGTTACGGCCTCGAATTCTCGGATTACACCTGCAATGCGAACTTCGATTCAGACGTATCTCAGTGATCGTATTTGTCCACAGTTTGCTACCAGCGATACGTGGAAGGAGATCCAGCAAGCCCAGACCCAGTACGTCGAGGAACCAATTCATACCGTGCTTGAGATAGATGGCATCGAGATAGAAACCCAAAATCGAGCAGACATCGTCTCTGTTCAGTCCGATGGACAGTGGGTTGTTGACGAGCTAAAACTCACACACAGTTCAATTGAGGAACAAACTAGGAAACAGCATCGGCTGCAGGTAGCGTTCTATGCGTGGCTGCTTGAGCAGCAACTCCCAGCAGAGAGTTCAGTGACTGCACGACTCACATATCTTGGCGAGTCGGTTGAATCAGCAGTTGTGTCGTCTCCCATTGTCCCAGTTCCTGAGTGGCTTGCAGGTCTCGTCGATTCTGAGTGATCGATATCTGCAGGTTCCGTTACACCTCAGAGTAAATCGCCTCGGGGTCAAGCCCCGAGGCTTTCGCGTGGACGCCCGTTCTATGCCTCAACAGAGGCAGGGGGTGCGTATTCCCCACTCACGTTCAGCGTCCCGCGATTCAAGCACATATCTACGGGTGCGCCTCCATCGTCTGCGTTTTGCTGACGACGGAGATACTGCAAACCGGCGTTCTTCGCCGCGTTGTAGTCGTCGTGATTCCGGTAGCCGCACTGTTGACACTCGAACGACTCGCCGTGACGGTTATCCTCGTCAACCCTGCCACAGAGGCAGCCCCACACGTTATCGAAACTGCCCACGACAAGAACCAAGTTGCCGATTTCACCCTTGATGGCCCGACCCTGACACCGGACGGAAACAATATCTTTGCCCGTCCAGCGATGGACTACACCCACCCGAAAGCAACGCGCTGGTACGGCCAAGAAGAAACAATCGGGGACTGGATGACTACACTCAAAACCGCTACCGAATCCAACCCCGAATACGAGTCAGAAAGCAATGACGAAAGCGACGTTGAATCGCCCGAAACCATCGAAACCCTATTTGAACACCTTGAGAAAGCCGAAGTGCCGACCGCGTTCCAAGTCGTATTCCAAGCACGGCGCGACTGGAGTGACAAAGCCCAATCACGGAAACAGAGCATCCGCAGCGGCGACTTCAGCCAACCGTGGCTCGAAAAGTACGTCCTCGGTGGCTACGAGACAGACGAAGACAGAGACCTGAAAGCCTACGAGTACCGCCGTATCAAACTCATCGAGAACAAGCGTCCGAAAAAGACCTTCAACGCAAACGTCCGGGCAATCTCTCTCACACCCTACGAAGAGTTCGACCCCGACCCAGACACGGCCACTCCGCTGAAAAATGGGAGCATGGCCGCCGCAGATGAAGCACTTGGATCGCTCAAACCACTGTTCGACCCGCTCGACGGAGTGTACTACCACGTCATCGGCGAGACGGCTCCGCAAAGCCCTCCAGACGGGACGGACCTCTCAGCCCCTGAAGTCGCTGAGAACTTCATGAACCATGATCTCGTCACGCGCGAGGACCGGCGCTATTGGCACACGAGATTCAACCTCTGGAACGACCCGAAAAAGCGGCCAGAACTCATCCTGAACGCCGACGAACTCAGCGACTTTATGATCATTCCCAGCGGTGAAGAGATGGACGGCGATGCCTTCCGATCTGCTGGGACTACTGACGCTGACGCCAACCATCTCCGCCGGCCACGGCCCCAGATACACAATCAACTCACTGGAGGCATGGACATCGGCTACGCCTTCGACGAGGACGGTATCCCCGAAGACGAGCCAACCAGTGTCCCCGAAAACGTTCTCACAAATCACTGGCTGAAAGTCGGTGCATCGGGGGCAGGGAAGACCATCAACACCATCGCAATGCTGCTATCGCTGCATGAGAACGTCGACGGCCCCACAATCCTCGTTGACCCCAAGAGCGGGGACATGGTCGAAAACTACGCCAAATCCCATGCCGCGACCTTCGAGGAACTAAGAAACGTCCAGATATTCGACGTCCCCGAAGTCCTCCCCGCAATCTCGTTCTTCGATATCCGTCCATACCTGTACGAAGGGATGAATCGCGACGACGCGATTCAACTGAAAGTTGACGAGTTCAACATGATTATGCAGATGGTGGACGAGAACTACGACACTGCCTACGTTGCGAAGACCGTCCTGGGGGCGCTGATTAAATCTCAATTTGACTCTCGGCATGGACAGGATAGCTTCACGCTTGACGAGCTGTACACCACTGCTGTCGAGATGTACGCCGACCAGACTATCCCGCGTGTGTCTCACCAGCCCCAGGTCGAGCGTATCCTGACCAACCAGCTCAACAACAGCGAACAGGACTTCAAAAACACGATGCAGGCCGTCATCAACCGACTCGACGACCTGCAAGAAGACATCAACCTCTACCGACTGTTCAACCAGAATCCAGACTGGGACAACGAAACCGGGTCCTACGAAATCAACGGGATCACCAAAGACGACTATCAAAAGGCGAAGGAAAACGACAACGACAACGACGACAACGACAAGATCGACCCACCGAAAAGCGCCCTCGACTTTCGTGAACTCCTCACGTCAGACAAGGTCATCCTCTTCGACACCGGCGACTTTGTTCGCGACGAATCCCAGCAAGCGTTCTCGATGTATGTGCTGTCAGCGCTGTGGGGCGCAGTCCGGTCGCGGTACAACGACCGGAAGTCTCACGAAGACATCGAGAACACGGTAAACCTCGTTATCGAGGAATCTGCCCCGATCGTCTCTACAGAACTCGTTACGAACACGCTCATACCCGAAGCGCGGGAGTTCGGGTTGTCGCTGGGCATGGTGATGCAGTTCCCCGAACAAGTCCGTAAGCACTCAGACAGCGACACGTACAACGAACTCATCACAAACGTTCAGACGAAAATTATCGGGCAACTCGAACCGGATCAGCGAATCGTCGAGTCCCTTGTTCACGGTGACAAGGAAAGCAAAGAAATCCGGAACAAAATCAGGAAGTTGAGCGGTGGCGAGTGGATTGCCGACCTCCCAGAACCACAGTTCGGTGCAGACGTTCCACCGCCGTTCTCGATTAAATCCCTCGGAATACCCGATGGCCACCCCGAAGGAGATGGGGCATTCGATGAACAAGAGCGAGAGAAGTTCTACGAACTCTATGAGCAGCGGCAAAAATACGTTGCGAACCGGCACGGGTACATCAGACCATCCGCCGAAGAAATCGCCCAACGGCAGTCCTCTGGAGATGCCATTGGGTTTCATGCCACCGACGACGACGATAGCGACGACGGCGATAAAAAAGGAGCCGTCCCAACACCAGGCGTCCCAAAAGACAGTGAAAGTGAAGACGAAGACGACAAGAAATCGTCGGGAGGCGCTGGAGGGCTACTAGGAACTAGTAGCGAGGACAGTTCCGAATCAGTGCCTCTTGGGGCGACCGCAGATGCAAAACCCAATGCAGATGCTGACTCTGCCGCCGGCCCAGAGCAAGTCGACGACTCAGAACCACCACAATCAGAAGCGCCAGCCAACACGAGCTCGGAGAGAGATGAGGCAACAGAACCCGAAACCAACGACGGTCCTGACTTTGATTCTCTCACCCCACTCCCCGAAGACGAGGTCGAAGACGTATATGGCGAGTTAATCTTCGACAGGCCTGACGCCCTCGCTGGTGTAGTCAATACACTGCTGACGAGTTTGCCCGAGGAAGAGTACTACCGGGCGCTTCTGACCGTCTCGAATGTCGCTACGCGGCAGGGCACTGATATCACGCCCACTGACCTCCACGCCAGCGCGAAAAATCAGGCGTCCGACGGCGAGACTGACCCGGAAGCAATGCAAAAAGTCGATGCGCCGACCGGAGAAGCCACGCCCCATGCCCCCGACGTCGACGAAGAGCCTGCTGATGGAACCGAGTCGGATACCGGCGTAGTGGACAGCGAAGAGGGAGAGGGAGAGGAAGAGGACACGGACAGCGAAGAAGCAGACGACAACCCTGAGAACGACGAAGAAACGCCTACCCAACCTCCCGAGACACACGATAGCAGCGCTGAACCGGAAAGCCGCGGCCAGATTATTTCCGACAGTGAACTTGAGCGGATGCTTAACGACGAGAACGAAGAGTCTCAAGACATGAATGACAGTGGACCCACACTAGCGGAAGAACTGATAGACGCAGAGAATACCGATGAAGAGGCTAGTGACGACACAGAAGACAACGCCGACGAAGAGGACAGCGGCGGACAAGAAGTAGAGACTGACACGCCATCGGAGCACCCGGCGAACGTGTCTCTGGAAACGCCGCTCAAAGAAGCGTATGCGGACTTCAACTTAGATCGTCACGACGACCACGAGTTCTCGGAAGATGATAAGGAGTTCATGGCGCTTATCGCCGCCGCATTCCGCGACGAGTTGGACTGGTATACGCTGACCGACTCGATGACAAGCGTACGGGATCGCGCCGGGAACCCCGACGTTGACAGCCTGATTGAGTGCGGATATATTGATGACGCGAAGGTCCTCCGGAAAAAGTACTACTCGCTAACGCGCAGAGGATGGCGGGTAGTCAGTGACAGTGTCCCTGGGAATGAGTTTGGAGACCACATGGAAAAGATGCCCCACCGGGTCGGGGTCTACCTTCTTACAGAGCACGTTGCTGACAGAGAGGACGTTGCTTGGAGTGAACCCTACGCACGGTACAATGGTGAAACGTACGATGTTGTTGGGTATGACAGTATTGGCAGTGTCGTAGTTACTGGCGAGGTAGAGACAGCCGGGAATAATTCAGATGCAGTTGTTGAAGATTACAAGAAGCTCTCAGAAGCACCCGGGGATGCAATCTGGGCATACCCGAAGGCAGAAGCCATGACAGAGGTCTGGTCAATGCTCAATCAACACGTGTTCTCAGACTCGCTCGCAGTTCGGATAATAAACCGAGTAGGGAGGTTGCAAGCAGAATTAGATGACGAGCCAAAGCCGGGTGCTGATATCGTTAAAACGTACAAAACTCTGGCGGAGAACAACTAATGGCCTGGAAACAAGCTACCACTGACGAAATCGCAGAGTACTATCAGGACGAGTTCGACGAGTATTTCGATCAGATACCGGCGTTCGTCCGGGAGTGCCAACCAAAGGAAGTCGGGGTTGCGTTCCGAGAAGCGTACCCCGTCAAAGGCGACACTGTCCCCGGAAAACAGTTCGTTCGGAGGGGAGCCTTCGGTGATGACAGCAGTGACTTCACTCAGTGGACCGGCGACAGCGGTATCAAGCAGTTCATCAAATCCCCACCAGCGAACGACCCAATTAGCGGGCGACACAAACTCGTCTCACCGGAGCTCGCTGACGCCCCATCTGTTCCAGAAGCAGTCTACTACGGCACCGATTTCCACGACCGAAACTGGGTCCTTGTCGTCGACATTGACGCCAAAGACGTCGCGCTGGAGTATGCGAAAGCCGCCGTCGACGGCGACGGAGAGGACGCTGAGGAAAGCCTCAAGCAGCGTGCCGGCGTCATCGACGCGCCACCAGAGGGCTTCCCCTACCGCTTCGAGGACCTCGACCAGGCGCTGGAATACGGCTTTGAGGTCAAAGACTACTTCGAGAGTAGCCTGGACACCGACGCCACACAAGTCGTCTACTCCGGGCAAGGCTGTCACGTCTACATGTATGACCCCGACCCGGAGTACCGATACAGCGAGGTTCCCCGGCGGCACATCGCCACCATACTTGAAGAGAAGAAAGACATCCCCATCGACACGCCTGTAACGACAGACGAATCGCGTGTTATCAGGCTCCCGTATTCGCTTCATGCCGGCGTCTCTCGCGTCGTCACGCCAATCGAAAGTCCAGACTTTGACTATCGCTCAGAGGCTGTTCCAGCAGTCTGTGACACCCCCGAAGCAACCCAGTAACCATGCACGTCGACACCGACCGCAAGGCCATCGAAGTCGCACTGTTCGCTGATCTTCACTCCGACAACGAAGTTATCCAACTACTCGATAGGGGCTATGACTGGTACGACGACGACGCCGAGGCCCTTGCTGCCGACGTTGAATACTTCTTCGAGCAGGCAATGGACGGCTCTGTTCGGAACAAGCGGATAGAAGACCCGCCGATCATGGACCCAGCACGGGCCACTGCCATCGCCGCCACCACTGCCTGTGCCATCAGGATGCATCCGAAAGTCGAGAATGCACCGCCAGAGAAGATACAGCTCATCCAGTACGTTCGCCAGTACCACACGCAGATGCTACTGGGCATCGTCACTCAGATGGATATGCAGACGACTGGGGAACTTCTCGATGAACTCTACAAGGCCGAGATTGACCACGAACGACCCCGCCCAATGAAGGGCGCAAGTGCGCTGAAAAAACGCCCTGACGAACACCCAGAGTTCGACTGGTTCACCGAGATTCCACTTGCCGCAGCGAGCGAAATCTGTCAGGCCCGCTTCCACAATGGGGGCTGGGGTGGGAGCTATAATCCCGACACAAACGAAGTTGTTGGCGAGCCGAATTACCACATCGACAATAATTGTATCTACGTCCCAATTGACCATGGGCAAGCCCTGCTGACCGAGCGTCAGAAAGACGTCTTCGAGCGGATCGCCAGCGTGACCTGGGAATCGGTTCCGGAGGAGCAATTCCAGTACGCCTACAACCAAGCCGAGGTCATCAAAGAGACTATCGAGGCGCTGATACGTCACGGTGAACAGGAAGACCTCTGGACCGACTGGGACCCCCAAGATAATCTCCTTCGACTCGTCCGCAACGCGGCCAAAGAAGCCGACGACCTCGACAGCACCGAGTACAATCAGGCCGAAGACTACTACGAAGCGGTCATGGAATACGACGCCGATGGGTTCGGTGAGGGGCGGGCAAAACGAAATATCAAAAATACGAAATCGCTGGCAATGAAGTTAGGTGAAATGGCTGACTCATCCGATTACCCCGCCGTTCAGATTGAACGATACGACAGAGGAACCGCAGATTATTCAGTCGGTCGTGGCAGTGGAAACTATAAGCAAATCACGGTCGATGAACTGGATGATATATTCGAATTACCGTGCTTCAAGAATATGATTGATGCCCTAAAATTAGATAACGGTGGACCTGTACGAAAAGACTTGTTCAACTTCGTTCGGATGGTGTTCTGGCTCGAAGGCTACCACGATCTACCCGAAGCCGAGCGCGAAGATGCGGTGGTCGCTGACGTCCACGATCTCTTCGAAAGTAAGTGGGACTGGTACGACAGAGACACCACCGATTATCAGGCTCGTTATGAATTACGGCACGGAGAGATCGACGGGAATCCCCCGCTTCCGATGCACTGTGACAACCACGATATGCAGCGCCACTGTGTCGGCAAGTCATTCTGCCCATACAACATCTACCAGAGTCTTCCCTTCCCCGACGCGATGTACGACCAGCTCGACGACAGTAACAGCGCAGGTCAGTATCAGGCCTAATTGGTCTGAAAGATATTCGTCGCTGTAGCTAGTTGCTGCTCGGCCATTTTCTGCCTGACCCACACTACCTCTAGTTGCTACACCACAGTAGGCAACTCGGTAGTGTAGATATATCAGGACCAGTAGGATTGTCAGACGCTTACTCATTGCCACCCGCATAGATTATGGAATCTGCCGTGTCCAGACTTCTACGTCGTGATATACCCACTCTACGGGTAGATAGTTCTCCTTGAATACCCCGAATCGGCTGAAATCAGGCGTGTCCAGACTTCTACTGCGATGTCCACACCTTTTCGGACGTGAGTGGAGTGACTAGCACCCCGTATCGGCTAATATCAGGTGTGTCCAGACTTCTACCGCAATGTCCACACCTTAGAACCCGCCAAATTCCAGCAATAACTTCTAATCTACCGAAATCAGCCGCGTCCACACTTCTAACCGGCGTCCACTCTCTAAAGTGCTCATTCAGTGGCCGAAAATCCTCTAATACCGCTGTATATAGGAGCTACAAGAGTTCTTCGCCCATATATCAACCTCTCATCAGTGAAAAGAAGCGTCCACACATCAATGACGGGCTTAGATTCTTTTTTAGCATCTATGGTTAATTCTAGTCGGCGTACACTCTCTGTATTCCTGGGGTATTTGTCCAAAGAGAAAGGGGGGAATACGGGAATACAGAGGTGAAGCCAGAGCCGACCAGAAAGGGGCTTCAGCAGAGCGCCAAGGGGGCGACCCCCGAGAGGGGTGAACTATCAGAATGACTAAGGCAGACGCGACAGGTGGCAACTCAGTGTGCAGACACAGCAGCAGGCCGCCGGCAATGGCGAGGCAGGTGAGACCACAGACGTCGTCGACGGTGGGACAGTCGGCCAGGCCGGAGCCAGAGTGGAAGGGAGATCGCGACGACTGGGTGGGCGGCTGCCATGGCGACAATGGGGAAGGACAGACTCGAGGAACAGAGTGGGAAGTCATCTTGCACACGGGGTGAGCCCCATGGGGAGAGACGTAGGGCACAGTGGGGCAGGCAACAGACTACCCATAGGGAGAGACGCAGTCCTATCAGGTTTACAACACAGGCGCTTTGGCGCGTGGTCGGCGTAGCTCATCGCCGTGGGGTCGGCCTTGGACAACACTCGAAATGGGGGGTGGAGTAACAGCGGAAACAGTGGGGTGTCACACCTCGACAAGACCACCGGGGCGGCGACCGCGACAGCCGTGGCCGAGATGGTGTAGACCTCGAAAGCCCCCGGGTGCTCGACCGACCGTTCCGGGACCGCCGCTGCGCTCCTCGCGAGCTGCGGTGCTTGCGGGGTCCGGGACGGATCGAGCCCCCGGCCCCTTTCAGTCCTCCCGAGGGGTGGGTGCAGCGGGAGTGACAGGCAGAGTGGATAGGCAGTGAGACGTGTATCAGAAAGCCGAGACAAGACCGAGAAGCACAACCCCAGCCTGAACGCGACCACACCTGCTCCACGGCAATGCAGAAGCCCCCGGAAGCACCCCAACAGCACAGCAGTGTAGTGGAAGAATTCCGGAAACGTGAGTGAAAAAACAGAAAACCCGAAATTTGGTGGAGCCACCAGCAACAAGCAGTGAGGAAGAAACTATACAGAAAGGGAGAGGAAGACGGGACCACGGACAGCCACGGAAGCAGACAGAACGCTATTCCAGACAGGACGCCGGAGTGAAACAGACCCCCGGACCAGAGTGAAAACGGCCGCCGGTCACGGTGGCGGTCAGCCGTCGCGATGGAGGCAGGGCAGCGGGGAACTCGATACCCGAATGTATCAGCTCCCGTATACAGCCGATTCGGGAGGCAACAGCGAGGGCAGTCCGGGTGGATTGATTATACACTCCCGCAAGTGGAGTGCCGGAGTTCGAAGAGAGATGTCTGCCAACACCACCGACGCGACCGACGACGAATCGAGCGACACGACTGACCGCTGTTGCGAGTCCCCCTCCATCTCGAAGGTGCCGCGAGTTGTCCGTGAACGCAGTGACAGCTTCGAAGGCGTGTATGCCATCTGCAAAACGTGTGACACGCAGTTCGGCTGGGACCGCTTGGAAGACGCACAAGCCATTGCCCGCGAGACACGCACCACGTGCGATGGGTGTGGGGAAGAGTGCAGCCCCGTCCAAGTGGTTGATGTCCTCGACCAGCTTGAGGTCTACTGTCAAGACTGCTCGGAAGACTGCCCTGGCGTCACCGCCGACGACGAGTGGGACGACACAACCAAGTCCTGCTGCGACGACCCGCATGTCGTGGCCCTCCCAGAGCGGCGATTCAAACTTCCCGGCCGACGCCACCGAGAGACGTACGGCGAATGCATGAACTGTGGCACGCAGTTCGATTGACGCCCACCGGCCTCTTTTTTTGGCAGCCGATACACGCCGGCTGGCCGATCGCCTCTTACCCGCGCGGTTCCCGAGCGCAAGCGCTCGGGGATACGCTCCACCTTGCCCTGACGGGCTGCGGTCCCGGCTACTGGTCCCCTGCCGATCATCGCCGAAAGGAAACGGAACGACCCGCAGCGATATTCGAGTAATATTGCTGGAGTGAGCCATGTTCAGTTTCCACACCAAGGCAGCAGTGTTCGGTTGCATCGCGCTCATCTGGATCACGTTCGTCGGCGCCGTCCTCGGAGGGCTCCTCCTATGAGTCGCACGGCAGTCAACACGCGAGACACGCCTCGTCCCGGGGCAGTTACAGTCAGCTGTGACAACTGCGGCGGACAGTTCACCACGGACGAATCCACGGCCTACCAAGCGGACCAGCGTGACGAGGACCTCCTGTGCAAGCCCTGCAAGAACGGCCAGCCGGCCCCGCCATCGAAGGCCCTGGAAGACCCTGAAATCGATGCCATCCGCGAGGACCTGCAGTACAACGGCCTTGGTCCAGACGCCGAACCACCCATCGAGGCCAACGCGCCCGACAACCTCGACGTCGGCGGCTGCCCCTCGGTCGTCGAGGTGGAGCTCACCAAGGGGACCAAGTCGCTGGGCACCATCGAGGTCTCGCTTGACTACGAGAACCGTGGCCTGTACCTCCCGGTCAGCCTTGAGCCCTCCACAGCCATCTACGACGAGGCCGTGCAGGACGCAGTCGTGTCGGGTCTGTCCCTCCAGACCCAGCACGCCATCAGGCTCAAAGACCCGGAGGAAGACCGATGAACAGCGCCGACGTGGAGCTGGCCATCGCTTGCATCGGCGCGTTGGGGTGGATCGTCCAGACAGCGATGTCCAGCCCCGTTGAGGGCGTCATCCTGCTGGGCATCATGTACCTCACCGCCTACCTGACCCAGCGCTTCTGGTTGCGCCATGGGCGGCCGACTCCCCGGTAACAGCCACTCTCTTGTTTTATTATACGCCTGCGGTTCCCGAGCGCAAGCGCTCGGGGAAACGCTCCACCTTGCCCTAACGGGCGGCGGTCCGGCTCTGTGCAGGCCACCTCAGCCCACTGTTGCCAACGGGATCGCGATATTCGGGCGACGGGGCTGACACAGACCATGGGACGATACGATGACCCGCCGCGCGGTCCCGACGACGTAACGCCAGCTGACACCGTCTTTCGCCGTGGAGAGGATGTCCAGATTGTCCACGGTCCCGGACAGGAAACGCGCATCCCCGCCGACGAGTTCTACGACGATGAGTGACGACCTCGATATCGACCCCGACGCTGTGGATATCGGTGACGGGCTGAAATGTGCCGAAGGGCAGTCGGCGGTCGCCGTCGTGGGCGTCGACGTCGAGGATCAGCGGGTGAAGGTCTATACGCCGACCGGCGAGTACACAGTCAACCGCTGGGTCAGCATGGACCTGTTCAGCGTGCATCGGCCCAACGAGGCCATCCAGACTGACGCCGACCGCGAACGGTGGCTGAACGAGACACTGCCACGGGCCTACACCTGTCGCGACGGCGAGCGCCAGCAGATGGACTACGCTCTCGACGAGGCAGGGAACGTCCAGCGGGTGGTCCGAGCGTAAGCCAGTGACCGACAGGCAGGCTGGACCCTTCGACCGCCCGAAAGCCCTCGCCCGGTCGACCGCACGTTCCGGGAGCCACGCTGCGCTCCAGTAGGTGCTTACGGGCTCCGGGACGGATCGACCGACCTCGCCCTTTCAGTCCTCCACGGCCAGCAACCGCTACCCGCACGGCCACCGCTACAGCGACCGCCACCCGCACAGCAACCGCTACGGCCACCGCTACAGCAACCGCTACGGCCACCGCTACAGCAACCGCTACGGCGACCCCACAGCACCAGCCACCGCATCTCTGTAGTGCAAGCATTTGAGAAGTTGTTACAGAGATGGTACGAACACGATATTTTGGAGAGGAAGCAGTAGTGTGCCTGTTTCGGGTGTATTCCGCGACTGTCGGCTGGCCAGTCAGCCGGTACACGTGGGCAACCCGGAGGGTCTTTTATATACTCCCGCAGTGGGAGTGCAGGGTAAGTAGAGAGAGAGGTGCGGTGCAGAGCGGTCTTGCCCTTGCAAACACGGTGACTCGAAATGACGAAATACAACACTTCCGACGACGGTACTGACTTCAACAACACCAGCAGCGACGAGGTCACGCTGGGCGACGCGAACACGGCGAGTGCCGGCTACCAGAGCGAGGAGCAGATTGCCAAGCGAATGTTCGACCTTGACACGCCAGAAACCAACGAGAACCCGGAAGTCAGGGAACTCGAAGCGCCGACGGCCCCGATGGGCGCTCACCTCGAAAACCAAGAGGAGCTCCTGACGGCTGCCCAGGGCGACGAAGGGCAGTCGGTCGAGACGGCCGAAGACACGGCGGAAATGCAGGGCGACAACACCCAGCAGTTCAAGGTGGACCGTGACGTTCGGTTTACCTCACCGGAGCGACTCGACCGTGGCGAATACGACACGAAGTCGGATGAGGAGGTCGCGGAGAACATGGGACTGGACGACTTGCCCGTTGCCGACCAGTCGGACAAGGAGCCAATCCCCGAACTCGTTGACCGTCGTCCCAAAGAGACCCTCGCTGCCTACGAGCAGCGTGTTGCCGAAGAGACGGACCACACCCGGCTGGCCAACGAGGCACGAGCCATCGCAGAACCGAGTGCCGACCCCGTGGAGCAGGGCAGCGAGCCGTCCCTTGACGAGCTCCCGGTCGAAAACGTGAAGTACGCGACGGGCTGGTTCGACGCCGACAGTGAGAGTGAAGCCGACAGCGGGATGTCGCCCACCCGGGAGCGAGCGGCGGCGAGCCGACACGGCGCCACGGCGGTTGCGTCAGAGCCGGCAGTCACTCCGGAGCCCGAACACGACTCCGCAGGCCGGCTTGACCGGGACCTCGCGGACTTCGACGAACGAGCGAAACTCGCAGCCGGGCTGGAGGCCGACGAGTCGTGGTCACCAGTCGAGCGCATCGGTGAGGAGATTCAGGCGCTCGGCCGGTACGTTGAGCAGGTCGCAAAGAAGACGAACTTGACCGAACGGCGGGCGCTGCACCTGCTGTGCCACGAGCGACTCCAGACGGGGAGTGCGCGGGACGCCGCGTTGAGCGCCGTGCAGAATGCCGATGATTACTACAAGGTCGCGCCGACCGCGGTGGGCGACATCGAGGACTGGCGACAGACCGTGACCGTCCAGGGCGAAGTGGTTCGGCTGTTTGACCCGATGAACGCGAGTGAACATCAGGTGGCACTCATCGAGGATGTTGCCACGGGCGAGTCATTCAAGTTCATCATCCACGAGAACACGCGGAACTGTCGGAACTGGACCGAGTGGGCAGGCGACATCGTGACGGACCTCCACGAAGGCGATGTCGTTCGCATCATCGACGGAAAGCCCCATCGCGACTACGGGGCACGTGGCGCGGACAAGAAGGTTCACGCCTGCCAGTGGACGCTCATCCAGCGCCTCGAAGCAGGCACTGGCGAGTACGTCAGCCGGCACAGTCCGCGGAGTCGGGTCATCGAAGCATCCGAGTTCAGTGAGGACGTGACGGCAGAAGGTGCAGCGCAGAAATCGCGCAAGGCATACAACCTGAACGAGTCCACGTTGGACGAGCGGCGGGCAAGCAAGCCGAATGGCGCTGCACAGGACACGGACTTCGAGCTTGGATGCTCCACCAACAGGGTGGTGTCGGCCTGAGCGAAGCGACTAAACTGATTGTGAAAGACTTCAGCAGCGAGCGAGTAGCGTGTGATGAAATATTGGGATATCGGCATCTACAGAAAGCAGTGCAGATACAGAGCGTCTATTCAGCTACGAACTCAACGCCAGTAATTTCGAACCGCACACCACCGCTAGAACTCTCAGTCAAGTGGATATCCCAGTTGTGGGCACTAACGACCTGCTTGACGATACTCAACCCAAAGCCAGTTCCGTCGTTGCTTGTCGAGTAGCCAGCATCGAACACAGTATCCAGTTTGGTCTCTGGGATCCCTGATCCGTCATCCTCAACGTAGAAGCCATCATCCAACTCACCGACAGTAACAGTCACATCATCGCCGCCGTGCTTGACAGCGTTACGGACGAGATTCTCGACTACCTGCTTCAGGCGGCTCTCATCAGCGAAGATCGGCTTCTCAATGTCGATGACAAGCGTGGAATCCGTCGTCTCAACGTTTGCCCAACAGTTCTTGACAATCGCCCGGAGATCGACCGGATCAAGATCGGAGACGGCCTCGCCTTCGCGAGCTAGTGTCAGGAGGTCTCCGATGAGGGCTCCCATCCGACCCAAAGCGCGATCGACATTCTCTAAATGCTTGCTGTCACATTCTTTTTGAGCAAGCTCAAGATTACCCTCGGCTACACTCAACGGATTCCGAAGATCGTGGCTGACAACACTTGCAAAGTCCTCCAATCGCTCGTTTTGTCGGTGGAGTCTTCGCTGGCGCTGTTCTCGCTCAGTCACGTCACGGAGAACTGCTAAGTGCTGGCCCGGGATCACATCTCTTGTCACGGCGTACTCGACGATCCGTTCTTCACCGTTAGGTCGAACAATTGGGAAGGTCCCACGATTCTTATTCGAGTGCTGGAACTCTCGCCATGCTTCCTCAAAATCGAAATCCGCCGGCGTGAATTCCTCGACCGTTCGGCCTACTAACGACTTCTCTGAGAGTCCAAACAACTCGGACGCACTCTGATTGACCTTGAGGAACTGTCTATCGTCGTCAGTCAGGATCATTGTATCAAAGTTTTCCTCGAAGACCGCTCGAAAGAGATTACGCTCTCGTTGGAGTTGCTGTTCATACCTTTTGCGCTTGGTGACATCTCGACTGATTACGATAAACTGGTCTTCTCCACTCACACTGAGACGTCTAACATGAACTGCCACCGGGAACTCGGAGCCATCACGCCGTTGGTAAACTCCCTGGAAGCGTCTACGATCCCCGTACTCCATATTGTCCCATTGCGTACGTGCCGCCTCAGGATCGAGTTCCTGATCGAGTTCCCAAACCTTCATATCAGTCAGTTCGTCCTCATCGTATCCCGTTTCTTCGCATAAAAGCGGGTTTGGATCGATGATGTTCCCCTCCGTATCGTGGATATTAATCATATCGGGGGATTCTTCGAAGAGTACCTCAAGCCGCGCCGTTGCCTGTGTGAAGCGTTGTTCGCGCTCTTTGCGTTCGGTGATATCTCTAGAGACTCCGAGTACTCGATTTGGTCCGTCATCGTCGAGAACTGGCTGGCCCGGTGCGGCAATCCAGCGCACCTCTCCATCCCGGAAAATCCGAAACTCCTCCTGCTTCAGTTCACCCGTCTCCAGCATCAGCTCTAAGATATCTTGGACTCGCTGTCGATCTTCTGGGTGGACGATTTCTAGGAATTCCTCTCGAGTGTCGACCTCGGACCCGAACAGGTTCTCGGCGGATGGATAGAACTCGGTTTCGTCGGTATCGACGTTCCAGCTCCAGACGACAGCGTCGGTTGCGTCAAGTGCGAATTCCATTCGGGTCTGGACTCGTTGGAGTTCCTGTTCGTGTTCTTTCTGCTCAGAAATATCTCGGGCGAAGCCAACGATTCGAGCGACGGTCCCGTCTTCGTCGAAGATTGGTTTGCTTGGGCCGCGAACCCAGAAATAGTCCCCATCCGCACCGCGAACGCGATATTCGAGTTCGGCGGGCTTGCCGTCCATGAGACAGTCCATCGACCTCCGGACGTTCTCCCGGTCGTCAGGGTGAATCTTCTCTAGAAATGACTCCGGGTTCGCTTTCAGTTCAGCGATTGATTCCCCCCAAATATCTTCATAAGACGAGCTGACGAACAGAAATTCACTCCAATCCGCATTGACCAGGAATAGAACGTCTTCTGATTTACCGGCAATCTGGGAAAGTTTTCGCTCAGTCTGTTCGATTATCTGCTGAGAATGGTACTGTCTGACAGCGTTCCTAATTCGATTAGCAAGAACCGCGTATTGACTGGGTCCGGAGTCCTTCTGGAGGTAGTCTGTCACGCCAGCCGATATCGCCTCTGAGGCGACTTCCTCCGACCCCTTTCCAGTATAGAGAATAAAAGGAAGATCAGGATATTCTTGCCGGACTGCTTTGAGTAACTCGATTCCGTTCTGTTGGGGCATGTCGTAATCGGAGACGATACAGTCCGGCTTCATGTCCGCAAGTACATCCAGTCCCTCGCTGGGACTGGTCGCAGTCTGAACATCCAGCTGGTCGTTCTCACGCTCAAGAAACGCCGCGGTTAAATCGGCGAGGTCTGGGTCATCATCGACATGGAGAACGTGAATCGTATCAGCTGTCTCGCTCATAGATACTCTGGATTGTGAACTGCTTATTATAAGTATGTTAATGCGTGGCAGAGAATTCCGCCGTTCGAATTGAACCGTTGAGGGATATGATATGAGAGATTCTACAACACGCTGACGTTATCGGTCGGTATGCATGCAACAGCCCCCTCATAGTCAGTATTCGGTCCTGAAGCAGAAGTGCACCGTCTGCGTGTAAAACAGCAGTCTTAGCCGCAAGCACGGCGGTGCTAAGTCGGTAGCTTGCTTCTCTTCTACACGCGGCTTAGCGCGGTTTCTACCCATAGTTGTGACTCACCAATGACTGATCCAGACAACTCGACAGACAGTCGTACCGTGACGCTAACCGACGCGAAGGGTTTCGTCTATGAACCGGTCCGTGGCCCGAAGCGCAAAATTCAGTTCAACCCGCGATCAGACGGTCGTTTCGAACGTGTCGAATCCGTCTGGAACGGGTGTCGCTGGCGTGTGACTGGTCGAGAAACAGTGACCACAATGCGCCGGATCTAAACGAAAGGCAGCACGAATTCTTTGCCCCACCGTATCCGAGGAGTGAACTGCGTCACTCTGGCGCGTGTTCTGTCTCCTCGATATGCCGTTCAACTATTCGTCCGACACCGTACCCGTTGTTCCACGTAGTATCCGGCTTTCCTGAACCCGCTGCGCCAGAAATATCACTTCCGAGTCTCAGGATGCTGGTCCAGTGTAACTATGCCGTCGCTTCGTCCGATCCGACATCCGGTGTCACGAGCGGCAAATCGATATCAATTGCCTCGTACCAAACCGACGATCGCTCCGATTCGCCGTCGTCGACGAGCTCAACTAAGTGAAGTTCTTCAAGTTCGGTCAGGTTTCGGTGAACCTGACTCACATCTCGCTCAACGAGGCGAGCTGTCTCACGGATACTGTCAGGGTCGTGCTGGACGATCGCCCGCAAGAGCTCAAGGGACTTTGGTCGAGTGACTCGATGGACATCGGCTGGATCGTGATACACGACTTCGAGATGTGGGGCAGGCATTTCGCCTCGATCGAGTGCAGCGAGGGTATCTTCAAGATCATCGTCACTACTTTCTTGGAATCGGATATGGAGCGTGCGGTCGGTCGTGTTGGGATTACCAGTCGTGGCCATGGTCAATCACCTCTGATTTAAACCGCTGGAAGAGGGGTTGGAGGCCATCGAACTCGACGTCGACGAGTCCGGGACAATCGAACTTGGCGAGCCTGCCGACTTCGACGACGCTGACCGATGGCGCGACTGGTTACAGCCAGCCCTCCTCGATGGAGCACTCGTCGCCGAGGCGATTCGGGATGGACAGGCCCGTGGCGAGATGGACGGGGCCAGCTATTCCGTTCGCAGGCCGCCACGCCCAGTAGACTGGCAGACCGACGACGACGCTGTTGATCCAGCGCCGGAGATATCGATTCCTTCACCGCCGTCACTAGCGCCGGCGAAACGGATCGCGGCCACGACGCTCGTGAATGCGGTGGCAGACGCGTCTACAGACGGTCACAGTTACTCTCACCGTGAGGAATCGGCGGGCCTGAGTCCAACGACGTTCGGGACGGTCGTTCACCGGATCAACGAACTCCGTCCATCGAGAGATGAGTGGAATACCCTCATCTACCGCCTGAGTCAGATGGCTGATGAAGAGCCGACAGAAGCAGACCTCCGTGAAGCTGTCAACCACGCTGCTGATGCAGTCGAATATGTGGGCCACATTGAGTCCGGTGCCCAGATTCAGGAGGTTCACAACGAGTACTCTGTTGTCGCCCGAATCGATGAGTCGCGGATTGTTGGTGACATCGACCGGCTGCTCGTCCTGCCGGATGCCTTCCACATTATCGACTACAAGACCAACGATCTCTCAGCTACAACCTCGGATGTGCTTGCGGAACATTATCGACTGCAGATGCTCGCGTACGCTGTAGCACTCCTCCAGCACGACCGGACTCGTGACGTACGAGCTTCACTCCGGTTTACTGACGAGGGGATAGAGGAACGGTTCCATTGGGACCCGGAGCAGATGGCGGAAATCGAATCTGAACTACGCTCGATGGTGGATTTGGTAGATTAAGACTCTTCTCGACAATATGCTCACTTCAAGATAGTTTTCAGGGACTTAGGATAGTGGTCGACTAGAAACGAGTAGAACGCACAAAACGCTTCAGACGAATCCTCACGAGTACTACAATTGGAACCGCTTGAGAAACCAGCCGTCCATAGTGACAGGCTCCCAGAGCAAGAAGTCCGTACTATCGTTCGCGACGACAGTCGCTGACATCAGCGATAGGCATCCGCCCGATAGTGGGTGGTCCACGCACTCAGTAATTAATTACTGGATGATTTTATATTGATATTATATATACTCATTTCAGGCTACATTTGAAGCAACATTCTAGTAGCCTGCGGTCAATCTAATTTCATGACCGTTCAGGTGTTATACGTTGAGCGAGACTTGGAGTTCGCACGTAGAACAGCTGAACAAGTTGAACAGGTGAACGCCCAAGTCCAGGTCACGACTGTTATTGGGTTGGGGTCTGCATTGCAGGCTCTGAGCAACGATAGATACGACTGCATCGTCTCAGAGTACAAGCTCCCAGACGGTACTGGGCTCGAACTGTTCGAACACATCCAGAGTAACCACCCTACCCTCCCATTTATTTTGTTCACCGAGTACGGGAACGAGTCGGTTGCCGGTGACGCCGTTACTGCGGGTATCTCTGACTACCTCCAGAAGACGGAGAGCGACGAGCCATACGAATTGCTAGCAGATAGTATCAGTACTGTTGTCACAACCGACGAAACTGTGACAGAGGCAACTCGAGAGCGCCGCCGGTTCGAACAGGTGCTGAAGACTGTCCCGAGTTGTGTCGTTCAGCTCAACAGAGACGGTCAGTTTATTTTCGCGAACAACAGGGCTGAGACAGTGCTCGGATTGGAACAAGAAAAACTCGAAGGGCGTGCGTATAACGATCCTGAGTGGGATATCAGAGACCCCGACGGGAATCCAATTCCTGATACCGAATTACCGTTCAGGCGTGTCTTGAATGATGGTGAACAGGTACGAGACCAGCATACAATCAGATGGCCCGATGGGACGAAGCGTTCACTCGCTGTGAGCGGCGCACCAATTCTGAATGCAGGCTCAGTCGAGAGTGTCGTTTTCTCTCTCACTGATATCACTGATCGTCATCGACGCGAACGTCGTCTTGAGAAGCTTCACAAAGCGACGCGTGACCTGTATGATGCTAAAACCAAACAAGAAGTTGCACAGATCACTAGCGACACAGCAGACGCGATTCTTAATTTCGAACTGAACGGCGTCCACTTCTACGATGAACAAGCAGGCGGGCTAAAACCCGTCGCCGTGTCAGACCGAACACAGCGGTTCGTCGACAAACTAGTGACTTTTGATCATGGAATCGCCTGGGAAACATTTCAGTCTGGAGAGGCCAGACAGTACGACGACATCCACAACGCTGAAGAGATATACAACCCTGAAACAGTGTTTCGGAGTGGGTTGTACTTCCCACTTGGGGAGCATGGTCTCTTGCTCGCAAACTCAACCAAGCCTGGTGATTTCGACGATACTGACGTCTCGTTAGGGCAACTCCTTGCAGAGAATACAAAGAGTGCGCTTGATCGTCTCGACCGAGAGCAACGGCTTGCGCTGCTTCAAGAGCGAACGAGTGCTCTAATGCAAACCACGACTCTGACTAACACGATTGAGCTTACTGTTGATGCCGCAGCAGACATTCTTGGAACGACTCTCGCCGGGTTCATCGAAGAAGATGAGCGTGAAGAAGTCTTGGAACCACTCTTTACGACCGATACGTTCGCAGCGGAATTCAGTACACACCATGGTTTCGAACATGGCGCAGATGCCGACCCCATCAGTACGTTCCTTTGGGAAGTGTACGATTCAGGGACGCCAGAATATGTGGATGACGCGAGCGACCACCCAGCGCTCCCATCAGATACCCCAGGCCGTAGCGCGCTGCTATATCCCTTGGTAGGTCACGGACTCCTTGTGTTTGCAGCCAATACGCCAGACGCGTTTGACAGGACAGACAAGCGGTTCGGCTGGATTCTCGCTTCGACACTTGAGACCGCGCTGGAGCGTGTCGACCGGGAGGCACTTCTCCGCGAACAAACACAGAAGCTTACGAAACAGAACCAGCAGCTTGAGGAGTTTGCTCAGACTGTCACTCATGACCTGCGGAATCCACTGCAGGTCTTACGAGGGACACTTGATGGCGTTCGCCAGACGACTGATGTCGATCATCTTGACCGAGGTTACAGGGCACTTGACCGGATGGACACGCTCATTCAGGATGTGCTCACACTCGCACAACGGGGACAATTAATCGATACCACTGAGATAGTCTCCCTTGCATCACTCGCCGATGATTGCTGGGACGTTCTAGAAACCGCTAACGCTGAACTTATCATCAATGATGATATTGAATTTGAGGCCGACCCAGGACGTGTCCGCCAACTGCTTGAGAATCTTTTTGCAAATGCAGTGACCCATGGTGGTACCGACGTGACGGTTACAGTTGATACACTTACAAATGGATTCTTTATCAGTGACGATGGACCCGGTATTGATCCAGTAGAGCGTGACCAGATTTTCACGGACGGTTATACAAGTACAGGCGGTGGGACTGGATTTGGACTCTCAATTGTCAAACAAATTGCTGACGCTCATAACTGGAGTGCAACCGTAACCGAAAGTCCTAGTGGTGGAGCACAGATTGAGTTTACAGGCATCGGCGCAGCATCCTCGCTCCGGACAGACAGATAGAAGCGTTTCTCTCAACTCTGGCAAGTTCTGTGTATTCTACTCAGGGTGTCATAGAACGATTCACACACTTCAGTAGCTTCCAGAAAACCGCTGTCTGAGAGGTAGACATTATTGCCGCTATTCAAAAGTAACAACAGCAGTTCTCTCGACCGGTATCAGAAAACCAAGCCAACCGTTCTATGACACCCTCTCCGAGTGAACGACAACATCTGGTCCATGCCGACTCCCGTCTGAATAGAACCTGAAATACAGTGCATCCGTCCTTAGCTAAGAAAGAAACCGCATGACAGTAGTCGCTTATCGAGGCTACTTTTCGAGAGGGACGAGGAGGCAAGAGCTATGTCCAACAGCGACTCCTCATCAAGAATCATGCGTCGGCTCACTACACTGTTTCCCTCCGAAACAGTAACCCGGACGCCGATATTGGCAGACCCAACAGGGTAGCGAATCCGACACCACCCAAGATGACGATGGCAAAGCCAAAGTCACCAGGTAGGGGGCGTGAGACGTATTCTATGACACGCTGATATGTATGTTTTAGTGGCCAGCGACTATGATGGTCTCTTGTGTATTCCGCCCTCCAAGAGTACCACCGAGCACTCCTACGACACGACGCCGGGCCTGTGGCCCCAAGCTGCTTGCCCCGACATTTCCGTCCGAATAAGCGAGCCAGTCCTCAATTACTTCGAGGCCTCAGAGACAGCTGTTGGCTGTTACCAGAAATTCAGCAGCACGAGGGGGTCTGGTAGTATGGCCAAAGATTCAGGCTTCAGTGTTACTGGCCCTGATACCTTGGGGAGAGCAGTATTATACATGCTTATCGGTGTCGCTATCGCTAGCTATGGAGGATACGATTACGTCCAGCAGACCGAAGCAGTTCGAAATTCGGTTGCGGTGGACGCGACTGTCACAGAACTCAGTATCGAGACAGATAGTGGCACATCGTCAAACCCAGGTGTGGAGTACGAACCGATAGTCGAATTTGAATACGCGTACAATGGGACAAGATACACCGGGACACAACTCTATCCAGCGAATATTGAGCGTAATTATGAGACACGATCAGCAGCCGAATCGGAAATCGAAGATTACGAGCAGGGGACACAAACAACTGCATACGTGTCGCCAGATGAACCAGGAGATGCGTTTCTGAAGAACGAAACATCAAACGCCCCGATCATCGCTATCGGAATTGGGGGGCTTTTCGCTCTCTTTACAGCTTTTTCCGCTGTAAAGAAGATCTGAGCCATCCGGTAGAACCACTACCCGTGTCAGTACGTACGTTTGCGTGTCACCTACCGAAGTAATAGCACGCGTTGCTGCTGCTGACAACGACCAAGCTGGTTGAGAGCTTTAGTATCAAATAGTTCCCGAACAGGTCAATGGTGCGCTTGTTAGTCTGTATAGGCGACCGTCGGTCAGTGTCAACGCTAAAAAATAGCTAGTGCATGGCTCCGAACTCCTCTCAGTTTGTGTTTTCAAAAGCTGTATCAAAAACGGTCGCAGTACGGTGGGTTCTCAGTTCTTAAAGATGGACTAACTCCGTTTCACGGCCACCAAATCGCAGTTCATGGGGTTGAAATCCTCGTCCGATTTTAATTATCCCCGCCAATTATCCACCGATACCGTGTCCGCGATTCCAACCTGGATTGACGAACGGATTGATCGGAACCTCGACAACACGCTCACGCAAGAACACGTTGTCGAGACGATGCTTGAGTCCGATCGACCGTTCTTTTCGATCCGTCAACTGCATGCGCGCATTAAGCCTGACGTCAGTCGGGCCACGGTTCGGAACCGGCTTCAGGAGCTACAGGAGATCGATGTCGTCGCAACTGAAACGTATCCTGACTCGATCAGCCTGTACTACATCAATCATCCGGAGTCGGACTGGCCGATATCACCCGAGGGCAAACGCGCGCTGAACGCAAACTCCCCGCTGGATCGGCTCTCCACTCGCGGATTCCTTACCCTCTCGGACACGGCCGGAATCCGCACCCTTGTGCTCGCTGGATTCCAGTTGAGCCTCGTCCTGCTTGCACTTGGTGGCGTCCTCACAGTCATTGGTGCTGACGTAAGCGGTGCCCAGAGCGACATTGTACTCTGGGATACCGCGTTCAACCTGGTATTCGTGAGTATACTGTTGCTCGTCACCGAACGGACCGCTCGGTGGGTTCGTGACAAATATGGCCCACTGAACCTCCTGCCGTCGACGTAAGCAAAGCGAATCAGAAATCAACAATACGACTTCGAAACCTTCCACGCAACCCATGTCCTCCACACCACCTACGCCCGGACCCAAACTGCTTGATGAACGCTCTCTCAGTGGAATCTTCGTCCATTTCCTCGCGATTCCAACCGGTATCGTCGGAGCTGGACTCCTGTACCTCCTCGCCACTGACGAGTTCACAAAGCGAAACGCCCGCAATGCGCTTGATTGGCACCTTACTGTGTTGCTGCTAACAGCCATCTCGTTTGGCTCTCTGTTCACGTATGCCGAACTTACTGGACAGGGCATTACCGATGTTTCCGTTCTTCCGTCGTCCGTGTCGACCGTCGCCGGCATCGGTATTTCGGCACTGCTCACGCTTTGGTTCGCTGTCACGGTTTGGACGTTCGCTGTCGGATTCATCGCGATGGTGAAAGCCATTTTTGGGACGGCATGGCGGTACCCATTTTCGTTAGCCCTTGTCGAGCGATTTGAATCCCATGTTACTCTCCCCGGTGGATGGCCGCTCATTATATTCGGGTACGTTGTCCTGTCTCCCCTCGTCATCTGGGCCGTTTTCTTTGCTTCAACAACTGATATCGTGTCGATTCTTTCTGCTTTCGGACTGGTCGCCCTAATACTGGTTTTGACCCCCCTGACAGTGGTTGGAATGTATCTTCATAGCAAGAGAGATTGGTTGCAGGGCGACGCCCAACAGCCATCCGTTCTTGTGCACGTCGGTGTCCCTATTCTTGTCGCTGCTATCGGCTATGCGGTTTCGTTGGGGTTCACGCAGTCGATATACCCCCAAGGCGACGCGATGTATGTCTTCCTTGCTACATTCTGGATATCGACAATCGTGTACTTGATTCGGTGGAGGATGAGATCCTCGAAATAGTCTACTCTGGTCATCCGTCTTTAGCTAACACCGATAGTAACCTTCAGTCAAATAATTATAACTGTGAGTGTTAGGGGTGACAATTCCGTCAGTCGAGGCGCTGTTCCTTGTCAAATCCCGCGATGACCAACGCTAAAATCGGTGGATTTGGGCGTGCTGGTGTGGTATGAAGCCAAAATTCGACCGAAATCACGGTCTAATAGTATTACTGTGAGTATTAGCTAAAGACGAATGGTTTGTGGTCCTAAACCACTGTATCGGCCGTACTGGTACTGACAGCGTTGGGTGGATGTTATGAGTGTTGTTGGCTACACAGTACAGGTCTCCCCGTAGAGGATCAGGTGCAGCGGGTTACTCTGAAAGATCAGCGTAGAGCCGAGTCAACCCACACTCCGGGCAGAGAAATGTATGGAGTGGCGTTTGCTGACCGACACCGAGGTGGTCAAGTATCCCACCGTCTCTCTCAGTTTCAACATAGAGATTGCCTACACCTTCTGCGGTTATGTTTGTCTGCTCCATTTGTACGTCACAGTCTGGGCACTGACGGTCACTCATTGGCCTTACGTCCGTGTTACTGTCACTGCAGAAAAAGTCAGTTCACTGTTTCAACCTCAGACGACCGGCACCGATGGGCTTCTTTACTGGATCCGCCCCTTGACTGTGTTCTGTCGTAATTTTCATTTTACGTTTGCTACGCCGAATTAAACCGCAATACACACTCTCTTGAGAGAAATCGAACTGCCGATATTTTATGATTCTAACGGCCGGTTCCGGTGGCGTGATCCACAATTGCTTGAGGACCACATAGGCGTGCATCATACGTCCGGTGAAGCTGTCTGGTACCCGAACCGCGGACTCCAATTGAATTCTCTTCGACTACTCCATATCAATTCATCCGACATTGGAAACAGTTGACCGATGGCTCGTCGAGGAGTTCCACTTAGATCCGAGACAACGCGACGTACAACAAGATACCCGCGTGAATTACTGCGAAGGGTCCGATAACAACCAGTGAAGCGTAGGCTGTCCCAGAGTCGACTCCCGGGGCCAGAAACAGTCCAGCTGGAACTGCGAGAAAAAGAGCAACAAGCCGCCGGCAGCCGCGATGATCGTCGGATCTCGGTCTGGGCGATCCGTTTGGTACACTGGTAGATTCAACGTCTCGATAGCTCCGTCGAGATCAGATAGCGGGCCAAACTGCACGGTACCTTGGTTGACCGAATCAACCCCGGCGATCCGTAGCCGTCCCGTGCCGCGAAGCCGGTCGACGATAGCATTAATCACGGAGAAATCGGTTCCCGGACCGACCGTAGCGATCCACTGCGGGGACTCCAACAATCGGTCGTAGGCGACCAGAAACTCACCTCGGCGCTGATACTCAATTGTTCCGTACCGTAGAAAAACTCAGTATATGAGCTCCGACGATACAGAGAACTACGACCGAAACCAGTCCGATCCAGACTGGGTTCCCGATCTGTAACGCGATGACAAACGCCGCGACAGTGAGAACTGTGAACCGCGAGATCAGTGCGAACCCGACGGCGCTGAGACTTCCCAAGAGAACCGATTTCTTATCGACAATAACACTAGCCTCTACCGGTTCTTCCGGTACCGTGAGTTCTGGTGGCGGTTCGCTTTTGGGCAACTCATCTGCCAGGTCCAGATCGACGCTGAGAGATGACTCTCCGATATGATCCACGTAGAACCGGTAGAGTGAGCTGAGAGTTTTCCCGACGACGAGTCCGGTTAGCAACGTCATTCGACCGGCTCGGGACCCACCTAACGTGAGAAACCCGACAAAGAGGAGCACTAAAGTCAACTGTGCTGGAGTCCGGATCAGCTCTTGTGCGGACACATCGCGGTACTCGTCGGTGCCAATGTACTCGACCACAAACTCCTCCACCTGTGAGAGAATCAACGCCACGATACTCACTGTGAGGCCCACTGAGAGCTGAATTGTAGGTCCGACCGCCAAAAGATAGACGAGGCTGATTGGCCCGATGAACCCGAACCAAACCCCTAGCACCATTAGCGCGAAGGGGATGTTTCGCGGGTATATTGGCGGCCAGTCCGAATAAATCTGGAAACCACCGCGTTTCTCCCGAAGTTCATGTAACGGCTCGTGCTGCCCGGGACGCCCCGGAGATCCTTGCTTAGCGAACAACGCCTTCGTAGCTGCAATAAGGACTGAACAGGCGGCCTCAGTTGTGTAGACGATGAGTAATAGCCAGAGGTCCCAGCCCCAGACAGTGACTCCGACCAGCGGAATACAGTTCGCAACGATTAGGCCCAGACCGCGGACGGAGGTCGGGAATCGTTGGGTCATGAGTGAGGACAATCAATTCATTATACTTGAATAAGAAACATACTTCGAATTCGATAGCACGGCTGAACCGAATCCCGGTCATTCTGAAGATGAAAAAAGCGGACACTGGACCGGTCAGTGGTGATTCAATCAGAGTTGGTCACTGACCTTCCACGTTTGTGGGCAATCACCGCTACAGGACCACCGAAATGAATTAGTGGAGATATCCCACAGCAACCACACTCTGAGGATACCGAGTTTCAGCCCCACACGGGTCGTCTGAAGTCTGGACTTCCACTGTTACTCTTGGCCCTGAGCGGTTGACATCAAGAGAAGGTATGCAATGACACCAGTGGTCCACACAAGGACTCCGGCTACCTCGGCTGTTTGTAATTCAACGTATTCGATGAGTGCTAATGGGCTTATAGTCAGCCCGAACATCCCAATTGCATGGCCAAGTCTGTGTGGTTGTTTCCGAAACGTGATATGTTCTCCAAGCAGCGGGATATCGAACGAGACATAGAAGTACACACTACCGGCGTACACTGCTGCAATGCCGAGCGCGAAGAACCAATCCGGAAGCAAGAATCGGTAGACGAGGCTGCCGACAGCAAGGCCACACACTAGAGCGAATAGGAGGGACTTGTTTGGAGACATGGGTTACGCTTTGATCAACGTATGCGTAGCCTTGGTGTACAGCTACTTTAGAGCGCATCATTCTGCACAATAGCCATGCCCGGCCAGACACGTCGTCTCAGCAAAGATAGGTACGAGGACGTGACGCAGAGTTCCTTCGAAACTCGTTCAATACCAAGATATAGAAAGACAAAAGCAATTCACGAGTGGAATCTGAAACTCGGGCTGTGATGGTTCCCGAGATTTTCAGCCTCGCCCTCGGAAGTGGTTACTTGCTTCTCCTTGGATTCGCCGTAGTACAATATCGTCGCGGCAAAATTCCACCCCCCGGCTCGCGATGTTGCTTGGGGTGTGTGCGACGTGGCTTTCGTATAGTCTGCTTCAGGTAACACAGGATGGACCAGTTCCAACTGGAACGCCCCTTAATCACGTACTTGATGGAGTTGCTATCGTGTTGCTTGTTGCAGGCAGTGGTGGTCTCTACTGGTGGTGGCGTCACCGTGATGACAAGGATACCGATCCACCAGTGACCGACTAAGATTCGCTCCGTCCATCTACGAAGCACTCTCGCTGAACCCCACTGGTACTAACCCCTCGTTTGCGAGATACGCACGCTTATCGGGCAGTCCTTTCAGGAAAGTACCCGGGAATAACTGATTGCCAGAAAACGGAGTGGCAGCTGGCTAACCAACAGCTGTGTGCCTTGCTCACTTCTTGTTGGTTAGCGTTCTACTTACCTACACCGTCGCTGCTACGTGCTCGTATCCCGCCTGCGACGGCGTCGGGTGCAACGCCAACCCAGCCTAACTCCCGGAGCATCCCGTACTACCGAATCTATTTGAGGTGGCTATTTATTTAATCCAAGAGCAGTTTGGATAGCCTATGCCCTCCCTGAATAGACGTGCGTTTCTGGCCACGCTCGGAGCGAGCACTGTTGGCAACTTTGCCGGTTGCTCCACAATCGGGCCCGATGATCCCCCGGCTGGAAGCCTCCAGTTTATTAACCAAGATTCTCTTCCTCATGCAATACAACTGGCTGTGACGGACGTTGGGAGTGAACTCAACAATGAAACCGGAACAGTTGCGGGCGACGTACCGGTTCCAGCACCACAACGCAATCTGACCGCCACAGAGCAGTTGTCGTCAGAGGAGTCAACAACATATACTGATGTGTTCACTGAACCTGTGTGGTACGCGGTCGAATGTACCGTCGACGGGCAACAGACTACTCAGGAAGAGTTTCAAACTGAAGCTATGTTTCACCCCGCTCCACCTGGACGAGAATATGTGAACTATCTCCAAGCCGTTCTCAGAGATTCGGGCCAGATCGAGCTCGCAGTCGTTACCACAGACAACAGTGGCAGGTACACACCAGATATTTCAAACTGATTGGTGACGGTGCGCTCCTGTACCGATCAATAGCTACTTCCCTGTTATGCGACTCTGCTGTATAGCCCGCTCCTACCAATACTACCCTATCAGTAACGGCGTGACCGATTCAAAGAGTCCGCAGCAGGAGACTATTCGAGTGAAATAGATTGCAGGAAAGCGGGTGGGAAGTAACACTGCGAATTGACCCTTCAATACCCAATACGCTCGCCAGGGATGTCGGTACAGAGAGCAACAACACGGACGGTTATCCTCCGATAATGAGTCTAAAACCGATGGACGGAGCAGCGATTAAAATTCCTGAGACAAGAATTGCCACGAAGCGGAGTACCCCCGCCGTCAACGCTGAGGAATAATGGGTGTCGTAAGTGAATAGGTAGCAGAGATTTAGTCAGTACAGCGGACTCACGTCTAAGCTAACTATGGTTTCGCGCCGAACCAGTAGCCGTGTCTTCACAATCAGTGCTTCGTGAGCGTCTGTACGCCCTGTGTCAGAAGGCCCAATGCTGCACAGAGTATGATAATTGCTGCTGCTAGCATGGCAATGCCGAAGAAGACGCCACCAATGGGCGGAAGCAATCGATCAAGAGCCGATGTTTCAGGAATCTGGCTGGCTCCACTCCACAAAATCACCACCACCGAAGCCAGAACACCAGCAACAGCGCCGGTGTATAGAAGGCGCCTAGGCCACGTTCCGGACTGCCCCCACCGTGTATGTGCGGCTAACAATCCGCCGCTTCCAGCACTCAGAAGCCCGACAACTAGTAGCACCATAAAAAAGAGACCAGCTAAGCTCGTCCCATCGGGATCGGGTTGTGTATACGTTACAATTGCAATGATAGTCGCCAGTACTGAACAAAGCGATGTTGCAATCGTCACGGCAGCTAATTGGCGCGGAGTTACCAACCGTTTCACAAGAATAGCTGGCTTCTCGGAAAATGATAAAATTTCTGAACGAGAGAAAGATCAGTAAGTGTCTCACTCGAGATGTTCATCATCGACTTGGGCACCCATACAGATCACCATTCCTTTGTTCTGACCGACGACCTCCCGTGCTACTATGCATGGTTACCGAGCAGTTGGTTCAGATGACCAACCGAATAATAAATGCCGGTCAGAAAATGGAGCGGGTGCTGGTTAACCAACAACTGGGACAATGCTCATTCTTTCTTGGCTGGTGTTCTGCTGATTTATGCTGTTGCGTGGCGTGCTGATACCCCGCCTGAAACGGTGTCGGCTGGCCGCTAAATAAGATGCTCGACGGACTCGCCGTCCCGTGTTAACTCCGATTGCTCAGGCGAAGCGTCCGTCTCGCGCTCGGAGAATGCCTCCGGTGACACAGCCTGCTGCATCGCCTTGAGCTTTGACCGGAGTTGGCCGCTCGTCAAGCGCACCAGTTCGTTATCTGGTCAAGAATGCGCTTCGAGCCCGTCGAAGGGCGTCGAAAGTATCACGTGTGAAAATGCTGCAGGAATCATTATATATCGGTTCTATTTGTTTGATATTATATGGAAGGCGCTTACGACACTGGCCCGGACGGTTCTCGTGGACAGGTTGGTATCGGCACGCTCATTGTTTTCATTGCGATGGTACTCGTTGCAGCAATCGCGGCCGGCGTTCTGATCAATACGGCCGGATTTCTTCAATCAAGCGCCGAACAGACGGGGCAACAGAGCTCTGACCAAGTCACCAATCGGCTACAGGAAGCCTCTACAACCGGACAAATAGGTACTGTGAGCGGCGAAGACCGTGTTGGCGTCGTGAACATCAGCGTGAGTCGAGCGCCGGGCGCCGGTAACATCGATCTGTCTGAGACGACTATCCAATGGGTCGATTCGTCAGGCTCGTACAGTCTGGTCCATCAGAGCCAATCGGGTGGTGCCGCCGACGGAACGTTCGGAACGACGATAATCCAAGACGACGACGGCTCGCGGCCAGTCTTGAACGACCGCGCCGACCGACTCAAAATAACACTTGACGTCGGAGCTGCCCCGTTCGATGTTAGCGTCGGTGGAACTAACATAGACAGCTTCGGTAACTCGCTCGCAGAGGGTGACTCGGCGATGATACGAATTACCACACCGACTGGTGGAACCACCGAGATGCAATTAACTGTCCCAGAGACCCTCAGTGGGTCAAGTTCAGTCTCGCTGTGAACTAACCCAGTTTGGCGACAATTGTAGACTGATATCCCAGCCGCGCTCGCTACGAGTGTATTCGCACTACTCAGCAGCGGCTCGAAGGGCGTCTCCGTCAATTCCACTTTTTAGCGTCGCTATCGGTCGCCACAACGGCCACGGCGAACTCGTAGCTGTCCCAGTAGTGGGCCCTGCCTTCGCCGTCGACGCCGAGAAAGAGCGGTCAGCCCTGGGTGAGTAGTTCGTGGCCGGAACAGTCAGTACAGTCCATACGGTTGCCAAGGCCTGACTCCTATCCCGAGCCAACTGCCGGTTTAGTTACGCAGGAACTGACTCATCGACTTTGATCCGTGTTCAATTCCGCTGTGGATGGAGCATCAGCGCTAGCTGGACGGTTTACTACATCCTCAAATGCTGGGGACTCTGCCTGTTCACGCTGATCAGTGTCCTCGGATTGGAGCAGCGTATTCAACCGGCGTTTGAATTCTTCGTCAGTAATTGCTCCCGCTGCGTACTGCTTGCGGAGTATATCAACCGCTGAATCGGCATCTTCGTCTTCTGCGCCTTGGTCAGTCGTGATTGAGTGTTCGATCATCGCGTAGACCAGACATAGCGAACTCAGAATGCATCCGACTCCAAGGAAGAACAAGACAAGCACACCCGCTGACACATAACTAGGATGGAGAAGATGCTTTCCGGCTGCAGTGAGCCAGCTACCCAGAAATATCACGCCGAGCACGAAGCTAGATACAGCCAGAGTAGCTTGGGGGCGCAGCTTTTTAGGGATGAGCTGAGCTATTCGATTACGCATGATTGTCTCCTGTTCGGATATCTTTGGAGGACATTCATATTTAGAGACACGTTGTTGATATAAAATATTTATTACAGCAGCTGAACGGCTGGATTAGTATCTGTGATAATCCTATGGGAGATACGCAGCACGGCTGACGAAATAGTATAAAAGTAGTGATAGTTACTGGGCGACGTAACAGTCAGTTCGCAGACGTACCGAACAGATGCCTATCTGTTTGGCCTTCTGTTTCGCTCTTATCCAACAATTGATCGAAACAACATATGTCGTGTTGAGAAAATAGGGAACAATGTACGGTCCGGGGTGATCACTTGCCAGACTGAGTGTTTCTAGACATTTCTAATTGTGAGTGAATGAATTCCTATTCTGTATTTAGTGGTACATAGTGTTACGAACAAAAAATATCAATTATTAAAACAGTAAACTCCTGTGAACTTACCGTAATGACGGGAAATTCTGATTCGCAGCAAGGCGCTGGATCTGCCAAATCAATCCGTGAGCGAATTAATACATCCCGGCGAACACTTCTTAAGTCAGTCGGGGCGGCCGTTGGGGCTGCTACAATAGGTGGTACAACAGTTACTGCAGCTACACAGCAGTCGGATCAAAATAATATTATTATGTACGTTGGTGATGGCCAAGGTACGTCTCATATCAGTATCGGCCGATATCTCAAAGCCTATCAGGAAGACCCCGATGCATTCCCACAGAATACCCGCAGTGCAGAGTATAATTTTGACCGTCATGACAACGTCGGTCTCACCACAGTACATCCACATGACCCCGACGAGGTAATCACTGACTCAGCGGCGGCAGCTACAACGTTTAGCGCCGGTGTAAAAAGCTACAATGGCGGCGTTGGCGGTGTTGAGGATAACGGCGAGTTCCGGGAAGTCACGACAATTCTTGAAGCGGTCCGAGAACAGGGGTATGCAACTGGACTGGTCACCACTGCGCGGATGACGCATGCCACACCCGCAGCTTTCGCATCACACGTCCCTGACCGCGATCAAGAGGACGAAATCGCAAGACAATACGTTGACGACCAGAACGTGGACGTGCTATTTGGTGGTGGCAGACGACATTTCCTCCCGGGAAGCCGTGACGACGGGCGTGACATTACACAGGAGTTCCAGGATCAAGGATACAACTACGTGACCACTGAAAGTGAGCTTGACTCCGTAAATGAGGAGCCAACGCTTGGCCTCTTCGCCCCAGATAGTCATATGAGCTATGCGCTTGACCGGATGGGAGATGAGTCTGAGGAACCAGGTCTACCGAAGATGACTGAAAAGGCAATAGATATTCTCGAGGCCGAAAGCGGCGATAATGGGTTCTTCCTCATGGTTGAGGCTGCACGAATTGACCACGCTTCACATGCCAATGATTTCGCGGTTGCCCACGAGCAGACGGAGGCAGATGACGCTGTTGGAGTCATACTTGATAGGGCTGCAGAAACGGCCAATGATACCCTCGTTATCTCAACAGCGGATCATGAGTGTGGCGGCCTCTCACTCGGTACTGAAGGCCCCTATGACGTGAACTATGATGTCTTGGATAACGTTACAGCCAGCGGCGAGGCAATGAACGAGGCAATCAGTGGAGTTGAGGAGGAATTCGGTGATGAGGGTGCAGATGAAATTGCTGATTTGATCGAAGAGTTTGGTGGGTTTGAGCCGACTGAGACGGAGGTCGACGCCGCACTCGGTTATGGGGTCGGGATGAAAGACGTAATCAACGAACGCGCTCGGATCGGTTGGACTACGGTTGGACATACCGGTGAAGAAGTCCCCACGTTCGCCAGCGGGCCGAATGCCGAACAGGTGAATAGTATGCACGATCATATCGATTTGGCGAACATCATGTTCGAAACAGCTGGCATCGATAACCCTAATAGGTAGATCTGATTCCTGTCAGAAAGAATTTGTAGAAATTCCGTATAGCGGTATGCATTTACGTCAATGTTTGCTGAACTACCGTATAGAAAAGACTAGCCAGTGTGCTTGCGAACTGGCCAGTGTTCTACCCTCTTCGTAAAAGGCTATCTTGACCCTCCGGAGAAATCATGTTCCGTTTCCGGGGTTATTAAGTTGTAAAATAGTAATAACGTAGGTGTGTTCGAATTGGTCCACCGATATGCCCCCCAAAGCCCCACTGGTCGAACTGCGATTGCCATTGTCGCCTGTTTGATTGGTGTCCCAGCACTCGTGTTTGGGCTCTTTGCGCTGACTGGAAGCGTCGTGTCAGGGATATTGTTCCTATTGCTCAGCACCGTCACACTCAGTGTCGCCGGACAATTGATATGGGGGGTCATTCGACAAGCGAATGCAGCCCCTGCGGATAGTCTGCAAGACGGGCAGCAGCCACACGAGTCAAGCGAAACGCCAATTGAAACGCTTCGGCGACGGTATGCAGAAGGTGAACTTGATCAAGAAGAATTTGAGCGGCGTCTTGACCACCTCATAGAGACAGAGGAACCAGAACAGCAGACAACCGAGCGCGAACGTGTCTTAGAGTGATTCTCCGTACTGATCGCAAAGTCCTGATCTGGGCTGCTATTCCAGTATCCTGACCGAGCGGAGTCCGCACCGTGCAAGCAATACCGTAATTCGTCGTTCTGTGCCTCCACCATGGTTGAGGAGTGGCTATCTCCGAACTTGGGCAGCTCTCCTTCTGTCCTGTCTTAACTGTTATACCCCTCTAAGTGTACCAGTTGTTCCAAAGTCACCCGGTGAGTGTTGCATGGCATTCCAGCCGCGACTACGCCTCCCGATTGTCCACCTAATCATCCGCTTTGGCAGGGTGTCGCCTCAGTCTGGCTCGCCGAACGCGCTTGCGCTCTTCCACGGTACGGCTCACGTCTTAACACCCCGGACAAGATCGCCCACCAGTGACCCACCGACGTGTGGCCCAACGTCCCAGCCAGGCTCGCCACGAGTATACTCGCACCACTCCGAGAGCGACTCAAACGGCGTTTCGGCTAACACAATCTTCTCGGCATCACCGTTAGCCGCCACGACAGCCACGGCGAACTCGTAGCTGTCCCAGTAATGCGCTGCACCTTCACCGTCGACACCGAGAAAGGGCGGTCGGCCCTGGGTGAGTAGTTCGCGTGCGGTACGGTCAGTGCAGAATTAGCAGACACCACCGTAGCGGGGGCGATTTCTGACTGTGGGTAGTGGCTATATGAATTACTCCGGGTGGGAACCCGTCTGTCTGCCGTATTTTCAAGGCTAGAGGCACTACGGGCGGCGACGGTTCTCGACAAGGGCGAGACCAGCAAGATGACCATGGTCGCACACCTCGGTGTCGCGCTTGACGAGCTGGGCCATGGGTCCTGCTAATTGACTTTGCGAAGGAGTGCGGACAAAGTCTGGAACACTTCGGTGGCATCCGACGGTACTCTTAGTAGAATTGAATATTTCTAAGAGCTGCCGAGGGCCCATACCTCGCGTTATTTCTCCCCCGAAAGCACTCTAACTGGGTGAGAGAAGTGAACGCCGGAATTGCAGCCCGGATTAAACGTGGAATGATACTTCAGCTTCTGTACCGCCCAAATGCTTAGGTCTGGTGTAGTAGAGAACCCGAAACGATCTCATATGTACACAGGTACGGGCGTTCACAATGGACGCCACTCCATCTGTCCGTGGTTGATGTCACGGACTCATGCGAAGCCAGTCAAGGCACTCATATCGGCCGCCACCGATGAAGTCGGTTGTTCATCCGATGGCAGAACTGGCCCGCGATTCCATTGTAACGGGTAGCTGGTCGTCTACTGAACGAGAAAACACATTTACTGTGGGACGTCGTTGCAGTGAGCAATGCCCTCCATCACGGTTGACCCTGTTGACAACCGACCTCGGGTTCCAGTCGGTGTTGGTGATGAGGAGGTTCAGTGTCATGAATGTGGGAATTATTTTTTCTGGAAGGACGGGCATTCGGAGTGCCAAAACCGTGGTACTGAGATTGACAGGCAGTGGAACATAGCAACTGGGCGTATCTCAGAGGACTCGATTCCTGAGAGCATTGAGCCGCTACTAACTGAACAGACTCACTAGCCCGATTTAGGCTCTCTGTCTAAGTTATAACACATTGTCATTTACAAGGGTGAGAGCGTACAGAGAAGACGACTCTTTCGCTCAAGTGGAGCCCTGGTTGAAACTCTCCACAATAACTGCGATTCTGTCTGTCGATGGAACGTCTCGGACGCTGTACTCGTGTGGGTGCTGCTGGTCGTGTGGATATTCATCCGGTTGCGGGATATCATATGTTTTGCTGCCTTGGAAACCGCTCAAGAACTCCCGGGTAAGCATCGGTTCTACGAACGCCAACTGTGACCCCTCTTTGTCCCCAATAAACCCCTGAATGAGTGTGTTGTCGAAGTTCATGGGGTCACCCTGCTCGTCGGGGCCATTTGGGAGTTCAGGAGCGTCTATCGGCGCTGCGTGTTCACCCATGTCTGTAATATACCGCTCATCAGCGACAGGCGGAGGTGGTCGCGTGTACCCCGCTGGAAGTTGAGCGAAGTCGAAATTTGTCTCGATTCCGCCCGGTGTTCTGGCATCGTACGGTGGAAGCTGCGGGCCCGCAATGTTGTCCACCGTTGCCGGGTCAAGCATGTGGAAGTGGATATCGAAATGTGGCTTCTCCCACGCTCCTTTGCCACCAAAATGGCCGTCTGGATTCCAGTTGAGTCCCAAGAAAGTAAATGGCGTATTGGCCGCGTCCGGGAAAGGTACAAAGAACTGAAGCGACTGTTTGAAGTGGATCGTTGCTGCTTGTCCGCCAATCCGATACTTATCAGTCTCTGCTCGGTTGTCTGATTCGCTTACATCTGTCTCGTCTGGAAGCCCTTCGAGTGCGGCGTGATCGAACTCAACTCCGTGGTACTTTGGCTCCCCCGAAGGTGTTTCACTCGTGAAAGTCCGGACCTTTCCGTTTCCGAGGGTAACGCTCCGTCCATACTCGGTGATTCCACTTGGCGGAAAGCCCTCCAAGCTATCGGTGGTATCTCCACCATCCTTCGCGTCGGACTGTCGATTAGTGGTAGTTGCTATCGGTAGACCGACACTCCCTACTATCGCAATTCCTGCAAAGGCCGACTGAAGGAGTGTTCGTCGATTCAGCGCGAATTTGGAATTGTTTGTCGACTTACCTGCTTCCTGCGTATGGTCGGAATCGTCCACAATACTGAATAATATATTTCCATTTACACTTCAACCTGTGCGCGGCTGGAATTCCGGACTGAGACGTTTTCGTTCCAGTCACTCCAGAACGACGACGCCAGCCAACAGTCTAATCCGCTGTGGACTGGTGTTGCTGAACACGCCCAGCAACGGCAGACCGGAACGCGGATAGCGAGGCGACAAACTCGCCATCCACGAACAGATCCACATATGCCTCGCGGGCCACATCCGCGACGAGCCGGTCACGTATTGTGTCGACAATCACCGAGTGTCCATCTGCCTGCAGCTCAGCGATCGTCTGTTCGATTCGCTTGTCAGTCGCATACTCCGTTGCTAAATCCACCGCTGCCTGTGGTTCGGGAGCAGTCACTGTGTTTTGCTCTCGACACCATTCGGCGGCACGCCCACCGGATTTGTCTCGGATCAGCACACCAGTGGCGTGCCCCTCTCGCCACTCTGACTCAGGGAATCCATCCTGGTCTGCATACCGAGTGAAATCAGCGTGTACAGCGGCCAGCTCCTTTTCTATGGCTGGGAGCGTCGGCAGCCCCAACCGCTTGAATACGCCAGCCGCCGCATCCGGCGAGAGAAACTGGTCCTTACGATCGGACCAGATGTCGACACCGACGAACGCCGGGACTGTGTGCCAGTCGTACTCGACCCCCTTATTTCGGGTGGCAATCCCGCAAAACGTCACATCACCCGGGTCGTCCGTCGCCGCTGCCAGTGCGTCACGGTCCAGTCGCTCGTTGATTAGTTCGGCTGCCAGACGGAACTGCGGTGGGACAGTGGCGGGTGTGTCGAAAGATTGCTGGGCTGTAGCGAACGTGACCAGCCCCGATGCAGCCACCTGAAATCGGAACTTCCCACCGGTCGGGAGTTCTTGCACCCAGACGTGTCCAGAGAACTCAACCTCGTCAAGCGCGGGCGTCTCGGGACACTGCTTCACGTTGCAACCCACACAGGCTACGATAGTAAAGGAGGTGGGCTACTCCGATGCAATTGGACGCCCTGCGGTTCTCCGCGTTCAGTGGTGGTCTCCCATAGGACCGTCCGTGAGGTCGGCCAGAGGGCAGTACTGCTCAACTCTGGAATTTCACCAGTGAGCGGTTCTCTCCGCTCGCAACTGTCTCATCAAGACGCACGTAGCGATACATGTTGAGTGGATCGTTGAGGCTCGCCTCGACAACCTGCTTCTGACTGTCGGCTAACTCCGCAACTGGAACGAGGGTCAGTGGATGCTGCGCCAGGAAGTATCCGCTCGCCATGCCATTGAGCGTGACCGTCAATACTGACCCCGATTCCAGTATCGTTGATTCGGACACTGAGCGAGCAGCCTGATATCGAAGCATATGCGATCGGCAATCAGACTTCAGCTGGGATGTGAACGCTCAAACGTACTTTTGAGCGTTCGTTGTTTGTTTAACACTTCCTGCTCATGATTAGCTACGAGCCATGAATCTGCTTCAACTACTCTATCCCTATGTCTTAGCTGCGATGAACCTGGGTATCGGCTGGCTGTCCGTTGCAGTCCTTGAGTTTCAGCTCGGTGTTCTCTTCGTTGGGATCGGCGTACTCGTCTTCGGCGCCGTTGTCGGACGAACGGTGGAGCGATTCGCGTGCCGGCCGTCACTGCGCCGACTGGTTGCCTGCTGTCCCAAGTTCTGGACGTAGCACCCGCCAGAGGATACGTGGACGGAGGAGACCGGTGGCCGGGCGCTCCAACCGAAAGACCCGCAGAAACGCCTCAGTCAATTCCCCGTCGTCATGCTTGTAGCTAATAAAATTACAGCCATCCCGTACGGTGAGTAGTTTGCGTGCGGTACGGTCAGTACAGGATGTGGGCATAGCAGTAGTTCAAGCCAGATGTGTCTGTAGTGAACTACTCAGTTGTGTACAAAACCGACAGAAAAACTATAACAGCGTTGGGTGAACGATATCCAATCTCAGATGAGATTGCTTTTCCAGTATGGAGGAATCGGCTCGGGGAGTTTTAGCGAGTTTCTTGTGGCTATCATCGCGTTAGTTGGAATTCCAATCGCTATCTTCGTTGCAGGTCGAATATTCGAGGAATTCTTTTGAACAGTTCGCTCGCTTACTGAGCAGTTGTTTCAGGGAAGGACCCGAGGAATAAATGGCAGTCAGAGAGCGGAGTGGGAACTGGCTAACCAACAGGTGCTGGCGATTCGCATCGTTTGTTGGTTAGCGCTCTATTCAACCGACACTGTCGCTGCCACGTGCTGATACTCTGATTGCGACGGCGTCGGCTGCAATGTCAACTCTGCCAGCGCCAGCTCCCGAAGTACCTCCGGCGGAGCACCCTCCGAACCACGTAACACAGCATCCAACGTCCATTCACCGTACTGACTCGCACTCGGTGCAAGCACATCCACGGACTCAGTAGACACTCCGTCTCGAATCGCTCTCGCAACTCGACGAACCCGCCGCCGTTCTTCCACGGTACAGCTCACGCTTCAACTCCCACACGAGATCGCCGATGAGCGACCCACAGACATGGGGTCGATTCTATGACACGTTCTTATTTATTAGGACGAGTCTATAATTGGCTCACTCTAATTCGGTTATTTTTATCTTTCCGCCCCGGAGTTCGATAACCACATTTGGACCGTGTTCTAAGTCATATTCTCCAATTACCAACGTTTGCGAAACTTCGTTACCACCTGAGCGAGAGACTGTTAACTCGTATTTTCCCTCCTCAGTGATTTGAAGTGGGATATTTCTTGTTTGGTCACCTCCCACCTCATAGTCTCCCTGTATTATAATTGAATCTCGACCTTCCACTTTGAGGGATAGGCTCACTTCATTTTCTGTCCGGTTTCGGATTTCAAGATACTGCTGTTGAGATTTTTGGGATTCACCGGGTATTTCTGACGGTGTGCTTGTATTGTCTGATGAAGAAGAACAGCCTGCCAAATAAAGACAGGGGGAAGACAATAGTATTAAAAAATCTCTTCGGAACATTAGTTTAGATGTGCTATTCCTATCATAAGTGCTTTCTCGAACATATGTTCCGCAGTGGAATTTCTTGGTGAGCACGAGGCTACTACAGAGGGCATAGGCAGCACACGTCGAAGAAATTAGAAAACAGGAACGATCAGCGTTCAGTCCGATCAACGTGCCTTGTCAAACGGCGGCTTGCGAATCGTGAGTTCACCTGCAGGGTCGACGATAATCGATGTCTTGTTTCGGCCATAGTCTTCGTCCTTCATGACTGTCCATTGCGTCGATGCACTGGATCCGTTCGCAAGATCAGCAGTAATTCGATACTCACCCCGTCGGTATGTAACACTATCCTGCAAGATACCCGAAGTAGGGGCGAGAGTGTATTCAGTGGAAAATGCCTCAGCAGGAGTGAGCCCACCGAGAAAATCCACTGTCACCGATAGTTCCTGGGCCTTTGTATCCATATTATACACTCGATAGCCTGCCGATGAGCCCTCACCGGGTTGTTCGACATTCTCACCCGGTTCCTCGGCCGAAAACACATCTTTGTAATTCCAGTGTCGACTGTCGAGGCGTTCAATTCGAACAGTCAGCCCGTCGCCCACGAAGTAAACCGCCGTGCGTTGCCCGTGGTCGGCATGAACTTCGTCGGCGTAATTAGCGTACCCAGTACACGCTGCGAGGGCGTAGTGACCGCCACGAGTGCCAGTATCGTACACACCCGTACAATCAACCGAGACGGTCTCTGCATCGGATTCGTGGAGCGAGTTGTACACTCTCGCATATTCGAACTCTCGAACGTACGAAGAGATGGTTTCAGGACTCAGGCTGTCGGGGCGGTCAGGATACGACTTCGGACCATCTGGAGTTTCGCCAAAGGTTCCGGAGTCGTCATATGAAGCGGGAGTTCTAGCATTTTTATCGGTGGTTGGGGAGGCACATCCCGCAAGATACGTGCTGAACGTGACGAGTCCTGTCTGGAGTACCGTTCGCCGGGAGGGCACAGTGGTTCGGTAAAATTCGGTTCCGGTGATAAGTTTTCTGTCGGTGAATACACGCCACCTGTCCAGTACGCATATACACTGAGCCGGTATTTCTGGTAAGGTCGTGAGCAGCAAACGACGGTCAGAAAGCGGATTGGGAGTTGGCTAACCAACAATCGCAGATGTTACCCTTCCTTCGTTGGTTAGCATGAGGAAATCTAATTGCTGGAGCAGATTGACGAGTGATGGCTGTCTCCGTGAAGCTCAGCCCGAATTTGAGTACCCTGCTAAGAGCGACGTTAGCGAAGCCAGCGACTGCCAGAGCGTAGCCGATGGTACCCGCTGTCGAGGGCTGCAAGAGAGCGATTTGGAAGCCGAACGCATCTGCGCTAATCGGCAGCAGGAGCGTCGTCATGCCTGCAAGAGCAACGATGCCACAAAGAATATACACACTTGCACGGGACATGAAACCGTCACCTCGCTTGAGGAATTCGATACTAACACTACCTCCCTGATCCGTTTCAGATAGTCTCTAAGATGGGCACACCAGCAGGATTTCGATTCAGTGGCCGCGCGCTCATTATAATTGCAGTAGCAGCGTTCTTCATAGCTGGCCTATTCTTGTTCGTTGCCCCCGATACGGGAACCCAAGTTCTCGTCACGGAGGTGGATGAATCGGATATCTCTCCCGACGACGAGGTACTCAAGTACAGTAACCTTTCAAAGGGGGGCCAAGAGTTGTTCGACCAAGGACTTCGTGCTGATGAATTTATCCGGGTGTATCAGTCACCGCCAGATTTCGAGTATCCAACTGGAGACACATCGGCCACTGCCCTTGTGGAAAAAAACGGGACGGTATACAGTATAATCACCGCCTCAAGATGCAAGATCTGTGGCCTCGTGGATGCACTCGGCTACGGGGTTGGGCTCGCCGGGATCGTCCTGTTAGTGCTCGGAGTGTATCGCTTGGTGAATGGGGAAGCCGACCCAACGGCTGACAACCGGTAGTGTATCCTTTTGACGCTTTAGTTTCAACCCGCAAATAGATCTCGGCCACGGCCAACGTATGACATTTGTGGCCTTTGAGTTACAATCACTGTACTGACCAGTAACTGTGACTGAGAGCTGCTGTGCTGCCTATCGTCCACGCACCAGACTACAGCAATAGCATTCGACCGACACTGAAGCGAACACGATACCTACATATTGATCCGTTCGGACCAGCGGGTATGAGCGAGTGGGTCGTCGACGCTCGTGGGGGGCGTCTGCCACCAGTGCGACAGCGAGTACCAGCGCCTTGCACAGCACTGGTCGCGGAGCAAGCGCTGTTCGTTCCGTGACCTGAGCGATGCCCAGCACGAGGCGATTCGTGGCTGTCTGGTGGGTGACGGGAATCTCGATAACCCGAACGACGGGCCGCCAGCGCTGCGACTGTCCTCGATGCGGCGGACTCACCTCACATGGATTCGTGACCAGCTTGGCTGGCTTGCCTGCGGGATTACTCGCGACGACGCTGATGCCTACCGACTCCGGACACTCTCACATCCAGCCCTCGGGCGGTACTGGACATGGATGGACAGCCCGCCGTCGGACTGGACGCTAACGAAACCGAGTGCACGCATCTGGTATGCCTGTGACGGTGGGCTAGTGTGGCCGGGGAGTTCAACGCAGCCACGGGCTACCTGGACGATCACCGACGACGGGAAGCGACAGGCGTGCGACCAGGCGCTTGCTGAGCAGGGCTACGAAGTTATGGTGTGGGATCGGGGGTTGGCATTGCCCTTCGCGGAGACCGAGCGGTTTCTGCAGTGGCTTGGAGACCCGACGCCCGGCAGTGCGTACAAGTGGGCGTTGGAACGCGAGGAGTACGAGCGGCGGCGTGAGGCAGTGTAGGGATGGAATGTTGCGTAACTTATATCACTGGATAGGCAGTATATACAAATGTTCCAAGCATCTGCGGGGAGGTGACTTTCACTTCCCTGTGTACCAGATTTCTGAGCCGCGGCACTGTCACCAATAACGCTTTACGGCGGGCTGTGTTTCAATAAACTGGTGATGTTATGTCACCAACCCCGCAAGATGCTTGGAACGCTCTTCGCGGGCTGCAGCGCAGTAAAGATGGCAATGTGGGCTGTGACGACAGCCCTGACGGCATTGTCCATCGCGGTTCGCGTCTTGCAGCTTAAGCGCGAGTAGTCCGTGAGGACCTCGCTACGGCGAACGGGGCAGGGGTGACGTACCCCTGCCCTGGGAAGAGAGCAAGCGTTGGGACGATTCAGTTGCGGCCCATCTTGCGGGGGTTTTAATCGCCGTTTCATACCCTGACTCAATAGTGACGATTGTGGCGGTTGCGTTCTCCTAGGCAGGCAATGTGTTACTCTCGTCGTCGCTGGAGTTGCACGTGCTGGTTCGGTAGTGCGGGGTTATTACATACTGTCTTCATCGCGGGAGTGTGTGAAGTGGGTGTAAAGTAAGTATGCTTACTCAACAGATTTCCCTGACTCGGGGGTAGTTCTCTCACGTAGGGCTTCGGTCTTTCCCCTGTAATAGAGCCAGAATAGAACGAGTAGCGTCAGAGGGAACAATACAATAGCGATGATGGCAAGAGGCGGAAAGAGGAGGAATAGAACAAATGTGTTCCATGAAACGATAGTGTCACGGGGCATAAATGAACTTCCGGTCAAGGGATTATCTGTCTTGTGGACCTCACAAAAGTGAGTTTACGCACCCTCCCTGTACTGACCAAGATCAGTGGGGAGGTGGCCAATTATCACGGCCTCTGACTAACCAACATCTCCCGCTCTCATCACCGCACGTTGGTTAGCGAATCCCCACTCCGGAAGTACAAGCCCATTTTAATAGCCAGTCTCACGTATTCGGTTGTATATGGCCGCAACAGAGGCCCAGACGGTCGAACTGCATGATGGGACTGAACTCGCCGTCCAGTACCTTGGTGCAACCGGCGACGACACTGCGGAGTTCGAAGTCGAACCCAAGGCCGAGGACGATACGCGCCGGTGGCGGCTCGAAATCCAACGCACTGGCGGCTACGAGGTCGTTGCGGCGTGGGAGCACGGCGTTGCAGCTGATCTCGACGCCCCAGACTGGGTGCACGAACTCGTCGACCGGGCGGTCTAAGCCGACTGTTCGAAATCGCTTATCCGAAAATACGCTCTGGCCAGTCGTTGCCAATGTGGGTTCTTTGTACAGTCGTAGTGATGAAACGCCTGTTTAGTAGGTCTGCGTATTTATCGGTATTATTATTTGACATGACAAAGTGGTTTTTTAATATGCGAGCAGCTCGATTCGTAACGGTTTGTTTCATATACAGTGGTTTGGTTTTACTGGCGGGGGTCGTCACAACTTATCGCATTTCATTCGATTTAGCAAATCTCTCTCAATTTGGATCTGGTCTATTGATTTTAGCCCTCGGACTTGTTCGACTGTGGAAGGCTGAAGTGGAGGATCAATATCCAGCAGAGTACGGACTTTACGCGTATGGGATGGCAGCTCTTTCAGTGGTCCTCACGGCCATTTTTCTCGGACCGGTCCTGCTGTTGTGAAGGACGATTTGTTCGAAGTCACTTGCCAGAACGAATTGGGCTATGATCTGTCTGTACTGATCGAATAACGGTCTCTAACTAACCAACAGTTGACCGCTGTTGCCACCGCGTGTTGGTTAGCGACCCCTCACTCCGGAAGTCCAAGGGGGGTTTACGTACCAGTCGCTCGTCAGCTATGAATACACACTCGCCCCGTCGTGGGACCTGCCTCTAACAGGCCTCGGCGCGGGGTCGCGGTCAGTCAGCGGATGGAATTTGAAACCACCGCAACCCATGCAAAGTACGCACGCAACTCAGCAAAAAAGTAGAGGTATCGCTGTCTCGTTCAGGCCGTTGCCACGACGTGCTGGTGTTCGGCCTGGGTGGGCGTCGCCTGCACCGTTAGGTCCGCAAGCGCCAGCACCCGAAGCACTTCCGGCGGGACGCCGTCGATGTCTCATGATTCGGCGTCGAGAAACTGCGGGTACTGAAGCAATCGCTTGTGGTGGGTCAGTACAGTTAATTGACTGCTCAGAGTCCGTCAGCGTCTTTCAGCAACTGAAGTAGCAGACCAAGAGTCAGAGTCATCACGACAAAGACTGTGAGAATTATAATTAGCGTCCCCAGCCCAATCATATGTGAGTTCGAGTGGTCTGTGATAAGAGGCTACCGCCATGGCCTCCCTCTACTCAGTATAGTGACTCATGTATCGGCTAACCTGATGACTCGCTTAGAATCTGTCAGTAGCGGCGTAACCGATACAAAGGTGTATGCAGCATGGCGAGCGCGTTCTATTTGCCGGGGTATGACTGGAGTGGCTGTTCACTAACAGGTTAGACGTAGTCTCCTCAATTTCTAATTAAGCGCTGTACGTGCAGCGGTGTGGTTACAGACTGTCGAATTCTGTCAGAAACCGTGTGACTGACAGGGCAGATTCATCCCGTAAATCGTTACCAGTCGTGGCGGTTTCTCTTCATGAACAGACCCGGTCGGCAGCAGTGAGTTCGAATTGACCACCGCTCTTAATTAATGAGGAGTTCGGGTGTGACGACTAAAATTACGAGCATGCTCACCAGCACGACGAGTGCCGTGAGCCGCAAGACGCCAGCTGCCCGTCGTCGAGGTTTCGGCAGGGACTCGGCAATACCGGAGAGGGCCATCCCGGCGCTCAGAAACAGTCCAGCATAGAACGGTGTCGCCTCTTCTACAATGACGTAGTACCCTTGCTGCCCGGCCAGCAGCAGTGCGCCACAGAGGTAAACCAATGCAAGACCTCTGGATGGTTCGCCGAACACGGTTTCATCGATGATGGAGGGCATCAAGCGTGTCGTCTCCCGCAACGTTGAAATGTTGCGGGGATTCACGTACCCGCCACTAAGACGAGTACGGTTTGATCGTGGAACGGTGCTGATGGCAATGACTGACTCGCGTTTTATATTCAGCAAGCCGGTATGAACAGCAACACAATCGGGTAGAATCTACAGCGATACATCCACAGACACACCGGGCGGGCATTTCTGGTGAGATTGTGAGAAACAACCGACGGGCAGAAGCCAATCGGTTCTCGGCGAACCAACGGCCTTGGGCATCGGTCAGCCATTGTTGGTTAGCGCTTTTCGCTACACAGTCGCTGCCACGTGCTCATACCCCGCCTGCGACGGCGTCGGCTGCATCGTCAACTCAGCAAGTGCCAGCTCACGAAGCACTTTTGACGGAACGCCTTCTGTGTCTCGAAGCACAGCGTCGATCGCCGGGACAGTGACTATGGACATTGTGGAGTTTAGCTAAGGATTATTTATCAATCGCTACGGTGGCGTCCCCATAATCCACTGATAACAAGTATAGCTCCTCCGACTCCGCTGAGAGAGCCGGCTCCGACAGATACCGGGTTCATCGCAATGACAACCTCAACCCGAAGGATTGACTCGTTATAGCTGACAAAGTACGAATTCACGATATCGTTTCGATAATTGAACTGTGTCCCACTATCGGATGCTCCACGGTCTGTGTAGGTCAATTGCGATGACTGGCTGGCACGTGTGATGGCCGTCTGTTCTGGTGCTGAGAGGTTTGAGAATGCGATAGGGTCAATTTCGGACGCAGAATATGACTCCACCGCAGTTGCCATTGCCTCTCTATTCGGTTCCTGTGCAACTATCGAGGTAGTGTATGCTGGATAGCCCACATAAACTAATCCAGCACCTGCTATCAGGAAGATGACGCCAATGTACAGAATTACCTGAGATCGCTCTAATCGAGGGCCGCTCATACAGTGTCAAATCACCCACTGCTTTATTTATTATTTCTGTGTCATAGCTCAGCTTCTGCTTGCGCTAAATGCAACTCGCTGGTTGACGGGCGAAGAAATTGAGATTGTAGAAGAGGCGGTTGAGAAGTAGTCGTTTAGGACTTTGAACCGTGTTCTTCAGCTACGGTCGCTTGTCGTTCCACTCAGGCGGCTGACCGTGCTTCTCGACATGCCGGTCGTAGTGTTCTCGTTCCACCTTTGCCTTGCTTTTCAGGAATCCCACTGTCTTGTAACGGTACTTATTGGGCTTTCGCTCCCGATGGTGCGTCAGGAGTCGCTCCTGCAGATCCGAAGAGCTTCCCACGTACTTTACCTCCCCAAATGAAATCAGCTCGTAGACGCCTTTCTTACTGGGAACGTTCTGCTTGATATTCGCCTCTGTTGCCTTGCTTGGTTTCTTGCTAATTGGCATTGGTTTCACTGTCTCCGCCTGTTTTTCGATGGGAGACATTTTGTACAAACAGGTGATCGGAAATAAACACTCGCCCAGCGAGGTGAAAGTAAAAATCGAGTATCCGACTGGTGTCTGGCATACTGTTTAGAGAACTGAGTTAGTTGCTTCTCGGCTAAATGAATCTCTAAATCTGTTCAGATTCTTCTGCTAACACTACCCGAGTAGATGGTTCCCGATAATCCTGTCCAGAGAACGATTCCGGTGACACAGCCTGTTTCATCGCTTTCAGCTTCGACCGAAGTTGGCCGCTTGTCGAGCGCACCAGCTCATCGTCGGGCCAGGAATGTACGTCGAGCCCGTCGAAGCGCGTCGCGACCTGCTGGACCGTAGTTAGTTGCTCAAGCGCGATTCAACCCAGTACTGGTGGCTGTCCTGCATCTGCTAGAGTTCGGTGACAACGTCATCGTACTCGGCTTCTTTGGCGGCGGTGAGACACTGCTGGAAGTTCGCGCCACGGGGATTGATTGGCTCGTGGAAGACGACAACCTCACCGAGCGCTCTGAAGTAGCTGAGTAGCTCGTGAAAGTCGTCTTCGTCCATCGTCGGGTATGTGGGTGACATCGCGACGAACACCGACACACCGGCCTGCTGGAGCGTATCCACGCCTACCAGCGAGTCGCCAACAGAATATCGGACTTTGCACGAAAACTACTCGCTCACAAGCCGGTGTAACCTCCGACCGACCACGCCAGACCCGCTACTCAACACAGCACTATTTACAATAATTGTTTTGGGAATATCGGCAAGAACTGTCCCGGTTCCAAGGCCTATCGCGGAACAGCGGCAGGTCGGAGACATGCGATTCGAAGCCCTCCTGCTGGCGGTCCTCCTGATACTGGCCGGCTGTAGCGGATTCACCGATGGGACGCCGACTCTGACACCCGACGGGACGGAAGAAAGGCCGGTCCGGTACGGAGTCGCGGTCCAGAGCGACTACGCCGACGAGCGGACGTTCAGTATCCGCGTCCGGGCCGACGAGACAACACTGCTGAACCGCTCCAAGCGGCTCGCAGCCGGCCAGCGGTGGCACGTCGTCAATCTGAGTTCCGAGAACTACGGCGAACAGGAGTACGAACTCCAGCTCCTCGTCGACGGTGAGGTCCGTTCGAGGTCCACGTTCAGCTTCCAGGAGTCAGGGAACGTTGAGCGACGGAGTGGCGCCACGCTGCTGGTACAGGGACCGTCGTCCGGTGAGACCCACACCTGCGGTGGAAACGTCACCTGCTATCGGTACGAAATTAAGGGGGAGTTCAAAAAAGAGCGAATGATGACGTTGTTCGATGATTCGGACGCTGTCGTCCCCTGGTCAGAACGAGATGAACTCCTTGAGGCCGTGAAGTGACTAACGGAACGTAGCTAGCATATATAGTAAAGCGGTCAGTGCAGGCGGTTCATGACTCAGCCATGTCGCCGATAGCCCCAGCCATGCCAAGAAGCATGAGTCCATACCCAGCAAGTCCAGCGGGGATTGACGCTTGGAGAAGCAGAGACCCAGTAAATGCGCCAAGACCTCCGATAATACCCCCTCGCTTCCTCGATGACCGGGTGGACTTGCCACGAGACAGAGCAAGCCACTGTTGTTTGTGTGCCAAAATCATCGACGTTACTGCACCGTAGAGTGGAAGAAGCGAGACCATGATCAGGTGGTCCGATGTGGCGAACTCTGCTGCAAGAACTGTGATTACTACTCCAACAGTTAGTGAAATGGTGTATCGGAGGGCGGGACGAATAGACTAAATTACAACTACCAGAAATAAGTACGGCACGAAATCTGAACACAAAATTCGCACGCTTACCGAGCAGTCGAAGCGGTCAGAGAGTTCCTGTTGGGTGTATTGCCGGCCGGGGTTGGCGTAGAGCAACTCAGCGGTGCCGAAGAAGGTCTCTGTCTTCGCTTCGAATTCCGCCCCGAACTCCGACGGCGCCTGCGCCATGCCGCCCCGTTGGATAATTGGACAAATAAAGGGATGAACTATGCGTTGGCGACGATACTGGGGTTCCTTGATTGCTGTCGACCCCCAGTAGCGGTTCTATATCCCTGAGCGTTGCCGAATAGAATCGGCGTGTTTTCGACTACTGGTATTACAGCAACTCCAGAGAGGCTATCCACAAGACTATTGCCGAGGAGGTTGGTGTCGCTCCTACAACTGTTTGGTCTCATCTCCGGACAATCGTAGCACGAGTGTTTGAAGCGCTAGTACGATAATTATCCTATTCACCTCAGCCAGCCAGTAGTGGCAAGGCGGTAGTGAGCGAAACGAAAATCCCGTGAACAAGCGCTGGAACGACGATATTATCTGTTTTGGCATAGATCCAACCCGCAATCATGCCGAAGCCACCTTGGGCGATATAGAAGAGTAGGTCACCGAGAGCAAGGGCGGCGGGGTCAGCATGAGACATTCCAAAGAGTATACCACCAGCAGCGATAGCTGGCCAGAGACCGATAACGTCTTCCAGTGACCGTTGGATGATACCATGGAAAATCACCTCCTCGGCTGGGCCGACAAGCACTAACAACGTCACTACCCGGGCGATTCGGACACGCTCTGGAAGTGTTAGTAGCATCGTGCGCTCCAGTCCAAGGACATTCTGAATCAGAACGAGAGAACCGACCAGCCAGACGAACGCCAGCACGACGCCCAGAAGAATATACGCCCACTCCCATTTCCTTGGACGGCGCACACCCATCCATTCGAGCGGCGATGAAATATCGAACACCCGCACGGCTAGCAGTGTGAGCCCGACAGCGAGGAATCCACGGAGGAGTTGGGCGCTCACGTCACGGACGACTGGGAACTCGCCAAGCAGGAGCGGTCCTGCCCTCGGGGAGTGACCGAGTAAGATGGCAACGAACTCCAGATATATCCACACGGTAACGGTTATAATTACGGCCACGCCAAGACGGGAGCTGACAGTGCCACGGTTTTTTCGAGTGGACTGTGTGGTACTCATTTCGTCGATTACTATCCACACAACTGACAAAACAGGAGCCGCAGCACTTCTGGGGGAGAAGCCAGACCGAATATTTAACAAGCACTATTGTGAGGACAGTAATACCGAGTACCGGGCAGGCGGGATGAATCGACTCAAACCGTGCACAGAGTCTCTATTCTTGAAATGTTGCGTGGATGTTTATTGAATACGTGTTTGGAGTAAGACACAATGCACCTCAAACTGTCACAGGATGAATCTCAATGGTGTGTATAATAATGCAGTTGTACGATGCGGTAAAACACCTCCTCTTTCTGCTCCCATTTCACCCGTAAGTTCACACACCTACCGAGCAATAAATGACGGTCAGAAAACGGAGTGGGAGAAGTGGCTAACCAGCACTCATGGCATCACCCACCATCTGTTGGTTAGCGCTTTATCCACCAATACCGTCGCTGCCACGTGCTGGTACTCTGCTTGCGACGGCGTCGGCTGCAACGTCACCTCATTGAGGACGAACCGGCTAAAATTGTATTCGTGGGCGTAAGTACGATTCAGCACCTCATACGCGTCGTTGGAAATCTTCTTACAACCAACACCGAATTCAGTTTAGGACCTTGGAGCGGAGAAAATCTCACAGCACTTCTCATCGAATACGTCAAAAGAGACTAACAGTTGGCTCAATTCAGTCATGGGTATGATTCGTGAGTCTGTCCGACGAGGGGTGGGTGCTTTTGTCCTATTCTTGTGTATATTTGTTGCTGCAGTCATATTTAGTTACGATCCTCAATCGACAGGCCAGTCAGTGCTGAGTACACTCGCTCGAGCCCAGACTGGGATCTTTGCAATCGTGTTCTCTGTAGTTGTATTGGGAGTGCAGTTATCCACATCTCAGTACGCCCCACGACTAGCAACAAATTTCACATCTGACCCAGCATATCGATTGACTGTCGGTATTTTCGGTGGGTCAATCGGGCTGAATATATTGGGACTATTCATCTTTGAGGAACTATCACCAACAGCGCAGACTGCCATACTCTCGCTCTCAATTGCTGTAGCGGTCGGGGCGTTCTTGACACTATATCGCTTCGTGAGCGATACACTGGAAAAGACAACCCCAGAGGGCATTTTGCGAGATCTCAAGAACCGAATGACTCCGGAGTCAATGACTGACGAAATCAACGATTCTGCTAAGGACTCAGCGAATCCAGATCCCTTCCTCGCACTGATTTCGGTTATTCACTCATTCATAACAAACAAGGATCGAGCCAGTGCGTCACTCGGGCTGGATATTCTGGCAGGAAGGGTATCGACTTTAATCGCATTCAACGGTGACAGCGAAATTGCCGAAGACTCTCCTATGGACCAATCGTTGGAAACCTTGTGTACGGATCAAATTCCAAATACTGTCAAAGAAGCAGTTGACCACGATCTCACACAAGTCGGACTTGATGTCTCTGAGACGGTGGAGACAATTGGTGAAGCCACGATAGAGCACACCGCAGGTAGAGCCTTTCAGCACGTCATCACTGGGCACGTAGAACTAATCGACACGCTAGGTTATGAGTCGGCGGAAGAGCGAATACGCACTGAGGTCATGGACACCTGCAAGGACCTGCTCAAAACGGGCGCAACCAGTGGACTCTGGGAGAGTACTGCCATCGGCACGAGACTTCTTGGATGGGTTGCTGCTACTTCAGTGATGATGCGTGACCGGGAAGATGGCCGGAATACTCGGTATGGTTCGTTGTTGGTTCTCTGTTTTCCAAAGCTCTTGAATATTGCAGTGAAGTCGCATGCTACTATTGGCGATCTCTCAGCACGGGAGTGGCTTCGTGTACAGATGCTGGATGTCCATCCGGTAGCTCGTTTGATCAACAGTTGTTATGGCTCAATGGCAGAACTAACCTCGGCTGCTATTCGATACGAAATGAGGACGGAGCAACAGATTGTTGATTGGGGCTCTGTAGCACACGGCTGGTTGGAGGGGTTGGGTAGGCTTGAACAATCAAATCTGGAAGAGATGCAACAGTTGTGGTTTGGAACAATTCTGTATTTGGAATATCTTGACGCCATGTCCCCAGATCACGTGATGGACGGGTTTGATCCATATGTCCAGTATGAGGTCTCAAAGGAAGTCGGTCAAGAAACTGTGGAGCGGATTCAAGACAATAGCTTAGACCCTCTCGCTGCGATCCAATTCATACCCGGTAGAGTAAATCCGGTTGAAATGCCATTGACCGGCCGCCGAATGCCTATAATCCCTGATGCTGAGAAGAGCTTCAATGAGTGGCTCTCTAATCAAATATTTTTTACTGAAGGCCGATATGCTGAAACAATTGATTCCGATGATCGATGATTGTTCGATTATCTGGTAGGTTTCATATTTCGCGAATTTTGAGCTGTCGCTGCTACATGCTCATACCCTGCCTGCGACGGCGTCGGCTGCAACGTCAACTCAGCCAGTGCTAAGTCTCGAAGCACTTCTGGCGGCACACCCTCCGAACCACATAGCACAGCATCCAACGTCCATTCGCCGTACTGACTCGCACTCGGCGAAAGCACGTCGACGGACTCAGTAGCCACTTCGTCTCGAATCGCCCGAGCAGCACGCCGCACTCGCTTCCGTTCTTCTACGGTGCAGCTCACGCCTCAACACCTCGGACAAGATCACCGACCAACGAGCCACCGACGTGCGGCCCAATGTCCCAGCCGCGCTCCGAGCGAGTATATTCGCACCATTCCGAGAGCATCTCGAAGGGCGTCTCGGCTAACACAACCTTCTCAGCTTCCCGATCAACCGAAACAACGGCCACAGCAAATTCGTAGCTGTCCCAGTAGTGGGCTGCACCGTTGCCGTCGACGCCGAGAAAGAGCGGTCGCCCTTGGGTGAGTAGTTCGCGTGCGGTACGTTCTTGTGGATTGGATTGCGTAGTTGCCATTGGTTCTGAGTGGAACCACGTGCCTCGGTGCTGGTACACCGGGGCGATTTCGTGAGAAATCGACCAGCAGCGCGTGTGTTCCGTGTTAATTGTCACGTGCCGATTAATCAAAATTTTTTCGGCACAAAGAGACGAAATGGATTGTACGATGGCACGAAGAGTAAGCGTAACTGATGACGAAATTCTCGACCAATTCGACATGGTTGATGCACCAGTTCGAACAGTGCCTGAGATGGCACGGGAACTCCCAATCGGTCAGGATGGTCTACGCCGCCGTCTCAAAGAATTAGAAGAACAAAAGAGAGTTGTTTCCAGACAGGTTGGTGCCCGCTCAGTAGTCTGGTGGAAGTCCTCTATCGAAGCTTCTGCCGTCCCTGAGTCGTAATCCACCAGACTTTGGCTCTGGAACCGACATCCCGACTCATCACTAATCCTTGCTCTTCGAGATCGTCTAATCGGTTTCGCACGCCATCACCAGTGTAATCTACCTGTTCAGAGAGTTCCGACGCAGTAACTATAGGGTCTGGAGAGACAGCTATAGCCTGTAATATTTCATCGTCTTCAACTCGTTTCCGGCGACCCATTAGCTCTGTATTTGAGACCATCTGAGAAAATATCACCGTTCATTCAGTTCATCGACTGGTGCAAATTCTTCGGCACGTGCGGAACTAATAAGTCCTGTCGAGTTAATAGAGTGAGATAGGCGACGCCCACGCCGAAAGCGGCGTTCCATTGCACCCATGACCGTTTGCAAGTCCACCCACGAAGAGTCGAATCGCCCCTCAACCATTAGCCAGCACTACAATCCAAGGCCTGAAACTGACCCGAGTAGCCACGTCACTCCTCCCACCGGAGGGACGATTACATGATCGCTTGGCACGACCGCATCGCCCTGCTGGACCTCCTCGCTTGGAGCGAGTGCCATCAGCCAGTAACGGTCCGACGAGGCCACAGTACGGGAGGCGACCAATGACGACCTACCACGCCCTGTCGGGCTTCCAGCGCGACCTGCTGGAAGCCATCGCCGCCGTCGAGAACGAGCCGTATGGCCTCGCACTCAAATCGCACCTCGACAAGCGTTACGCCGAGCCGATCAACCACAGCCGGCTCTACCAGAATCTCAGCACACTCGCCGAACAGGACCTCATCAACCGCGATGAACTCGACGCCCGCACCAACGAATATACGCTGACCGACGCCGGCCGAAAAGCCCTCCAGCGCCACGCTGACACACTTGCAAGCCTCTGTGAGCAGCCCGTCCACAAGAGTAGACAGTAATAATGCCAGCAACACACTCACACAGCGGGCATCGAATCAGGCAGTTTTTCGCCCCTTGCGGGAAAGCGAGTGTCGGGTGGCGATTGACACCTAAAGTGGCAGTCGCTACCTACGATTGTCAGAGGCACGGGCGGGTTCTGGACTCCGAGCATAGTCCCAAGCAAACGAGCACAACGTCGAGGGTGGCCCTGAGTGGATTCCAGAACCCGTGCAGCTACACTGGACACCCAGTAAATAACAGTCCTCTCAGCGAGCGACAGCGTCTCAATACTGTACCACCATACATCGATTGTCCTTCCACTCCCGGTACACCACGCGACGCTGGCCACAGGCTCCACACTCACTCACAGAACACTAGTCCAGATGGGCCGCCCAAAGAGAATGGTGGGTTGCTGGGGAGTGGGAGAGTTGGGGTGCAACGCACCATTCACTGTCGTCGTGGACGACAGGCTCCAGCCCCGACACAATTGGAAGGATGGGTGAATCCAATGGGATCGGACGGGGCACAGAACCCATGTAATCCTGAACCGAGTGGCCACGAAAATGCTTGTGATATCCCCACGCTGTCTGTCGATTTGTCGACGAATTACAACCGACCGAATCACCAGCCGAAGGACACAGAGACGGCTGCACGGCCATTACATTCCGAGCAGCAGAAAGGCGGGTGGCAGCCGGGGGAAAGCGGCGTGCCACGCACCACCCAAAGTCGCCGTTGCCGACGACAGGTCCTGCACCCAACACATTCGATAGGACAACTGGCTATCAGGGAAACATGGAGCGGGGGACAGAACCTAACCGACTGGTATACAGTTGGTACTAAAACCAGTTGTGGTGTCCACTTGCAGTCTGTCGATTCTGCAACAACTGCACACTCATATGCACGTTCTCAGGAGGCGGGCCGATGACTCCCCAGCCGACCGTCGGCGAGATTGTCGCGATCACGACCATCGACAGTGACCCGCTGTTGCTGGTCAGTTCCGCCACCGACGATCACGCCAGGGGCGTGTTGCTAGCGGACCTCCCAACAGGACCACTCCGCCGGCTGCAAGCGTCCGACCCAGACACAGCCACACGCCGACAGCTGGCTCAGACACTCAGTCGGGCTGACGACCGTATGACGTTCACGGTCCCCCACACAGACTACGCACTGGTTGAACGCGACAGCAGCCGTCCTCACCCTTTCCCAAGAGGGGATAACTGATGGCCCGTGCCGACCCTTCGTCGGCACTTGCGACCGATACAGTACCACCAGATACGGCTCAGTGGCGACTCCGCCACCTGGTCGGCGACCGCACCCACGATGTCGCCATTGAGCGCCGGGCGGTGCTCAAAGGATGACCGGCCATAGCACTCACTCCGGTGTCGACCACGACTGGAGCCCTCCCACCAGCGGGCATGCCCCGTTACTGGTGAACCCAGTGCCATGCTGGCCCAGGCGACGACAGTCCATACATACTCCTAGTCACCGCTGGCGCGGTGCCACGACACAAATTCACTAGGCGGGGCAGGGTTGCCACGAGCCAACTGCCACGTCCAGAGAGCGTCAGCCACGTCACCAAGAGCCCGTGCTGTGGTCAGCCCCACTCGGTTCGATTCCGGGCACTGGTCCTGTGGTCACGATGCCACGACACCCAACCGACGACGACGGGACCGACAGCACAGCCACCGACCAAGCGCTCGCCGATGCACTCGGGATAGACCTCGGACAAGGTAGCACGGACACTGACGAACTCCAGTCGCTCGTCAGCGACCTCGACGATGAAGTGCCACCCCCTGTTTCGAGTGTTCTTGAGTTGCTGGTCGCGACCATCGGTGACCTTCAAGAGCGCGTCACCGAACGTAGAGGACGAGCTTGAACAGACCCATGACGTTGCCACCACAGCGGTCGGCGACGCCGCCACGAACGAACAGCGTCTCGAAGACCTCGAAGCCCAGCAGGAGACGACCCACGACGTTGCCAAGAGTGCTATCGCCAAAGCCCAGCAACTCGACGCCGATACCGACCACCAGGAAGACGCCGAACGACTCCCCGAGGGTATCGAACCCAGTAGCTCGCCGCTGGATTTCTTCGCGAACTGCCGGCAGTCCAAGGTCAAGACCATGTTCGTCGAGCGGTCGAACCGCCAGAACACCTACCGTGCCATCTCCGTCGCCAAGCGCTGGCCGGAATTTGCCACAAAGCGAACCGACGGCAGCGGCGTGTTCATGACCAAAGCCGACGTGCAAACAGCCTTGACGGCCGAACTCGGAAAGGAACCACACCGCCAGACTATCAAGCGTGTCTGGGAGAAACTGATCGAGATTGGCGGCGACGATATCGTCGAGAAGACTCGACAGGTCGGCCGGGACCAGACCAAAACCGAACTCCTCGCGATGGATATGGCAACAGCCGAAGGCTTGCTTGAGAAACGCTATATCGGCCTCGACCTGCTGGAGCATAGCGACCACAAAGCCACGACAGGTGGCGTCACACCCGTTGTGGTGGAGTCGCCGCCCTAACCCTGTGACACGCACCGACTGCGACGCGAATCGGCGCTGAACCAACGCTGTTGGACGCGGTGGCACGTGCCCTGCCGCTGTCGACGCCGCTGTCTGCTAGCTGCAGGAACCGGGAGCGACCTCATTCGTACAGGAGTGTAGTGAGTAATCGTAACACGAACGGAGCGCCCAGCCCATTGTACTCGTTCACAACGGGTGTGACGCCGAGAATCAGATGGATGTGTTGTAGCTCTCGCCCTCTATTTGGGTTAGCGACGGTGTCCGATTTTCCGCATATATAGGAATATCGGACATCTGGCGAGCTAACCAAAATATACCACAGGTGTTTTTGCCTTAGCTCGAATACGACAACTGCAAGCAAAATGGCGGGCAACAGCCTCCCGGATGAAGCTCCTGGCGAGTACGTCCCCTTCGGACGCCGGCCGTACTATCTTCCAGATCCACTACCACCGGCACACGAACTCAACTTTGACACTGACTTCCAGCAGTTGCTGCAGGACGCGATCTATCAGCTCGGCCGGCTGGAAGGCATCGGCGACGAGACGGAAGCCAATCCGCTCCTGTACACGACGATGGTCCGTCGCGAAGCAGTTGAATCGGTCGTGCTTGAGGGTGCAGATATCGATATCGAGGACGTATTCCGGTCCCAGGAACTCGCCGATAGTGGAACCACTCGGAAGGATGTCCAAGAGGCACTCAATTACGAACGGACGATCACCGAAGGTTCGGCCCGACTCTCTGAGGGCGACCGTATCACACTCGGACTGTTGCAGGACCTGCACGAGGTACTGATGGCCGACGTGCGTGGCCACTGTGAGTACCCCGGCGAGTTCCGTGCGAAGCCAATCAATCTCCCAGCAGCCTCGTCGTTTCAGGAACCTTTCGTCCCGCCAGCACCCGACCGGATTCCTGAGCTGATGACGAATCTCGTCGAGTACTGCAACACAACCAGCGAGTACCACGATCTTGTCCAGCTTGGCCTTGTCCACTATCAGTTCGAGACGATTCATCCATTTGAGGATGGGAACGGCCGACTGGGACGCATTCTCATCACGTTACAGCTGATTCAGAACGGCTACCTCACACAGCCATATCTGTATCCGAGTGCGTATTTCAACCGCAACAAGATCGAGTATGCCGACCGGATGCGAACAGTCAGCGAAACAGGTGCCTGGGAGCCTTGGCTAGAATTCTTCGTCGAGGGGATTCGCTCGCAAGCTGCCGAGGCTGTCACCCGAACGAATGATCTCCGAGATCTCCGTCGGGAGTATGAGCGAACCTATGGACACGAAAAAACAGCCGCCGACCGGCTGGCGATGCGCCTGTTCAAGCAGCCTTACGTGACCGCAAGCGATGTCGCCGAGTTACTGGATGTAACGACACAGACGGCACGGAACGCGATACAGGAGCTTGAAGCACAGGACATCCTGACCGAAACGACCGGCAAGGAGCGGTACCAAGAGTTCAAGGCCGTCGATATCTTCGAAATTCTTGACCAGCCGCTGGAGCAGAAATGATGCTGGGTTGTAACCCGCTTCCCCTGATCGCGGCTCCACGACGCTAACCAACATAACCAACAACTATTGGCAGTGCGTTAGTTAGCGCATGCCCAACCACTCCCATGCCAAGATAGCGCTTGAAGAACTCCGAGCCATCGACCGCGACTCGATCCCAGCAGACCTAACTGAGATGTACGAACGAGCACTCGAGGATGTCGAGACACCCTGTGTAGAATTAAAAGCAGCGGCGGAAACTGACGACCAGCCCACAGAGCAGCCTGACACACCGGAAGAATGGGACGAAGATGACTGGGAGGACCAGCTTGCTGAGGCGCGTGAGAAGGCGGAGATTTCACGAACAACGGGCACCCTCACGACGAAGACTATCGCTAGCCGCGACTACTACTATCTGCAGTGGCGGGACGGCAACGCGATCACGAGCCAGTATGTCGGACCTGTTGATCCAGCCTGAAAGGAAAACCGAGACCACACACCCCCCGTTTCGAGTGTTTATCCGAAGAGTGAGCGTCCTACTACTACTACTAATCTTACCAAGTCGTTAGCGAGGTTCTGAAGACGTTAGATACATTGAGGACGTCCGTCACCAACTCAGGCAGTTCTTTTGACAGTGTTCTATCAGCTCTTCAGCTCGGCGCTCGCAGCGAAGCGCTGGTTCCCGACAGTCGATGACCGCGAAAGTGTGTTACCGTTGATGGGTGTGTAGTGTTCTGTAATACTCTCTGAGCGAGAGTTACAAGACCATTTTAAGAGTCGCTTCCCACCAACATTCGGAATGCCCTTTTTAATAAGTAAACGATGAGATTTATAACCACTATCAGCGCAACCGTCAGGATTATTCCGGTGAGAGAGGTTGCTCCAGTCCCAGCTCTAAGAGGCCACACAAGCAGGTGAATAGTCAACCCAAGTGCTGCCATAGACGTGCATATGTACTCTAAATTAAAATTTTTCGTGTGACCGCCGCCTAGTCAAAACGGCAAGGCTAATCGCTTTGAGCTGTCTACCGAAGATTCAGTCAATGTCGACCTGATTGGATTTGCTCGATTCTGGAAGTTCTTTTTCAGTACGCAGGTTTGGTAAGTATCCTGCCTGCCAGCCGATAGAAGAAATAAGTTTGAGAGCCGAATAGCGACTTACCGAATGAGTTTATTCGGCCAGTACAGCCAAGCGATAGATTGTTTAGTCCGGTACAGGGTGTGATCACTCAGGAAAAATCAGATCTTGAAGCGGCTTTTCAAGCCCGCTGATGTAGTATGCGACAATATCAATCAGGAATTTGGAGGCGAGCACAGTGAATAGCAGTGGGCCACTGGCTGCACTCGCAAGGCTGACTGGTTGCCTTCTATGGATTCACGGACGGTCAATAACACGAGTAATCCAATAGCAACAATCACCAGACCCCTGTAAAACACTCCCCTGGCTGCCGTCCAGACTGACTTCTTACAATAGCCGCCGCGATAAAAATAGTCTGTAGCCGTTTGCCAACCCTCGCTCAGAAAGACGACACCAGCCCCAGTGAGTGGCCACATCGGAGTGTCGGCTGTCTCTGTTGCGGCAACGATTGGACCAGCGACCACCCCACCGAATCCAGCCCACACTACGCTGAGTAAAAAAATGATAATGGCCAGCGCAGGAATGGTTCCGAGATAGATTCCGACCTCCGTTCTGGGAACTGGGATCTGCCACTCCCTCCAGCTACCGTTGTTGGATGTGGCATTCTCGTCACTATCCTCGAAGAACCTGTTCGATAGAATAACATGTAATATCGGCCACTGGGAACTGCTGAACGGTTCACGATCGGTTTCCTCGCTGGGAAGCTTACCAGCAAACGTGGCTCGTACAACGGCCCAGAGCATAGCCACGCCAAGCTCGAGCCAATAGAACACTAACAGTGCTGTCGCCGATGTCCCGAACACAAGTAACCCGGTTACAGGCACGCCATTGGCTACAAATACCGAGACTAATTTTGCATCAGGTAGCGATGATCGAAGACTCATGTCGTTGTTCAATAGCAAGGAACGCTATCCCGAGCAAGTAACCGCGGGCTGGTCGGCCGTTGCCATTTGATCATACTCGTCGAATGCGTCATATCGAAGATTAGCCCAGTAGAGTTGCCCGTCGTATCGGACGAGCCATGATCCGGACTGGTCAGTTGCCGAGACTGCTGTGTGTTCGTGGAACCGATCAAGAACCGACCGGAACCCCACGTCACTAGTGTTCTCCGCACGGTATGTCCCGTCGGTCGCCTCGGTTACGACGGCTCGTGTATCCGAGTCCAGCCCGTTCAGTTCAAACCCATACGTGTCACGGAGACACGCAGAGTACGGGCCAACACCGTTCGCGACTGGCACAGGCCGGTACCGGTACACTGTCAGGGATTGGGACTCGTTCGACACGACCTCTAGTTGGATCAGTGTCTCTTCATACCTAATCGCATCGTACTGGCCGCCAGCAATCGCCGACCGATTTAACTCAGCTGAGGAATAGGTCTGTTCTTTCTCAACCCCTCCAGGCCGAACCTCATCTTCCTCGAGGCTATCTCTCGAGAGGTATGACACGGTAGAATGAAGCATTGATTGGTCGACTGGTGGCAGGTCGTCGTAGTCGGCGACAGTCAACCTGTTGTGATCGGTCTCATTCGCGGTCACGTTCTTATCAAGTCGGTACGTCACTTGTCGGCCGGTCGTTGTGTTGACCACAGTGTACGAAAGCGTGTAGAACCGGTCACCGGTCTGATACACGGTTTCGTTAGCGCTATGTGGCGGTTCCGTCGCAGCGACCGTTGCTGAGTCGTTCTTTACGGCCTGACGAAGTATCCGCACGCCGTGGTCGCGATCTTCTGTGGCTGCCAAGTCTTCTTCAGAGACATTTGTGCTAGCCTTATCAGCTAATTCTGTATCGTTCACTGGGTCCATCGAGAGCGAGCCAGCAGGCTGTCCACAACCAGCGAGCGCAACAAGACAGAGTGTTGCGGCCGTGACAACAACCGGTCGCGCTTGCACGTCGATCATGCTAGCTGGCCGGTGTTGCGATACTGGTAGTCACCAAACCCGACGAGTGGAAAAAAGAGGATATCAAGGAATGCGAGTCCAAGCCCGAACCCAATGCCTCTGCCGAACGCCTGAGCCACTCCAGCGTGAATCTTGTACACTGCGTACAGGTTCACAATCGGGACAACCGTCAGTAGCAGCCACCACCACGCTTGCTCTCCGATCTGGAGCATTACGTAGAGGTTGTAGATCGGGATAATTGCCTTCCACCCTTCGTGGCCGGCTTTACTGAACACTGCCCACATGCCAGCGGTTCGGATTACAATGAGCACGAACAAGAACAGCAGTACTGCGGCGCCCACCGGAGCACCAATGGTGTCACTACTCTGGAGGGGAGCTTGCAATTCAAGCGGGACCATATTGTCGCCGCATTGTCGAATAGTAAAAAGGTTAACTATTCTACCTTTGCGTTGGTCTCGTATGCATCAATCGCCCGGTCTGCTGTCCGGCAGTGGTCCCTCCGGATAACTCAGTCGCCTCAGCCTAACCGCCGTCCGCTCCCTCGATGTCCTCCACCGTCGTCGCTAGCCGGGTCTGTCGCCGTCCCTTGAGCGTCCAGTTGCGACTGGGTGGTGTTCGATCTCCTCAACAGCAGCACAAGGTCCCCTGCATCGTCGTCTTCAGCAGCTCGCTGATCGCGGTCCTCATCACGCTCGTCGTCATTGTCCCCCCGGGTTTTCCGGTGGGTCTGGTCCGGTTGCTCGCCACTGCTCATACGGGAAATTTATTGCTTGAACATTTGCCGTGGAGAATCAACGTAGGGGTTAGCTTCCGGGTCTAAGGTCCCCTCAGTCCTCAAATGAAAAAGCCGGGCTCAAATTGACCGGGCTTTGTTGAAACCCTCAGAGAGTTACATGTTCGACCTGTAATTACACGAAATGAAGGCCCTCCCGAAGTCGCAGATTCTCCGGTTTACTGAGAAGGCGATCCATCCGGCACGCCGAGCCGTCTCTCAATCTCCTCGAAGTTCTCTAAACACCGCTATACACTCCCGCAGCACGTTGTTCTGCTGTGCCTTAAAGTTCGGAAAAACACGACCTATCGTGGTCTGCTTGACGAACTGATCGAGATGCCACGCATCCGTCGTGTTCTCGGGCTAACCGAACTTCCTACTGCTTCAACGCTCTGTAAGGCGTTCAAACGGCTTGAGATGGCTGTATGGCGTGTCATATTGACCCTCTCAGCGACGCTCCTTCCGACGAGTGGTGTGGTTGGAGTTGATGCGTCAGGATTTGACCGCTGTCACGCTTCGAAACACTACACGAAACGAGCTGAACTCACGATTCAGCAGCTCAAAGTGACGCTCTTGGTCGATACAAGGGTGAACGCAATCCTCGATCTCCACGTGACGACGACGCGGAAACACGATAGTCAGATCGCTCCATCGCTGATCAAGCGCAACCCCGAGAATATCGACATACTTCTCGGTGACAAGGGCTACGACGACCAGAAGATCAGACGGCTTGCCCGGCAACACGAAGTTCGGCCACTGACTAAGCATCGTGAATTCACATCGCTCCACAAGGCGTGGAACGCACGCTTAGACGCTGATATCTACGGCCAGCGGAGTCAATCAGAGACGGTTAACTCAACGCTCAAGAGGAAGTGCGGTGCGTTCGTTCGGTCACGACGCTGGGGGAAGCAGTTCCGTGAACTCACTATTGTCTGTCTCAGTCACAATATCGACCGCTCACTCTGAACGGTCAAGACAGGATACCCACATACCAGCCCGACACTCAAAAATACCATCATATTGTTACGAATCACGTGCGAGACTTAGAGCCAGAATATGAAGTAGTGATTCAGCAACCAAGCGGAAGGACATCACCCTGACAGAGCGGTTCGAAGTTAAGAAGCGACGGATTTGTAGACTGGTCTTCCGATCAGGAATAGGCCTAAGATGCCGAATATAAGTGGTAGAGGGCTACTCTCTTTTTAAGATACGATTTTGAGGGCGAGCCTTGCACGACATAGGCCGTGGTTGTCTCCCCGACATTGTACTGGTCAATTCTGTCTTCCGCGGCAGTCCTTGTGTCGGACGCTTTTGTTCCTATTCCCGGTCTGATGTTGTCGGAAGTGTATTGGGTTCCGTTGTACGTGTAGCTGTAAGTGACGTGGGGGGTGTACCTGTCCCCCCTTTTTGAGGAATCCATGGTGACTTCTTTGCTCTCTACCGTGGCTTCAATCTGCACCCCGGACGAGAGGCTTTGTTGCTGAGAGTATGCCATGTATCCAGCAACTCCGAGCAGCACAATCCCCAGTATTATACTTATCAGAGACAGCTTCGACATATTGGCGATTGTATAGACTACTGAATATTAATTTCGACGTATTTCTCACTGCGCAACACATACGGTCTTTAGCAACCGGCTGTTTCAGTCGATAATATGTCTGAAGAATAGGATTTCAACAGAGCCACATCTACCTGTTACCCGGGGACGGCCCTGAAAGACCTCGCCGCGTTCCTGTGCCTGTCGATGCTGGGCAAGGACGTCTTGCTGGTCGTCGGCTTCGGTATCTGAAGGCTGTTCGTCGACGGACTGCTGTTCGGTACTCATGATCGGGAAACCCCTCACCCAGTGGGGGGTCACAAAATTGGCAGTGCGTGCAAGCATCCGATAGAGGTCACTTAGGCCTCAGCGACATCCCAGACAGAGAGATGGCCGTTAGTACAGACGCCAGCGTGACGCCCGACAGCCATGCATGGCCCGTATTCTCCGTCGACACACGCGATGCGCTCGGCGTTGAAGATCGGGGCGTCGCATCCATTGGTTCTGCAGGTCATGCGTGCCCGAGACGAGTCACTGGAGGCCACGCTTCACCCCTCCATCGCTTGCTGGCGGATTTCGCTTTCGCTGGGCAGGTCCCTGTCGTAGTACTCGCGAGCGATGTGGCGCGCTCGTGTGACGTCCACGATAGCTGCGCTGGGATTCCGATTGGCGAGACCAACCGGATCGTGTCGGGAATACCCCCCAAATGCGATGCCGCTGCTACGACACTGGTCGGTAAACAGTGCCACGAAGCCGCGAAGCTCCGTCTCAACCGCGTGTGTATGCTTCAACATGTATCTGTGTCGAGACACGCTCTTGGGCGTGCCTCTCGTCCGTCAGAGGCACAGAAAACTACTATCGAAAGCTATCGATTGCGGTCGATCCAGCGACAGAAAGCCTGGAAGTCCTTTGCTCCAGCTTGTTCAGCAATCTCCTGAAGTGTCCCAGTACTAATTCGGTCGTGATACGGGATTGGAACCGTTCGCGCATCGGTATTGTGGTCAGCAGGCGGTTCCCAGGTCAAAATTTAGTGATCTCCACGAATCCGGTCTAGCTCGTAGTTCCCCACGTTGCAGAGTACTTTGACTACGTCTTCTCCGCTGAAATCGCGTGACACCATCGTCGTAAGAGGATTATTTGAGAACGTCAGGCAGTTCGCCACCGGACGTATTCTCGTCCGGGTCAATGCCCAACTCAGCGAGCTCTGCTTCGGTCGGCTCCCGGCCGGCCCCGTGATATCCTTCGACCGCTTCATCAAGATTGTCGAGGGCCTGTCCGCGGGTTTTTCCTTGGTTGGCAACGCCCGTTTCGATGTCTTTGGCGACCCAATACTCACTCTCTGGGTCGTCAGTAAGTCGAATCTCCCGGCCGGAACTCATGTGTCTTGACATTGTGCTGTCCTCGGTAAGTAGTTTATGCGGGGGACGACCCCCGCAGCCTCATGGGGGAGACAAAAGTAGGTGACGAGTAGAGAAACCGGGGGACAGATATTCCTCAGTCGTCACCAGCCACGACCGTCACCGGCTCGCTGTCGACGTAATCGGTCAACGCCGGTTCCGAGCCCGAAAGCAGACTTTCGACGAGTCGTTGGGCTAATCTCACGGGCACCGCGTTCCCGATCTGCTCGGTCGTCTCGGTCTTGTTGCCACGGATCTCGTAGTCGTCGGGAAAGCCCTGGGCCCGTTTGAGTTCGCGGGGCTGGAGCATTCGGTAGCGAACGTCTAGTCCCCACGGGTACAGCTCGGGCACGCAGAGTGCGAAGCGGTCGCGAGAGGCTCGGAGAGACTGGCTGCCGGACCCTCGTAGTCGACGCCGAGAAAGAGCGGTCGCCCTTGGGTGAGTAGTTCGCGTGCGGTGCGGTCAGTGCAGGGTTAGCAGATACCACCGTAGTGGGGGCCTTCGAACGTCCCATCGGAGCTGACCGGCACGTGAATATCACCATAACACGCATCGTTGGTAAACGTGTCACGTGCCGTCGTATTTCGGGCTGTGACGATTATATCGAAGGACTCGATGCCATCGGTGTCAGCGCTACTGATATTATATGCGGTCTGGCGTGACTCAGGTGATAGGGTGTAACTTTCGTTGTGGACAGTCTCGTCGGTTGCAAGCCGGATGATACGGAGCTGTATGTCGACGCTCTGGTTCCAGTCATTTATCAGGTGCACCTCTTTGTTCTCAGCTGCGACCACACCGGTGGCAGTACCGGCAGATTGGGAAGTAGACGCTGGTGTTGAGGTGGCAGTACCAGTAGATTGGGAAGTGGACGTTGGTGTTGAGATGTTAGTACCGACTTCCGGGGCAGTACAACCGGCCAAGAGTATCATGGCTACCAGTCCCATGACTTGCCAGTTTATTGGAGGTCGCATCGTCTACGATTGGCCAAGCAACAGTTGAAAACTTTGGGCACACCTTTCGGCCGATCTCTCGTTGTAGAAACATTCTGTCGGTGAAACAGTCGCCCTCACGCAAACGGATGAAAACACCGTGACGGTCGCGGAGGAACTCGGCTTCCCGGCTGGAAAAGCTACCGCACGGCACAGATGACAATGCCGCTCCAGCGGCGGTCAGCCCGACCTCGAAGAAGATCACCAACCAGTGACCCACCTACGTGCGGCCCAATGTCCCAGCCGTGTTCACTACGGGTATACTCACGCTATTCGGAGAGCGTCTCGAACGGCGTCTTCGACAACGACGGCGTGATCGTCGAACCTATTGACCAGAAAGTCCTTGTTGACGCTGTTGTAGACGCCTTTGCGGCATTCGATGTGATGGTTGATGCAGAGACGGTCCGGCAGTCCGTCGCCGAGGACGCTGTCCCGCGGGATCTGATCGCCGACCACGGCCTCAACGCTGAGGCGTTCTGGCACCAGCGTGAACTGACCGCGAGCCTCGCCCAACAGGCCCACACTCGCGGGGGCGGCAAGCCCGTCTACGACGACGTAAGTGCGCTCGACGCGCTGGAAGTGCCGCTAGGACTGGTCAGCAACAACCAACACGCGACTGTTGAGTTCCTCCTCGCCCACCACGATATCGATCACTTCGACACCGCGTACGGACGCCAACCAACCATAGAAGGCGCAGATCGGCGCAAACGAGCCCGTCATACATAGAACGAGCATTGACAGACTTGGACGCGTGAGGCTCTGTATATCGGCGACTCGGAGAAGGACATCATCGCAGCCAATCGGGCTGGTATCGACTCGGTCTTCCTCCGGCGAGATCATGTCTCCGACGTGTCCCTCTCCGTTGAACCGACCGCAGAGGTACCAGACCTTCGGGCGCTGATTGAGCAGATCCCCGATCTGTATTGACCTACTCTGGCGCTCGCAATCTGCTTCGCTGCCCGATGTTCGGACAGTACGGACGGGACGTTTATTCTGGAGGTGTCCGGGGACCAATCATGTACCGACGCGCTGTCCTCGGATCATTAGCCGCCGGATTCGGGGCACTGTTTGCTGATTGTTCTGGATCGAGTGTTAGTGGGTCTGTTGTTGCAAACGAAACGCCGCTCGTGCTCACACACGAATACGCAGTTCAGGCGACGTACTCTGGTACTCAGATCGCCGTCAATGTGATTGCCGAAAACGGCGGCAACGAATCTGTCACAACCGACCCGCCAGTCCCACGGATCGTCTGTACGTTTCTCACCGAAGCCGACGAACGAGTATATCAAGCTGGACGCACGCTGTTAGATCCCGTTGGCGTCGGTGAGTCAACCGCACTTGAGTTCGCACTTGGCGTCAATGTCGACGCCGTCGCACGCTACGAGCTCCGGTGCAAGTGGGTCGAAGAATAGTAATCACCCCCGACTTGGTGGGTTGGTGAGTTGCTGGCACCCACCGGTGACGACACGGTTGACTTCGCGGGGCACACGGACTCCAATATATTCGTCGGGATCCTCCGCTGGGTATCTAAACATATCACTTACCCGTGTGTGTATCCAACTATCACGTACTCTGCTTACTATGGTCCCCGGAGAATCACTGCAGGACCCGTCGGACGAACATGAGGAATATCCACCAATCCAGTGTGATGCATGTCGATCTGCGCTGGAGTCTCCCGATGGTATGCCGTCGTTCCTGCTCCTTGATCAGCTAACAGTTCCACTCGTTGGCTGTACTGATCACCTGAGGCAGTTCAAGTCTGTTTGTGGGTACACGACTACAGCCACCGCTGAGATCCTAAACTACAGGCCCGCTGGCGGTGTGAGCTGTCCCAGTTGTCACCTCGCACCGCACAACCCACAGCAGCCGGTGATTCAGGTTCAGGGTGGGGCCGTCGCCGTGCTCGCATGTCCAGAGCACCAATCTGAGATCATCACTCGGTTTCACGCAGGACTGGACACGCAGCAACAGTTGACAGCGCAATTTGACGCCTCATGATAGTGTGACCTACTCAGACACGGTCAGTGAAGCATGATCGATAGCTGTGTATTCAGCCCCGACTTGTCTCCGCTGTTTTGAGAAGGTTGTACGGAGCCAGTTTCAAGAGACATGTTCAGACAATCAATCTCGTCTATGAGTCGTCAACATCCTTATGATGCAAGTAGCTCTGAGACGCATTCGTCATGTCTGAAGCCGCTCTGTTCTATGACCGAGTAGTCGGAGCTGTTTCGGGAGGGTCCGGGCTTCTTGCCTTTCATACACATCGAAGATACTCTTCGATAGTTTGGTCTACCCTTCATCATCTTCCGGTGGCCGACTGGATAATCGATCGAACCGGTCTTGCACTGCTTCCTGTCGCGTTGCCGTTTGCACCGAGTCATAGTCCATTGCGGTAAATTCTCCATCCGCAATGGTAATCGACAGAATCGCATCAGCATGGCCTCCCTCCTCAGGTAGTTCAGAGGCGTCGATTACCGCATAGCCGGTGTTTGTCCCGCTGTCGCACCCAAATGCTGACTCCGATGGAGTGTCAACGCTGTCAACAGGGATGTCACATCAGGTTCGTCTGGAGGACGATGTCTACGAACGGATCAAAGCAAACAAGCGTGATGACGAGTCGTTTAGCGACGCCGTGGAGCGGCTTATCGGTGGGCACTCACTCAGTGACCTACGCGGCGTGTTCGACAAGGATCAGGTGACCGAGATGCGGGACGCTATCGAGCAGGCTAACGAGGACGACCGCGACGAGGTTCGAGATGTCGCGGAGCGATTCGAATGATGTGGTGGACATCAAGTCCTCGACCATGCTCTTTGAGATGTTCGTCGTCACTTAGACCACAGAAACGACACTCGAAGCCGTCTATCTCAAGGACACGCTCCCGAAACTGCTCCCAACTGGATTGTTTCTCGCCCGATGGGGGTATCGTAGCTCATCAGTACTGTTGAACTTCGAGACCCTGAACGCGGTCAAAGTGCTTGTCACGCGTAACGATCCGCGCACCATTGTGGCGACACACCCCTGCGATGAGTGTATCACCGAGATTGACGCGCTCGCCGGCGTCCAAGAGCTCAGCCTCGATGAGAGCGGCTTCTTGAGCGGCTGCATCCTCTAATGGCAACGGTTCAGCCCAATCAAGAGCGGATACAACCCGTTCTATTTGCTCACGACCGCCGGTTCGTGCAGCTCCGCGATAGGCTTCAAAAAGTGCCAGCGATGGAGCAAAGAACGGTTTTTCTTCGTGGTCCGCAAGATACTCGGCTGTGGCTTCGACGCCGTCAAGATAGTCGAGAAGGAAACTGGTGTCGAACGCAATCATCGTTCAGTCCTGTCTCGGAGGTCGGCGTCGAGATCATCACGAGTTGCTTCAACGGCATCACGGAACCCTTCGACGTCGCTCATGGCTCCGAACCCCTTCATCAAGTCCCGATCACTTCCGGTCAGTCGAAGAATCGTGTCCGTGAAACTCTCATCCTCACGTTTGTGTTCCTTGAGTCGGTTGTACGCTTCGTCAGTAATGGTGAGACTTTTCGTTCCCATACACGTAGGTATAGACGTACACCTACTTATTTATTCGGAGAGGGCATAAGAACTGATCCACGCAGGAGCAGCGTCGTGGGTGCCACCGTAGATCGAGTTTTCGGGATACTGGTCGTCGTCAGCCTCGACAGCAACGATCACGTTGCCGCCGGAGCGCGAGATACCAGAGACGGTTCCAATGACCTCATCGGGTGGACTGCTGCCGTCTGTCCAGTCAACCCGGACGTGGTCACCGCAGCCGAACTCATACTCCTCGAAGGAAGGTGCTGTAGTACTCATGATCTCCTCCAGTCACGAGGAGACACAAAATCGCTCGTAGGCCAGCCAGAGCGCTGATGTCTTTTGCTGAGATAAGAGGAGGTAATAACCGAGTTCCGGGTCCGGAAACCCGATGGCTGGACAACCGTCTCCTTTCCCGATGCCGTCTACTCAATCTCGATTGCTGGCGGCAAAGTTGACGGCCAGCTGTGTCTAACCCTCATCAGCAAACGGGAGGACGGTCCCCGTATCGTCGAACCCGGTATTCTTGATGTCGCCCCCCAAGAGCCCGGTCCTGCCATCCGTGGGACAGCGTCCTCTGGAGCAATCGTTCCGTCACTGCATGGTCGGGTGCATCAAACCTGCCGTCCCTGTGGACCGTCACCCGTCCTCCGTGGGCGTCGCCGTGACGACAAATGGGTCAGCCTTCAAACCGGTCGCGTCCGGATTAAGCTCTAGCGACTCGGTCATGTGTATTGCCGTCTCCTCCATGAATCCCAGACACTCGTCTGACACTTCCTTGTCCTCGGGGCTCACCTGAAGTGTAAATTTGGTTTCGAAGTACAGCGTCCGGCCGTCAACCTCATAGGGGAGATAGGTCCCCCAAAACGTTTTGCTTCGGGCAGTCTCTGTGAATAGAGACGCGGTGACCGTCTCCCCGTTGAACTCGGTCTGGGTCAGTTCTTCCCAAGTCTCCGAAAAGGTTGCTTGGTCCTGTGTCGTTCCGCGCCCGAATTGCTGGAGGTTGAGTTGGAGGAAGACCCCGTTCTGGCTGTCTGGTTCGAGCGTGACTATGAACACTCCTGGGGCGTTCTCGTCGAACCCCGGTGTCGCTGCCGACTGGTCACCGAACACATCTGGGTAGTCACAGGTATACGCGAACGGGCGCTCGCCCGGCTCAAACCGCTGGTAGTCCGATCCGAGGTCTTGACAGACCCGGACACCGTTCCCGTCGCTCCCGTCACTTCCGCCGCCGCTGTCCGACCCGCCATTTCCGTTCCCGTTCCCACTTACTCCACCAGCGCTGTTGTCCGTCCCGCCGTTGCTCTCCCCGTTGTCGCCTGCTTGGTCGTCGCTGGAACACCCGGCGAGCCCTATCGTGACCGCCGTTCCGAGCGAGACAAGCACCCGTCGCCTGCCGTGTCGGTTTCGGCTGGTTCTGTCGTTGCTATCGTGTTCCATAATTGACGATACTGAGAGAAGGGGAATAAGCCTGTTCACCGTCCGTTCTATGATCACCCCGTTTTGCGAGGAAGCAACTCCACTTGAACTGGAGAGGCAGAAAAGATATTTAGCCGGTACTGAGGGCTATATCCGTTCGTAGTTAATGTTGAGGAGCACTTTCCAAGATGAGCGCTCCGAGACCGTGGTTTATACCGCTTGATTTAGCGCCCTGTCTCAGCACGATCTAGTGATTCTCAACAGAGTCCAGTAAGCCAATTCCATACCTACGCTGTCCCCGACTCATAGAGTGAATTCAGGGGAATATTCATACGGACTGAGTATGCTGGTTGACGTGTGTATCAGTTTACTCCTGACGAAATAGATAGAGATCGCGCTCATCATCAAGCGGTGAAGCAGGGCGCAGATAATGTTGATGTGAAGCGTATCGGAAACCTTGGAGAAATCGCGTTTGAGCAGTTCTGTCGAGAGTACCTCCCAGCGGAGATGTGGGAGTGGGAGAACGAGGATGCGATTCGACGATGCAACCCTGAGAGCTACTCTGGGCATGATTTCGAAGTGTTTGGCTACAATATCGACGTGAAAACGTCCCGAGACGTATCGTCTTTCCTGCCAGAAACCCTCGTCAAGAAGGACTCGGAAGATGATATCATTGTCATGGCTTGGCATCGGGACAACGAAGATAGTCTAATTCTACTCGGGTGGGAGCACGTTGAGACGCTCAAATCAAAAGTCGAGACAGAGGCACAGTTCTCTGGTAACTCTCCTGAGAAACTTGAACACTTGGCAACTCGGCCGATGAATGATCTTCAGGATCTTGGACCGAACACAGCGAACATGAACCAGACTCCCGAAAACCCATTTCAACCAGGAGATCGCGTGCAAAAGCGTGACGACGAAGATGCGTCAGTCGGGGTTGTGATTGAGGTCCTGCCTCCGGAAACACAGGTAGAATTGTACGGACAAGAACTAGACGGGGAAGCAGTCAGGGTAGCGTTCCCGAGTTCACTCGATGAGGGACCTGGTGACTGGAGAGACATTTCACCAGCCATACTCTCATCATACTGCGATGACCAAGATGTCAGCCTCTATACGTACAAGCACGAGAATCTGAAATTCGCCGAAAATCCATTCACAGTGGGTGATTACGTCATCAAATCATCCCATGATGACCCTGATTATGCAGTCGTAATTGGGGTAGATGGATACGATGTTACTGTCGTGTATGAGGGACCGAAAGGAGAGGAGGTCACGCCAGCGAACTTGGGCAAGCACTGCAGAGAGGAGGACCTGTCCACATACCAGTATCCAGAAGAGGAGTTAGAATTCGCCAATCTGAATAACCTCTAATTGGAGGTGGCGCCAATGTCCTGAGTCTTTGACAGGGATTTCGTACTGGGATTAACTCAACCACTCTGTTTAGGTGCTCTTAGACAGCCATGTCTGGGCTGGCTTCAGCAACAACCATAGCGGACGCAGGCACAACGATTTCGCGCGTCTATCTCGGATTCTTGCTGTCACTTACCTTGCCGCTCCCGAGCCCGTTCATGAATATGTCCGCTAACAACGCCCCTTAGTAGTGTCAGACACAAAACTGTCTAGACCAAGCGGAGCGCTGATGTCTTTTGCTGAGATAAGAGGAGGTAATAACCGAGTTCCGGGTCCGGAAACCCGATGGCTGGAAAACCGTCTCGTTTCCTGACACAGTCGACTCGATCTCGGTTGCTGGTGGCCAAGTCGACGGCCAGCTGTGTCTGACCCTCACCGGCGAGTGGGAGGACGGCCCCCGCATCGTCGAAACTGGTATCCTCGACGTCAACGAAAGCGATGAGCATCTGCTGGAGAATACAGTGCCCCGGACAGAGGATGGGACGAGTGTTGTTCTAGACCGACTACTGCCGGAGTAACAGCTGCTGTGGTACAGTTTCCTTATTCATTGAGGGTGAGAAATGTCTGCTCAATAAGACTGCAAATGTATCGAAGATATATTGTCACTGGGATTACCACTCTTTATAACGGGTATGCAACGCCTGTATATCTATAACGCCGCATTCGTGATAGTCGGTGCCTCACTGGGAGGCCCAGCAGTGCGCTCAATTATTGCTGGAGACTGGAGTATCTCAATATTGCTTATGACTATTGGTGGGTGTGGACTGGTTCTTGGCGCTGTGTATCAGTCGCTTCGAACCGACCCTGATGATTTTACTGTTTCTACCTAGTATGCTGGCTCTGAATATCGGTGCTGCCTGTCTGGCTCTTTTCGGGACGCTTCTCTCTACAGCTTCCGGTTGGTAACCTCACTGTACTGACCACTGGTCGTCATACTTGCCAGCAGTCCGTGGTGTTGTAGCACTCAGTTGTGTACGTTCAAAACGAGTAGTATCGTCCCTAAATTGCCCTCTCAACTGACAATACAGTAGCTGTGGATCGCACAGACGGAACTACACTTCTTCCTATTCAGATAGAGCGGCCAAACGCTCAATAATCGGGTTATCCAACAGACGAGTATGGCTACTATCGAAATTGACGAGGAGGTGTATGAGGCACTCCAAATTCCGGAAGGGAGAACGGCCGCAGGCATGAAACAAGAGTTGGCTGTCTCGCTGTACGCACGTGATGTCCTTTCGTTCGGGAAAGCGCGTGCATTGGCAGAACTATCCCACCGAGAGTTCCAAGCATTACTCGGAGACCGCGAAATCCCACGTCATTACACCGACACTGAACTTGCCGAAGATCTTGACTATGCCGAATAACGAGCTTGTAGTCTCGGACGCATCACCGCTGCTGAATCTTGCACTTATCCATCAACCCACGCTCCTCAAATCGCAGTTTTCGAACATAACTATCCCACGTCAGGTTTGGAACGAACTCACTGACGGAGAGGCAGGTGTTGACGCGCTGAAGTCGGTTTGCAGTCCCTTCGGCTTGGACTGTGAGTTCTGGAAACTGCGCGTCGGTGGATTCGGTTATTGAGTCCTGTTCTCTGGTCTGACCGCTTTTGCTGGTCTTCGATGCCATGGTTTGTCAGGGCGATCTCATTGGATGCCCCTCACCCGACTGGGGTAAAAAAATGGGTCCCATGCCTGTGATACCAATCGTTGAATCTAGTTTTTTCACCTGCGAAAGCGAGTGAACCAGGTGCAAGGTAGACCAGCTTTCTGAGCACTAGTAGCCGACTTTCGGCCAAATTCGGCTATCCAATCTGTACGGACTTCTCTCGAATACATTGCTTATCTTGATAGAGAGCTATCACAATCATCTTTACTGGTAGCTAATTTGTGCTGATATGGTCAACCGCCCTCAAGATTCACTCCCTGCGGTAACACTGGTCGTTGTCATCCTCTTGGCTGGCTGTGCTGGGGTGCCTAGCACAGGTCAACAGGCCCCGACACCCGAATCGACGGTGGAGACCTTTTCTTATCCACCAGGGTGGTCTCAAGAGGGAATAACAGCCTCAAACGTCTCTACTGCACTGCAAACGCACTCTGCGACAGTGAAGAATACCTCTCGCAAAAGCCGGTTGGTTACTATCAGCGGAGGCACGAACCGCACGATAGTGCGAACGCTCGATGCCGATGCTGGCACCGCCGAAATACAGTTTGTCGATACGAGGTTCGATACGGACTCACACACATATTATACCGCTAATGGTGTGTACAAGTATGATCGGATAACAGGTGAACTGGACCTGCGTCCCGGCGAGGATTGGGAACGAGACCGTGTCGCCTCGCACGAGGGACTTCGACGGCCCTTGCTGAGTCTCGAAGTAAACGCGACAGAGGCTGTCATCGTTGAGGGGACGACAGCTGTCAGATACACTGTGACTGGTATCAGAAACCCTGACTTTGTCCCATCCAATACCGCAACCGGGCACATCATTGTTGCCGAGGAAGGATACATCGCAGAATTCAACATCACGAGAGGGAACAATAAGTTCACTCGGCAAACAATATATGACGTTTCCGAGTTCGGAAACGCGACGGTACCCGGCCGGCGTGGATGCCCGAGAAGTAGCTTCAGTGGCACTGTTGAACTCTATTGGTCAGACGCTGTTCTCGGTGAAAGTGACGCTCAGAGAGTCTGCGAACCGACCTTTTCCTGCCTCGGGTGTGTGTTTGATTCGCTCGCGTTCAGGATACCGCACTCACTCCGCTCGTGTGGATACTCACTGCACCACCTGTCCGCTGGAGCAACCTACACTTCGAGTCGCTTCAGTTGCTCAACCTCGAAAGTCAACAAATGGGATCGAAGACGGGCATAGGCCCCGCCGCCGTCAGTCGTCACACAGTACCGATTCGGCCTTGCCTCACGAGGATTGCCGTCGTTCTCTTTCCAGTCCTCCAACGTAAACTCAAGCGTCTTCAACTCGCCGTCAGCACTCTCGAAGACAGCTGCAACCGACGGTGTTCCGTGATTGTCGGCGACGTAGGCCACCTTGACAGCGTCGTGGTCGGCGTCAAGTTTCGTCCAGCCATCGAGTTCGTCCGGCGGGTCCTCAGCAAACTGCTCGATCTCACGCCGGGTCAGTTCGGCCTCTGCTGCGTCCCGCCACGCCTGTCTGATATCCTCCGCTTGGGATCGCTCAATTTCCGGGTGTCGCTGTCGATACACTCTCTGGCCCACGCAAGCACTGTCTTAGCCTTCTTGTACCTCTCCTCGGGTTCGCCGTTTAGCTGCCCGAAGTTCATCTCCTTGGGAGACATCAAGAGAACGTGAGTGCGCCAGTAGCCGGAGTCAGCGTCGGACTCTTCACCGGCATCGGGAGCCCACGATTCCATCGAGGTCCTGACTTCCTCGTGATGACCGAAGCCAGTTCGGACGCCGCCGGCGCGCAGGATTCGTTCCGCGAGGTCAAATGGTTCGCTCGCGCTCGTCAGCAGGCGCTTCGTCTGGACGGTCAACGTCAGCATAGAATGGCAAGCCGACGTTGTCGATAATCGTCTCTTTGTAGTTTGGACTGAGCGGCGGTTCCTCGACGAAGATCGGGTCGAACGGTGGTTCGGCTGTAGGCAACATATTGGAAAGCCTCCAGCCAGTGAGGCGGCACAAAATCGCTCTGAGGCGGCGTTAGATCGAGAGGTACTGGTCGGCAGTGTCGCCGTGGTTCGCTTCTAGGGCTTCCCAGTCAGCCATTGAATCATACTCTGGACGGATCTCACCGTCCAAGAGCATATCCTCAACGAAGGCTTGGACTTGTTCGTCGACGGGCGCGGCCTGCATGTCGCGCTCCTAGACGATGAACTGGATGCCACAGAGCGTACGTCCATCTGTTGCAAGCTGCTAGAGCAAGAGCTTTCGGTTCTGATAGGTTGCGAGTTCGGCCAGTAATGCATCGTCGTTACCGCCTTCTGCTGAGTTAGACACCTCTTAGAACCTCCAGCTGAGAGAGTGACAAAAACTGTAACGTGGGTTAACCAATAAACAAGATAGATACAACTGATTGTTGGTTAGCAATTTCATAGACATGGCCAACGGCATTGTGTCACTCGGCTTTGTGGAATTGGCCATTGACTTCGTAGAGCCAGCCCCCTGTTTAGAAGACGATCTACCGCGTATACTGCATCGGCTTGCTTCTCACTATGCTCGTCCTCAGTCAGAAGGAACTCATGCGCTTCAGCTCTGGAGAGTTCATCAGTGCCTGAAGCGTACGCTCTCTCGAGTGTTTGGTAGGCACTTTGGATCCAGTCTGGGAGAGGGGTTGGTCTGTATGTTCCATAGCCCAGCTATACATTACAATTGAGAGACAGCAACTTTACTTACCCGAGGGGTTGGGTCAAAGACTTGGCTTTCGTGATCAAGAATTCTTGGCCACTAAATATTGATTCGCGGTGTCATCACACTCTTGTAGCTAATCTCGTAGTGATGCTTTGGAAGCACAAGCACCGCTAAACTAGTCTTTCTATCGCATAACGGTTCTCTGCTACCCTGCTGTTCCTATGATACATCTTATAAGAAATCAAGTGCCGGGTGTCGATATAGGACCGCTATCGGTTAGTGTCAGCTACTCACCCTAACCCGGTGGGATGTCTTGTGAAGTTGACGCGCTTCCTCCTTTCCCCTAATGGGGGAAGCTTTCTCACTGTTGCCACTGTAATAGGTACCTCATCCACTCCAGCTTGCGTTCCCACACCAGCCACCCCATCTACCTAAGCCACCTTAGATGGCTAAGCGGCAATAGCTAAGTCACCTAAGGCAGCTCAGGCAGTCATGGGTGATGAGTCAACCCCTCGCGCAGTCAGTGTCGGCGTCCTCAAGGGCGGCTTCGGGAAGACTACGACCGCAATCAATCTTGATCGCAAACTTGCACATCGGAACGAGCGCGATTACTGGTTGACCTTGATGACAATGGCCACATGACGCTCATCCTCGGTCACGACGATGCATACCGGGGCGAGCGCTGGAACACCAACCACGCCGCTGATGCCCTGCTTGACGGCGCGGACCCGCATGACTATATGACAAACGTCAGCGATGGGCTCGATTTGTTCCGGGGAAGCCTTCTACTCCGTCTCGAAGCCTGTTGCTTGGATGCTACTCCCGGTGGAGACTCGTCTATTAGAGTAAATTGACACTTTCTGTACTCAGAACGTGCAGAGTTACGAGGCGGGTGATCGGACTCGTTAAGCATAGCACTGCGGATGAACGCTTGGAACTCGGACCAAGTGATACCATCGAGACACCACCGCAGAAGAACGTCGGGGATTATTTGAAAGCCCGGACTCGTTGACCCACACAATGGTGTCACTGCTAACCGTCGCCGGCATCGCTGTCGCCGTGTTCGTCGGCTTCAACATCGGCGGCTCGTCGACAGGCGTGGCGTTCGGGCCGGCGGTGGGCTCACGCCTCGTTCGAAAGGCGACTGCGGGAGTTCTGTTCGTCGGCTTTGGCTTCCTCGGGGCATGGACCGTAGGGCGCAACGTCATCGCAACAATGAGCAGCAGTATCGTGCCGGCAGCCCAGTTCACGCCCATTGCAAGCGTCGGGGTTCTGTTTTTTACGGGCGCGTCGCTGTTGATATCGAATCTCTACGGCGTTCCCGCCTCCACATCGATGACGGCTGTCGGTGCCATTGTGGGGTTGGGTCTCGCCTCGGGCACGCTCAATCAGGCGCTGATGTTCGTCATCGTCTCGGCGTGGATCGTCGCTCCACTGGTGAGCCTCGCCATCGGGCTCGTGGTCGGGCGCTACGTCTACCCGTATCTCGACCGCTACGTCGCGTTTACGAAGTTCGATCTCCACTTCGTCCAGATTGACCGATCAGGGACAATTCCACGCCCATATCTGAACCAGAACGCGTCGCCACAGGACGTTGTCGGGTCACTTTCGGTGGTCCTCATCGGCTGTTATATGGCGTTCTCGGCGGGCGCGTCGAACGCAGCGAACGCCGTTGCGCCCCTCGTCGGGGAAGGTGGCGCCCTTACCGTCGACCAAGGAGTCCTGCTCGCGGTGGTAGCTTTCGGACTGGGGAGTTTCACCATCGCTCGGCGTACACTAGAGACGGTCGGAGACGACATCACGGAACTCCCGATCCTTGCGTCGCTGATCGTCTCTGTCGTTGGTGGGACGGTCATCACGATCCTCTCATACTTGGGAATCCCTGCGAGTCTCGCGGTCAGCACTACCTCTGCGATTATCGGGCTTGGCTGGGGGCGGGCGAGTCGGGCTGCAACGCTTTCCGAATTAGCCACCCCGACGCCCGAACAGTCGGAGCTCGATGTCGCCACAGGGGCGCTGGTTACGTCACGCGCCGAGGAGGCGCCTGCGAGTCCGACCATCGGAGACATCGCCCGACACGAAGAGCCCGCGGAGGGGTCAGAGGTCCCGGATGTTCCGGATATCGGTGCAGAGGGGCCGGCCGATCTCGACGAGCGGAGCCTCTTCGACCCAGCGGCAGCCAAGCGGATCGTCACGATGTGGGTCCTGACACCCTCGCTGGCAGTTGCCGTTTCCTACCCAGTGTTCGCAGTGCTGCTGTGAGCGGTGGTCAAACGCTAAACGGGCGGTGATACACACCCGGATTGGTCGATCGCGAGCGAAGCCGGGCCAGAATGCAAAAAGGCCGAAGCTCACCGGATGCGATAACTCAGACGAAAGACTCGGCACGAAAAGACCACGCGGAATACTGCATGAAGAGCTTGTATTTGCAACAGCTGGTAGTACCCCTCCAAACTACTCGATGCCGTATCTGTAGTGGCTGTGCTCGCGGTGCGAAGTGTCACTCTCTAGGCGGTACAAAAAGCGAGATGGATACTGAAATCGCCTTTTTTGCTTGTGAATGGCCCGGTACCCTCCGGGTCAGCCCAGCAGGAGTTTGAGCCACTTGTTGTTCTGTACGAGCGACAAATCTTCGATGTAGCTGTCCAGGCCCAGGATGCGGCCCGAGCCGAACGCACCCAATCCGAACAGCAACACAGCATAGACCATGTGGTCGTCGACGACCCAGCCGTGGGCAACCGGAAGGCCAGCTAGCAGTCCGCCCTGTAACGCGGCGAGCCAGTAGAACAGCATCATCACTGCGCCCCAGAACGCGCTGAACCGAACGAACACGCCCAGCAAGAGGGCAAGGCCGGTCAAGGTCAGTCCGAGCATGTTCAACCAGTCAATAATCGGCATCCCCGCCATCGAGGCAAAAAAGCCGGTAAATGGGTTCCCTGCCGGCACTGCGTTCTGCAAGAACCCTGCCGCAGTCCAGTTGTTCGCGGGGTCGCCGTCGATGTACGTGACGAGTTTCGTGATTCCGCCCTGGAACAGCGTCCATCCCATCACGATACGCATGAAGAACAGGGAGTAACCGACCCACGTCTCCGAGTAATCGAACGTGACACTGCGCCCGAGCATCTCCGACTGTAGAGTCTGTTTGGTGCTCATACCCAAATGTTATATAATTGACTATATATTTGTTTGGGGATTTTTTAAATCCTATATTCCGGGATAAAATGTTATAGGGGTGCTGAAATGGCTTTTTTGTCCGGTTCGGTCGCTACCATCATTGTGCTGACTAAGTTGAAAACCAATCTACAGCGCTATCCAACCAAAACGGCTATTGACAGACATTGTTGGTTAGCCACGCGCGAGTCCGTAGGCAAGGACACTCTCAACGACGGGAATCGCAAACCAGAATCCGAGGATAACGACGTACTCGTCGACAGCGAATCCACACCGAGTGCGATGCCCGCGCCGATCATTGCTCCCGTGACGGTAAACGCCGATGGAATCGGATATCCGTAGGTGTTCCCGATCGTGATGAGCGTTGCCGCGGTGAGTAAGGCTGCTGCGGCGGCGAGCGGCGTGATCGTTACACCGGTCACGAGGTCTTCCCCGATGGTCTCGGAGATACTGCCTCCTTGGAGGATTGCTCCGAGCCCAGCCACGATTCCGACCAAGAGGGCCGCTCGAAGAACCGAGATGCGTTTGCTCCGACGGCGGGAGCAACGGGAGCCGAGTTACTGTTCGCCCCGACTGTGAACGACATGAACAGCGCCGCGAGCGGCGCAATCCCGAGAACGAGAATCACAGATGCCATGTATTCAGCGCTACCCACACTGTCGCTGGTAGTGAGCCAATCTTCTGCATAAGTAATGTGATTTATATCAATGCTATAGCCAGATGACGGCAACGTAGACGTTACGTCGCGACGTGTTTCTCGATTACAAAGGTTCAATATATCGACTGGCTTGCATTTCGATCGACACCGCTGTACGATTTGAGCTATTATCGAGCGGTTTTTCATTGACAACTCGGCCAAATAACGCATTGTAGCCCCGCTAAACCCCTTGTAGCCTCAACTCCCATACACGGACAGTAGTTGAGACTAGCCATCTCAATGCATATGGCATGAGCAGATCAGAGAGATCCCAAAGGGATTGGGGCGGATCAACTGTTCAGTAGGTGTGCCCTTTAATCGGCTACTCTGGGCGGAAGTTCGTACATGCGGATGCAAAACTGTGCAAATTCTGGACTACTGTGGGATCGAGGGTGACAAGCATGTCCGCTTGTGCTGTGGAAACACAGGAGAGACGATATCCTTGAAGCAGACGACTGACAGTGGAGGTCCTCTGCCGCTTCTATCACGGTATCTGAATGGGTGATATCTGCATATTCGCATGCGTCATCGATGATAAAGCGAAGTTCGTCATTCGAGTAGCTCTCAGCGATGTCCTCCCGCACGTACTCGACAGAGTAGGTATCGTCGAGGGTGTCATACAACGGCTCGCATACTCGTTCTGCTCTCCCCCGCCCGCTCAATACAGAGCGTGGGTCTAACACGACAAGGGTTGCACCATAGCGGTTCGTTCACGTTTGTTCAGCGAGACCGTAGCTTGCAGAACTCGAGGGGCGATGGTCATATAAGCCCCGTTAGGAGTCGCCGGGACGCTCCTCGGGATTTAAACATCCACCCCGGCCGTAGTCGCCTCGCTCACTCTCTGCGCTTCCGAGAATCGAATCGGTACAGTAGGGCCACAGTGAGGCGACGTACGTCGAGCCGTTGTGACGGAGGTATATTCCAGAGGGGAGAGTGCCGTCGTTCTGCAGGTCGCTACGTTCATAGAAGGGTAGCGGAGAGAGCGCCGCTTTGACCTCAGAAAACCCCGAACTGTCCAGGCGCTCGTCGGCAACCGAACGCTCCGCTGCACGGCTGAGAGTCGTTTGAATCGGCTCGACGGAGCGAAGTCGTTCATCACCTGACGGCGTCACCGTGGCCCCGTCTGGTGCATCTGCGCGAAGAATCTCTAGTAAGCCACCGTTGTCTCCCGGGTCAGCGAGACAGCCAGAGAACGCTGCGATGCTCGTCACACTACAAAGTCGGAGCATTCGACGGCGGGAGAGCGGGGAGTCCATACACGGACGAAACACTGGTTGAAATATATTTTTTCCGTCACAACTCTATCGAACTGACTGTTACATTCGCACGCTCAACTGTGTGGTCAATTCAGGCCACATTGTCTGAAATCAATGCCTTGTGGAGAGTTGTATGACACCCTGATCGTCAGTAAACTCGACAACGAGTCGGAGCGAACCGCCTTCTTTTTGTTTCAGAAATCGTGTGAACTGCGACTGTGGAGGCATAGAAACACATCACATTGATGAAAAAAGCTACTGCCAAGAACGAGCCGGTCCACTCAGTTGCTCCACTGTACTGATAGACTCACGAACTCCGTGGGAATCTTTCTATGACATGCCCACAATTCCCTATTCTGTGGTTCATACTTAGCGTGCACTGCTTGCTCCAGACTAGCTTTGCTTTGAATCCGGAACAACAGTTCGGTCACGGACAGTGGCTCTCGGATTAGACAATCGGAATCATATTCTGTTTCCTGCAGGAACAGAACCGCACGGATGGTCTCCCGTCGAACGATTGCGCTCCTCCTCGGATTGGCGCTCGTGAGTGGCTATGTCCTGTATGATACCGCCTCTGGGCCCTCCCAACCCACACTGACCGTCGAAAACAACGACACGACAGCGTATCAGGTGTCAGCTTACACTGTCGAGAGCAGAGAGGAAGCGATGTACATGAACTTCGAGGTTACAACCAGAGATGGCGAACACAGGCTCAAGACTCTCTCACAGTTAGTCTGGCCAGACAGCGATCGGAACGTGACGCTCGCTGACGATGGCATCCCCACGCAACAGACCACCGTCGCTCCCGGTGAGACGGTGACGACCACGATAGATGGGTGGACACGTGGAAACGTGACGGTGTATCTTGTCGAAAAGATCGACGATAACGAAACGCACGTCTCCACAAGAATCCGGACGTGTCCCAGAACAGGTCAGCAACACAGTTTGACCTTCGAGGAAGATGGAGGAATCGGTGGCTTCTCAACCTGTGCCTGAGTGCTGCGCTGGTAGCAATCCGCAACAGCGGGAGCACTTAGGAACGCAGCTACCGACTCCCGTTCAGGCGTGCATCTCTCGCTTCGAGCCGGCCGACTGGGGTCGACGCTGTGCGATGAAAGTCGGCTGAAAAGACGGTCCCAATCGCGATGGCGTGAATCGGTGCTACAACCGCTGTACTCAGAAACCCGCCGGCTACCGGCACGGTTGCGAGGCCCCAGTAGGCCAGACCGATGACGATGATGAGGCCGGCAAAAGTCATGCCGTGACCGCGTGATTGACAATAGCTCTTTGTGAGTGCCGTCACGAAGCCATTTCCGGTGACCAGCAACGCAGGAAACAGGAACAGACGAGTAAGGACGAACAGGGCAATCGCTAACAGCACCAGCCCGAGCAGGAGATTATTGATATCGACCGAGAAACCACCCAGCAGTTGCGGGATCGAGACGATCGCAACCAGTGCGATAAGATATCTACTCAGCCCAGAGAGGTGAGAATCTGTATCGAGCGCCCGTGAGATCGTCAGCCAGCCGGCGATTCCGACTGCGAGTGGAACGAGGACTTCGAGCCCGACAGCCCAGAAGAGATATTGTGTCTTGAGGTCGACCAATGCACCAACATGTCGACCCGTTCGTGCAGTACCCTGAGGAAGCACTGCATATTGGATACTGACCGATTGACTAAGTGCGTCGGTTGATGCTACCGGAATCGGATCGTGCTGGCGAAGCCAGTCCGCGAGTGCGACTAGCACACCAACGACGGCGAATGGGACAGCGAGCACCGGATCACGACGAATGCGTTCAAGCGCAGACTTGAGCACTCCCAGGGTGGACAGTCGAGTCGTCTGGGATTGGTCTCTGACCGGAGAATCTGTCTCTCTCCCGCCCCTTTCTTCTCCGGACATTATGCTTCCTCCAGTGCGAGAATCCGGCGACGATTGGCCAGATACAGGATGCCATCCCCGACAATCGGTGGCGAGAGGGGTACTTCTGAAGGCTGATACTCAAACTGCTTCGCACCTGTGGCGATGTCGAACGCCTCCAGCGCCCAGAGAGAGTCCACAGCGTAGACGCGATCATCAGCGACGACCGGCGTGGTCTTTCCGTTGAACGGTGCTGTCCACTGTGTCTCGCCGGTTGCCAGCGAGAGCGCGTGCAGTGACTCTCGCTCATCGGCAACGAAAATCATCCCGTTGGCTACTGCTGGCGTGCTGTCGACCGCATTCCCGTCGAGGTTACGTTTCCAGAGGAGCGAGCCATCAGACCGGGCATGCAACTGGACTGTCTCGCGTGTTGGGATGACGACGCCCTCGTCTGTCGCCACTGGTGGAAGGACCATTTGTTCACTAATCTCACGGTGCCAGTGTTGGTCACCAGTATCAGCACGATATGCAGTGGCTTGGTGCGGCCACGCAGTGACGAACACGATGCCGTCAGCCACTGCAGGTCTGTTGTAGGTCCCACTGACGGATTCGTCTTTGTGATGTGTTCGCCGCCACAGAACATCTCCATTGTTCGGATTCAGTGCTATAACCGAGTTCGTCTCGGGGATTGCCGTGTATATCGTCTCGTTTGCAGTTACCGGGGTTGTTGACTCGGCCGGCCCGAAGAACCCAGGCGCAGGTGATCGTGGTCCTGTCCATCGCTCGCCACCTGCTCTCACCTCGGTTAAAGGAACTTTTCGTCCGCCATTCGCGTTGAGCCCGTAAATGCCATCTGGCCCGGTTATCCCGAGTGTCTTAGTTTGATAGGTCGAGGCTGGAGCAATCGCTGGACTCGAGTGATAGGCTCCCTGAAAGCTGAATCGCCGCTTCCCAGTCTCGGTATCGAGTGCGAGCAGTCCATTACCACCGACATACAGCGTCTTCCCCAGCGGATCGGTTGGGTACTTCCCCGAAACCAGTTCGGTGCCCGGTGTGTCCACGCGACTGTCACGGTATCTTTTGGACCCGATACTGTGGGGTTGTACCCGGTTCCGGGAGGGTCGAATCGGCCCATCGGCCAGTCGTAGGGTGATTGGCTGTCTCTGTGTTCCGTCGTATTGAAACCGGTGAGGTCGGCTGACCCGGTAATTCCTAGGGCGGCTAATCCAAGAAACCGACGTCGTGAGGAGGGCATCTACTCGGTGGTTTGTCACAAACAAAATTATTGTTGTCGGTCTTCTCACCAGACTTCGCTGCGGCTGAGGCTGCAGGAGGTTTATTTCACCTTTGACGAGGAAGAGACACCATCCTCGATAAGCGAGCGGAGCCATTGCCCCGAGCAAAGTAAGGTAGGTCACGAGGACGAAATCATCGGCACGAAGGAGCAGACCGACGAGTACGCCTATCAGTGGGCCACTGTTCAACTGGTCGGCAATGCTGTCCCGATTGTGCTGGATGCTCGTCCTGTGCGAAGAGGTGAATCACGGGAAGAGATAGTGGAGGATTTGCTGGATTCAGCTCAAGACGCCGTTCACGTCGATAACGTACTGATGGATCGTGAGTTCGACAGCCAGCACATTCTGGAGATGCTCAGCCAACGAGGGCTTTCGTATGTCGTCCCGAAACGAATGCAGACCA
>NZ_CP184842.1:0-280090 GCF_051122755.1 Haloarcula sp. NS06
CTGCTGATACTATCAAAACCAGCGGTATGGATCACGCACTGGCTGAGACGTCATCGGTATCAAGGTCCTCAACGAGTGGGTAATCGATATGCATCTCGATACGGTCGAACGGAACAACAGGACGCATTGCCCCGCCAGGGCCACCTTCTTCGAGGTCAAGGATGCCGAGGACCTCCAGATGCTTGAGGTCGGCATGGACATCGGAAACATCGCGATCGACGAGTCGGGCAGCCTCGCGCATGCTCTGGGGGTCATGTTCCGCAATAGTCTGAATTAGATCCAAGCGCAACGGGGTGAGACTCTCGATGAGATCGTCGTAACTGCCGAACTGCAGCGTTACTGCTTCATCAGCGTCATCGAGTGTTCCCTCCTCGGCTGCTTGAACGAAGTCTATCGCGTCGTTTCGGAGCTGTTCACGGTTGCCAACAGTGATGTGGAGCGTGGTCATGGTCAGGTTGGATTTGATTTGGTGGTCAGTAGGGTCGGTTTGGGCCGCCATTGACGGCCTCCCAGTGTTCATCAGCAATCGCCCAGAACTCGACAAGCCGCTCTTCCATCCCGGGAAACTCTATATCGTCGGCGTCACCGACTGCGGTATGATGTTCGTGGCCTTTCGTGTCTTCGTGCGCATTATCGTACCGAACGAGCGTCAAGTCTTCTAGGGTAACCTGAATGGAGCGTGTACTTCCAGCCCGAGGGATAGGTCTCGGTTTCGTCAGTCCGACGAATAACGACGTTCTCGACGAGACCAGCTTCAACGTGTGTATACTGAAAGGTTAACTCGCTGCCCATCTACTAGGTGTTGGTTCTCTTCCCAACGCCGTAAAGGTGTTGGGTAATTAGCCAACACCGTAATTAGCTAAACTGATCTAGATTCTGGCTCGACCATCAGCTCCTCGAGTCGGGTATTTTCACTCAGAGATACGAAGAACTTGGTGCCCAGCGAATCTATGAGGAACTTGAATACTCCAGCAGTGATGTACAGGAGATTGTGAATCGTCTTGTAGGGAAGGGTGCTGTCGAAGAAACCAACGGCTGTATCGAGCGTCTTTCGACAACGATTTGACGATAAGAATACGAGAACCTCTCTTATCGTCAGGTCGGGATGTGGCAGCATCTCTTGACCCGAAGCGTAACAGATCGAGCGGCTTCTTGGAATGGACTGGTTCACTCGAGTGCTCATCGTCCAAAGATGGGTTTCGACTGGAATACGGTAGGAAGCATCGAGAAGAGAAAAGAGGGAGGCCTGCGTTGCCAGTATTGCCAATAATCTCCTTCTTTAAGACCCTCTCTCACTCCACCGTTGCCAGTAATGAAGCGAAAACTCGAGAGGGTAGGCGAGACGGTCCGCGTTTAAGCTAAGTTACTACCATATTCTCTTCTACAGCTAGTTGAATTTCCGCTATTGCGGATATGGTTTTTCACGTATTGTATTAAGAGTATCGGCGGACTAGAGAGGGGATCATTAGCCCCTCCAGTTGTTACGAAGGTTTACTGGCAACAGTGGAGGTGTGTGTTTTATAAGTGAAGGAGATACTGGCATAACTGGTCATCTAGTGGTGGGTTAATGGTGATACTGGAACCCATGGTTTTATAACAATTCTCCCTCAATGCGTCTGCTTATGGGTCGATTCAATCGCGAATCGTTCATCATCCAGGACAAAGATGTTCTCCGGGATGATTACCAGCCGAAGACGCTCGAAGAGCGGGACGAAGAACTCGACGAGTATGCGGCTGCTCTCCGTCCCGTCATTCAGGGCTGGCAACTCGAACAATGTCTTTCTCTATGGCGTTACCGGTGTTGGGAAGACTGCTGCGACTCACGATCTTGCTTGAGGAGCTGCAGAGAGTCTGCAGCGGACTACGACGACGTGGATCTCAACGTCATCGAGCTCAATTGTACCGGCTGTACCACTTCCTACCAAGTGGCGGTCAATCTCGTCAACGAAATACGCTCTCCTACCCACCCTCTCACGACCGTTTCATCTACGCGCGAGCCCATGAGTGAAACTGGGTATCAGCAAAAACGCATCTTCAACGAACTTTACACCGATCTTGAGTCGATTGGTGGGACTATTCTCGTAGTATTAGACGAGATCGATAACATTGGCTCAGACGACGACATTCTGTATGAACTTCCACGAGCACGCTCACAACTAGTATCTTGATGTGAAACTCGGCGTAGTCGGTATCTCTAATGACTTCAAATTCCGAGAGAATCTCTCTCCGAAGGTCAAGGATACTCTTTGTGAGGAGGAGATCCTGTTCCCGCCGTACGACGCGACTGAGTTACAGAATATTCTCCGACAGCGAGCCGATACCGCGCTCTATGATGATGTCCTCGAAACAGATGTCATTCCATTGTGCGCTGCGTTCTCTGCTCAGGACTCAGGATAGCTACCGGTCAGGCACTACGTTTGCTCCGGAAAGCTGCTGATATCGCCGAGAACGAGGCAATGGCTGGCGGCGCAGGCGAAAGATTACCGAAGAGCACGTTCGGGAGGCCGAGCATCAGATTCAGCGCCAGCAGGTCGTCGAAGGGATGCATTCGTTAACTCGACAGGGGCAATATGTATTGCTGACGGTCTGCCAGCTAGCAGCAAGGGGTGAAACCCCCGAACGGACGAAACTAATCTATGAACGGTATCAAGAAGGTGCTCCGTAATCACGGCAGTGAACCATTGAAACGGAGGCGGGTACATGACCATCTGTCGGATTTGAGCCTCCACGGCGTCTTACGAATCGTCGACTCCTCGAGTGGACGCGGGAATTACAATGAATACGAACTCGATGTGTCTCTGTCGTCGGCCCTCGATGCACTCGAAAGTGAGTTGGGAGAGATTGATGATATTCGTGAGACTGCGAAGCAGCATCAGGTTCTGGAGTGAGTTCAGGACCCACATCTCCACTATTGCCAGTACCCTCTCCACTTTTGCCAGTAACCGCCCCACCCCTGGTGCCAGTTTTACCAGTACCCTCTCCGCTATTGCCAGTAATATGGATATAACTGTTGTGTGATTGAATAGACGAACACCCTTGGTGCCAGTTATCCATGACAGGGCGATGTATGCCGTTTTATTGGCAATAGTGGAGTGTCTGACGGAATGTCAAATCCTCATCCTATAGGTGATTTCTTCGCACTGACTTCGATGTATCCACCCAAACGGGAACACTCGAAAGATGGGGTGTGTTCCAATAGGATGGAACAGTGTATACTGAGGTACACCCAGTGAACCGCCTCGGGGTCAAGCCCCGAGGCTTCCCGTGGATTAGTCGGACACTCCCACTCGACCATCAGCCTGATAGCCTCGGGCGGTCGGATGGGTCACGGTCGGGGCGTCCACGGCCCCCGATGCCTGCCGTCGCACCTTCCGCACAACGGGAAGGCTGTTGAGAGCAGGCACATTCCAATCAAGTTTCTTCATGCTTTTCACGGCGATGTTGACGCTTGCACCACGGTCACTGTGGTCTTGATGCCCACAGTCCTTGCACTTGAATCGCTTCTTGTTGCGGTTCGCTCGCTCCGTATGTCCACATACTGGACACCGCTGGCTCGTGTACTCGGGATTAATCCATCCGGTCGGAATGCCCTCGAACGACGCCTTGTATGACGTGTAGTATTGGAGGGCACGGAACGGGAGGTGGTGCAAGCGTCGATTCATCCGCGTGCCGTAGTCGATACTGTCGCGCATCTCTTTGAGGTCTTCAAAGACGATACACGGTTTCTCGAACTGCTGACTCCACTCCACGATGTGACGGCTCACCTTGTGGAGTCGGTCGCGGACGAATCGTTCCTCGCGCCCTTCCAGCACGTCGTGCATACACGACTTCCCCGCGTTCTGCACGCGCTTCCGCATCGTGAAGTAGCAGTGACGCTCGAACTTGATTTCGGGAAAGTCGATAACCAACGAGTCCTCGACGCCATTCTCGGAGAGGGCGGTCAGAGCCACGTTGTCCTCGTTCACGTCCACACCGACGACCGTCCGTGAGTCCTGCTTGTCTCGAACGGTCTGTTCGGTGTTAGTAACGGTGACGTGCAACTCGGCGTTTTCGTTGTGGAACAGGGCTTCCGCTGTCCCAATTTTCCACTCGTCGCTCGTGAGTGCGTTCTTGAGAATGTCGAGGTGAGCGTCGTCGCCCTCAACGACGCCTTTTACGTGCTTGTACGGCTTCGCGCTGATTCGAAACGCCACGTCGCCGTCGTCGGTGAGCGACAGGTTGTACCCCTCCTCGTAGTTCGCACGAAGCGGGTACGTTCCGTCCTTGGTGTGGCTCGGTTGGCCGAAGTCGTCGTATTCGAAGTAGTTCTCTATCGCACCGAGTGCCTTCGCAACGACACGCTGAGTAGTGTTCTTCACGAGGTCAGCGTCGTCGGCTACCCTGTCGGGAATGGCGTCCCAGTCCATGCCTTCTTTGGCGAGTCGGATGGTTTCGTTGTACGCCCACCGCGCTTCAAGTGTGGCGTCGTACAGCAAGCCCTCGTTGTCACTCTGGCTGTCGAGTTGGAAGTCCAGCGTCTTGACGAGAGCCTGTGTGTCGGTCATTCGCTCCAGTACCAGTGTAGTAGTGCGATTATCTTGAATGCCAGCCATCCACAGTGAAAGTGGAACACTCACCTGAGCTTACGGCCTTCACCCTCGGGGTCAAGCCCCGAGGCACTCGGCCTGCTCCGCCTGTAGAATATCTGTAGGAAGGCAGCCGCGGATCTGTCTCATATGCTATTTGGAATCCTCATTTTGTGCCCTCTCAGCGGGTGGAGAGGAATCCTGATGACCGACTCACCCCTCAGTGCGTTCAGTAGCGATAGTACCGACCTCACACCCAACGCCGAAAGCGTTGCTCGCTGTGCAACCATTATGCCCGCACCCGGCCGTCAGGGCGTCGAGTGGAGTGCTCCCGATAGTGACTGGGGTCTTACGACTCGTCGGCCGTACTCGAGTATCCACACGTCTGGTGGTCGAGCACACAAACAACAGACTCGCTGGGTTATCGACGGCGACGTCGGAGCCTATGTTGGGCAGTACGGCACCGACGAAGTACGCTCGATTCCGAACACCTACGGCGAATTCAGCAGTATCGAAACAGACGTAACGTTCGTCGATGGACTCGGGGCTCAATATGGCTCTGGCTTCGATGGCAGCGCAGTCGAGAAAGCACTGCGCGTGCTCACTGGCGGTGGCCGGTACTCTGCCTCGAAGTATTCACTCATTCCCTGTGGGCGACAGCCGTGGGTACTGACCGGGCCCGAAGGGACGCTGCTGTGTAGCTGTGCGCCGGTCGACCGACCTACTGAAGGACGACCCACGACCACGGTGGAGACCGACACCAGCACCGTGGAAATCGAGGAACAGAACCAGACTGTCCTCGACGGCGTCCATCAGTTCATCTGGCTCGTTGAGGACTCGCTAGGCGGCCAGATTACGAGTGTCGAGTACAAGCGGTCCCGCGGCGAGACACAGCACGTCTTCGTCGACGACGAGACCGACGAGCAGTGGGCGATCAGTGCGGAGGACCTCGCACAGCTGGCATCTTTAACGACCGATTCGTCGAGTATCCAGGGCAGCGTCGGGCGGGGCATCCAGCCACCCCGTGGAGATGAGACGATCATCGCCGAGTGGGATGGGCCCGAGCATCCCGTCGGAGATCTAGAGGACGGGGACGTCATCGCTGGCTACGAGTTCCACTGGGAGACACCCGCCGGCGCTCTCGAAGACGTCGCGACGGTGCGGACCTATCGACTCACACAGTCGTACGGGACGTGGAATGTCGAGTATCGTACCGACCGCATCGCGACGGTCGTGCGCCTGAGTAGGGGCGTCGGTTCTTCATTTTGCGTGTGTCGATTTTGTGCTTCCCTGGTGGGTGAGGGAAGTCATAATGAGTACCGATCAGCAGCAGCCAGCCGACGAACAGGAGCCAGCAACCGAGACGCCCGATACACCGGAGGGAAGCACAGATACCGAGGCAGACGACGCGTCTGCGCCCTTCACTGGGACAGCCCCTGACGCAGTTTGACCTTGCGGCCGATGTCACGGTCCTGGAATCCATCTTCGAGGTGGCCGCCAGCCTCGTCGAGCAATGTCGGATAGCTGTCTCGGCGGATGGGCTTGCGATGCGGGCCATCGACGCTGAGTGTGTTTCGTTGCTCGAACTGCGAGTGGATGCAGCGTCGTTCGACAGCTTCGACGTTACAGAGGGCGTCCTCGGCGTAAACGTTCAGCACGTCGCCGACGCGTTGTCAGTCGGTGATGCAGGTGATGTTGGGCGACTCATTCTGGATGCTACTACGAGCGAACTCGAAATCGACGTTGATGGAATCACTCGGACGACCGAACTCGTTCCGGCCGCGTCTATCAGAACGCCGCCGAGTCTCCCCGAGATAGAGTCGCCGGCGACGTGCCATATCTCGCGGTCGGATCTCTCGTTTGCGCTATCTGCCGCTAGTGCACTTTCGGAGCGAGTCGAAATTGACATCGATGCTGATGATGGGGAACTGCGATTCTGTGCCGACGACGATATCGATAGCATGGCGTACCGCCGTAAATCCCAGGAACTGGTCGCGTTCGAGCCTGCTGACGCACTGGCACGGTTCGAGACGAGCCGGCTTCGTACCATTGACCGTGCCCTCCCGGTGAGGCTCCTCGTAAACTGGAGGTAGGCCAGCACAATCCCGTGCGTCTCAGCGTGCCATTCCCCGACGCTGAAGGCGTCTGTCAGTTCATGATCGCACCAAAGCTGCCGACCTGACGGCGTTCTTGATCGAAAAGCTCCGGACATAGTGGTGTGTCTCTAACCAACATTTGGGTAAGAAATTCGCAGACTGTTGGTTAGTCAGGTTTCTGCCCCTCTGGCGGAGTGAGGGGGAGACCTCTCGTGACACCATGGACGAGACCATTCCAGATTACGAGCAATTCGAGCGCCGCCAGCTAGTGCACCGACCGCGACACAGGACCGAATCCACTGTGTATCGACGAGTCGCTCGCACACGATCTTGTCGAAAACCTCCGTGCCGAGGGAGTTGTTGAGGTCGTCCCAGTGGAGCAACTACTCGCTCACTCGCCGTCGGGAGAAGTTTTCGAGTCGAATCAAGCGCTCGCGTACTTCCACGCGGGCTGGGAGGCTGCAAGCGAGTAGCCTCATTGCATTTCTCTCCAGAAGACATGCCGACTCAGTATGTTAGCTAAACGAAATGTTTATATTTGTTGCGATTAATCATAACAGCCTGATGGGTGAGAGTGTCTCATGGGGTGTGCTGGGAGCATCGAATATGGACAAAGTCCTCGATATATTTGCCAAGCGCCAGCGGCGCTTGATTCTTGTTCGCCCTCCAAGAGGGGACGAAGAAGCACGAGTCTGATTTCGTGTTTCGCGGTGCAAACAGCGCGGATGATCCGCAACTCCAGCTCATCCATACCCATCTCCCAAAGCTGGCTGAGGCGGGCTATATCGAGTGGCACCGCGAGACCGGCGAGGTCTCGAAAGGACCTCGGTACGATGAAATCGAGCCACTCCTCGATCTAATCGAAAATCACGCAGACGAACTCCCGCCTAACTGGCCCTGACCCGTTTTCAAGATGAACCGTGCAGCGGTTGGGTCCTGTCCTACAGAGGCTTCTGATTCTTCATGGAACAGCGCGACTTAGATAGTCCCTCAATTAGTGGGCGTCCACACTGAGCGGCCGCCTTTCATCAACAGCGCCGCAGTCTCTCCCCGCTTCAACAGCACTACAGCGTGGATTTTCTGCCCCCCATAGGAGGTGCGGGGGCGCACCCGAGCAGTGCGTCCCGATACAGACTCATGGCAACGATGCAAACTGACCTTTCCGACGCAGAGACGTCTAGTCAGCAAACCACGCACTCCTTCGACGATTCAGACACCCGGGCCGACGACATGCGTGGCCAACTCGATGCGTGGGTCGAGGACCTCGCCGAGCTGACCGATGAGGCACAGACAAGCGAGCAGTTCCAGCAGTGGCTCGAAGTCCAGAGCAAGTTCGACCATTACTCGGCCCGGAACACGCTACTCATCCAGTTACAGTGTCCTAATGCAACCAAGGTCGCCGGCTACAATACCTGGCAAACGGAGTTCGACCGGCATGTCCAGCAGGGCGAGGACGCAATCTGGATCTGGGCACCCATCATTACCAACAAATGTCCCCAGTGTGGGAACTCGCCGTCGTATCACACAAACACAGAGTGTGAGTACGACGAGACAGAGCCCGACGAGTGGTCCCGAGGACTGGTCGGGTTCCGGCCGACCAGCGTGTTCGATATCTCTCAGACCGAGGGGGAGCCGTTGCCTGAGCTCGAAACCGAAGCGTATGGTGATGCAGACGACCTCGTCGAGGACCTGTTGGCTGTGACCGACGCCATTGGTGTAGATGCAACTATCGTCGCTCCCGACGAGTGGGAGCACGGATCGCACGCGGGGTGTGTGAACGGCGGAGTCCGACGACGACGAATCCGGTCGTGGAGGTGATTGACCGCGAGAATAGGGCTGACCTTGCGAGTACGCTCATTCACGAGTTCGCCCATGCAACCATGCACTTCGAGCGCGAGCCTGGTGAGGAGAAATCCCGCTTGGAGGTTGAGGCTGAAGCAGTGGCCTACATCGTCAGTCGACACTTTGGCTTGGATCCGGACAACTCGGCGTTCTACCTAGCCGCGTGGGATGAAGATGCGCCGGCGACGGTTCGAGACCGGTTAGATCGGATTTCGAGTACGGCGGCTGATCTTATCGACACTATTGAGGATTAGGCTACAGGAACTATCTCTCGCTGGTCGCTGCAAATATCTATCGTTGCGACTTTTCTGGTGCCACACCTTGTTTCGAATGAAAGCGCACCTCCACTGTTCCGTGTTTTTCCAGCGGAAGCAGTGGTGTGTTTCTACGGAGGGCGTTAGCTGTTTGTGAAAGTGTCAGACAGAACTCTACACGGCATTGATTCCAGCTTATGAAGTGTGAATTGGATGCTCAGTAGACCTGCTTATTGACCACTGCGACGGTGACTCTCCTCTGTCGTTTCGGTCGCGTCCGGAGGCGTTTCCGTTTTCGAGAGGCCGAGTCGTCGGTGGTGTTCTTCCATCGGTACGAGGGTGCCGTGTTCGCCGAGGCCGGTTGGCGGCACGTTGCGGTAGAATGTCTCGAAACTGCCGTCTTTGACGACGTAGAGTTCGGCCCAGAACCCGAGCTCGCCGTTATTTCCGATCTCCTCATTGTACCACTTCCATGCCGGGATATGAGGCCCATCCGGATCGCGTGCGAACCGTCTGATGTCTTCGAGCGACCGCCAGTACTGAATCGCTGCACCACTCCGTAGTCCCATGTACGCTGGCAGGTAGCCGAGGAATCCGCTATCCGGGTCGGCCTCTAATCGCTTGAACATCCGTCCGGCTTCGAGGCCAGCGTGGAGATATTTCGGTAACGCCCGAAGCTTATTGAGTCGCATCCCGTTGATGTAGATAACGCACTCACCGTCAATCTCCGCTGCCATCCGCTCCGGAATAATCGCGTCCATTTGATTCTATACGCTGCTTCCAGATATCCAGTTGCCGGTGATGGGTGATTCCCGTCCGGTACAGCTGGCTCCTGTAGTGAGTAAATCGAGGGAATGAAGAGCGGGCATGGGAACCATTCTATGATACCCCCAGTACTGAATCCTACTTGTGCCAAGGGAGAGTACCACTTCGTTCTTACAGGCACTCTTGACAGCCGTTGATAAACGATCTAAGCTTTGATCCAACACTCGGTTCAACGCTCAATAAAATACTGTGGCAGTTTTCGTGAGGAAATTGAAAGACGAACGCTTTCTCGTGATAGTGGACAAGCGATCGCCTATCACCGATCGGCAAGCTGTCTGTACTCTGTTCGGTTGGTTCGGGAACGGCTCTGAATGAATCTACGATTGCATGGTACTCTTCGGCAGTATATTCGCCTTTGAGGTCATCCCGGAGATAGATCACTTCACAGTCAGCCTCGTATACGATGGCGATGGTCCGTAGCGCCTCACCCACATTGCTGTAGGCGTATTCCTCTAATCGAGCAGTCGTCTCCTGAGGCATAGGCGTCATCGTGTGAGAGCCTACTTAGACCTGGGGGCTGGGATAGAGAAATCCGGCTCTGTTGAAATTTCCAACAGGTGACAAGTTCTAGCCCGGCTGTGGTCAATACAGAGGGCATATTCAGCACCACCCCACAAAATGGGGAGTTGCAGGTTGTCTACAGTACAACGTCACCTAGTTGTGTCGGATTCCTCTTCGGGTTCACTACCGTTTTCCGGTAACTGGATGCCCGGTCTCGGCGTTTCGAACGGGCGACCGCCTTTCAAACTGAACAGCATCTCCCGGCTCGACAGAACCCGAATCTCCGGATACCGGCGTTTCACGGCTTGCGCGTAGCTCGCGAGCGCGACCAATACGACGCCACCAGTCGTGTTGCCAAGCAAGATCGGAAGCCAGAACTCATAAATCAGGGTGAGTACCCCCGGACTCGGCGTCTTGAGAAACACGACGAAGAGTGCTTCAGCGCCCGAACTCACGACGTGGTACAGGCCGAGGACGGGAATCGTGTAGAAGACGAGATAGGTGATTACGACACGCGAGATCGTGTCTCGCGCAGCCGTATGGAGCCACACCACGCCAGCAACAAGCCACCCCGCGAACAGGGCCTTGAAGAACAGGTCCCACCAGCCCAGTTCGAGGCCGTGCTGGAGGAATTCGGCTCCGACCTCCATCTCTGCCGGCGTAAGTACGTGCGTGTTTGCGAGGATGAACGCGCCGAACGCGGCACCGATGACATTCGCCAGCAGGACAACGCTCCACATGCGTAACAGCAAGGGGAGACTGGCCAACCGGGTCAGCACCAGCTTGACCGGTGGGAGAGTGGTCTCGGTGTACAGTTCGTACCGTCCGAGAATGATGTACATGAACCCGATCGGATACAGCACTGCGGCGAGGAATCTATTGTTTGGGAACGTCGCGGTCCCGACCGTGTAGCCGATGAACGTCAAGACGATCGCGAAGCCAGCGGTGAAGCCGCTGAAAAACAGTTCCGAGAGCGTGCTGGCGATTTCCTCGTCGGCGGACGCGAGCAGCCTTTGATGGATTTCATTCCATGAGAAGCGATCACCGAGTGCCCAGCCCGCTGCCGGGACGCCGGAAGCAGCCCGGTCCTGGGACCGGACAACTGGTGGCGAGTCCTCGGATTCGTCGCTCATGAATACCCTCGTAGACAGCAACTGCTGTGGTTCGACTATATTCGGAGTCGGGCCCGCTCGTTGGACGTGAATAATCCGGGAGCCCGGACCAAGATGAAATGGTGGTACCATAATGTCTCTCCCCGAATATGGGTGATAATGTGTAGCATTATAAATTTATCAGCGGCAAGCGGGGGACGGCTTCCGGCGTTCGGACGTATAGCGTTCCGTTATCTCGCGCATGTGGCACTGTTGAAGCCCTCAGATAGTAACAATTTGGCGAGGCCATGCTGCAGACACAGCGCGTATCGGTCAATAACCAACGAGCGTCATTCGACAAGTAGAATTGGTCACTATGGCAGCATATTCTTCAGACTGTCTCATCTCCTGTTTCATTGATACAGGGAACGAAAGAGATTTCTCCCCAAGATGAATAGTATCCACCTTCACCAGTGCCGGGGAGTTTCATTGCCGATGTCGTGCTAACCCATCCCGATTTACCCCTCGGGCCGACACTCAAAGCAATCCCGACCGCATCGATCACGGAGGAGTCAATTCGCCCAGCGACAACCGCAGACGTGCCGGCCGTCCTCTATCGGGTAAGAGACGTCGACTTCCGGACCTTCGAATCAGCACTCGAGCACGACGACACGGTTAGTGAGTGGACCCAAACGATGGACTTCGGCGACACGCGGTTGTACCGTGTCCAGCACAGTCCGACGACGACATTCGTCACCCCGACGCTCTCCGACCTCAGGATCCACGTCATCAGTATCGAAAGTGCCGGCCGCGACTGGCACTTTCGGTTGGAGACGGCTGAGCGAGACCACCTCAGTTCATTTTGGGACCATTGTCGCGCCGAGGACATTCAGTTCGAACTGGAGACGCTCCGAAGTTCCGGGACCCAGCAGATAGAAGAGAGCGTCGCCATCAAAGCAGCACTGACCGAGCGTCAACTGGAGGTCGCCCGGGTCGCGGCCCAGCTAGGCTACTACGACAAAGGTGGTGTCAGTGCGGAGGACGTTGCCGCCGAACTCGGAATTGCTCCATCGACGTTATCGACCCATCTGCGCCGAATTAACGCAAAGATCCTCGCGACGCTGTTTGACGACGCATCCGGATGAGATCCGCGATGCGGCCTGATTTCGCGCACCCGTTAAAACGGGTGGATTATTCGACGAAACAACTGAGGGGATCAAGAAGAACCGATGTAATGATGGAAACGGAGAACCAAGTGCAGTCGTCCATCACAGTAGACGATGCCGAGAACCCGAGCGCTATGGTCATCGACCTGATCGCCGACTTGGAAAGCGTTGATCCCGTTGAGTTGTCCCCGCCGCTGTATTCTGTGATTGACCCCGACGCGTTGGATGCCTTGTTTCGCTTCCCGAAGAATGACGCACCACAAACATCAGGATACGTGCACTTCGAGTATCACGACTACGAGATTCGGATCCAAAGCGACGGCGAGATCGTGCTCCTAAATCGCTAAGGATTCTCCATCACGCGATGCCGAACCGGGTGTCACACAGTTGGAGGGGTTAGTGAAGCTGGATACAAACGTATCGCCCAATTCAGCCAGAGATCACTAAATCAGGCACTTACTGTCCTGAACTCATCCTCTGTATTTCGCACGCCACTTCTGACAATGGTCGGTGATGTTTCGGTGGCTGTGCTGCATACACAGCGCGAAACGACGTCACTCAGTTTCGAAGTGTGGGAATTGGCAGATACAGAGCGTGAACTGTTCGCATCGGTGGTTACTTCTTACTAATGGGGTAACCTATCTCTTGGTATGGCTGCCACATACTCAATACTGTCACTACTGATCATCTTCGCGCTGTCGTTGTTGATTGTGCGTATCGGCTCGATTGCGCTGGAAATGACGGGCCCATCTGTCTTTAGCTAAGCCTCTCCCCTCGGTTGTGTAGCAGTAACGAGCGTTTCTTGCACCACTGGCCGTTGCTTGTGAATCTTCTGAGCGTCTTCGATTAACCGTTCTAACAACGGTGGCGGTGAGAAGCCGAGATACTCACCGAGTTCGTGAAGGATGAGCTGGGCGTGCGACCGGAAGGTCGCCGCCCAGCGTTCCGGCGGAAACACGATCTCATCGTCGGCCTGCTCGGTGACCAGATCCAATAACTCGCGGCTCACCAACAGCGACAGCAACGCTGCGTACAGCAGAATTTCGACAACATCCGGGTTGCTCGTGTCGAATTCATCCAGTTCGTACTGCGTCTTCAACTCACGAAACAGCAACTCAACTTCCCACCGACACCGATAGATTGTCGCAAGATCCGCCGGGAAGAACTCTTCTCTCGACAGATTCGTGATGTAGAGATGGTAGTCGTCGGCGTCCTCATCGCGGACGCCGACGACGCGGAACGTCTTCGTATCCAGTGACCGCGTTCCGTCGTACGGCCCTCGCTTGAACTCGGCTTCGACCTCAACATCGATGTACGTGCGGTCGAGATCTTCCACGACGTCATGGATCTGCTTGCCCTCCAAGGGAATGGCGCGGCCGCGCCATTCCCGTAATTCCTCGGTAATTACTGGGTTCGCGCTCTCTTTCAACCGACTTACGAAGTATCCGCCGTTCTCATCGATTAACGCGAAGCGGCGGTACTTGAAATACGCTAAGTCGAACAGCACAAGCCGTCCATCGAGCCACGAACCCGTCTTGAATAACGTGCTGTCGTGCGTTTTCTCGTCCGTCACGTCGAGTTGTTCGATTGTCTGCTCGGTGGCATTGTGGAGCAGGTGGAGCTTCGCTCCAGCCTGCTCCTCTTTCCGAGCTTCGTACTCATCGGCAAGGAACTCGTGTAACCGTAGCACGGTTCCATCCGCGATCATCACGTCCCTGAAACGGTCGATATCAGCGTCAACAGCGTCGGGAGCAGCGACCTCGTCGAGGCCACGCTCGACGAGGTCGCGGAGGTACGCCGCGAGTGCTGGCGTCAATCGCTGATAGAAACCGCCGGGAGATATCGTCTCATCAGCTGTGGAGTTGTAGCTGCGTCTGAAGCTAGCAAGTGTTCGGCATTCGCCTGCGGCGAAGCCGAACACGAACGCCCAGACGAGAACAGGTATCTGAAGCTTGCTCTCTCGCTCGACCACGCCGAGTTCCTCGGCGTGGTCTTCGAGAAACTCAGATGGAAAGAGCGTAGTGAGCCGACGCATAATCCGAGATGAGGAGCCGTTGTCGTGCACAGACTCGGCTTCCTCATTCCTCTCGGAAAGAAGCCGTGATAGACTACTACTGTATGGCGGTTCTTCGTTTAGCTAAAGACGAATGCGAATGAATCCTTGGTAGCGGGTGTGATAAGCTCAAAAAAGTAGGTGTCAGCTTTCTGGTCGCCAGCTGGTGGTTGAACATCAATTCGAGTCGTCGGGTTCTCTGTTTCGCTGTCAGGGAGAGACAACGATAGCGAGACTTCAGTTTCAAACGGAGAGCTTGGTTGATACTGGTGCGTACTGAAGCTCCCGTCAAAATGGAATCGTACCTTGTCACCGGTTTCAATATCGCGAGCCACGGCAGCAGGGTCAGTTGAATTCGACATTTTGCTTGTGTAATGGTTCGCTGTGCGTAATTAAATCATCCTCTGTAGAAGCGCCGTGAAGACGAGATCCTTGCTCGAACGAATAGAATGACGTTCCGACTGAAGCCCCATCGGCCTACAGGTCATCTCAGTCCGGCTTCTGTCCGTTGAGCCAGACACCAAAGTAAGACGCGCCAGTCGTCTCCGGGGATGGGGATCTCGCTTATGGGGAGACGAAACAAGTTATCGACGTCGAGCAGTACTGACTGACTCAGATTCTTCTTCTGCGAAAGCCTTCTATCCAGCCAAATTGCGGATGAGCAATGTTGAAGCCCCGCTCGTTTTCATAGTCTATGTCTAAAGTGCAGGGATGAACGACTCACAAGACACGCAAAATATACGACAGGGACTGTCCACCCGTGAGAGCCGACTTCTCTCACGACTCGCTGGCGCGGGCAACCAGATCATCTCCGTCGACGACATCGAGACGACCCTAGAGGTCGCCCCGAACACCGCCCGAGAGATCGCCTCCCGGCTCACTGAGAAAGGATGGCTGGACCGACTGTTCCCCGGTCGATACCTCATCATCCCGCTCGCGGCCGGTGAAGAGGGTCTGTATACGACGCACGAGTATCTCATCGCCTCGCACGTTGCCGAGCCCATGTACGTCGGCTACTACACCGCCCTTGACCACCACGGGCTGACCGAACAAGTGCCCCGGACGGTGTACGTCGTCACCCCCTCCCGGGCACAGAGTCGGGAGATCCACGGCGTCCCCTATCGCGTCGTGACGGTCACCGAGCGCAAATTCTTCGGGTACGAGCCGACGGTCATCGAGGGTACCGCCGTGGACGTCGCAGACATAGAGAAGACGCTCGTTGACTGTGCCGACCATCCCGAGTTTGGTGGTGGCATCCGCGAACTCGCACAGGCGATGGTCGCCGCGGACGATCGGGACTGTTCGTGGACGACGGTCGGTGAGTATCTCCAGCGACTCGACAACGGCGCTGCGACCAAGCGAATCGTCTACCTGGCAGACGAACTGGATATCGACCTCCCGACGCGTGAGACGCTCTTCGAGTCATTCACGAGTGGGTACTCGCTGCTCGACCCAACGCGAAACGAACAGGGACGCTACGACAGTGAGTATCGTCTCCGAATCAACGTCGACTGGGAGAGACTCGATTCGATGGAATCCTGATGCCAGGTCGGTCCGAAAGGTAGCGTGAATTAAGATGCTCCCCAAGTACAGCGAATCAAGTAGATGGGTCACGTCTATTATCATCATCCGGGCAACAATCAGTTCTCTCTTGATTTTGTCCACGAGACTCCATCGGAGATCGTTGCTAGAATGGTCGAGTACGACGATGACGTGGCGGTGAAGGTTCGCAAGTACGATCTTGACAGCGAGTTCTTCGGTATCTATACGTCTCGCGTCGGTGGTGGGGACGTCGGGGATCTCGAATTCGATCTTGGCGAGGCACTCTCAGAGATGGGTGCTGATAACGGTACCATCGTTGCTCGGCTCCTCGAGATCTATCAAGCACTCATAGCCCAGAACGAGGAAGAAGAAGGAGTTCCCGTTGAAGCGTACAAGAACATCGACATCGATGCACTCCCAGACGCGCTCAACCGGGTGTCGTGGGAGGGCAACGCGACTGATGTTGCAGGCCGTCTCGCCTCAAATCTCATTCTCAAACACGCGCTTCCGAATGCGAACCATCGGACTGCTGTTGCCCTGATTCAGTTCTACCTCCGTCGGATTGCTCCGGATTTCTCGATGCCAGAGACCTCCGTGGAAATCGACTCAGAGACATACGACTGGCGGGAGTGGGTAAACGAGTATATTAACGAGTCAAAGCGTCTCTTGACGGTTCGTCGGAAGAATGTGCTCCTCAAGCATCTCTCTGAGTTCGGAGCGACAACGCTTGAGCGGAAACACGAGGTCCAGATCGACCTGACGGCATACGAGCTGGATATGTATCCCGCAGAAGCGAAGACAGTCTACGCAACAGCGCACGAGGAGCTCTGGGTCGGATTCGTCGAAGAGGCGGTTGAGCGCACCGACAACCCCGAGCTGATGGAAACCCCCGGACTATCTAAAGCGGAGTTCGCAGAGAAAATCCGGAATCTCGAGTAAGCAGCGTACGTTAGTCCTGGAGCGTCGCGACCGTGCGGCCGGTTTCTTCGGCCTCTTCGCTCCGCGACATCCCGTATGTTGCGAGAGCTTCTTCAACAGCGTCGTCCAGACTCATTGGTCAAACAAATCTTGGCTCTGCCGAGGTATAAAGTCTCGCACGATTTGCGTATCTGCCTAGGTACGCTCGGTTTTACATAGCGGTAACAGCACGGAAGCACACCGCTTTATCCCTGGGAGGAAGCGCGTAAGCTCTATGAGCTAACCCACTAGCTATGGCAAGGCCGACTCCCCAACGCTGACATAGAATATATAAACAAAGGGTACGCATGTGAAGGTCGATGGAGGTCAAACGCACCGTTCCGGTCAAACTCAACGTACCCAAAGAGCGGCGTGACGACCTCCATCAGACCATCCAGCAGTTCAACACCGCCGCCAACTACACTATCGATCACGGCAGAGACGACGATGGCGACCTGATTCTCAACAAATCAACCATCCACGACGAAGTATACCACGACCTGCGGGACGAAACCGACCTGCCCGCCAACCTCGTGGTACGGGCCTACTCGAAAGCCGTCGAAGCGATGAAAAGCACCGTCGCGGAGTGGGGAGAAAGGCAACAACCGCCCGCTTCCCTCGTTCAATGAACCCTCTGCCGTTTACGACAAACGCACTCTGACAATCAAAGACGAGTACGCCACACTCTCGACGGTAAAACGGGCGTGTCGAGGCCGACTTCGTACTCGGTGAGTACCAGCGGTCGTACCTCGAAGACGACGACTACGAGAAACGGATGGGGACGCTCCACTACCGTCCTGACGAGGATGCGTTCTATCTCCACATCGTCATCCAGAAAGAAGTAGACAAGCGCGACGGCGACCGCGTGCTCGGTGTGGATTTGAACCTGAAGAACGTCGCCGTGACCAGCACAGGACGGTTCTTCGACGGTGGCGAACTACTGTGGGGGCAGAACCACTATTTCCGCGTGCGACGAAGCCTTCAGGACAAAGGCACCCGTTCCGCTCGGCAGGCGTTGCAGCGACTGTCGGGACGGGAAAACCGCTTCGTCCTGAATCGCCTGCACAACATATCGCGCGGAATCGTGGAAGAAGCCCTGCGGCGCGATTGCTCGTACATCGCCGTCGAAGACCTGACCCACATCCGCGAGCGGATGGACACCCACGACAACCAATTGAAGCGACAGATGCACAACTGGGCGTTCCGTGAACTGCAAGCGCAAATTGAATACAAGGCCGCCGAGTACGGGATTCGAGTCGACGTCGGTCAACCCTGCGTTTTCTTCTCAAACCTGCTCGAAGTGCGGCCACCAGTCGAACACGAACCGCGACTCGGACGGTTGGTTCGCGTGCAACGAGTGTGGGTACGAGGTGGACGGCGACTACAACGCGGCGAAGAACGTCGGCCTCCGCCTGTTAGCTTTACCATCGGGCAAACGTCCCGATGGGTTGGGCAACGGTCAGCTTGCCCTGAAGTCGGGGACGTTGAACGTGAGCGACACGTCCAGTGTCTACTCCAGCTTGGAGTTTGAACGGGAGTCCACCGACAAGCCCACCACTTCAGCGGTGGGTAGCTGACGGTAGGCAACGTCAAGATCGAGATCCTCGTACATCCGGTCGAGCATCGCCAGCCCCGACTGGAACTGGGCGTAGTTCTCGCGCATATACTCGATCGTCTCGGCTCTTGGGATCACCGGGTACCCTTCGACGTGCTCGATATCGAGTGACGCGCGTGGCTCGAGGACGATCTGCAGCGGTCCGTCCAACTCGTCTCCGGGCTGTCGTTCGAAAGCAGTGGGGAGGTCGAACGACTCGAAAAACGCCTCCCAGGCATCGACGTCCTGCTCACGAACAGCGAGGAACAGCGGATAATCGTCGGGCTCGCGACCGACCTGGTAGCCGCCCTGCGTCCACACGTAGACGGCGTCGATCCGCGTGAACGCGAACGACCAGTCACTGAACTGTGGGATGACGTACGTTTCCTCGACGGAGGGTGGACTGACGCCGGCACTGGCAGCGGCGAGCTCGAGCGCTGCGTCGCGTACGCGCTCGTCGACGACAGCGAGGCCGTCGTCATAGCGGACATAGCCTGCGTCTTCCAGCCGATTGACGGCCTGTCGCACCGTCTCGTACGGCGTGTGGAGGTGTTGGGCGACACGGCGGATAGAGTCACCACTCTCGACGGCGAGGACGATCTGCGCCGCCGTGTCGTCGAGTACCTCGTACATCTGGCAGTTACCAATACTCCGGTAACAGTTAAAATAGCAGTAGACTCGCTATTGTACCAGGCTTATCTTGACTAACACACCGAAGTGGGTCTGTTTGGTAAGAGACGCCCGTGCTGTAGCGAACAGCACAGTCCGATTTTGAGATGTTCAAACCAATCTCAACCACCCAACACAGGTGTGTTTCACCGGCGAGATCCATCCACGGTGGCTACTATGTCGTTTATAAACGTCGTGAGGAGATCAACAGGGTCGCGATCAGCGTCCTCCACCGGCGGCTCCCAGAGTGCGACATCGAACGCCTGGGCGGCCGATGCGTCCCCTTCAGTAGCCGTGACCATAAGAATGGCACTTTGATAGATGACAATCGTCCGGGTGTCGTCGACGTCGAGATACTCGATCCCAGCTGCCTCGAGCGCATTCGGAATATCCACACCCGTATCCAGTCGACAGTGTTGCACCGGCTCATCGTCGTCCGCCATAGCAGTTGCTACTCCCTGTCTGTACAAGTATACCCGGTCCCGTGGCGGCCAGACGAGCGAAGTACACGGTTCTCAGCAAGGTCAATATTCCACAAAGATGTCCACCCATCCGTTCCCGGTCGTAGTCCGAGGAGTTACACAGGTCGGTAGAGAACACACGATTATGGACCAGACACCCGACGCGTTCGCTGCTGCACTGGCTTCGGGTGACACCGATCGTGTGAATCGTACGATCAACGAGATCGAGGACCTGGATCTCGAGGAGCGAGCAGCTCTCTTCGAGGACTGCTTCGAGCGGTGTCGCGAGCTCTACAAGAGTGGTGATGGGTATCAACGTCAGTCTGTCGTTCGCTTTGCGGCCGCGCTGTATCCACGACTTGCGTTCCGAACAGTCGGCACCGAACTCACTGATGAGGCATTACCGGGTGACTGGACACTCGAGGAAATCGAAACCCACCGCCGCCGGCTTCGCGAGTTTTACCTAGAGACTCTCGTCGACAACGATGGACGAGTCCGACGCGCCGCAGCCAAGGCTCTCAAAGAGCTGGCCGTGACGGCAGAGATGATCGGCGCCGATGACGAACTACAGACGATGCTGACGGAGTTAGAGACGCTGGCCGAGGACCACGACAATGAGGCCGTGCAGAAACACATTGACCAGGCGTACGAAAACGTCGCGTTTCACGCGGAGAAGCCGGGATCGCTACTCCCTGATGCCTTTCGAGACGCACTCGAATAAGTCAGGTCGTACCAAATCAATATCGTGGTTGAGGGACCTCTATTTGGTAAGATAGCTTCAAAGATCCATTCGTTTTCACTCCAGCTGATCGAGTTCCCCTCGCCGTTCGCGATGCATGATTCCGCCGGCGAACCGCCGTAGTTTGGCCACGAGTTCGTCCTCAGTCTCGTAGGTTTCAACGCGCAAATCCCACCGGACGGACGCCGACCGGATCATCGCACTCGTCACGTCATCCTCGTGGACGAAAATCAACCGCTCCCCGTGGGTTGCCGCGAGGTTTTCGAGAATACTGCCGGCCTCTTCGCCGACGCCAAAATTGTGGCCAAGAAACGGCACTACGAACGCGGTCGCGTTGCTACACCGGGCGTACTCAATGCTCTGAGTCACCGCATCGACGTCGTCTGTGTCGATGTCGACGTCAAGCGCGAGAAATGCATTCACTCCCGGGTCGGTCCGAAGTTCCCCTTGTACACGTCGCAAGAGTGCCTGTGCCGCGTTGATGTCGTCCTTATTCCTGAAGAGCCGGCGTAACGGTCCAGGAAGATCGTCGATGTCGATCTCGCGACGGTCCTCCTCGCTGAGGACGTAGTTGAGGTTGAACGACTTGTACGGCCCCATCAGATAGAAGAGAAACCGGTCGTATGTCACACGCCCGAGCCGGTCAGCGATCAGCTCGCGCGTGATTTCGACGGGCATATCGGGCCTATTCAGGGAGAGTATATAAATAAAGGTGTTTTTGGGAATTCTCGGCTTGACAACGACTAAGCGTCTCCGACGCATAGCGTGACGTACGATGGCGACGGATCAAACACGGACGGTTGGTGGCGACGCCCCGGACGATCCGGCAGATCTACTCCCCGAGGAGAGCATTCTCAGCCTTGAGGAGTACCTCGATATGCACGCAGCTGTCGGTCACCGCACCCGCTATGAGATCCTCTATCGACTCGTTCACAGCGGCGAGATGAGTCCGAAAGAACTCGAGGACGCACTCGACATCGACGACAGTACACTTCACTACCATCTCAACAAGCTCGTCGACGTCGGCCTCGTCGAGAAACGCCAGCGTACGGAGCGCGGACAGGACGGCCTGTACACGTATTATCGAGCGACCGTCTTCGGCGAGGTGACGCTCACTGACGGCGTCGACGAGTTGATCCGTGGCGAGCAAGCCTTCGAAGAGATGTACGACAGTTCGACCGCTTAGCCGCGATACCGTCGCTACTGTTCACACGCGTTTGATGGACTACCCTCTCAACACGAGGCGTTCCCGAAGCTTATCGGCGACTCGCAGTCTTATCTAACAGTTCGCATCGTTGTGCACCTTCAAATTTGGTAAGATTCTGGGCAATTGAGGTGAGAGACACCCACCACTGTTTCAAGAATTAATTTTGCTGGAAGAACATCACACCCAAAATCGGAGTGAGCGCGTAACTGGAAACTGGAGAGTGATCAACATTCGATTTGGGGTTGAGAAGAGTAACGAATGGTCCCGGGACCCCTCACCACCGTTTCAGCAATTCACCCAGATTAGAGAGTGGATCAAGTACCCATCGGCTAACCAGCGTGTTCTTGTACTGTATCGTGTGTTTGATCTGGAATCGGCCGTGCCCACTATTTCCCACGGGAATTGCTGAAACGGTGGTGGGGGTGTGATCTGTCTATTTCCTTTGGAGCCTCTCGTTCAGCGTCACGCGAATGATCTCCGACAAGACATCCCGGACATCTTATTCGACAGGATTGTCTCGCGGTCTCCATACGTACTGTTTTGAACTGACCAAAATGAGGATTGTACCCTCCGGTGTTTCCGAAGCTTTGCTACCCCTCCACCATTTCCGAAGCTTCCACTATACAGCTCGACTGGTCTTACCAAACTCTTCAGCACTATTGGTTCAACTTGTTTGGTGAGACACTCCTAGCGGTATACGCTCTCACTCTACTATTTTCGGAGTTTTAGGACAAACCCACCCTCCGTCGTTTCCGGAGCTTTCAGGAACTCAGTACCACGTTAGAAATCACGAAACTTGGTTCAGTAGTCGGAGATATCCGACTGGAGGAGGTTGTTATCGTCGGCCGTCGACTCGATGATGTTCGCGAGTTCTTCGAACCGAGTCGTCGACAGGAGAACCTCCAGCACGGCTTTCAGCGGAACGTCGAGTTCGTACTCGTGATACCGCCCAGCCGAAAGCCCCTCATTCCGTTCATAGACGCTGATGAGCCCGAGCATATTCATATCCGAGAGGTGGTCGCGAACACGGCGCTCGCTCACGCTGTCGGCGTCAAGTCGGTCGCAGATCTTCACGTATCGTTCGTAGAGATCGCGAGAGCGGATGGGGACGTCATCGAGCGCCTGGTGGTACGCGAGCGCACAGAGGACGGCGTGTCCCTGTGTCGTGAGTTCCTGCATCCCCTCGTAGAGTTGGTTCTTTTCGAGCTCGTCCTGGGCGTCCCGGACGTGCTCCTCAGTCACGGTGTCAGAATCGGCGGCTTGCGCGAGCTCGCCGGCCTCACGGAGCAGTCGGATCGCCTGTCGGGCCGATCCCGTGTCTTGGGCGGCAAACGCCGCACAGAGCGGGACGACATCTTCGGCGAGGACATCGTCGTGGAACGCTTTCTCGGCACGTGGGTTGAGAATCGAACGTAGCTGATTCGCGTCGTATGGGGGGAAGAGAATCTCTTTTTCGGCGAGTGTGTCCTTGACCTTCGGCGAAAGGTTATCCCGGAACTGGAAGTCGTTGCTGATGCCAACGATCACCGGGCGGACGTCGTCGACGTAACCGTTCGACCGTGCTCGTGGGAGCCCGTAGAGGATGTCGTCGGAGTGGCCGATGTTGTCGATTTCGTCGAGGACGATTACGACGGTACCGCCGAGCGCGTCGAGTTCCTCGTAGAGGATGTCGAAGACGCGTTGCTGAGAGTAGCCGGTGGTGCTGATGCGGTCCTTGTCCTGGCTTTCGCGAAGTTCGTTGACGAGGGCGACGGCGACCTGGTAGGACGAGGAGAGGTTCTCGCAGCTGACCCAGACGGTCGAGAGATCGACGTCGTCGTACTCGGCCGCGTCGTTCTCGAGATGGGACAGCATAAACTTCGTCGCGACGGTCTTCCCCGTTCCCGTCTTGCCGTACAGAAAGATGTTCGACGTCGGGCGGTTGTCAATGATCGGCTGGAGGGCTCGTTGATATTTTTCGAGTTCCTCGTCCCGTTCCCGGATATCCTCGGGCTCATAGGAGTCGTCAAGTGGTTCGGCATCAGCGAACACCTGACGGTCTCGTTGGAACATCCCCATGATAAACCGCCACACGGGACGATATGATAAAACCACCGCTTCCTTAGTTTCCGGAGCGTCCGAAGCTCAGTGAGTTAAAAGGGATAGCCATACCACCGGTTCCGAAGCTCCGTTTCTTTATAATACCCTCTCACTCCACTGTTTCCGAAGCTATCGAAATGACGTGGGGCTTCCATTCAGCAGAGACACTATACAAGACAAAAGAACTAAGACACTTACCGAAAAACAGTAACCGCAATGCCGCAAAAACAACACTCTAGAAAAAGAATATGTTTAGAGTGGAAGGACAGAACTCGTGGAGCGGATCGTCTTCTCGGCAATCTATGCCGTCTCTGTCGTGGCCCCCTTCCTTCTCACGTGGATAGCTCCGGAAATGGTGGAGTGAGGGTTCGCGTTACTGGCCGTCAGCAAAAGCTTCGGAAACGGTGGAGGGTTCGTGGACTCTATCTTCTCTGATTTGTCCTGCGGCTTCTCCCCTCGAGCGTCTCTCAGCTCCGAGTCAGTTCATACTGCGTGGCAGGGAGTGTGAGTCTCCATCGAGGTCAACGACTCCTTGGACGACAGCCGTTACTGTGTACGTCACATCAGCCTTCGGAACGATTGGATCAGCGTCACAACCATTAGCTCCGGAACCGACGGAGGGGTGGCTCAGCCGATGGATCCATCTCTTCCGCTGCTACTAAACTCGTGATAATCACACGATAGCGTTGACGTCAACGGTGTTTACTTCGGAAACGCTGGAGGGTGTCTCCGAATCTTACCAAACATTTATTCCTTAACGGGGCTTAGCGTTTGGTAAGACAATGCCGACACGGGCACCAGCTCCAGAGGGGTTGCCGCAATATCTCGCTGAGGGCGTCCCGAAGCAGGACGACACGGATTTGCGTGCTCTTCAGGACTGGATCGACGATCTCCTCGAGTACCGCCAGGATGTCGCCGCTGAGGATATCGACGCCGGCGAGGGTGAATCGATCGAAGCTGTCGAAGAATCGAGTAGTGGGACCGTGGTGATCAAGAAGGTCAGCTGTGGCAAGGACAACTGCAAATGCCAATCCGGGGCACTGCATGGCCCCTACCAGTACGTCGTTCGTCGGCAGGGGGACAGTCTCGATTGGGAGTACAAAGGGCCGGTCACGGAGTGACCGTCTCTTTTTGGCTTGGTCTATACCAATTCGGTGCTCGCCAAAGTAGTTAACATTCAGGCAGTCATAGCTCCGCGTGAATCAACGGTCAGCCTATGATTCCGAACGCCTACTATGCCATCTGATCCCTCGAACTCGGATACGCCACGGACGATCTCCGATCTGAGAACAGCACCGTTGAAACTCAGCGCCAGCGTCTCAACACCGTCACTCAGGAGACCCGCTTCGTTTTGATTCAGAATATCCTGTCCCATCCGAAGCAGTTACCGTCGCTCAAGGAACTCACCTACGTGAACCCCAGCAAGAGCCAGAGTACGATCCGGGAGCATCTCGAGATCTTGATCGAGGAAGATATCGTCGAAGAGCGGGTGCTTCCCGACGACCGTCGACAGCGTGATCTTCCCTGGCGCTTCTACGGGCTGACCGAGGAGGGACGAGCGTTGCTGTCGGAGGCGGGCCTCTTGCGAGCCGAAGCGACGTTGCAGGATATGTATACGCGGCTGGACACTACGCCCGAGATCGATAAGTATGCACAAGCGCCACGTCCGGGACACGCAACCGAGTAAGCTGAGAAACGAGTCAGACGCTGAGCTTGGCTACTGGGCTCTCCTTGTTCGTTTCGTCCTACGACGACAATCTGGTAACGAACGCTCTCGACTCTCCTCGTTTGGAAGTCTCCTCCAATTAATCCGCCTGTATAGGCCCTCCTATAGACAATTCTATAGGAAACCTATAGGACACCATTTAGGGATTCTACCTCGGATAGCGCGTTATCTTGTCGGCAAGTTATCGACCCGTACCGACGTCGACGTCGTCGAGATCTGGCTCGTCAATCTCGAGTGCTGCCGCAACAGCCGGCGGCAGGTCCGGACGTGGCGCCGCTTCGTGGCGCTGGATCTTCTCCGTTTTCCGGGTGTTCTCATAGAGGGCTCGAGCAACTGGAACCCCTCGGAGGTATTTGTAGTCGTGAAGGATCTCGACACCACGCTCCGTGAACCCATAGAACTGCGCTGGAAGTCCCCGAGTTTCCTTGTTCGGCTCGAATATGTACTGTGCGAGGATGTCTTCGTCGCGTAGCGTGTCGAGGTGGTTTCTGATTGTCACACGGTTCTTCCCCGTCATGTACTCGAGTTCCGCGAGGGACATGAGGTGGGCAGGGTGGCCGAGGAGTTCTTGGACGATGAGCTGTCGGGTGTCCTGTGAGAGAAGCTCAAATAACCGCTGTTGCTCTGCGAAGGGATCCGCGTCCCCGGTGTCCATAGGTAAATGAACGAGGAATTAGCATAATAATTCTCTGTCTGTAAGAGGATGATCGACGACTGTCTTCGCTCTAACTTAGAGCCCAGAAGATTATTGCCCAGACTATTATAGTTCTACCTCTGAACCTCGAAACACGTATGTATCCCCCGCCACGACGAGGAGTATGGACCAGTTCGTCAATCGTCTCGATGAACTCGATCGGTTGCAGGCCCTCTACGAGAGCGACGTTGCAGAACTCGCCATTATCTACGGGCGCCGGCAGATCGGCAAGAGCGAACTCGTCCGCCAATCGATTGCCGACCGCGACGATGCCGTATACTATCAGGCAGTTCAGGGAACGGCGACGACACAGCTCAGGCGATTTGTCGAGGCAGCAGCAACGACCTATCCAGACATCACGGCCGTCAAAGAGGAATGGGAACCGCTCTTAACGTACCTCACCGACAGAGACGCCATCATCGTCATCGACGAATTTCCGTACCTCATCGAATCGAATGAGGGGCTTCCATCGGTGATTCAACACCTGTGGGATACCGCTGTCGACGAGAGTCAGGCGACGCTCGTACTCACAGGCTCTGCGATCGGTATGATTCATACCCACGTCCTCGATGGCGGTGCGCCACTCTACGGCCGGGTATCTCAGACACCGAATGGCCGTCTCGAACTCGCCCAGCTGCCGTTTCGCTCCATCCAAGAGTTCGTGCCGACGTACGATCCCGAAGAACGGGTGTTCGTTTATGGCGTCTTCGGCGGTACACCCCGATATCTCAGCCCACTCGATCCATCAGAGAACCTCGGAGAGAACATCACGCGGCTGCTGTGCGACCCGGATGGCCCACTCCACGATGAGCCTGAAACCGTCCTCCAGATGGAACTCAACGAGGTGAACACGTACTTTTCGGTACTGGAATCGATGGCCAGCGGGAACCGCAGTCGAAACGAGATCGCCCAGGGAGCCGGCATCGAGAGTACCAACACGTCGTACTACTTTGATCGGCTGGAAACGCTCCAGATCATCGAGAAACACCATCCAGCACTCGCCGACCCGGCACGCAGCAAGCGGACGCGATACCAGATTCGGGATCCAGTATTCCGGTTTTACTTCCGGTATCTCTACGGCCGCGGGGGGCAGTACGAACTCTACGGCGAGAACGCCTACGCGGATCTTATCGAACCGGAATTGCCCGACTTCGTCAGCGAAACGTTCGAATCGCTCTGTCACCAAGCGGTGCCGGCGCTCTATGCAGACTACCAGCTCACACAGGTGCCACGCCAGTGGTGGTACAAGGGCCGGGAGGTGGATGTCGTCGCCCCAACTGATGAGTCAACGCTCATCGCTGGCGAAGCGAAATTCACCAGCACCCCCCTCAGCTATGACGTGCTTTCGAATCTCGAAGACGACGTGGAGCACATCGACTGGACCCCCTCTGGAGGTGATGAGCCGACATATGAATTCGCCTTGTTCAGTCGTTCTGGTTTCAAACGCTCCGTTGAGGAAGCTGCAGACGAGCGTGATGACCTCCGTCTCTTCGATCTCTCCGATATTGTTGCCATTCTCGAGAATGACTGACGCAAATCTGGAATCGACACGGCACGTCATTCCGGCTGCCCTCGAGTTCTAATTTGAAGATATTGGCTGGCCAGGCGGGGTGTTCGTCGAGCCGTCCTTCAAGAGTGTTTGCCACGCACTGTGGTTGTTGCTCCCGTTTCGGTGGACTACTTGACGGCCCGCTCACAAGAGTGTGTTAATGCGCATTAACGTCCGGGACAACAGGTATGTGTTATCACCGGTAAACCAGCAGTATGAGCGAGTCATCTCAGAAACATCCAGCAGCGGAGAAGGACACCAAGGAGGCCCGCCTGGAGAATCCGAGCGGTGTCTTGTATCTCTTTCAGCACGAGAGTGTCCCAATCCTCATCGACGCCATTCTCACGCTCCCCTCGGGCCGAGAGTTCACCAAGACGGAGCTCGCGGATTATGCTGGCGTTACCCGGCAGACAGTGAGTAAGTACATCGACCTTCTGGTAGAAACCGAGATCGTCGAGGAAGTGGCGAACTCGTCACCCTGCCGGTATCAGGTCGCCAAGAGCGATGCCGTTCAGGAACTTTTCGAGCTGAACAGTGCGCTGAACGCAGCCGGTGAGTGAGGAGACGCTACCGTTCCACTGAGCTGCGCAAGAACTGCTTTATATTGTCTATAGGTAATCCTATAGTCTGAATAGGGCCGATGTCTGACGTGGTTTTAAGACTACAGGCTTCTCTATAGGAGACACTATAGGCGTACTACGATGAGCGAGACACTACGCGCCGCCGCGTTCCTCGACAAAGGCGGCACCGGGAAGACGACGACCGTCGCCCACCTCGGCGTCGCCCTCGAGGAGCTCGGGCACGAGGTCCTGCTTATCGACCTCGCCGGGAAGCAGGGCGATCTCGCGAAGCATTTCGGCGTCTGGGGCGATTACCAGGCGCGGATCGAGGCCGACGAGGCATGGCCGAACATCAGCACGGTCTTCGACGACGCGTGGGGGACGATCGCCGAGAAGCTCGGCGACGACACTCTGGCTGATCTCGTTGTCTCCACTGACGAAGGACCCGATCTGATCCCGGCACATCCCGGACTCGACACCCTTGACGCTGAACTCGGGAACATCGACGATGCGCGTGAGCGCTACAGTCGTCTCGAACAGTTCCTCGACGAGTACGTCGACCCACTCGGCTATGACGTCGTCCTGGTCGACCTCCCGGGGATGACGAACAACGTCGCGTACAACGGACTGTGGGCCGCCCGCCACGTCATCACGCCCGTCGAGATGGGGCCTGTTCGAGGCCGAGCAGGCCGATGCCCTCCGTCGCGACCTCGGGAAGATCGCCGACAATTTCGCCGTCGACATCGAGCTCGCGCTCGTACTTCCGAACAAGGTCGATACCCGAACAAATCTCGCCGAGGAGTACTTGGACGCGTTTGAGTCGGAGTATCCGGACGCTATCGCGCCCGACTACGTCCCGTATTCACAAGACATTCGAAACGCTGCGGACCGCGGCCAGACTGCGTTTGCGCTCGAAGAGCCGTCGACGACAGCACGCCGGGCCCGTGAGGCGTATCTCGCTGCCGCTGAAACGCTTGTCGAACGGCTCGGAGGTGAACACCATGGCTGAGGACGACGACGATCTTGCGGCCCTTCGCGAACAGACGTCCCACGGTGACCGAATCGAAGAGGCGGCTGCCGAAGACGCAAAGCGTGATCTCGTCGAGGACATCCTTGATGAGTTGGAGGCCATCGACGCCGGCGACAAACAGAAGACCATCAGCGTGTGGGACGGGCCTCTTGCGGCGTTCATTCGTGCGCTGGAGGAAAATCCTGACCGCTTGGAGGAAGTCGGCCACGCGCTTCAGCGGCAGCTGGTATATCGAGGAGGGTGACGTTGACCGGAGTGAAATCCTCCGCCTTGCCCTCCGCCTTGGATTCCAGGAAGCTGCTCCCAAGGAGTTCGAAGCGGTTCGCGAAGCGGCCCGGAAACAGGCGACAAAGGGCTCGAGAGTTCCCTATAGTTTTAGCAATAGCTACTCCTATAGGACAAACTCTGGATCTACCGCTAAGGTCACTACCTAGGCCACTCCGTACTGCTCTTTGAGTGCTTCGTACTCCGTTCGACTCGGCAAATAAATTCCATCTGCGGCTGGTGGCTCGTTTTCACCAGCTAAGTACCGATACATCTCTGAGATAGTATCCGCTAACCCGTACCACGCTGCGACGTCCATCAGCTCCTGTTGGGCGATTGCTTCTGCTTCGATCAGTAGGAGGGAGTAACTCACTCGTCGCGATCCGATGTCGAGGACAAGGGTATGGCAGACGATTTCGGCCGGCGTCAGCGTCTCTTCTGGGGCATACCAGAACGCGGGCTCTCCAGCGAGGAAGAACTGTAACCCGAACTGCTCGAACCGGGCCAGGCCTGTTACTTCCCACTCTTCGGCCGCGTAGAGCGATTCCGTATCGTGCCGTTCCTGGACACGAATGAGCGCTCGGTGAGGGTCACACCATTCGACCGTGGTGCTGGGGCGAGGTCTCGAGCGCGATTCAGGTGATCATGAACCACGACTGCCTGGATGAATTCCAATAGTGGTTGAATGCTGTCACTGAGTGCGTATTCCGGGCCAGCTGGGGACAACAGCGCTCGGTTCTTCAGCGGCGATAACGCCTTGTGGACGCTTTGTCGAGAGATCTCCAGCCGGTCCGCAATTGATGTGATACGGCGTGGTTCATCGAGATACCAACAGACGCGCATCGTCGCAGGGGTGAGTAGCTCCGGCCAGTCGACGTGACTGAACTCCGCTGTAAGCTTCCGATATTGCTCGATAACGGGGTGCTCTGTGATCTGGACCACTCGCTTGTTGTGATGTCGGCGCGTTTCAACGAAGGAGCCCGGTATCGATCAGCTCGTCGAGGAGGTGGTAGATGTGGTCGCGTGTATACCCTGTGTCTGTTGCGAGCTCTTCAGGAGTCGCTTCACGGCCTGTGATGAGTGCGTCGACGATCGTGAGTTCGCCCTTCGAGAGCACTGTGAAACAATATCCACTGTACACTTATAAGTGATACAGGATATCAGTTTACAAAATTGAGCCATAATTGGCCTTTAGGTATACCTATATGGATTCCTATAGCTTGTCACATTCCCTACTAAACACAGGCTAGAAGTTGAGAAGGGACTCTGCCGACGGACTCATTTGGCCCACTGGATTGACTCCAGGCCGGAGACCTCGGCAAGTCGGTCGCTGATCTCTTCATCCGTCATCGTCGCCGTCCAGTGAAGCGTGATTTTGACCGTGATGATCGTGGCCGAAAGCTTCGGATCGATACTGTGGAGCTCGTCAATCGTGACCGCATTCACGTCTTCCACCCGTGAGAGGCGCTCCTCGGCATCGGTGACGAGATCACCGTCTGCGCCGCAGGGAACGCGGATCGTCACGACAGCAGTTGTCGTCGAAGCTGAGTCGTTGGTATTGGTTACAGCCATTCTGATCATCTCCGTAGAGGAGCACCTCACGGGCTGATTGGTCCACGAGCTGTACTCCGAGTGCGCGAGGGACGATTCGAACGTCCGTCTCGGTCGTGGCACGACCGTGTGTTTCCGAACTCCACCACTCGCGCATCCTCAAAACAAAAAATACGGACAGGGTTAGGTCGGCTCGAACGCCTCGATCTCATCGATGATCTGCTTCGGCTTCTCGGCGTGTTCGATGAACGAGAGGACGTTCTCCGACCATCCCGAGATGTTGTAGACGTTCTCGTAGCCTTCTGGCGTCACCAGGTCGCCGTAGGCCGCGAGATCGACGAGATACAGCGCGGTGTCCGTAGACACTTCGTCCCGATACGCATCGAACGCGTCCTTGACCGTCTGGGAATCGCGGGCCGTGAACGGCGTGTTGTCCCAGATCTGCATATCGGTGAAGACGACGATGCGTTCGACGGGCTCACCTCGCTCGCGGAGGTAATCGATTGTCTTCCAGCCGTTCGTCGAGTTCCCGACGTCCTCGTCGATCGCCAACACCGCCGCTTGGCGCTGCAGGACTGGCGTGTCGACGTGCATCGGAACGGTCTGGAAGTCGTCGCCGAACCCGCCGACGTCAGCACCCTGGTCGGCCAGGATCGCACCGAACAACGCACCGATCTCCTTCAGTCGGAGCGTGCTGTTCGCGGACAGCCGCTGATCCATCGATCCCGACAGGTCGACCGCGACAAAGGTATCGCCGAATCCGCCAGGTACCGTCTCGACCGCGACATCAATTGCGTCTTCGAGCCACTGCTCGACCGCCGGTGCCTGGACATCCGCGTCTTGCAGCGCGGTGTAGGCCTGGTAGTACCGGAACGGGTACAGCGGCGCGTGTCGGACGGCCTCCAGGTCGAGGTGATCCACGACGGTGTCCTCCGGAACGCCGGCTTCGAGCATGTTCCGGAGGTTCCGGATCGACGCGAAGATGGGCAGCGTGTACTCGTCATCCTCGATGAGCAGTTCCCAGGCGGCTTGGGTGTTGCCGCGCTCGGAGATGACCGTCTCCCACGTATTCGGCGCCGGCAACGGGTCGACGTCGGGATAGTCGTCGAGGCCGCCACGCATGAACCGCTCGAAGAGCGCTTCCTGCTCGGCGTCGACGGGCGAGGGGTGGACGCGGTTGAAGACGTCGTGCAGCGTCACCTCGCGCCGCGACAGGTCGTACTTGCCCAGCGTGTAGGCGTCGGCCATCTCCACCAGCGCGTCTTCGATCCCGCGTCGAAGCGGCCACGGCGCAGTCCCGCCGAACAGCTGATCGTGGACCGCGAGCGCGGTGGCCGTCTCGTCCATCCGCTGGATGATCGCCGGCGCCCATTCGCGGATGAGCGACTCGGGGGAGTCGTCCTTGAATCGGTCGTCGTTGGCCGCCAGTACGAGTAGCACTTGTGGGATGTCCCGCAAGTAGAGCTCCTGGCGCGCATAGGCCGCGAGCTTCAGGACGAACTCCGGGTTGTCGTTTGCGGCGGCATCGAACTGGCGAACGACAGCAGCGAGCTGTTCGTCATCGGTCTCGTAGAACGAGCCCTCCAGCAGTTGGTTGATTGTGCGCTTGTACAGTGCGAGTCGGGGGTCGGCAGGCTCGAACGCTTCCCCACCTTCGTAGTTGGTGGTCCGCGTTGCCTCCGCGACCGTTTGCTTTGGCGTGTTGAATTCCATCCTATCACCCGGAGCCGCAACAGGCGACTCCGATCGCAGCTGCCCACACGCTCTGTGAGCAACGAGTCTCGGGAGAGAAACTCCCCGAACCAGCCTCGCATCGCTCGGCTGGACGTTCCCGGCACGATTCGAACGTGCGACACCCGGCTTCGAAGGCCGGTGCTTTGTCCTGACTGAGCTACGGGAACACGAGTGGCCGGACAATTTCTGGAGCGAACGACGGGATTCGAACCCGTAATGTGCCATCGACGTAGCGCTCCAGATCGACGGCCACTGGCGACACGGCGACCGGAAAACTGTCGGAGCGGAACCGGTGTCGAGCGTCCTCTCGTACGCTCTTTGTCCGGGATGTTCTCGATGGACTGCGCCACCGACAGGATTTGAACCTGCGAGTACCTGGCGAAGCAACGCTCCGACTCGACGGTCGCCACGTGCGGTCGGGCAACCGGTGGTGCGACGGGCTATGACTCCCGTTGGTGTGCTTTGCGGGCGAAGAAACGCACCACCTCGACGACCACACGCTTGGGGAAAGCCGACCGTGACAGCGTCACGGATCCGTGGCTGCCCGCTATGTCAGCCACGGAAAAACGCTGTCAGGGCCAGCCTCCCCGAGTGCTCCCGAGGGGAATCGAACCCCCGACCTCCACCTTGAAAGGGTGGCGTCTCTCGCCAACGGAGACTCCGGGAGCGCGGTAGGGAAGAAATCAAGCGCTGAGGTGCGGCGGACACCCACGGATTATCGCAGGCGCTCGAAGCCCTCGAGTTGGCCGTGCGTGAACGTTACTTGATACGTGACGAGTGTATCGAGACCCTCGAAGGAGTGTTTAAGCTTGAAGCGGCCGTGGTAGTCGTCTCGTTCGATCCAGCCGTCGTGGACTCGGTTCCGACTGCCGGCCATGTAGCGAAAATCATCCTCGTCGACGTCGTCACGGCTCGCGTATGGCCGGTCTTCCGGCGGGACCGCTTCGGTGTGCCACTCCTCTTCGAGGAGCCGACCGTCCGCCGTAATCCGAAATGTGGTCATGGTCGGTCGATCGATGCCTTTCGTCTGCCAGTCGACGTCCTCGGCAGGAGTAATCCCGTCGGGGTACTCTGGCAGGTGGACGTCGTCGTAGAGTTCGACTGTATCGAATAGTCCCATTGTTGTCCTCCATTGCGGGACCAGGAGTCGAACCTGGGCCTTGGGGATATGAACCCCGTGGACTGCCATTATCCTATCCCGCAGCACACAATTCGGAACTCACTCATGGACATCTCTCAGTTCTCCACAGCTGTCTGTCCCTCAGTCCCGTCGGCTGGAAGTGAGAGGTCTCGGACTGTTGGAGAATGCTCCAGCCCGGATTCGAACCGGGGGCTCGGCCGTGAGAGGGCCGTGAGTTTGGCCGCTACTCCACTGGAGCGGGTTGGCCTCTCCTTGAAAGGGTCATCGCCAGTGGGACGGGCAGGATTCGAACCTGCGTGTTCTCATTACAGGTGAGACGAAGGAACTCTCACCATCGCACCGGTTCTCCGGTGAAAACTCGGCGAGAGCGTGAATGCCAGGCTCTTCCACCGTCCCGCAGTCTCCCCGGCACGACTCGAACGTGCGTCTCCTCCTCTACAGGGAGGCATCGTAGCCGTTAGACCACAGGGAGAAAATGTCGCCGCGAGGATTCGAACCTCGGAAGGACCTACGCCAGCGGGTCTGAGCCGCTTCTCGTTGACCACTTGAGTACGGCGACGGAACGGTGAAGCGAGAATTGTCTCCCGGCACGGTGGCCGGATGCCGCCACCAGGATTCGAACCTGGGAAGGACTAACCACACGGGTCTCGACCGTGTCCGTTCGACCACTCTGGCATGGCGGCGCAATTCGAGAATCGCCAGCGACTCTGCGAATCACTTCGGTACGCAGCGGCGGGAGAGCGATTTGAACACTCGTGTCCTTGCGGACGCTGCGGTTCCAACGCAGTCCCTTGACCAAGCTAGGGAAACCCCGCCAACAGTGAGATGGAGAGTCGAACTCCGAAGCCTCGCGGCTCTCGGTTTCAAACCGAGCGCGGTCGCCTATCCGCATGTCTCACCATCTCCGTCGGAACTTGCTCCGATGAGCCCGCCTCGCGTTTCTCACCGGGACACCGGAAGACGCGCCTTACTCAGCTTCTGACCCTCGCTACCGAGGCGAATGTGCTCATCAGCACCCAGCCACGGCAGGGATGGATGGCGGTCACCTCGTTCCGTGGAAGTATGCGCCGTCCTCGGTGACACAGATTTCCACGCTTCCAATCGTGTCGATAGACGTTGTTTCACCGAGCAGGACGTGACGGAACGCTTCCTCCTCGCAGGCGGGGCAGACATTCGTTGTCATGACGCCGCGACCCGGATTCGAACCGGGAGACCGATAGCAGACGGCCACGGCGTAGCAGGCCGCTGGGTTCCCCACTACCCAGTCGCGGCACAGTGAGCCGACGAGGATTCGAACCTCGGTCCTGTGCGCCCAAGGCACGGATCGTCGTCCGCTGGACCATCGGCTCACTGGACTGCCGAGCGTTCGGCAGTTGATTATCTATCTGTACGACTTTCCAACTGCGCAACCGCGACCGAGTAGTCGTGGTTGCGCGTCTCATCGCGGGGGCGTACTTCGGGTGTTCCCGGGAATACCACACCGGCTCATGTAGGTTGCAGACCTTGCTGGGCCCAGCATCGTCGGAACGATCCAGCTGATCGCACCAACGGGCTGCCTACCTCGATGGGTATCCCCACGTGGCCACGCCACGCATCCACGCCGACGCCGGGATTTGAACCCGGATCACGGCCGTGACAGGACCGTATGCTCGCCGGATTACACCACGTCGGCATGTCGCCCCGGCCGGAATCGAACCGGCGACCTCCGGATTCAAAGTCCGGCGTCCCTCGCCAGCGGAGACTCCGGGGCTCGACGTAGCCGCAGCTCTCGCTGTGGGGCTGTTGGCTAACGAGTTCCGTACGCTCAGCGCGGACGGAGTCCGCTCGCTCCTGTATCGGGACGAACGGAAACCAAGCAGCCGCGAGCCTGGCATCCCGCACTCGCATCAGGCTGTGTCCTGAGCGAGTACTGGGCACAGGCAGGCGGCAATCCCGTGTTCCCCGACCCGTGACGGGTAGTCCGTATGGGGGCCGAGTTATGCGGGTGAGAGTGTCCGGCCGTCGCCGGATTGCGTCGAACTCTCGTATTCGAAGTCGACGTGGATCCGGCGGTTTGCGCCCGGGCTCTTCGCACGCTGATCTTGTAGGCACTCGCCGAACACGGGACCCGCGGCTAAGCGAGAACGAGCACGCCGCGGGGTGAGGCGAGTGATGATCATCGTGTTGAACTCTCTCGATTTGAGGGGTGTATCGGGCGTCAGCCTGGAATATCGTGGCAATTGTATTAAAATTAGTCAGGGTGTGTTACCCACAGGCACGGCAGTCACACTTCAGCAAGCGGTTGCGCACGACGTTCATTACTCTAGCATCGGCTGTCGTCGATAGCCGGACGCTGGCCGGTGTTCTCGGTTGGACCCACAGAAACTATTTACACCAACCTGCTCTCTGTGGCGATAGATGAGTGGCCGATCGCCGGTCCGGTGCTAGCCGGGAGCCCAGTCACACGGCGTGACTGACGGTTCTCGGTTAGATACCAATGACCGAGAATGCCGACTCAAACGAATCTCAGAAGCCAGGGAGTGCAAACAGCGGGTGTTCCAACCACACCGAACAGCGATCATCCACTGGATGCCAGGGTAGTGGTGCTTCCCCGCCGTGCGATGCGTGTGACACCACCCAATCCGACAAACTCCACGAAATCTCCCTTGGTGAACGGGCGTATGATGTGTGTGGAGATTGCCTCCAGCTCCTCGTTGACGACGTCGAGGAGTACCACTGGTGGGACCGCCTGACTGAAGCGCACTACAATCGCGCTGCGGAGTTTCTCCGCTCCCTTGATGCAGTCTGGTGCGTCAAAGATCAGGCGTACGCTGGCGGGGAACTGTGGGTCCACACGCCCTATTGCGATGCTGCAGTCGTCAGAGATGTGTGTGACCACTTTGGGTTCCAGATTCGCTGGTTTAGCGTTGTATACCCCGTTGACGATGGCTTCGAGTGCGTCTCCGAGCACGGGCCCTGTATCGAGATCAACCTCACGTTCACGGGCCACCGTTCGGATCCACTCCCGCTTGAATACGACATTCAGTATGATGTGACCCACCACGAGATCGAGTGGCTTGACGACCATCATCGCCTGTTCGATTCGATCCTCGATTGACGCGCTAACTGTCGTCTCAGCGCCCCGGGAGATGCAGTAGGTGAGGACGCCCTTCTCAATGCATATGGCCCGCTCTGATCAGGTCCAAAATATAGAGTTGGTCAATCGGCTTGTTGATTATCTCGAAGACTTCGCTCGCCCGATAGCTCTGTAGGAGCACCCGAATTCGCCTCCTGTTCGCTCGATTATCTCGTTCCGGATGGGCAGGAGTTGAGTGCTCTGATAGAGTTAGACACAGAATCGCCGGAGATTCGACCAAAATCGGCCCACCCTCCGAAACTGTGAACTCCGTGAAGCCGCGAAAATATATATCGAAATGTGGTTTACAAATTGGTCAATATCCGCTATTACGGTGTATGAGGTCCCTAAAACCCATATTCTATCAATACTACTGCGATACTCACTGTTTATGATTATACCAGTAATCACGACCACTTTGAAGTGCCCCGACGCTGTCTGGTAAGCACGAATGCTGCAATCGCCTCAGGACGTCGCTTCCCCCAGGGTAGAGTCGCCAAGACAGAGGTTCGGGATTTCGATGAGTTTCCTCAGCTGAGCTCGAGACGATACCGAAGAAAAGAATTCGATATAGGACTAATGGCCTCAATCTATATTAAGACGCAGCTCGAACGATGTTGTATGACCGAAGACGGGTCGAACTCTGAGAGCCTGATGGAACGCCAGACCACGGGTGAAGACCGAGTTCGGATGACCGCCCGGCAGCTGTCGGAGCCGCGGACGGCAAACTGGATCGCCTCCGAAGCGGGCTGGTCACACGAACCAACCAAGCGCGTCCTCGACCGGCTCGTCGACGACGGTATTCTCCATCGTGACGAGAGCGGCACCCACACGACGTACCACCCGGATTATCGTCGTCAGGCGATGCAGGAGGCGATGCGTCTTCGAGACAGCGGGCACACTGTCGAGGAACTCACGGACCGACTCGCCGAGATGAAGACGCAGCTCCGCGACTGGGAGGACGAATTCGGCGTTGAGTCTCCGAACCAACTCCGCGGAACGCTCGCTGACGAGTCCTCAGACGCTGAGGGGGAAGACCGTCGCCGTGAGATTGCCCGTGAGTGGGAGCACCTTCAGCGACGTCTCCAGATCGTTGGTTTCGCCATCCGCGAATGGGACTTCCTCGGTCCGACGACAGAACCTGCTGAGGCTAACAGCTAACGGATGTCTGTCCCGCATCCAGGTGGTGATCCGAACGCGAACCTCTATGCGCAGCTAAAGCGGGATGTCCTCGATCGTGTGCCACAGATCACGGCGGTCGAGTTCGTTCCTGATGATATTGAAGCCAAGCAGCTGCGAGCGATTTTCGACCCAGCCCGTCTTGACCCTCCGACAGGCCCGGATTCACCGGAACTCACCATCAAGTGGTATCGACAGGAACCAGACAATTGGTTCCGTATCAACTACACGGATCCGAACACGGGCTTTCACGCCGGCTGGCACCAAGACGAGGACCATCCCGATCTGGGACAGGCGCATTTTCAATACTCAATCACCAATATGGAGGAACGCTGGGGAATTAGATTCAAGCACGAGACCCCATCCCTGATCCTTTGGGAAATCATCGAAGAGCTTCTCGAGGACGTCCGTCCGACCTACCAGTACGCAAACGAAGAATCGTGACTCCGGGTACACCTCGAAACCGTTCCGATCAGACACTTGCGGGTTCCTTCGAGCGCTACCTCCAGGACAAGGGGAAAGGCCGCGGTGGGGACGGTGGGAACTATCGACGAAACGCTACACGCGAGCTCGAGCGGTTCGCCGAGTGGGCCGCCGGCGACCGCGGCGACGACGACTGGACCGGGATCGTCCCCGACGACGTCGATCGCGACCCCACATTCGAGGACCTCGACGAACGCGTCTTCCGCGAATACGCCCGGCATCTCGCTGGTGACCGTGGCCTCAAACAGAACACCGTCCAAACCTATTACCGCTATATCTCTGCGTGGTGTGGCTGGTGTGTCAACGAAGGGTATCTCGAAGCACACTACGCTCAACGGGCGAGTGCGATGGCCCCACTCCCCGAGGATGACGGCCGCAAGCCCGGCGACCAGCAGGCCTGGACATCTGAACAGCGCCACGCCCTCACCCGCCACGTCGACGAACGGGCACGCGACGCCGTCGAGGCGTACACGACACTCCCAGAGGATACTGACCCACTCGACAAGCAGAGAGCACGCTACGCGGCGCTGAAGGCGGCTCGTGACCGGGCGCTGGTGTTCGTTCTCACGTACACAGCTGTCCGCGTCGGGGAACTCCTCCGGGACCCGAACGACCCGCGTCGGCGCGGAGTCCGCTGGGGGGATCTCTCCCTTGACGATGGGAGTATGGACGTCTACCGGAAGAAACAGAAGTGGGACGCCGCGAGTCTCCCCGATCCAGTGATTTCTCCGCTACGAAGCTATCGCCAGCTGATGGATCCACCCACGGAGCGCTGGCCGGTGTTTCCGACGTTCGACCAACGGACGCTCGCAGAACTCGTCCGGGAAGAGCTAGCCGAACGAGGGGAACGCCCAGAAGCAATTACTGAGCGCCGTGACGAATACGCTCGCGACCTCCTGCTGGCGCTCAATGAGGACATTCGGCCGCCGTCAATCACGACGGACGGCGCACGGTCGATTCTCCAACGGCTCTCGGAGGCCGTAGAAATCGACATCGACCATCCGAAACACGACTATCTGGCGCCCCACGGCGGTCGGCGTGGGATGGGTGAAGTTCTCGTTCGAGCATTCGGATATACCGTCGCCGCCCGGTATCTCGATAACTCCGAAGAGATGGTTCGAGAGCGGTATTCACATATCGAGGCCGGAGAACTTGGCGATGTGGCGACAGAGGCACTCTCTGAGATTGATGGGTAACCTCGTAACGAGTGAACGACAGAGATCATCCAGCGGCCTGTGGTATCGCGACAGCCTCCCGAAAGTACGCGACTGCTAGCAGCAGGTATCCTCCGATTAAAGGCCCCCTCTCGGTGTGCCACGCCCAATCACTGGGTGATTGGACACGCTCGAACTCTTCCTGCCATCGAGGTCCGGACTCCTGATGCCACACATTACGCCTTGCGACCTCGATCGTAAACGTTCAGCAGCAAATATTCGCCACAGAGCCACAGGGAGTGGGGAGTATCAGAGTATTGCGACCTGTATAAGGGAGAGCACTACCAACGGGATGTGGAAGGCGGCGTGGGCTATCATCGCTGCTTCGAGGCTCCGTTGCCAGTACAGCCACCCGAAGAGCACGCCTGCAATCGCGTTCAGAAGAATCGTCCGGGCGACGAGTGCTTGGGTTAGGTCGACGGACTGTGCGAGCGCTGGGAGATGGCCGATCCCAAACAGCACTGCAGAGATTATGATCGCGACCCACATAACTCCCGATCCAGGGCCGCCCGACTGACGGCCGGTGAGCACCCAGCCAATGAATGCGAGCGCCGACATGAGTCCGTAGCGGAGCAGTAGCTCCTCCGTGATACCACCATAGAGGAACCTAACCGGCGCATACACGAGGACGTTCACCACCGTCGCGTCGGTCGCCCCGATCGCGGACTGGGGCAGGTCCTGGGCGATGAACGGCGCCAGCGCGACATCAAGAAGCAGGATCAGGAGTCCTCCGATGACGCCGAGGCTAACAGCAAGTAGAACGTCGGGCCGGAGACGTCGCCAAATGTCGTCGCCTGTTCCTGCCCAGCCCACAAGGTACGATGACAGATCCACTCGCGGAGCGGTATACGTCCCAACCAGACAGGCGACGGTAAGGAGGAGCAGTGAGTTGACACCCGCAGACACAGCGAGGAGTGGAAGCGATAGTCCGGCCGGGACAGCTGACGCCGGCGTCGTAAGATAGATGTACCCGCTGAGAGCGAGGATCCCGGGTGTACCGGCTAATAACGTCACTCCGAACCGCTTTGGGAAGGAGGCGTGCTCGGTTCGAAACATACGACGGATCTCTCAGTGTAACGAGAAAAGTGGTGTCACTGTCGTCGCTTTCGCCGTCGGCGTCGTGAACAGTTACCGTGCCGGACCGTCGTATCGCCCCATCCCGGCGTGGAGATGGCCATCGAGTTGCGTCCATCCCTGGCGGCCGTCCGCGTAGATTGCAGGAGTGGTCCCCGCTTCGAACGTGTTGAAGCTGTTCGAGAGCCAGAATCCCCACTCGTTCCAGGCTTCGAATCGGATTTCGTCGACGGTAACGATCGCTTCGGTTGGCGTATCGTACGTGGCTGCGGCGACTGTCGTGAACTCCCAGCATGCGTCCGAATCGTCCCACGCGTACTCACAATCGGACGAAGAGACGTTTCCGAGCGGTGCCAGGAACGATGCGTTCCCGATCGGATACCGCGTGTCGATGTCGTGATCTACCGACTGTTGCCACGCAATCGAGTACCGAGTCGGGTCGGGGGAGAGCTCTTTGTTGGTCATGTTCGCGGGAATCTCGTCAAGGCCAATCTGTTCTCGGTCAAGTACCGAGCCGTTCGGTGCGTACGTCCAGAGGACGTACCGATCTTGGCCGACGAGACGGTCGACGTGGAGTCGAAGCATCGGACCATAGGCGGTCTGGACGATGGATGCATCCCATGTCGTCAGCTCCGTGCCGTCGTCGTCGTAGATCCACAGGTCCGATGCGGCGTCAGCGTCTACGTCCGTGCCCGCGGGAAACGGGAGATGGAACGTGGCATTCTCGATCGTCGTATTCGTGCTGATAGACGTCGTGTAGGAGTACGCGAAATCCGGTGGGAAGAAGAGAAAGCTGATGGCTGCGACCGGCACAAGAACGACAAGGAGAGCAACCCCGATGACGAGAAGTTGCTTTGAGGAAACCATACAAAGAGTACGCTCATATCAAATATAGTACTATTGTGGGTCTGGATAGCACCCGGCAGCATCTGAATAGTCGTTCTGGCACGACAGGAGCTGATTGGGGGCGTTTTCTTTCTTTCGGCGAAGCAGAACTCCCCGTCGTTACCCGCGTTTTCACACGCGGTAATCACTCTCAGTTACCGGTGGGAGACCGGCATCCTGTGGGGTCGGCGGGTCGCGGTCGGCGAGGCGGTCTCCGCCGTAGACGACGATGAGAAGGATAGCAATCAGCACGAGTGGAACTGCCCCAGTAACTTCGGCGAGCAGGTTCAGCCACGGGTCAGGAACACCATTCGGGATGAGTGCTTCCGGGTCAGCGGGATGGAAGATTCCCATCGCATTAACGCCAGCATGGAACACTGCGACGGCGAGCACGCTGCCGCCGGTGCTGTTGTACATCCACGTCCAGAGGATGGAACCAGCAAGGATGGAGACCATCCAGAGGAGTTGCTGGGAGAGCGGCCAGCCGCCGTGGGTGGTCGTCGCGTTCAGGAACAACGGAAGATGCCAAGCAGCCCACGTGACGCCCACGATGACACTTGAGGTCAGCGCGCTGTAGGAGTCCTGCAGGATAGGGAGCATAAAGCCACGCCAGCCGAGATCTTCCTGGCCGCCACCCCACACGGTTCCCCACACCATCGCGAACAGGTAGATGAAGGGCGATTCGAATTCGGTGAGGTCGATTGGGCCGCCAGCTAAGACGAACAGCCAGACGCCCAATGAGAGAATAATCAAGGGGAGGCCGAACGCGAGCGCCCACCATTTCGCACCGATTCGCCACTTGAACATCTGGCCGATCCACTTACGGAGGCTTCCACCGGAAGCCCAGATGACCACCGCCGCGCCGATCGGCGGACCGAATCCGCCGAAGCCGATCAGGATCGAGTGCGTCCAGGAGGCTTCCATCTCCGAATACGCGAGCGCCCCCTGGATCGTCCATGTGAACACATAGGCGATTACAACGAAGCTTAGGAGGCGATGTTGGTTGACCCACGAGCGGAAACTGGCCATACCTCCGATTGGGGCACGCATCATAATTAACGGTACTCCCAGGTACCGAGTTTTCGGCACTACACTCTTCTCAACACTTCCCGAACTCTATCGTATGCCTGACAACGTTCTCGTCGCCTTGGACGGCTCCCCGCTTGCCGAGCGTGCACTTATGTACGCACTCGAGACCTTCCCGAACGCCACCATCACCACAATTTACGTCATCAACCCGATCGACTCGGTAATCGATGTAGAGGCCGGTGGCTTGCCAGTCGCAGAGGACTGGTACGATACCGCCCAGGAGCGGGCGACCGAGATTCACACGACCGCGACGGATCTTGCGGCGGACCACGATATTGTGCTCGCTACAGTCACTGAAGTCGGGAAACCAGCGCGTGAGATTCTCGACTACGCCGCCGACAACGGCATCGACCAGATCGTTATGGGGAGCCACGGTCGGTCAGGCCTAGACCGAACGTTCCTCGGAAGTGTCGCCGAGACAGTTACTCGCCGAGCACAGATCCCGGTAACCATCATTGGATGAAATCCTCGACTCGTGTGCCGAGATCAGGATCGGATAAATGCTCGTGGGCCCACCTCAAACGTGAAATCAAACCAACCCATAGGTATCGAGAACGTGGCTGTTACTGAAGCACCACCTCTCTCGACGTGTACGATCCACATTGAACGACGAGGTGGTCGTGGCGACGCGGGAGCACGGGCGCTCGAACGACATCTTAGGCGTCTCTCCGGCGTCCACGATGTCGACGTCTCGTTTCGAACAGGGGACGCCCGGATCACCTATGACGGGACCGTCACCTCAGAAGAAACGATTCGAGACGCTGTCCGCGACCGCCACGTGTCGATTCAGGACGAATCTGAGACAGCAACGGATGACGTGAGCACCCGCTCGGAACTCAGGCGGGAGGTCGTGTTCGTCGGCTTGACCCTCCTCGGGATGGCGGTCGGCCTAGTGACGGGATGGCTCGAAGGTCCACAGCTTCTCATGTGGGCCGGATACGGCGTCGCATACGTCTTCGGTGGCTGGTACGGGCTTAAAGGCGCGGTCGAGACGCTCCGCCACCGTGCGGTCGACATCGACCTGTTGATGATCGTCGCTGCCCTCGGTGCCCTCTCGATTGGCGCACCATTCGAGGGCGCGATGCTGCTGTTTCTGTTTTCGCTGTCGAACACGCTCCAGCACTACGCGATTGGCCGTTCGCGACGGGCGATCAAGTCACTCGTCGAGATGCGGCCGGACGAGGCACAGGTCCTCCGCGACGGTGAGGAGGTCACTGTGGCCATCGACGAGGTCGCCGTGGGCGACGTGTTCGTCGTCCGTCCCGGCGACAAGATTCCGCTCGACGGCGTCGTCGCGTCTGGCGAGGGAACGGTCGATCAGGCGTCGCTCACTGGCGAATCAGTGCCCGTGCCGAAAGAGCCCGGCGACGAAGTGTTCGGCGGGACGATCAACGAGAGCGGCAGCCTGGAGATTGAGGTCACACGGCAGGCTCACGAGTCGGCGATCAGCCGGCTCATCCACATGGTCGAGCGTGCTCAGAGCGAGAAGGCGCCGACACAGCGGCTCATCGACCGCCTTGAGCAGCCGTACGTCCTCGGTGTGTTCGGGCTCACAATTGCGGCGATCGCTATCCCGCTCGTGCTCGGAAGCGAGTTCACTAGCACGTTCTACCGCGCGATGACCCTGATGGTCGCCGCCTCGCCGTGTGCCGTCATCATCTCGACGCCGGCGGCGGTGCTGTCGGCTATTGCCTCCGGTGGGAGACAGGGCGTTCTGTTCAAGGGTGGCGAACACGTCGAGGCGGCGGCGAACATCGACGCGGTCGCGTTCGACAAGACGGGCACACTCACCCGGGGCGAGACACAGCTGACGGACGTGTTCGTCCGGGACGGCCTCGCGAACGAGTCGCTGACTGCCGACGAGCTGCTCTCGCTTGCAGCCTCCGTCCAGGCACGCTCGGAGCACCACCTCGCTCGTGCGACCGTCTCGGAAGCCGAAGCCCGCGCCCTCGACGTCCCCGATGCACGTCGGTTTCAGTCGGAGGCCGGGAAGGGAGTGCGCGCCGATGTCGACGACGGAACCATCCACATCGGGAATCGGAGTTACGTCGAGACGGTTCTCGAAGACGCTGCGATCGAGGGGCTCGAACTTGGTCTCGACAGGCTTCGGACCCTGGAGGCGGAGGGGAAGACCAGCGTTCTCGTCGCCCGCGAGCACGCCGGCAACGCCACGGTACTGGGATGGCTTGCGTTCACCGACACGGTCCGCCCCGGGGCTGCAGAAATGATCGAGGACCTCCGGTCGCTCGGCGTGGAGCACATCGTCATGCTGACCGGCGACAACGAACGCGTCGCCCAGCAGATCGCTGACGAAGTCGGTATCGACGAGGTGCAGGCGGAACTACTGCCGGAAGAGAAGGTGGCGACCATCGAAGAGCTGGTGGATCGCTACGAGAACGTCGCGATGGTGGGTGATGGCGTGAACGACGCACCGGCACTGGCGACGGCGACTCTCGGGATCGCGATGGGTGGTGCCGGGACCGACGTTGCCCTAGAGACGGCTGACGTCGTGTTGATGGGCGACGACATCGGGAAGATTCCCTACGTGCTCGGACTCGGTCGCCGGACGCGCCGGACGCTGACAGTCAACCTCGCAATCGCCTTTGGTGCGATTGCGCTGATGGTTGGCACGATTCTGTTACGCGGTATCCCCTTACCGCTGGCCGTGGTCGGCCACGAGGGATCGACGGTCCTCGTGTCCCTGAACGGGCTTCGATTACTCGGCTTTCGAGACTAGGACGTAGTGTCGTAGTCACGCTGTCTCGACGGTGAACAACGAGTCGTCGTCGAGGACGACTTGTATGCGACGGTGCCAGGCCTCTGCGAAGGCCCCCCGTTGCTTCACGCTTGCGGACCCCTACTAGAATTCCCTGGAGATTCCCGATTGCGGGCCCACCGTCAGGAACGTCGCTGACGTGGTAGGTCACTTCGACGGTCTCGTCCGTGTCGGTTCGCCGGAACCGGGAAAGTCGGATCCGCCGTGTCCGGGTCGAACGCGTCGAAGACGAGGAGGTCGCGGCGGCCGCCGTAGCCGCCGGCGAGCCCGCTGAATCCGTCGTCTTCGGTCGCGCCAGTGACGTACGAGATGATGCGGCTCATCACGCCGTATTCAGCATCGTCCTGCGGGCCAGCCGCCTGCATCTCGATTTCGCTCCGGACTGGATAGTCGTCGGGATAGAGGGCATCGAGCCCCAACTGGACGATCCGGTAGGCGCCCGAGGCAGTCGGACAGGAGTGTCCCGCCTCTTTCACCGCGTCTCTATAGGTGATGACGAACGGGACGCCCGGTTCGAGGACGCCGAGGGCCTCCGCGACAGGGTCGCGAATTTCGATCGGATCGACGTCGTAGTCTACCTTCCAATTGGTTATAGTCTGGGTCTCGGCGCTCGCAGTCGAGTTCGATGTCATGAGTGGTGGTGATAATCGCATCTGAGTGGTCAGTGGCGAAGCAGTCGCATCCCGTTGAGGATGACCGCGAGGACGCTGGCCTCGTGGACCAACATTCCCACGGCGAGGGTGACGTAGCTGGTGAGCACGCCCGCGAGCAGGACGGTCACGGTCAGCACTGCGAGCCCGACGTTTTCGAGGACGTTCCAGCGCGTCGCCTTGCTGAGTTTGACCGCGTACGGGATCCGTTCGAGGTCGTCGGCCATCAGCGCCATGTCCGCCGTCTCGATGGCGGTGTCCGTCCCGGCGGCACCCATCGCGATGCCGACGTCAGCGGTCGCCAGCGACGGCGCGTCGTTGATGCCGTCGCCGACCATCGCGACAACGTGTCCGTCGGCTTGGTAGGCTTCGATGACGGTCTGCTTGTCCTCGGGGAGGAGTTCGGCGCGGTACTCGTCGATGCCGACCTCCTCGGCAACGGCGGCGGCCGTCCGCTCGTTGTCGCCGGTGAGCATCACCGTCTCGATGCCAGTGTCTTGGAGCGCCGCGACGACCCCAGGAGCGGCCTTCCGGAGCTCGTCCCGCATCGCAATCGCGCCGATGACGTCCCCGTCCCGAACGACGTGGACGACTGTCTCGCCGCGCCCTTCACGCTCGCGGACGTAGTCGGCGACCCGGCTGGGGACGTCAATGTCGCGGTCGTCCAGCAGTGCGCGGTTGCCGACAACGACTTCGTGGCCATCGGTATGGGCGATAACGCCCTTACCAGCGACCACGTCGAAATCGTCCGGATCGGGAATCGACTGGAGGCTGGCGTCCGTATCGTCCGCCTGGGCGACCGTAGCCCCACCGTCCGTCGCAGCAGTCGGGCGCTCGCGGGCTGCGTCGACGATGGCGTCGGCGAGGTGGTGTTCGCTCTTCTTCTCTGCGGTCGCCGCGAGCGTGAGGACCTCGTCATCGGCGATACCGAAACCCTCGATGTCGGCCACGGTGGTCTCGCCCTTCGTGAGGGTGCCGGTCTTGTCGAAGGCGACAAGGTCGATCTTGCCGGCGCGTTCGAGGTGTTCGCCGCCCTTCATCAGCACGCCAGACCGAGCGGCGTTGCCGATGGCCGAGACGATGCTGACCGGTGGCCCGATGACCAGCGCGCCGGGACAGCCGATGACCAACAGGGTCAGCGACAGGATCGCGTTCTGCGTGACGGCGTACGCACCGATAGCGAGCACGATGACGGCCGGCGTGTAATACTTCGCGAACCGGTCGATGAGACTCTCGGTCGGCGACTGAGCCTCTTGGGCCTCCTCGACACGGCGGATGATCCGTTCGAGCGTCGTATCCGAGCCCGCACCCGTCGTTCGGATCTCCAGTGCGCCTTCTTGATTGACCGTCCCGGCGTAGACCTCGTCGCCGTCGGCCTTGTGGACGGGCGCGCTCTCGCCGGTGACTGGTGCTTGGTTGACGGCGCTCTCGCCGTCGACGACGGTGCCGTCAACCGGAATCTTCCCGCCCGGCTTTACGACGACGACTTCGCCCTCTTCGACCTCGCGGGCGGGGACTTCTTGGAGTTCCCCGTCGCGACGGACGGTCGCCGTGTCGGGCGTCATCTCCAACAGCTCCTGGAGGGCAGTCCGGGTCTTCCGCATCGTCCGTCCCTCGAGGTAGCTGCCGAGGCTGAACAGGAAGACGACGGCGGCGGCCTCCCAGTACTCCCCGATGATGATGGCCCCGATGGCGGCTAGCGTCACCAGCGTCTTGATTCCGAGCGTCCGGTTGGTGACCTCGTGGTAGGCGGTTTTGGCGATGTCGTAGCCACCCACGAGCGTCGCCAGGACGAGGATGGCGGCGCTGGCCGTATTAAAACTCGTGAGGTAGCCCAGACTCCAGCCACCGCCGTAGAGGAGACCGCTCGTCGCCGTGACGATGGCCTTCCGGTGTTTCCGGTAGTACTGCGTGATCGATTGTTTGTTCATGGTGTTAGGCGGGCTGGGGCGTGTACCCCTGGTTTTCAATGGTCTGTGCGAAGGTGTCGGGGTCAGCGACGCTGTCGTCGTACTCGATCTCGACGCGGCCGGTCGCGTAGTGGACTTCGACGTGCTGGACGCCGTCGACGTTCGACAGGGCGCGTTCGACGGTACTCGCGCAGGTCGGGCAGTCGAAATCTATGACGCGGAACTGGGTTGTGTCGCTCATTACAGTTTGAGGTAGTGCCCGTACCCCAATAAGTATTTTTTAGATGATATGTTTGAATACGGATATAGGTGATTGGAACAGTCAAACGGGTCGTCTAGGGCTTTCGGTATCACGAACCCAGTAACCTGAGTTCAAAGCAGCGTCCCGCTAGCTTTTCCCGCCTGCTCATACTCAGTTCTCGTATGAGTAGTTCCGGTACCGACCACCGGCTTGAGGACATCGCGGTGCGAGACACCCGGGTTTCGGACGCCATCGACGAACCGATGCGGGCGATGATTCTCGATATCCTCTCTGAGGAGGCGCTGACCGCAACTGAGGTCCACGACCGTTTAGAGGACCGCGGCGTCGACCGCACGGAGAACACGGTTCGTCATCACATCAACGAGTTACGGGATGCCGGTCTCGTCGACGTCGTCCGCTTTGAGGAAGGGCGCGGTGGGACGACGAAGTACTACCACGCGAATACGATCGTCCTCTCGTACTCACTGCCGGCGTCAGCCAATGACGCTGTCGAGGAGATGATCGGGGCCGTTCAGCCCCAGATTGGGGATGCACTCGATACTCTCACAGAAGACCACGACGACGCGATAGCGGAGATCGTCGCAGATATGCAGCCGTGTGAGCACTGTCAGACCCAGAAGTACGAAACCTACGTACTCCTGACTGTCCTCCGCCGGGCATTCGTTCGTGCGCACCGAGATTCTTGAGCTTGCGCCCTGTACCGCTATCAAGGCCTCACTTCACCGTGTGTTTTAGTTATCCGGCGATATCCCTCATACACAGCTGGCAATCCGAGGGGAAGTGCGAAGACTCCGAACCCGAGTAGGATGTATCCGGCTACGTGCCGGCGTCGCACAGCTAGAACTGTCGCGGCGACGCCGACGAACGCAATCAGATAGGCAAGATTACTCCAGAGCACGTTGTACGAGGAGCAGTATAGCCAGCAGACGACCGTGTAGGAGGGAGCGTTCCAGGTCGGCGGATGAAGCTTCGGCCAGAAAAACCGGCAGTATGTCGTCCAGCTGAGCATCGCGAGCGCCGGAAATCCAGCAAGCCACATCGGTGTTCCGAACGGCATCCAGTCTCCGAATCGTCTATAGCCAGCGAGGAATAGCGCGGGAAAGCCGATAATCCACAGCCAGATGCCGATAGTGTAGGTCATGGGCCAGTGTTCGATCCGGGGCTGTGCAATCGGTAATCGTAGAGACTCGGGCAGCGTCGCCCACGGGAACGAGGGATCGGGAACGGGATTCGTGAGGAACGCGACCAGACAGAGTCCAGTCCCGATGAGGAGCCCGTATAACCCCACCGTCGTGTATCGGTCAAGCCACGCTGGAAGTTGCGGACGGGGAGACTGTTGACGGTGGTCGGGGTAGCCGGTCATCCTTCAGCTTTGATGTCTTGTCTTAATCAGGTATCTCGTTCGAGTGCTTCGCGTCGCTGTTCGTATTCCTCGTCAGTCAGCTCGCCGCGAGCATAGGCAAGCCGAAGCTCTTCGAGTGCTTGGTCCGAGTCACTCGCAGCTCCCGTAACTGCGCGATAGATGAGGTACCCACCACCGACGAGTGCGGCGAGGAACAGCAGCTGCATCACGATGCCGACGATGAACATCCAGCCAGGCATCGTCCCGTCGCCCCACATGTGACCGCCCCACATCCCGCCCATCATCGGACCGAACCCCATCATCCCGAAGCCCATGAAGAACAACGGGAAGATGAATACGGCACCGATGATAACGAGGAGGAGCGTAACAAGTCGCGTACCGTCTGAATTTGTCGGCATAGTGTGATCCCTCCGTGAGTTGGGGTTCTCAGATTATACTACGCACTAACTATTCAATGCGGTTGTGCCTTTGACCTGCGTGTTCCACCCGCCACAATTCTTTTTAATACCTACTCACCACGGCTCTGACCCGAACTATCTGAAGGAAAACTGCAATAGATGATCCCTTCGAACTGATACCTATGGTAGCGACGATGATTGATGGCATCTCCGAAGCTCTACGTATCGGAGTGGGCTTCCTCTGGACGGCTGCGTGGGCGATCATTATGGGCCTCACGATCACGAGTCTCGTCCAGGTCTACGTCTCCAAGGAGCGAATGGCACAGGTGTTGGGCGACGGTGATCTGAGCGGGCTCACCAAGGCGACTGCGTTCGGTGCGGCCAGTAGTGGCTGCAGTTTCGGCGCTGTCGCCATCGGGAAGGGACTGTTCAAGAAGGGAGCGCATGCGGTCAACTTTCTCGCGTTCATGTTCGCGTCGACGAATCTGATCGTCGAACTCGGGCTGATGATTCTGATTCTGCTCGGCTGGGAGTTCCTCTTGGCGGAACTGCTGGGCGGTCTCATCCTCATCGCCGTGATGGCGGTGATCGTCCACCTCACGCTCCCCGAGAATCTCTTTGCCGAAGTTCGAGAAACGCTCAACGAGCGCGACCGTGAGGCGGGCGTCACCGAAGACCCGACCTGCGGGATGGAAGGCAAAGACGAATACACGCTCACGACCGACGGCGGTGAGACGCTCAAATTCTGCTCGGAGGGCTGTATGGAGACCTACCGTCAGGAGACGTCGAGTAGCGGCGGGTGGCGTGACGAGTTGCTGTCGTGGGGTGGCTGGTACAAAGTCGGGAATCAGTACCGCAAGGAGTGGTCGATGATCTGGAAGGACATCGTCGCTGGCTTCCTTATTTCTGGGTTCGTTATCGTCTTCGTCCCCCAGTGGGTCTGGAACACCCTGTTCATCCAGGGCGACGGGCTTCTCGTGACCGCCGAGAACGCGATTATGGGTGTCACCATCGCCGTGCTCAGTTTCGTTGGCAGTATGGGTAACGTCCCGTTCGCAGTCGCCCTGTGGGGCGGTGGCGTCAGCTTCGCCGGGATCATCGCGTTCGTCTACGCCGACCTCATCACGATTCCCGTGTTGAACGTCTACCGGAAGTACTACGGCTGGAAGATTATGCTGTACATCCTCGGCGTTTTCTTCGTGACGATGGCGTTTACTGGCTTCCTTATGGAACTGCTGTTCGACGCGCTGGGAATAGTCCCAGATCTGGCGGGTGGCGAGACGGCGACCGAGCAAACGTACTTCGAGCTCAACTACACGTTCTACCTCAACCTCATTGCGTTCGCGCTCTCCGGGTTTCTCCTGTACGTTTATCGTCGCGGCCTCGGTGCGCCTGGCCAGTACCGTGACCCCGTCTGTGGGATGCGGACTGACGACAGCGAGCCATCGGCGACCCACGCCGGTGAGACGTACTACTTCTGCTCGCAGACCTGCAAGGAGACCTTCGAGAAGGATCCGGACGAATACGCCACCGGGCATCCGATGGTGATGGAGGGACACGACCACTAACGGACAGTTCGTCGAGGGTTCTACAGTATCGATTGAGTCCGTCGGTCGTTCTTGGGCACATCCCCTGACGTGGCCATACTGAACATGCTCCTGTGACTCCTGAGGGGAGAGAATTGGAAGCCGAATTTATGGTACCCGCCTTTGAATTCCGGCTGAATGTACGACCGAATTCTCCTGTCGACCGATGGAACTGTTGCGTCTGAAGAGGCTGAAACACACGCACTCGAGCTCGCAGCCGCCCACGACGCAGTCCTTCATGTGCTCTACGTCGTCGACGAGGATGTCGTGACTGCGTACAGCGGGGACGAGTACGTCGACGAGGCTGAAGGACCCGAACACGGTCTCGAAGAACACGGCGATGAGACGCTTTCGGAACTCCGACACCGAGCCGCAGAGGCCGATGTCGATGTCGAGATGTCGATGCAACATGGCCGCCCCGCTGAGACTATCGTGAATCACGCAGACGACTGTGACGCCGATCTCCTCGTGCTCGGCACCAAACGCCGGCCGGACGAATATCGGGCGTTGCTCGGAAGTGTCACCGACCGCGTTCTCCGATTGACGACGCGTCCGGCAACCGTCGTGAAAACTGAAGTCAGCGAGTAGGGAACGACCGTCCGCTACCGTCCATCATCTGGTGTGAGACGGGCGCGACGGCGGTCGAATTCCTCGTCGTCGATCTCGCCACGGGCGTACCGCTCTTGGAGGACCGCGAGTGCGCTATCCTCGGCGGGGCCGTTCGATTGCGGCCGCGTCCCCAGCCAGTAGATGAGACCGAGGGGGACGGCGACGAGGAGTGCCATCCACAGGAGACCGAACAGTATCATCCCCCAGCCCCAGCCACCCCAGCCGGCCATGTGGCCGTCGTTCCACATGCCGTCATGCCAGCCCCACATCATTGCATCTGGGACGGTCGCGTGCGTTAGCGCCATTCCGGCGACGACGGCCAGTGCCAGCGCTCCAACGACGATGAGTCCCAGAGAACGAATCCCGCGTGCTTGAATTGGATTTTGCATTGTTGTACTCCCAAAGGGCTCGGCGTGGTTAGCCGAGGATGTATTCGAGGGCGGGGTAGCGCTCGACGAGCGTCTCGCCGCCGACGTCGTAGTTCTCGATGTACTGGTCGAGGCCCAGGATGCGGCCCGCGGCGAACGCGGCGACCGCGAGGAACACGAGCATGTACGCGAAGTCCCCGTTGATGAACCCGTGACCCATATCCCAGTTCCCGAAGTAGAACATGAGCATCATGAGCGCGCCGAAGAACGCCGCGAGGCGGACGAACGCGCCGACGAGCAGCCCGAGGCCGATGAACAGCTCGCCCCACGGCACGGCGACGTTCGCGAACTCGACGAACCACGGCGTGCTACCCATCCACGCGAACATCCCTGCGAGCGGGTTGCCGTTCGTCGCGGCGACGTTCGACAGGTAGCCGCCGGCGGCGAACTCGCCGGTGATCTTCGTGAACCCGGAGTACGCGAACGCGTATCCCATCATGAGACGGAGCGCGAGCACGAACCACGCGCTGAGGCTGTGGACTTTCCCGCCGACGGTCAGACCGCCGACTCTGCTCTCGAGCTGGTTCATGCCGGAGTCGAGTGTGGACATAATTATTGCACCTTCAACTATCAGTAGGCGGGTAGAGACGATATAATAGCGAGCCGGCGTTCTGAGTCAGAAAACCGGCGGGCTATATTACCCTCCTGTAGCGAGTACGGACGTGTGACTGAGGAGGCCGACCCATCGGAGGTCTTCGCGACGCTCGACGACGAGTACGCCCGCGACATCCTCGTGGCGACGAAGACCGACCGCCTGTCTGCGAAGGAGCTCAGCGAGGAATGCGACATGTCACGCCCGACCGTCTCGCGGCGTGTCACCCGCCTCGTCGAGCAGGGCCTCCTCGAGGAGTACACGCACGTCGACCCCGGCGGACGGCACTACAGCGAGTACGAGGCGCGCCTCGAACGTGTCGAAGTACTCCTCCAATCAGAGGGCTTCGACGTGCAGATCGATGTTCGGCCGGACCCCGCCGACCGGATTACGTCCATCTTCGAGGAAATGCGGGGAGACTGACTCATGGAACATACCCTATTCGTCATCGGCAAGCTGTTCACGACCGCCCTGGCGCTGGTGATCGCCTACCAGGCCTATCGCGGATACCAACGGCATCACACGCAGTTACTCCTGTACGTCGCCGCTGGCTTTGCGCTGGTCGGCCTTGGTGGCCTCCTTGAAGGCGTTCTCTTCGAACTCCTCCAAGTGTCGATTTTCGAAGCGGGATTCGTCGCAGCACTCGTCACCGCCGCCGGGATGCTGTCGATCCTCTACGCCCTGTATGCCCCGAACCCCTGAGGATTCGGGACGTTCATTCGAGAAGCGGCCTCTGGGCGTTGTTCCTCATTCGAAGTCGCTATTGTACGGATTCCCCTTATTCTCGCCAGTGTAGGGTCGCAGCGGGAATTATGTCCGTACCGGTCGTACAGTATCGTATGATTCGAACACTCGTGGGTGTCCTTGGCGCTCTCTCAGCGCTGTTCCCGGACAAAATCGTCAAACTCTTCGAGAAACTCGCGATTGCGAATCCAAGCGAGGGAACGGTGAGAGGGTGGGTCGGCCCAGCTATCCGGTCTGAGGGCGTTCTGATAGCTGCGATTTCCCTCCTCAATGGGCGAGCATACGCGTGGCTGATGAATCTTACCGGTGTGTTCGGCGCTATCGTCTTCCTGTTTCCCGATCTGTATCGAAGATTTGCCACCGCGTTCCTGTACGAGCGTCCGGAGTCGATCGAATGGAACGAGCGATTCCGCTCAGGTATTCGGGCTATCGGCGCACTATACGTCTTTTTAGCGGCGAAGACGTATCTGGAGCGCCACAACGATACCTGAGTCTTCCCGCCATCATCAGTTGCTGAATCTGAGATTTGGTTCGTTGCGGCTGCACGTATCACTTGGAATCTAAAGTTTGACCCCCAAGAGACCAGTATAATCGAAGGGGAAATCCGCTAAAGAGAGGGAGCCGTATGTACCTCTGTATGACGACGACCATCACCGTGGAAGGAATGTCGTGCGGTCACTGTGAGCAGACGGTCGAAGAGGCCCTTGAAGAGGTCACTGGCGTAACTTCCGTGACCGTCGACAGGGAGAGTGAACAGGCAAGTGTCGACGGCGAGGCAGAGGTCACGGCCCTCGTGGCGGCCGTCGAAGACGCGGGATACACCGCTCACGCCTGAGTATCGTGCGCTGCGGATAGCACAAGTCGCTTCGAGACGACGACTAACTGTTGTCTTCGGAGCTTGTCTACGCTGGTCTTGCTGTACGGTTTCAGGGCCGAAGATTCAGGAAGCCGGCGGAACCACCTCAATAGAGAACATGACTCATGGACGACCACAAAGATACAACTGAGAATTCCCCGGGAGGAGAGGACCAGCCGGACACCACCAGTCACCAGCACGAACACGGTGAGCACGATGAAGCGGTCGCGGAATCTGACGAAGAAGGGGTAGAACAGGAGCTACTGGAGGAGGAGGCTCACCCTGCTGCGGCAGGTGAGATGGCGTCCCACGAACAGCACGAACACGCCGGCCACGAGGGCGACGGGCACGGCCACGATTCCCACGAGGGACACGGCGAGGGCCATGGCGGGATGCACGAAGGCCACGAGCAGATGTTCCGCCGGCGTTTCTTCATTTCGACGCTCCTGTCGATTCCCGTTCTCCTGTACAGCGAAATGCTACAGGAGTGGCTCGGCTTCTCCGTCCCTGTATTCCCGGGCAGCGAGTGGATCAACCCTGTCTTCGCGGTCATCGTCTTCGCGTACGGTGGCGTTCCATTCCTCCAGATGGCACTCCCGGAGCTGAAAGATCGATCACCGGGGATGATGACGCTCATCTCGATGGCCATCTCGGTCGCGTTTGTCTACAGTCTCGCGAGCGTGGTCTTCCCGACGCAGTCTGCGTTTTTCTGGGAACTCGTCACGCTGATCGACATCATGCTGCTGGGGCACTGGATCGAGATGCGGTCGGTCCGGCGGGCCTCCAGCGCAGTCGACGAACTGGCAAAGCTGATGCCCGACACCGCAGAGCGCATCACCGACGGCGGGGAGACCGAGGAGGTTCCCGTCAGTGAACTCTCTGAGGGCGATCTCGTGCTCGTCCGGCCGGGCGCAAGTGTCCCTGCTGACGGCACCGTCGAGGAGGGTGACTCCGACGTCAACGAGTCGATGATCACCGGCGAGTCCAAGCCCGTCTCGAAAGAGCCTGGCGACGAGGTCATCGGCGGCACCATCAACGGCGACGGCAGTCTCCGTGTTCGCGTCGGTGCGACGGGCGAGGAGACGACGCTCGCGGGCATCATGCGCCTGGTCGAGGAAGCTCAACAGAGCAAGTCCAAGACGCAAGTGTTGGCCGACCGCGCGGCCGGCTGGCTGTTCTACGTCGCGCTCGGGGCGGCAGTCGTGACCGCAATCGCGTGGACGGTCGCGGTCTCGTTCGACGCGACCGTCATCGAACGCGTCGTCACGGTGCTCGTCATCGCCTGCCCACACGCCCTCGGGCTCGCTATCCCGCTGGTCGTCGCGATCAACACCTCACTTGCAGCGCGCAACGGGATGCTCGTTCGCGACCGCATCGCGATGGAGGACGCGCGGAACCTGGATGCCATCATCTTCGATAAGACAGGGACGCTCACCGAGGGCGAACACGGCGTCGTGGATATGGCGACCGTCAACGGCGTCGACGAGGACGACGCGCTGGCACTAGCGGCAGCTGTCGAGAGCGACTCCGAACACATGATCGCGCGAGCGATTCGCGAGGCAGTTGACGAACGTGATCTCAATGCCCCTGATGCGTCCAGCTTCGAGGCAATCAAAGGGCGAGGGGTCCGGGCGACCGTCGACGGCAACGAGGTGTACGTCGGCGGTCCGAATCTGCTCTCACAGCTCGATAGCGAGGTTCCGGGCCACCTCCAGCGGTTCGCTGACGATGCGGGAGAGAACGCACAGACGGTGGTGTATCTCGTCCGTGACGGAGAGCTGACCGCCGCCTTCGCGATGGCCGACGTGATCCGCGAGGAGAGTTTCCGCGTCGTCGACGCCCTCCACGATCTGGGGATCGAGGTGGCGATGTTGACTGGGGACTCCCAGGACGTCGCCAACGCTGTCGCCAACGAACTGGGCATCGACACGGTGTTCGCGGAGGTCCTCCCGGAAGACAAAGACGAGAAAGTCCAGGAGCTTCAGGACCAAGGCAAGCTCGTAGGGATGGTCGGGGATGGTGTGAACGACGCACCGGCGCTGACGCGAGCTGACGTCGGCATCGCAATCGGGAGCGGCACGGATGTTGCCGTCCAGTCGGCGGACGTTATCCTCGTGCAGAACAACCCGATGGACGTCGTTCGGCTGGTCAAGCTCAGCAAGGCGAGCTACCGGAAGATGCAGGAGAACATCGTCTGGGCGGCGGGGTACAACGTCTTCGCGATTCCGCTTGCAGCAGGCGTATTGGCACCGGTTGGAATTCTGCTGTCTCCCGCCGTGGGCGCCCTCCTGATGTCGCTGAGTACGGTGATCGTCGCGATCAACGCCCAGCTGCTCCGCCGCGTGGACCTGTCCATTCCCGAGCTTCCGAGCGGGACACCATCGACGGAGGCACAGTAATCGTATAGACCTGAAATTTCCAGCAGCGAGGTAGACACCATAGAGTCTGTCCTCTGATCCGGACTGGTGTCTCCGCCTATGGAGACGCTCTGACTCCGGTCAGTTGGATTGGTTCTCTTCGACTGCTTCACGGACGATCTCGTCCATCTCATCTCGGACAATTTGGCGGATATCCTCTTCCGAAAACCCACTATCATGTCGTTCAACGGCGAGTTGACCACTCAACGTGCGCAGGGCTAATTCAAGCGCTTCGATTTGATCACTAAATTCGGATAACGTCCCATGGACTGCATCTGAACCGAATTGGGCACTATCGCTAACCTCGATGTCAGCACCACGCTCGTCTAGTATTCGTTTCGCAGGCCTGTCACCGACGATCTCTTCCTCAGGAAACTCCGGTGTCACAGATACCGGATGCATCATTCCCGTCAACTGGATCTCGGAAACCGAGTCTAGATTATCTCTCAGGTGCTGCGCCATCTTCTCTTGTTGCTCCTGTTCACCGTGAATAAGGTACACTTGGGACGGTGAGACTTGGCGAGCGAATTGAAGCAACGTATTTCGCGCTGCGTGAGCTGAAAGGCCGTGATATCGACTTATCCAGCTTACGGGCACCTTCACGCGGGTTCCATCGCCCTCATCTGGTATCCCTCCGTTAAGTCCGTTCGAGGGAAGAGTGACACCAACTCTCTCGAGATCTTCCTCAATAGCGTCCTCCAATTGACGACCAGGTGTCCCCTCGGCTTGATACCCACAGAGAATTACGCGTGCATCATCGTACCGCTGGCAGAATTCAAGTAAGTAGGTCGGTGAGAACCCACCCGAGAGCATTCCAGATGGAGCAATAATGATCGGTGTCTCATCAGCTTCGAGCAATTCCTCGCGAGACATCGGCATTCGTCTCGCGGCCGACGCCTGATCGAAGAGGAACGGTTGTTGGTCACCCGAATTCACTATGTAGTTCCGGATCGATTCGGCTGCGAACTCGGCTCTACAGTGCTCGTTATACGTGTCTGTGGCGCTTTGCGCCATCCCATCGTAGACTACGTTGAGCTGCTTTCGGTCCTCTTCCGGAAGCGTGTGAATCCGGTTTTTGAACATATAGAGCAACTCTTGGGATCGCCCGACCCCGAAGCAGGGGATGAGGACTGGCTTCCCATCGGTAGCTGCGTCGACAGCCTCGTTGTAGATGTCCGTTCGGGTGTCAGTGGCACTGGTGTGCGAATGGGTGTCTCCGTATGTCGATTCAAGAAAGAGGGCGTCTGCCTGCGGAGGCTCATCGATTTCGGGAAGATGATTCGACCGGCCGCCAACATCTCCCGAGAAGACTACCCGTGAGCCGTCTACTGTTAGTGCTAACCAGGCACTACCCAGTAGGTGGGCCGCATTTCCAAATTCGAAATGGAGCGTTTCGGTATCCTCGATATGTGCGACGTGATCACTGAGGTCTGCCGCCTGGTATCCGCAGGGACGGAATCGGTCGATGACTTTCCTCAGATCGGTTTCCGAGTACTGTTGTTCTCTCCCTGGTTTTTGTGTCGCTCGCCGGTGAAGTTTCAGCGAATCTCTGAGTAATGTGTCTGCAAGCGCAGCTGTCGGCCTCGTTGTAATTACTGGTGCCTGATCAGAGAGAAAGCCGTAACTCTCCAACAGAGGGAGCGAGCCGACGTGGTCGATATGAGCATGGGTGAGAAAAACTGCGTCTATCTGTCCCTCATCGAGGCCCCTGAGGTCAGGGAATAATCCTCCGTCGCCTTGATTCAGTCCGACGTCGACGAGATACGTTCCATTCCGTGTCTCAACCTGATAGCAACTCCGGCCGATCTCTTTTGCTCCCCCACGAGGGATAACCACGAAGGGGGATTCGCTATCAACCGAAATGTCGAGATCAATCTCCCCACCGACCCGGGGGATGTATTCATTTTGCGACCCCTCGTCGTCAGACTCTCGGACCGTTTCACTCATCGCGACAGTACCTCGTTTGCGTAGAATCGCTCACTCGTCTCAGTGCGTCCCTGTAGCTGAATGAACTCGAGGAGATCAGTCTCTGCGAGCTGTGGGAAAAATCGCTCAATTTCAGAGAGTACCGGATCAAGCGGCCGGTGACTTTCAGTTGCTGCAGCAACCTGGTCCAGCATCCAGACGGCAGGAGTTGCATCAAGATTCTCTACCCGCTCAGCTTCATCCTCTGTGAAGTACTTGTGTCGCCCCGCTGGTTGCTGCGTCTCTCGACTTGACCGAGCTGGTTTAGCCGTTGCTTCAGTGATCTGGATGAGCTGTGGGGGAGACCGCGTTTCACCCGGCATTGCAGTATCGAGGGAATCCCGAACTTCGGTCGCAGAGAGGCTTCCCTCACGACGGAAATACCCGAGTGTGATGTCTCCCTGATCCTCGTACAATTCTGGCGTGGCGACGGTATCTCCTGTTTGTGGGTCGCTGGTTGTGTACCGGGGTGCTATCTCGGCCACACAAAGGTCGGTGAATTGTAACCGATCTGGATCGACATGTGGTGAGTCCTCGATTTCATCTAACAGCTCAGAGAGCGAATCAACGAATTCTCGTGGTCGCCAGGCCGCTGCATTTCGTGGCGGCCGCTCTGCAGGATTATCGAAATAAACTGTCGATTGCGGGATGTATGCTCCCTGTGGAATTCGCACGTCTACAGGGTAATCTGGTGTCCTTAGCGACTCGTGTGTCCGGTCACCACTCGTCGATTTCTGGAGAGCAAATCGAATCATGACCGGGAAGACGGTATTTGGTAAGCGTTCTATCACCGTTCGCGGATCTGATTCATCTAAAATGACTGCCCCCCGGCTGCTTGTTTCTACAGAACTTGTCTCGGCTCCACTGTCGCTCATAAATCGGTCAAGGGTCCGAGATAAACTAAATGTCCGCATAGCAAGGTGAAAGTGGTCACACGATTTAGGGTAGCTCACCGGGCTTCTCCGAGTTCTTGATGGCTCGCTGAGGGTCTTCCCCCTAGAACAGTCCTTGCTTATTCTATATGAATACCTATTTGCTCACATTTAGGAATTCCTATAGTATTTCAATAGTAGCTAAACTGCTTGTACGGATGTCACTATTGTATGGTGAAGATTTTGGTGACGCTCTCCTCGATGCTACTGGGGTCAACGGTGGGCTTCGATGTCGTTAGGAGTGTGACTCGCCATCCGATGCATTAGGCGAACTCGAGTCTGTCCATTCGGAGATCTCTCCATCGTAGAAGGCATCGTCACTCGGGAGATCGCCCTCGGTCTGGGGCATAATTAGTGACTGGTCGATCGACTCTCGAAGGAGTTTCAGCCGCATCGCTTCTTCGCGACCGAGCATTGCTTCGACGGTGTCGCCGTCGACACGACCATCGTAATAGGCCCTGCTCAGGCGCTGGCGGAATTCCTCGTCGTCGGCGAGGGCGGCGAATTTGTCCTCGAGGGCGTCAATCAGAAGGCGAGTCCGGGAGATCCCGAGGATTTCACCGACGCTGTCAGCACGTTCGATGAGGGGTTTCGGGGCGTTGAAATCGACTCGGGTTCTCTCTTCAGTCATCAGGTTAGATGGAGAATCTGTATCTGCATAGTAGCCACGCTGACTAGTCAGTTGCATCGCCGTCAGCTCGACCTCGCCACAACATCAGGTGAACCACGTGAACTCGTCGTCATCGTCGTGCTGGTCGAGGAACTGCTTGGCGTCAGCGACGCTCGTCAGTTGAATCGTCCCCCGCCCCTTCTCCTGAAGCGGCGCCGTCGGATCGGTGACGAGATCATCGATAGCGTCGTCGACGACGTCGCCATCGAAACCCCCACACCATCCCTTGATGGTGTCTTTCTGCTTGTGGTGAGACCCCACCACAGGAACCCGTACCATCTTCGCTACCACGGTCAGATGAACAGTTTTCCAGTCGCTCATACCTGTATCAACTCAGTACTTTATCTAGAAACGCGCACGCACATAAGTGTTTTGCTGAAACAACACTCTTCTATCTTCGGCAAACAGAGGTGGGCATCTGAAATCTATTTCTGATGTTCCAAACAGACGATTTTGTATTTCTATAACCCAATATCTGGCTATTTTGCGAAACACTTATACCATCCAATACACTACAGTACTGTGTAGACAGAGCCCGACTCACGAATACTGTTACACCAGTATTCGTGAGCTCAGATCAAACAACACCCAAGCTCGGATAGATTCACACCGGTAATTCCACCGGCCACCGCTAAACCCACCACCTGTATCAACTCGGTGTCCGGGGGTGACGGTGTGTCTATCCACATCCATATCCACACCCATGGCGACCAATCCAGACGTACAATCCGGGGGCGGATCGTTCGCAGAACAGACCGCGCTAACGGAGCTCCTCGGAAACCATCCGAAAGTGAAGATCCTTGCTGTCCTCCTGAGCGAAGGCCGTGACATCAACGTCAGTCAGATCGCCGAGCAGGCCGGGATGAGTCGTAGCACCGTGTACGATCATATTGAGGATCTCCAGGCGATGGAGGTCGTAGAACAGACTCGAAAGATCAGTGGGAGCCCGCTTTACCAGATCAACAAGGACAGCGATGTCGCTGAACAGCTGCACAAGCTTGAGTGGACGCTGATCGATTCCGTTGCCAGTGAGTGAATGGTCGGACGAGTAGCTCAGCGGAGTGTTTCCCCCTCATAGTGAGAGCTCTTCTCTTCGGTCCTAACGACCCCCCCGTAGAACTGGGAGATTCAGTTCGATAACGGTTCGTTCTCCCGGCGCGCTTTTGCTGTCTTCGTAATAGTAACAGCGCGGAAACCCATCCCTTCAGGGGTTGAAGAAAGCGTACACTCTGTGAACCAAATCACCGACTACGACAGAGCTGATTCCCCAATGATCTTGACCTACCGAGCCTACGTATGATGTATGGAGAAGCGGCGCACTGTCCCAGTGAAGCTCGACGCGGACAGTGCTGACGCTGCGCTTCTTCAAGACACCATAGACGAGTTCCTGTGGGCTGCTAATTACGTGACACGCCACGCTTTCGAAGGCGAATACATCACCACCAGCAAGACCAGGCTCCACGACGAGACATACGAGGACGTGCGCGGCGAAACCAATCTCCACAGCAACCACGTCCAGGCCGCTCGCAACAAGGCTGCTGAAGCCTGCAAAAGCGTTGTCGAGAAATGGAAGCAGGGCAAGAAGGCGTCGATGCCACACTTCACTAGCTCCCACCTCGTCTACGACCACCGCACTGCCACTTTCCACGAGGAGTATGTGACCCTCGCTACCACGGACGATCGCATCGAAGCCGACTACGTGCTTCCCGACGAGGATCGTGACACACCGCACTCGGAATATCTCTTTTCAGACGAGTACGAAACGACGGGTGCGGAACTGCACTACCGAGACGGCAGCTGGATGCTTCACATCCACTGCAAGACGGACGTGGAGTCTGACACGTCGGTACAGGTGACCGCTGAGAACGGAACGGTTCTCGGTGTTGACCTCGGCGTGGACAATCTTGCTGTCACTTCGACGGGGACGTTCTGGGTGGGCGACGAGTTTGACCACTGGCGCAGAGAGTACGAGAAACGGCGTGGTGACTTGCAGGAACATGGGACACGGTGGGCTCACAAAAACATCCAGTCTGTCGGTCGCAAAGAAGAAGGTCGGTTCAAACAGACGCTCCATCGAATCAGCAACGATCTAGTTTCTGAGGCCCGCAAACACGGATGTTCGGTGATCGCGTTCGAGGAGCTGACCGACATTCGTGAACGAACCGGCGCGTCGTGGGGCCACAAGTGGGCATTCGACCGTCTCTACGAATACGTCGAATATAAGGCCGCAGAATACGGTATCGACGTAACTCAGATAGACCCAGAGAACACATCGCGGCGTTGCTCTGAGTGTGGGTTCACTCACCCCGACAACCGGGACAGCGAGGGCTTCGAGTGCCTGAAGTGTAGCTACGAGAACCACGCCGACTACAACGCCGCGAAAAACATTGGCTTGCGGTATCTCCGCCGGAACCAAACCGGAGACGGCGGAGGCGCACCCGTAGGCGTGCGCTTGAACAGCGGGACGCTGAACGTGAACGGAGAATACGAGCCTCCTGCCGAGGATTCGGCCAGAACGGGAGTCCACGCTGAAAACTCACGGCTTTAGCCGTGGGTTAGCTTACTGTGTAGTGTGGTGGATTCTCGATTACTACGAGTGACAGTTCTTCGGCGTGAGTCCGGACACTGTTTATTGCGGTAGTCTCTCCTATATAACCGATTCACTCCGTTCTTGAGCAGTTTTCCTAGTTCCGATTCCCCCCTGGTTCCGGCGATACTGTACAAATAAGACATTGAATCCGGATTTCACAATCGGAATTCGCTCCGCTAGTAGACGGTGTTATCTCGATTATGATCGAGTGTAGGACTTCTCCACCCCCAGAGAGTACAAGTTTTATGCGGTCCTGTCACTCACTAATGTCGCCCTCCAGGTATCGGCGTTCTACAGGACTGTGGCACAGCTCGGACGAGACGAGACATCTTGGTCATAGAGGTCGCGCCGATGCCCAGTGAACGCATCCCCGGCTGGGAGACCGTTCCCGAGGCGCTTCGCAAGCGCGAGCAGTGGATCTGTTGGCGAGCAGCTGATACTGACGACTCGGTAGACGGGATTTCGCTTACACCGATCGACCCGGCGACCGGCGAGCGCGCAACCTTCGATGACGAAGATACGTGGAGTGGTTTTGAGGATGCATACGCCACCGCGACGGCGTCCGAACTCGATGTCGACGGACTCGCCTTCTATCCCACACACGATGACCCATTTACTGCTGTCGAACTCTCTGCCTGTCGTGATCCTGAGACCGGCGACCTCAATGACTGGGCCCGGACGGTGATTGAGACGCTTGATTCCTATACTGAAGCTGCATACGACGGTCAGAGCATTCGGATTATCGTTGCGGGGCAGCCACCGAGTTGGACCTCCGGGCCGATCGACATCTGTGATGCGGAGTTCTACATATCGATTACAGGTGATCGGCTGTCGTCGACGCCGGCGACAGTTACCGAGCGAACGACGGAACTCCGGGGTGTCTACAAGGCGTGGAAAGGAGCTACTGACCCATCCGAGGCCGCGGCCACGCTGTCTGCCGTCGATGTGCAGGAATTCGGTGGACTGCCATCAGAGCCTAGTGTCGACGTTGATTTGAGTGATACTGCAGTCATCGAACGGGCACAGTACGGGCCCGCTGGTGACGTCTTCCGGCGGTTATGGACTGGCAGTAGTGCGGGGTATGCGAATCAAATGGAGGCTGATGTCGCGTTCTGCAGCCAGCTTGCGTATTGGACCGGTGGTGATGGCGAGCAAATAGAACGGCTGGTTCGACAATCGGATCGGAATCGAGCTGAGTGGGTGAGTCTTGTTTCGGAGGGCACGCTGTATGATGAGCGAACTATCGAACAGGCACTCGAGCTGACCGACGATTACTACCACCCTCGAGACGCATTATAAAATACTGTTCCGTCGATTATTCTCCTTCCTGCGTCTCCTTTTGTTGCTCAACACACCACCGGTAGAGTTCCTCTTTCAGCTCTGTGGGCGTGTCGTCGAATATCATTCCTAACCGCCATCCAAGGTTATGCCACGAAAGGCCCTCTAGTGCTCTTGGGCCGAATTCTTCGCCATTTTCTGCTTTTGTCCAACCAGCCTTGAAGGATCCAAGTCGATCATTCCCAGGCTCAGGAAAGACTCGTTGGTCCTTATCCCAGTCGTGTTTTAGTCCATCAAGCCGATCGCCGCTGCTAGTCCCTTCTAACTCTCTAACACCTGCAACGAACAAGCCTGCCCACGTCCTACCTTGTTCATCTTTTATTTCTTTCATTTCTTTGTGCTGGTCATCATCAAGCTCGAAGCGTATCTCTCGCGCCATACCCATACATCTATTTCGAAACTATATATGGATTTTGACTCACCTTCAGTTTTCCAAAATTTCGTCGAATGGGCCTGAAACCTGTGTTAATTGGACTTAATACTCTATCTACTACTGTTGGACTGGATCAAATCGTTCCTACGATCAAGCCCACCCCGAGAGATCTGTGTGTTCGAGCTGAATGTGTTCTAGTATTATGACTATTTCCGATGTAGAGGTCTGTAAATTCGTCATTCTCAGTAGTACGGTGTTTACGCAGGTGTTTCAGGTTGATTCTGTAGATTCAGCGCATTGAGCCGCCCTTGAATAGATGATCCCCACCTGCGTAAATCTCCGCGATTATTAGGGGAAGTGAGAGTGGGTTATACTGCGAGAGAGGTGTCTAGGTGAGGTATGTTTGATTGGTGAGATATATCAGAAGTGGGTGGTGGTCGAAGGTTCCGCAAGGCGGGCGCGCATAGCATCGTCATAGAAGCGTTCGTAGAGGCCGGTGATCGTGTCGATCCGGTCGATGCCGGGACAGTGGTAGTCGGCGTCGGTGTGGCTCTGGTCGAGGTAGCGGTTGCCGACCTGGAGGCTGTAGTTCTCCGGCGTGTCGAACGGTGCGTTTGCGATCTGGCAGTCGATGTCGCCGGCCTCATGGAGGCGGTTCAGCGTCTCGAAAGCCGTTTGTCGGTTCTCAAAGATCCAGAGGTGTTGTCGCTCCGATTGTTCGGCGAAGGTCGCGAACTTCGATCGGGGCATTCCCCGGTCGTGGTGGTCAGTCAGCACTTCGGCTTCCCAGGTGGTACCGTCGAGTGCGGTACTCCGAACATCCGGCTGGGCCTGCCCCTGTTCGCCGGGATATAGCTTGACGGAGCGTCCCTGCTGGCGCCAGACTGCGGAGACGACGGCCACGCCGGTACGGTGGAGGAGTGACTCGTCCCAGTCGCCGACGAGGCCGGTGTCGGGCTCGAGCTGGTGCTGTGGGAGCTCGTCGTCATCAAACAGGCCGGCGAAGAGCGTGTCCATCGCGGTTCGCGCGCTCCGGGCCGGTGTCCACCGAACCTTGCGCCGGAGGATGTACTGCTCCGTGAGCCACGGCTGTGACTCCTCGTTCTGGCCGCTGTGCCGGTCCTCGACGAGCCTCGGCGATGTCGCGGGGGCCTGGAGGTCGGTGAACGCAGGTTCGTATTGTTGCTCCCACTCCGCGTCGGAACAGCCGAGAAGCGTCTGGAGGTCTGGCGGACGATGCCATCCGATGTGATAACGCTGGTTGTCTCGCTCCAGCACGGTGCCGTTGTACCACTGCGCGATCGCCCAGAGAATATCGAGCGCCGGCGGGGACCAGTTCTCGAGGATGTCGTCAGCTCGCCTTCGAGCTTCGGGCGGTGCGTGATCCATTCGTTGTACCCTCGGTTCACTCATCTAATTGTGCTGTCGTCTTGAAACTCATCTTGCGGCATTCACCCAGAGAAACTGAGCCGCTCTCCCGGTCGATAGCTTCTAAGAAAGCCCGCCGTTTGACGCTTTTATGCGTATTTAGAACGGCCTACCAACCGCCGAACAGCTGGTCATCATCGTCGATTTGGACCAAGCGCTCATCTGGACCAATCCCAGACTCAAGATCATCCAGCTGGCGCTGATCGCGTTTGGAGGTCGTCGTACCGCTATCTATCTCGATTACGGGATCACGGCCAAACGGGCTATCAGCTGTTACATCGGGTACTCGTCCGTTTCGTTGCTCGGGGTCAGGGTAGTCCGATGTGTGATCCGCCCGCACATCTGAATAACCGAGTGTGTTGAACAGATCTGCTTGGGCCTCCACACGGTCGTCGTGGCCGTCGTCGCCGAAGAGATCGAACATGTGCTTCGATAGCACGCGCCGCCCCTAAGGATTATTGGTGGGATGAGTGTATCAGGCAGATCGAAGGGCTACTTCACCGCACATCACGCCCGGACAAAGCTCCGGAAACAGTGGAGGGGGTAGATTATTAACCAACAGGCTCTGGTTTTGATTCGGATTATTGGTTAATACTCCGAACGTGTCCACTGTCGAGTACGGGCTGTGAACAGGTCGACCTCTCAGGATATCGAGAGGATAGCTGTCGTACTGTCGAGCTTGTACCGAAACCTCGTCGGGCAATTTTGAGTGGGTTCAACGTCCCGAATTCGCGGGAATCGGGGATATCTTTCGCTATCTCCAGGGGGCGCGTGGCCATCTAGCGACGCGTTCTTGACACAGGGCCAGTCGTGTTTCTCATCGGTACTCCCCGAATTTACCCCGTTTACCCCGTGGTCGAGCAATTTTAGCGAAATCGTGGTGAGCCGGCAGCTCGTCGAGGTATTTTCTACGCGCTCAAATCGGCCCGACGGGGTTCTTCTGCGATTTGAGCGCGTTATTCTATCCTGCATATCGCGGAATTCGTCCAAAGAAAGAGGCGATATGCAATGTGCGAAGGCCGCCGGCTCTCTCCGGCCGAGGGGCCATCTGTGAAGTCCTGACTTTCGGAATGTATCAGTTTGAAAGAATAGTCTCGTCTACTGGGTCACCAGAGCGTTCGTCGGTCCAACGACCAGCCCGGGGTATCAGGATCGGGTCCTCGACAACACCATTTGTGAGTCTGTCTCGTGGGTCCCCGATGTTGATGACCGCGGCGCGCATCCTGTCGGATATGGACTGTCCTGCGTGCGGTGGCTCGGTCACGCTCGAGGTCGGGCCGGACCGACTGCCGTCGACGCCACTGTCCGATGCGGTTCTCGATGCTGCTGAAGACGAGCGTCTCGACGTCGTCCGGACGTGCTGGGACTGTGGGTGGCAAGAGGAGCGCCGGCTCCGCGTTGAGGCAATCGAGACGACTGCCGGCGATGCTGAGGCGATCGAGCGAGCCCGCCTTCTCGAGGAGATCACCGATGAGCTCGAAGCCATCGAGGCGCTCGGGACGCTGGAGGACACGCTCGCGGAGGTTCGTCGACAGCGACGGCTGGAGCCAGCGGCGGAAGACACGAACGAGGACGTGACGGAGGAGTAGTGATGACCGACTCTGAGCCCCTCTATGACGTTCGTGAGCGCACCGGGAATCCCGAGCATCCATCGGTTGATGACGTCATCGACCTCGTCCTCGAGCGAGCAGAGAACCCACGAGCGGATCATCAAGACGGCCACCTGGACGAAGCGATGGCGGCTGTCGTCGACAAGTATGGCTCGGAGACTGTCCGAACCATTATCCAGCGCGTACTTGTCGACGCCTATCCGTTTCGAACTGCGACGGCGGGCCTCGACGTCGACAACATCGACGGCGTTCGAATCGGGACAACGGCTGTCCAGGTTCTTGAAGAGCTGAACGCACGACAGGACGATTCTTGATTTCACCCCTCGATGTGCAAGCTGTGTGCAGATGCCGAAACGGTTATCACTCTATGTGCAAGATATGCACATAGGATGAGTTCGAGTGACGAGCCGCGACGCGTTCACTTCCAGTCCCCGGAGTATCTCGTCGACCGGCTTGACGCAATTGCCGACCTCTTCGATAAGGATCGGACGGACCTGCTTGTCGAGGCCATCCGTGAATATATCGAGGAGACCGCCGACAGCGAGACGTTTCAAGAGCTGGTCGCGACGAAGTACTACGACGACCAGCTCGAGTTCGAGACCGTCAAGCAGCTGGTCGGCGCCGAAACTGCTCAGCGGCTGCGGCTGCTCAAGGCGGACCTCGACGACGAGCCACTCGATCTCGCGGCCCCTGAGGACGTCGACATCTATGGTGGAGACGCGGTGACAGTCGACACTACTGCCGACGAGCGATGAGTGAGCGGCGACTGCGGACGATCGTCGCTGATACGAGCGCACTGGTCAGTCTGGCCGTACCGCGGGCCGACGACACGTACGATACTGCCACCGAGCCCGACCCGCTCCAGTATCTGCTCACCTCCTGTGACGTGTTCGTGCCCCCGGAGGTTGTCGCCGAACTTCAGGATCTTACCCAGTATCAGGATATCCACGGCGCCGCAGCGACGAACGTGCTCGCAGCTCGTGACTTCTACACCGTCGAGGACCCTTACGAGCGTGCGGACACCCCGGACTCGCGGCCGACGTTCGGCCTCGACGACGGCGAAACCGACGGGATCGTTCTCGCGAACGTACGTGACGTCGACGGCTTTCTCACCGACGAGTTCGGCGGGACGAACTTCCCGCTCATCCACGCGGTGCTACAGGGTCCGCGGATTGTGCCGACACCGCGACTCATCAGTGAGTACGCCCGGAACGGCCATCTAACCGACGAAGCGGCGAGGACGCTGCTTTCCGTGATTAGTCCGCATCGAAGCTGGGATACCAGTCCGTACGTTGCCCAAGTTCGAGAACGCCTCGGAGAGTAATTGAGTTCGTATTTGAGCTCAGAATTTTACAGTGTGGTCCGTTTAGCCGCAATTTTCACTTTCACTTCGGTACTAAAAGGTATTTAAATATCAGTGTATAATATGACACTATGGCGGCCGTAGACTCTGAGATCATCGACTTTCTCCAAGCCAGTCCTGATGACTGGTTTGACGCAGAGGCAGTCACCAATAACATCGACTCTGACGTATCCGAAGGCCATGTCAGAAGTAGGCTCGATCACTTTGAGGCAACCCGTGACGATGTCGAGGATAATTACTGGACCGAAGAGATCTTTGGATACTACTTCGGCGACAATTGGGTTCCTGCCAATCGCGAAAACTTGGTGAGAGAGCTACGGATGCGAACTAGCGAACCGGTTGACAGTATGACTCTCTCTGAACTCCAGAGCCTTGCAGAAGAGGTCGGGAACCCCGCTCCCATCGATAACGAACATCGTGACTTCCGGTACGACGGGTAGCCTGTTTCTTGCGACTGTGTCGACGGTAGCGTTGGTTGTTAGCGAATCCTGTAGTGATTCCTATAGCCCTGAATACGGCCGTCTACCGCGATATTCCCTGTCTTCGTTCTACAGCAGGTATGGGACATAGGGACCGAAGGCAATGAGCAGCCCACTCAGTACGTGGGGCCACTCGTTCGACAGTTTCCAATTCTCGATTAGCAGATGCAGGTACCACATACCGACTACGAGCAGGAGGCCGGTAGTCTGGACAACGACGAACGGGAAGGGCTCCACCAGCTGGGGGATGACGACGTCAATCAGGAGGCCGGCGCCAACACCGACGCCGAGAATGATCAGGAGCGCCTGTTCTTTGCTCTGGAGTGTCTGCCGGCTTCGAAACGAGATGTCGCTCGTACTGTAGGCGAAGTGCGTAATCATCCCGGCGGCAACCCCCTTCAGTGCCATCACCAGCAACTGTCGTAGCTGCGTGAATCCGTCAAGCGACGCCAGAAGTTGGTCCAGGGCCCGGACATCGACGAGCGCAACGATGACGACGATGGAGCCAATCCCGAGCGGCCAGACGTGTTCGGGGTCGATGTACTCACTGTCCGCAGCCCACGACATAATCGCATCATAGAGGTCAGACATTCGGGTGCCGATAGCCAGCCCGCAATTGTAAAGCATCATCGTCGAAAGCCCTCGGCCGCTCGACGTCCCGCGACCGCCGCTGCGCGCCTCGTGCCTGCGGTGCTTGCGGGGTCGGGGGACGATCGAGACGGCCTCGCCCTTTCTGAGTCCGCCAGGTAGTGGCCTGCTTCCTCATCGACGACATCGGCTGTCCGGTGTGTCTCCAACGGCTCGCGCCGCTCGCCGCTGCTGCCCTCCGCGTCGCTCGCGACCGACCATTCCGGGCGTGCGGGCGCTCTCCGCACCGCTCGCGCCCGTTCCGGGCTAAAATGGATGTGCCCTCGACGCCAGCGGGAAAGCGCGGGGGGTTGCGCGGCGTGGCTGCTCACCCTCCCACGCTTTCTCCGCTGGTCGCTCGCTCCGGGCGGGTCGGCGCGCGGCGCTGGTTGTGCCCCTCCGTGCGGGCGCGCTCTCGCTCGCGCCCAAGAGGGCGCTCGCGAAGGCGCGAGCGAGAGCGCGCAGACGGCTCTGTCGGTCGTGACGTCGGGGATATCCCCGTCGCTAGAACACGGGGTGTCGGGCGCTGTGGTGAGCGCCTTCAGGTTACCGCAATGTCGAGTAACAACGCGAGCGAAAAGACGGTTTCGGATGTACAGAGTACAAGCACCGAGGAACGCGGTCACGAGCCCACGATCGAACACGAGCCGTCGGGGCGGTCGGCCTGTCCGGAGTGTGAGGGGCGGGTGATCACCGAAGACGAGCAGTCGTTCTGCACGGACTGCGGGCTGATCGTCGCCGACGAGTGGGTGGACCTGAGCCCGACGCTGAACGACTTGGGCCTGGTTGGGGACGCCGACCAGAGCATCGAGACAGTGGACCCACTCCGGACGGACAAGGGCCTGCACACGAAGATCGGGAGGAACACCGACGGTCGCGGCAATCCCCTGAACAACGAGCAGTGGGAAAAGGTCCAGCGCCTCCGGAAGTGGCACAAACGGATGCAGTTCGGCGAGAAGCGCAAGCGGACGAAGCGGCTCAACGAGGGGCTGCGGGACGTCGAGATGATCGGCGGCAACCTGAGCTTGCCGGACCACGTCATCAAGCAGGCAGCGCAACACCTCCGGAGCGCCTCGGAAGCGCGGCTGCCGGGCGGGCGGATGGCCTGGGAGGCACTCGCCGGCGGCGCCGTCCTCCTGGCCGCACGGGCCTCATCAGTCGACCGGGACGAGATCGATATCGCGGTCGCGACGCACACCAAAGCGCCCCACGAGCGGGTGTGCGCTGCGGCGCGGAAGATCCGGTGCGAATGCGGGTTCGACGCGCCACTCATCAGGCCCAACGCCGTGATGGCGGTCGTCGACGCGCTCGATGACGACGCCATCCCCGGGGCGCGAGCGGTGCGGACGTGGCGGCTGGCCCAACACCTGATGAAGCTCGGCGATCAGGTGCCGGTCGGGCCGGGAACGCCACGGTGCACCGTCGCGGCGTCCGCGCTGTACGCGGCGGATCGGCTGCTCTCGCGCAAGCACCTCACGCAAGCGCAGGTTGCCGCGGCGGCGAGCACGATCGTACCGACGTCCCGAAACCGGATCGCGCGGTACAGTCGGGAGCTCGTCGATGCCTACGAAGCCGAACACGGCACCGACGACCCGGGTGTCGGCCTCGAAGAAGAACGGGACACCCTGCGCTGAGCGGGGCGCTCCCCCGTTTTTAGTGGCGACCACCACCCGTGGACGCCCCTCCGCCCCACCCACCGCTCCGTGCTCGCTCCCTCCGGTCGCTGCGCGCGCAGCCACAACCTCGCTAACACCAGTACAGAGCCCCGTCAACGTCGATGGGTGCGGTATGTGGTTTGTCGCATCCAAGAGGGACGGAGTGAGAGACGAATGAACTCTGTTCCATCGTACACCGTCAATAGAGAGACTGCAGCGACGCTCCGAGAATGGTTGTTCGAGAACGCTGTCGAGAAACACGGCGAGTCCGAGATATCCGAGCCACTCGCCGAACTGGCCGCTGCCATCGACGGCGTGCTCTACGAGCAGGCAGAGGCCGTCGAACTCGGTGCATGGGCACAGACGGATCCTCTGGGTCACCGAGACACATCACACGTCGACGGGAGCTCAGTCGAAGAGCCCCGATCAGATGACGCACGCGACCCAGCCGAGTCTGCTGCTCTCGATATTGGCTTCAGTAAGCCAGAGCGCATCTACGACATGCTTCCCGATTCGGCCTGGCAGCTCGATCACGATCAGTCCACGACGAACCGCGAGCGAGCGCGGACAGCAGCGTCTCACGGCAAGGCGACACCGGCATCGAACTCCCATACACCACAGCAACACCACCGTCCGTCAGTCCGGTATCGCACCGCGTACGAGTGCTCCGTGTGTAGCAGCGTTCGCGAGTTAGAAACCACGCTTCGAGTCTGTGCGTTCGTCGACGAGTGTCCCAGCTGCGGAGCGGTCGCTCGATTTACTGCGGGCGGGATTCCCACGCCGCTCAGAAAAGACTGATCGCAACGCGTCGGTTACAGATCGCGCGGCTGGACCGTCTTCCGTTCGTTCGCCTCAGCTCGTCGTGCAGCGTCATCGAGGAGTTCGGCAACTTCGTCGTCCAGCGCCTCGTAGAAGTCTGCGGAGACGTTGGTGTCATCGAGGGCGTCCTTCACGGCCGATTTAACAATCAGGTCTGCCATAGGCCCCAGTTCAGCCATCGCTCACATAAACGTAGATATTCTTCCCCGGATTGTCGTCGCTCTTCGGGAATTACGAAGAATAAGAGGCTGAATGCGGCCCGTATCTTACCAAACATTAGAGGGGATACTGCGCAGTAGTGTTTGGTAAGGTTTTCTCGAAAGTTCGAATAGCTATCCTCGTGAGGACGGTCGTTTACGGCGGACGAAGATCGCGCCATCGGACATCAACTTCCGTGCCATCCTCCAGTTGGACGCGGTACAGCATCGTGTCGCGAACGTCGCCCGTGACCTCGCCGGCGTCGTCTTCCAGGATCGCAGTGATCTCGCCCCGACTGCCGTGGAGACGGTCATGGTCTGGATCCGTCTCGTCAGGGATATCAATACGAACGGCATCACCAATCTCGAATCGTCGGGTCATCCGCTTTGGTATCTATTCTCTGGTGAGCAGTCAGATAGAGATGTGGATTTCTGCTACCGTCTACTCAACGTCGACACGACTAGCGATGAGCCCGGTTGGAAGACAAAACATCAAGTCACATATGATAAACAACTCTATGACCGCCCACTACAGGAGTAACCTTTATGGTATTGCCATTCAACGTGTACAGATGCAATGGCATCCAGCGCATCTAACGGCGGCACGCACACGCACCACATCCGATCGAACCTCGACGGTCTCGAGGACCTCTTCACCTTCCTGGTGGCGGTTCCCGAGGCTCTCGAAGACCAAAACGCCCGCATCGAGGGACTCGACGAACGGATCGAGGAAGGACTCGAAACGGTCGAGGACCTCGAGCGTGCGTACGAGTCGCTCCTCGCGAACCTCCAGGAGGCAGAGGCGGAACTCGACGAGCAGCAGGCAGAGGTCGAAGCACTCCGAGAGGAGGTCGACGGCCTTCGCGACGACCTCGACGCTCTTCGAGGTCTGTTTTCGGGCCGCGTCCTCGACAAGGAGGACGCCCACGTCAACGCCCAGAAACGGGACGCCACCGACATCGTCAACGTCGGTGACACCCGGACGGTTGTCGTCGACGACACCGACTACGGCGACCCGCGCGACCCGAAGGCGGTCGCCCATATCGAAGGGCTCGTGACATTCGTGCCCGCGCCCGAGAAGGACCTAAGCGAGGGCGACGAGGTCGAGGTTCGCATCTCCGACGTCGGCGAGAACCACGCCGAGGCCGTCCGCCTCAAGGGGTAACTGGGCCGCTCAACAGCCGGCACGTGCCGCCGTAGCCGCTGGCTGACCTACGACCACACCAACCATCTATGCCATCACCGGCCACACTCCTCACACCACGTGAGGGACGAACCCAAACCGACATCCTCGGCGAGTTAGCCCGTGCGCAATTCGACGAGGGGGAGCAGCTCCGCCAGCGGGAACTGGTGGACCGACTCCCGCACAGCAAGGGTGCCGTATCGAACAACGTCGGGAAACTCGCCGATACCGGTCTCGTCGTACAAGAGGACCACCGCTACCGCATCGACGAGGTCGCACTGCTGGACCTGTACCGCGAGCACGTCGATATGTACCTTGCCCGCGAGCGCGCAGACGGGCCGTTCGACGACGAACTCGACGCGGTCAACGACCAGCGCACCGAAACCAAGCGACAGCTCCCCGATCTCTTCGCGGAGAACGAGCTGCTGGTTTCGGTGCTCGCCACGGCGTTCATCGACTCGACGGGGAGCTAGCCACCTCCGGACGGTCCCCGACGTGTGCCATCATGCCGATGAACTCGTCCAACACGCGGCCGCCCGCATCGTGACGAGCGAGACGTTCAGCGAGGATGCCATTCACAACGCTGACGTCCGGACACTCCTCCGGCTCGCCGTCGTTCTCGATCGGACCCGCAACGGGCTTGCTCGGCTGGCCGCCCGCGAGGACGTCCTCGCGGAGTACATGCCCGGCAACCCGCCCGCACAGATCATGCTAACCGCCCTCAACGAAGATTCCACACAATGAGTTCCGACACCACCCCGACCCTCGACGATCTGGATCGCTACCTGTTCAAGTGCGCCGACATCATCCGCAACACGGTCGACAAGACCGACTACAAGGATTATATCCTGCCGTTGGTCTTCTACAAGACCATCAGTGACACCTACCAGGACAACTACGAGGAGCTCCTCGAGGAGTACGACGACCCCGAGATCGCGAGCGACGAGGCGTTCCACGACTTCGTCGTCCCCGAGGAGTACCGCTGGGAGGAACTGCGCAAGCAGAACGAGCGCGTCGACGAGTTCATCAACGACGCGTTCAGCGCGCTCGAGCGCGAAAACGAGCCGACCCTCGACGGCGTCTTCCGTGCGGACTTCCGTCGCGCAGACGCGCTCACGGACACCAAGCTCGCGAACCTCGTCGAGCACCTGAGTACCTACAACCTCAGTACTCACCGCGTCCCGCCGGACCTGCTGGGGGAGGCGTACATGGACCTCGTTCGGCACTTCGCCGACGAAGAAGGCCGCGACGGTGGGGAGTTCTTCACGCCGCCACACATCACCGACCTGATGGTGCGGCTGCTCGGGCCGTACACGGACGGCGCCGAGATCCACGACCCCACGGCCGGCTCGGGCGGGATGCTCGTCCGTGCGGCCCGCTACGCCGCGGAGGATCCCGACAGCGGCGACCCCGACGGGTTCCGACTGACGGGGCAGGAGGTGAACCCCGACATCGCCGCCATCGCTCGGATGAACCTGTTTATCAACGGGTTCAGCGAAGACGGCGAAATCCGACGTGAGGACTCCCTCAGCAGTCCGCAGTTCACCGAGGACGGCCGACTGGAGACGTTCGACTACGTCCTTGCGAACTTCCCGTTCTCGGCGGACTGGGACAAGGACGGCCTCCGAGACGACAAGTACGGTCGCTTCAGCTGGGCCGAGGACGGCAAGCTCCCACGGGCCGACCGCGGTGACTACGCATTCATCATGCACAAGATCGCCCAGCTCAACGAGACTGGGCGTGCCGCCATCGTCATCCCCCACGGCGTGCTGTTCCGTCGGCACGAGTCGAAATTCCGCAAGCCGATGCTCTCGCCCGACGGGGACGGGATTCCCGGCGTCGACCACGAGATCGTCGAGGCCGTCATCGGGCTCCCGGCGAATCTCTTCCAGAACAACTCCATCCCGTCGGCCATCCTCGTGTTGAACAAGGACAAGCCCGTCGAGCGGCAGGGGCAGGTGCTGTTCCTCCACGCCGGCGACAACTACGTCGAGCAGTTCTACCGGGAGCTCAGCAACCAAAGCGAGCTCACCGAGCAGGGACTCGATCACATCGTCGAGAACTTCCGATCCTGGGACACCGAGGAGCGAGTGAGCCGCGTCGTCGACGTCGAGGAGATCGCAGCCAACGACTACAACCTCAACATCGCGCTCTACGTCGACACGACCGAGCCACGGGAGGAGATCGACGTCGCCGAGGAGTTGTCGGCACTACACGACCTCAGAGCGGAGCGTGACGACCTCGAGGCGCGGATGGACCAGCACATGGAGGTGCTCGGCTATGAGTGATCAGAGCGACCTCGAGCAGTTCGCGAGCGCCGACAGCAGTGGCGAGCGTCCGTCTGAGGAGCGCGAGTCGGAAGACATCGAGCCGGAGGACCACGGAACCGCTCGCTTCCCGTCGCTCCCGACCGACTGGGAGATCAAGCGTCTCGACGAGGTCGCGACGGTGCAGGGCGGGAGTACCCCGTCGACGGACGAAGACGAGTACTGGGGTGGCGACATCCTGTGGGCAACGCCGACGGATCTGACGGAGCTGCAAGGTAACACCATCAGTGACACCGAAGACAAGATCACGGAGGCTGGGCTGGATTCGTCGTCGACGCACGTACTGCCGCCGTACTCGGTCCTCCTGACGTCGCGTGCGTCCATCGGGAAGTGTGCCGTCAACACCGTTCCGATGGCGACGAATCAGGGCTTCCAGAGCCTCATCCCTGGTGAGAAGCTGAACACCTGGTATCTCTACTACGTGATCTCCGAGATGGCGCCGTATCTGGAGAGTCTCGGCGCGGGGAGCACCTTCTCGGAGATCAGCAAGCGGGAGGTCCAGCGTGTGCAGATTCCCGTGCCGCCGATGGAGGAGCAGCTGCGGATCGCAAGTGTCCTCCAAAACCTTGACTCGACTCTGGAACTAGTCAAAGAAGAGAAACAAAAACTCCATCGAGTACAACGTGGTGTGAAACAAACAGTCTACCATCAAGGTATCAATGAAGATGGAGATATCACTAACACTCCCGTAGGTGAAATCCCTGCTCACTGGGACTTGGTCACCATAGGTGATGTCACCGAGATGGTCCAATACGGAACCTCAGACAGTCTTTCAGAGGAGGGTGAATATCCGGTCTTCCGGATGAATAATATCGAAAATGGGTATATGGTTCCTTCCCCTCTGAAATACGGCGAATTTGACGAGGAGACTGTCGAAAAGTACGAACTCAAAAAGGGAGACATCCTATTCAATCGTACGAATAGCCCCGAGTTAGTCGGGAAAACAGGTATCTTCGAGTTAGAGGGAACCTACCTCTTTGCCTCATATCTGATCAGACTGAGGACAAACGATCTAATCGACCCGTACTATCTCACCTATTACATGAATACAGCAGAGTGCCAGGGTCGATTAAAGGCATTCGTGACTAAGGGTGTGAGCCAGGCAAACATCAATGCGACAAACCTCAAGAAAATCAAGGTCCCACTCCCGCCGAAGGATGAGCAAGAACAGATTGTTCAGTATCTTCGAAATATTGACCAAAATATCGAATCACGTAACGCTCAGAGTAATCGGATTCAACGCCTTCAGACAGGGGTGAGGAGGTCCTTGATCTCCGGGGAGACCAGGCTTCACGAAGACGAAATTGAAATTTCAGAAGGGGTACGCATCAATGGCTGAGTTACCGAGCGAGGCTGGCTATCAGCACGACGTCCTCGGGTGGCTCGAGGAACTCGACTGGGAAGTCTACGGTCTCGACGGCGAGTACGGTGGTTCTCGCTTGGATCGTGAGTACAACCGCACCGACAAGCGGGAAGTCATCTACTGGGACCTCCTGAGCGAGTGGCTCGTCGACAGCGAGATCAACCCCGAGATCACCGAGGACAACGTCGACGAAGTGCTGAACTCCCTGCAGCGGGATCTCAACCACGACACGCTCGTCAGCGGAAATCGGGACTTCCACGAAGTGCTCACGACGGGCAAGAAGTTCACGCTCCGAGCCGAGGGGTTCGTCACCGACCGGGACGAGGACGGCGACGTCGACGTCATCTATGTCGACCTCATCGACTTCGAGCATCTGGAGAACAACCGGTTCGTCGCGGCCGACGAGTTCCAAGTCGACGGTCCGAACGGACGGATTCGTCCCGACGTGAACCTGTTCGTGAACGGCATCCCGCTCGTGACGATGGAGCTGAAGTCCATCGCGGAGGACAACGACTTCTACGACGCGATCCGGGACCTGCGGAACTACGAGCAGAAGCGGTCGCGGCTGTTCGTCCCCGGCCTGTTCAACGTCGCCGCCGACCAGGGCGAGTATCGCTACGCCGGCGTCGGCGCACCGCAGCGGTTCTATATGCCGTGGCGGAACGCTCCTGAGCAGTACGCCGTCGAGGACAATGAACCGAAGCAGGCCATTCGGGCGATGTGCAACCACGAGACGCTCCTCAACCTGCTGAAAAACTACGTCTTCCACGAGCGCCAGCCCGGTGGCGACGCCCGGATCATCCCCCGGTATATGCAGTACTACGCCGTCGAGGAGATCTTCGATCTCATCCGAACGACGAACCACAAGCGGGGACTGGTCTGGCACACGCAGGGGAGCGGCAAGTCGTTCACAATGCTGTTCGCCGCCCGGAATCTGATCCAAGGGGCGACGCTCGGCGATCGTGCCCCGGTCCTCGACAACCCGCAGGTTCTCGTCGTCGTCGACACGGACGACCTCGAGTCCCAGATGGAGAACCAGCTGAACGCGCTGAATTTCGACCGATTCGATGTCGCCCGGTCGGGCGCACATCTCCAGCGCCTCCTCGAGGAGGGCCGGAGTACGCTGGTGCTGACGACGATCCAGAAGTTCGGGAACGTCGACAGCGACGTCCAGGGGAACGACGAGACGGTCATCATGTCCGACGAGGCCCACCGCTACATGGAGAAGGACCTCGGGACGAAGCTCAACGCCGCCCTCCCGGACGCGTATCACTTCGGCTTCACCGGCACGCCGGTCCGCGAAGGCGACCGTGACACCTTCCGCAACTACGAGATTCCCGATAGCGAGGACCCCTACCTCCACCGCTACTCGATCAAGGACGGGATCGACGACGGACTGATCCTTCCCGTCCACTTCGACATCCACGAGATCGAGTGGGACATCGATAGGGAGAGCCTCAATCAGGCGTTCGACGCCGAGTTCGACCATCTGGACCTCGACGAGAAACGCGAACTCATCCAGGAGTACGTCACTCAGACCGAAATCGCCGAACTCCGGTCGCGGGTGTCGGCCGTCGCCCGCTCTATCGACGAGCACTACCGCGGTGTCGAGGAGAACGACTGGAAGGGGATGGTGGTGACGCCGAGCCGGAAAGCGGCAGCGCTGTACGGCGAGGAACTGCTGAAGTACCGCGATCCGGAGGAAGTCGAGGTACTCTACACATCGAATGACCCCGGCGCCGGCGACGAGTCCGGCCCCGGTGACAAGAAGCTCATCAGCCAGTTCCACACCACTCCCGAGGAACGCAGCGACATCATTCGTCGGTTCGAAGACCCCGACGAGAATCCGAAGCTCGTTGTGGTCTGTGATATGCTGCTGACAGGGTTCGATGCGCCGGCTGTGAAGGCGATGTACCTCGATCGGAACCTGAAAAACCACAAGCTGCTCCAGGCCATCGCCCGGACGAACCGGCCGGCCGAGCAGAAGAACAACGGACTCATCGTGGACTATCAGGGCGTCTTCCGGAACCTGGACGAAGCCTTCGAGTACGACGACGAGGAGGTCAAGGAGATGGCCGCGCAGCCGCGCGACGAGCTCTTCGAGAAACTCGAGCAGAAGATCGACGACCTGCTGGGTCTATTCGAGGGGATCGAGCGTAACGACGGCCAGGAAACCCTGCTGGAGTGTCTCTCACGCGTTAGCTCGCATCCCGAGAAGCGGGACTTCAAGCAAGGGTTCCGCGAGGTGCGTGATCTTTACGAGACGCTCGAACCCGACCCTGACCTCGAAAAGAAGGGAATCCGCGACGATTACCGGTGGCTTCTGACGATCTACATCGCCTTCAGGCGGAACAACAACCGAGACGAGTCACCGGAGGACGAGTTCCGTGCCCAGACCCAGAAGATTCTCCGGGAGAACGTCGACGTCACCAACATCAAACACGAGTTCCCGATTTACGAGCTCAACGGCGAGGACCTCGAAGCGATGCCTAGATCTCCCCTCGATGGGCGCGAAAGCCAACGCAATCGAGCACGCGACCCAGGCGCATCTCCAGCCGCGTGTCGACAGCAATCCGCAGTACGAGGAGTTCGGAAAGCGGGTCGAGCGGATCATCACCAAGCGACAGAACGGGTCGATCACGGATCCCGAGGCAGTCGAACGGCTCACCGAAGTGAGCAACGAGATCCTCGAGTTCGAAGAAGAGCTGTCCGAGCAGGGGCTCAGCGACGCCAGCTATGCCATCTATCTGACGCTGGACGAGGAGTACGGCGACGTCATCGCCGACGAAGAGACGGCCAAAAACGTCGCACAGGACCTCTGGGAAGGCTTCGAAGAGGAGATACAGACCGACTTCGAGGGCTGGGAAACGCGCGACAGCACCCGGAAGGCCATCCGGAAGATGGTCATTCAGCGGTTGATCAAGACCCACGGGCTCAGTTCCCTCGCGAAGGACGACGAGTTCCTAGAGGAGACGATCGGATATCTCATCGAGAATGCGGAGTAACGATGCCTGCTATCCACGTCTTCGACGAAACCATTCAGTACAATGTCATCGAGAGCGACGACGCTACAGAACCGCGGATCGACGTCGACATCCACGGCGTGCGGATCATTCTCCCTGCAGGGTCGGAGATCGAAGCCGAGACCGTCGCCGACGAGAATGCTCAGTGGATCTTGGACAAGTGGCGTGAATACGAAACCCATCGACAGCGCGCCCCAGCGCGGTTGTTCGAAGAGGGAGAGGCATTCCCGTATCTCGGAAACGAGCGCCGGCTCTCGATTGAGACAACTGATCGAGCTCGAATAACGCCAACGACCTTCGTGCTCCCGGCGACAGCGGTCGACGAACGAGGCATCAAAGACGTCCTCGAGGAACTGTATCGGCGCGAGGCACGGGAGTACTTCCAAGCCCGTATCGACCACTACGCCGCCGATATGGATGTCGACCCCGGACGTCTTGAACTCCGAAACCAGCGAACGCGATGGGCTAGCTGTTCTGTCCAGCGCACACTGAGTTTCAATTGGCGCTTAGTGATGGCTCCACCCGACGTGATCGACTACGTCGTCATTCACGAACTCGCACATCTTCGCGAGCGGAACCACACCCGTCGCTTCTGGCAGCTGGTTCGACAGTACGACCTGGACTACGAGCAACACGTCGAGTGGCTCAAAGAAGAACAGTGTACGACTGATTTTCACCGAAGAGGACCTCTAACTGAGGGATTCAGTCAGATGGTCGATGGCCTCCTGAGCGGTACGCTTACTCATCGTTCCGCCGATGATGATTTTCCCGCTGGAGAAAATGAGAAGCGTCACCTCGAAGGCGGGAGGTTTGTAGATGAGCGCCGGGAACTGTTCCGGTTCGTATTCGGTGTGTTCGAGCCCGAGTTCGATCATTAGCCGTTCCAAATCAATAGACCGGTCCAGATTCTCCATGAAGACGGCCGTTCGTTGCTCAAACGAGTACTCGGGGACCTCTAGGCCGATCTCCGCAAATACCTCTTGGAGCCGGGCCTCCGCTTTCTCAAGAGCCGCTTCGTTTTCGGCACCGCGAATCTGGAAGCTTCCACTTCGGTAGAACAAATAGGCAACGCCCTCCGGCTCTAAGCGAACCGTGATCATCCCGGAGTCGCTGTAGCCGGGATTTACATCGTACTCAACTGCCTCCTGTAGAGCGTCGACGAACACATCGAGATCCAGCTCGCGACCGAGCGAGCCCGAGCCCATCGTACTAACGATCTCCATCAGCCAGTGCTGTCACCTACTTCTCCCACCGACTGCTTATGTATTGTTGAATCACGACGTGGCACCTGAGGCAGAAACAGCACAGCCGTGACTCTATCTTACCTAACATTAGCCGCTGTCTCGGATACAGCTGTTTGGTAAGACAGTCAGTGAAGAGCCGATCCACATCGCACTTCGAGAGGGGCCATTCAGACGACGGCTTGAATCTGTGCGACGAGATCGTCGACCGCTTCCGAGACAGCCTCCAGATCGGTGAGCCCAGTACACAGGAGTTTCCCGCTCGCGAAGACGAGGATCACGTGGTCCGCTCCACGATACATCAGCGCTGGGAACTGCTCGGGCTCGTACTCGACGGCGTCCATCCCCAGCTCAAGGGTGAGCAGTTCCAGCGGAATCGGCGAGCCGAGGTCGCTTGTCGCCACGATATTACTGATTTCAGCCGCCGGCTCGTACTCGAAGTCCAGCAGCTCACGCATAACCGCATTCACACGATCGACCATCGTTTCGAAGTGCTCGGTAGATCGACAGCCAGCGATCGAACAGCGCCCGGTCCGATAGAAGGCGACGTACGTGTCGTCGGGGGCAAAGCGCGTCTGTAACCAGTGGTTGTCGGCCGGTTCGTAGGTGACATCCGTGATTTCGTCCCGCTCGTCGAACGTCTCAGCAAGCGCCGCGAGGTCGAGTTCCTGCTGATAAGTGATCATCCCGACGACGTTGGCGACCTCGAGCTCCGTCACTACCTCGTCGTAGACAGTGCCAGGGGAAAAGTCCGATTGATGCCGTCGGTAGGAGTCGCTTCAGGCTCAGGCGTCATTCACGACAATCGGGGGTGAGAATATCGGGCATCTCCTCAGGGTCATACTTTCCGCCGAGGTCGTATCCAGTCTCGAGATCGATTCGGTCATCGCTCACATCGATCTCTTTCGCGATGTCACCCGGATTTCGAGCTGGCCAAAAGAGCGGTTTCATTTGACATCCTCCAAGTTGATCGTCGACGACAACATAGATCTGAAACCAGACAGAGTCGATATCAGCCTGATTGAGATGTCTGAAACCGGTTGAGAAATCCGCAAAGCGGTGGGTTTCATCTTCCAGCTGATAGCCCAGCTTGGGAGTTCCACAGAATGTGACCTGCGCTTCTTGCGGTCGAACCGACTGTTCGAGTGTTGTATCGGAATTTTCGGTGACCCGACGAGCTCTTGTATCGACCAAAACCGGCTCGAACTTCTCTGCGTTCGGCGCGTGAACAACAGTGTGAAAGGAGATATTCTTGGCTAAGCCGTGTCCGTAATTCGAGAGCACTACTTCCAAGTCATCCCCATTGAGCGAACGCGATGAAATCTCAATTTCAGGGAGTTTCTCGACGCGTAGTATCTCTTTCTGTTGATAATACAGTACCACGAGAGTCGCGGTCAACCCAAGGGATGCCAGTGCTGCTGCGTTATTCAGAAGCCAGGCGACAGCTGCATCGATCATAACACAAAATTGCAGAGCCGATGTTTCAATCGGTCGGCAATCGCCGTATTTGAAACCAGACCAGCCGACCTGAGATCCGCCGCTAGACTGGTGTTTAGGGATAGCCTTTCCAAAGCCGAGTAGAGCGACGTCGATATCCTGTGGAGACGAAGAATAAACATATCGAATAGCCACTACTCCAGATACTGGTCCAGCTCTACATCGATCTCGATGATCGCAAACGTCGCTGACCGACTTCCCCACCGACTGCTTATGTATTGTTGAAACACGGAATAGTCTCGGGGCCAGTAACGGCACAGTAGCGACCGTATCTTATCTAATAATAGCCGCTATCTCGCATCCAGGTGTTTGGTAAGAGTGCCAATGAAGAGCCGGTCAGCGGCGCATATCGGGAGATCTACCTCAAACGACAGCCAGAGTGTTCGTTTTCAAATTCTTGACGCGTTCTATAAGGAATCCGCCAGTACTTCAGATATCGAACTTCCGAATGACCCGCTCTGTTGGACGACCGTCACTCACCCGCCAGAGTCCCTGTGGCCAGAACGACTCTTCGTAGCCGAGTAACCGATTGACCGTTTCGGGTTCCACATCAATAGAGTCGTCGTACCCCTCTACGACATAGATGTCAAGGGCCGGGCCACCGTCCCAATACTCGTCACGGACGTGTTCCGTGTGAGCCATCGACCCGACACGCCCAGTCGCAGTGTACTGACTCATCACGTTGCGGTAGATCAGGAGCGGGTCACCACGCTCCATACATTCGAGATTCCGTCGGTTGCGCTCCCAAGACCCCTGTTCCTGATCCGTCCGAATTCCCCATACGCGGGCACGTTCCGGAAATGAATCGGGACGGTTGTCCCAATCCGACAGGTCGATTGGTTCAGCGAGTGTCCGCTGAAAAGACGGTTCGTCGACAGGCACGAGCCACAAGTTCATGCGCTACTCATGACGCTGCAGTAACTAAGTCGGTAGGGAGAAGCGTCGCTTTGACACCGGAACGTGCCACACTGCTCTCAACCGTTCAGTTGACCCGAAATTTATTGTCGAGCGGCTTCTGCGGGTGTGTATGGGGCGCGATAACAAGGGTCGTTATGGCTATCGTCACCGGAAGGATCAAGCCCACGATGTGGGGGATGCGAAACCGGGCGAGGTCGGTGATAGTCAGGGTACTTTCCACGATCGAGCGCGACAAGACCAGAACGTTATCGTTGGTGACAAAGTACAGTCAATCGAATCGCACCGCCGATCTACCACAGAAGTCGATACCAAGAATCAGCAGCAAAAACAGTCCAGTACGAGTGGCGAACGCATCTCACAGGACGAAGCGGTGGGGACTACCGTTACTGTACAGATTGAGGACTACGGCGGGACGTTAGACACTATAGCACAGTACAAAAATCACCAAGTTCACGTTGAGGGTGGAACTCCTGGCGAAAAGCGGCGTATCAAACTCAAGAAGGGTAACGGATACCTCATCGGGGAACCAGTTAAAGTCCGAGAATAAGCTCACAGTTACCTCGCCCCAATCTGTACGTCAGTCGAAGAGTTAAGTGTGGTTCTTCAAGCAATCGCGGTCACGTAAGTGGTCATATAATGCCCGATAGATATGGGCACATGATTCGTCTTCTGTCCTGTGTTCACTGATCGCTCCGAGTGTCCCAAAGTCACCAATCACTACGAGCCGCTTTTTCGCCCGCGTCAAGGCAACATTGAGACGACGTTTGCCCTCATCAGGGAAAGCCAAGAACCCGCTGGCGTGGGCTTCATTACTTCGAACGAACGAAACGATGATCGCCTCACGCTCAGCACCTTGGAAGCTGTCGATCGTATCGATCTCGATCTTGTCCGGATCTTCGACATCCTCGTTTCGTAACGCGTCAGCGATTTCACCGATTTGGGCGGAATATGCCGTGATGATCCCAATGTCAGAGGAGTCGACATCGTGCATCTGTAAGAGCCGCGCCTGTTGGGCGACCAGTTCAGCTTCATCGGGATTGTACCGTGATTTTGTCTCATCCCGCATTTGTTCCGTACTCTGGATATGATGCCCCACCATCGGTTTGAGATCGCTGATCTGCCATCTCCGATTGTCGTCCCCGTGCTCCAGTTGACCATCATAGAACTGGGTGCTCGGGAACGCAGCGATGTCCTCATGCATCCGGTACTGCCGGATCAGCCGAGTCGATACCTGCCCACCGTAAACGCGTTGGAAATGTTCGAACAGCGAGATATGCATATCCTCTTCACGAGCGGTTTCATCTGAACAGAACGGTGGCAACTGCTTGTGATCGCCAGCCAACACAAGATTCTCACCCCGCAGTAGCGGAATGAACGTCGCTGGTTGGTCAGCCTGGGTCGCCTCATCAACGATCACAAGATCGAATTCATCGACATCAAGTTCAGCCGCAGCGCTCGTCGTCGCACCGACGATGTCCGCACGAGCGGGCTCGACACCCTGGTAATACTGTTGAACGACCGGATCCTCAGAATGATGCCCGACACGAGCCATCGTTATCTCGCGTTCGTCCATCACGAAGGCATGGAGACTCGATTCCTCTGGCTCATCCACCGTACTGGATCCACTGAGCAGATTATCAATCGCCTGATTTGAATGAGCGCAGGCCAGAACCCGGTCACCACGGGCAACTGCCAGTTCAATAGCCGCTGTCAAGGTCCGCGTCTTCCCGGTCCCGGGCGGGCCATGGATACAACACAGCGTTGGTTCACCCAACGCTCGACCAACCGCTTCTCGCTGCTGCTGATTTAACCTGCCGGCATAGAACGATCCGACGTCACGTGGATGCTCAACTACGGCTGTATCGCCCATCACTAAGCTATCCGCTGTGGTAGTTGACTGTACCTTTGTGATGGCCTCTTGCTTCCGGTCGTAGGGTGTAGGCGTAAGTAAGTCAACGAGATGATAGGCGGTGCTATCGTTGGTTAGTGCTGTTTGGAGTTCTGAGTCACGGTACGACTGGTCGGGATCAGGCGAGATCCCGATTGTCTGGTCATCGACGAATGTCACTTCAGCCTCCATAGGTAGACCTAACATATCGGCATCAGCACCGACGATCACTTTTTGCCGTGGATAGATCCCGAACCGTGTTGCCAAATCATCGGGCTCATGTTCGTATTCGGGGACCGGCCGCTCAAACACAAACTGCAGATCATAGTGTGGGTGGGACTGGCGTCCAAGCGGCATCAGGTCTAGGATCAAGTCTTCTCTGTACTTTAGCTGGGCTAACGGGATCTCCTCGTAGCGATGCCACGCTTCATCTCGGGCCGACTGTCGTTCCCGCTCAACGAAACCCCCCAAACCACGATAGAATGAGGTTCGCTCGTCTTTCGGTAACGGTGTTGAAGCCGTGTACGTGACTTTGTTTGGTTGGTGGGAAAGTACAGGCGGTACCTGAATATCAGCATCCAAAGTATCCGTACCGACTGCTTTCCCGACCAGCGCGTCAAGACAAGAATAATGATCCGCCATTTCTGTTAGGGAGTCACCACAGACACGGCAGTTGTCGGCCACGAACAGATCCAGTTCGTGATCCGTTTCAAGATGAGTGATAAAATCATCCCGAGCATCCGTGACCTCGTTACAGATAGGGCAGCGCCACGTCGGTTGCTGTCGAAAATTGATCTCGGCGTCAGCAGATGCGGCAAGGCATGGATAATGGAGGGAAACTTGGCCATCGTCAATTGTCTCACCGCAGATCTGACATTTTCCGTGAATGTCTTGTATCTGGGATAGATGATTCCCTGAGATGTGCCGCTGGAGGACCTGCGGGTTCAGGACCGAGACATCGCACAGAAAGCAGTCATCAATCCGTAGATCATAGAGTCGTGCCGCATCCGGCCCATGAACATCATCTTGACAGAGCAAGTGTTGCTTGAGGGCACCGAATGAGAGAGTCTGGCCACAACCTGGGCAGTTAGACTGGAACGGCTCTGTTGAAATCCTCAGGAAGTTAACAGGTTCGCCCGGTAGTTTGACCGGATGCAAGCCCTCCCAAAATCGCAGTTACTCCAGTTCGTTGAGGAAGCATTTCATTTGGCTCGTCGAGCTGTGGCTCGCTACTCTTCAAAGTACTCGAAACGACGGTACTCACTTCACCAGCACATCGTCCTCCTCTGTCTCAAGGTTCGGAAGAATACGACGTACCGGACACTTCTTGACGAACTTATCGAGATGCCTCGGATTCGAAGCACCCTCGATCTTGAGGAAATCCCGTCCCCTTCGACGTTGTGTAAGGCGTTCAACCGCCTTGACATGGCTGTTTGGCGAGTTCTTCTCAATCTCTCTGTCACACTCCTCCCGACCAACGGTGTCGTCGGAATCGATGCCTCCGGCTTTGACCGCAGTCACGCCTCGAAGCACTACACGAAGCGAACAAAGCTGACGATTCAGCAGTTGAAAGTTACACTTCTCGTGGACACGAGAGCGAATGCGATCATTGACTTACACGTGACAACGACACGTAAACACGACTCACAAATCGCACCGTCGCTTATCAACCGAAATGCCGATGATGTAGCCATTCTCCTCGGTGATAAGGGATACGACGACCAGAAGGTTCGTGCATTAGCTCACGAGGAGGATGTTCGCCCGGTTATCAAGCATCGGGAGTTCTCGTCACTACACAGGGCGTGGAATGCTCGGCTGGACGCCGACCTCTACGGTCAACGTAGTCAAGAACGAGACGGTGAACTCTCGCCTGAAACGGAAATATGGTGCGTTCGTCCGCTCGCGGCACTGGTGGAAGCAGTTCCGTGAACTCGTTGTCGGCTGTCTCACTCACAACCTCGACAAGGCACTCTGAACGGAGAGAACCTTATTATCAGAGTCTCAGAAGCAAAGAGTACAGTTTGGATTTTCGAGAGTCAATACAAATGCGTATGAAAGTGACTCGCCTGCTTCCTGTTCCTCGGATTTCGAAACGAAAAATTCTTCCTCGAATCGATAGGTTCCAGACTTCAGATAATCTCCGACGCGACCGTCGTGATAAATTTCGTACTCGTTGTGAACCGACTCACCGGAGTCAAATGTTTGGCCAGCACAGCCATAGTCTGGAAACCCCTCGGGAGGGTCAGCCACCCATTTTGGGCCTTGTTCCGTGACGTACTGAGGGTCGTCGGCGAATCCAAGCCACAGCCCTCGTGGATGGCTCGTCTGACTCCACCTATTGAATAGTGAGCACCCACCCGTCGAAACTGAAATCTCACGCGCCGGCCCGTCGTTCGTGATTGTGACCCGGATTCGAGCCGGGTGTGTATCTGTGATCGTCGATTCAAGAATCGCCGTCTCAACTCGAATCTGATACTCGTCAGGTACTGACTCCTCTCTGGCGAGAGATATACGCCGCTGAAGGCCCTCCTGAGGTGTGGTAGTCGAGGTCGCCGATGACTGAGAGTCCGTGGTCGGTGCCCCTACACAACCACCAAGACCCAATAACCCACCCGCTCCGAGTCGGCTGAGAATTGTCCGACGCTTCATATTCTCAGTATTGACCACACAACTAAAACAGCGAGGATAAGACAAACAGCAATTTGAACGATACGCAGTCCTACCCAACAGCTGTTTCAGCGGGAAAGGTGTCGTACCAATAGGATTTCAACAAAGCCACTGGAACCCATTTGCCTCAAAATGATCTAGCCAAATGTGCCATTCCAAGGCCCCTTCGTGAGACGTTTGCTCTTCGCAGTAGGGGCATGTATACCTGTTGTCGCCATCATTCGAAAGAGCAAGGTGCTGGACTAAACAGTCAAGATGACCAGTAAACCGGTTCTCATCGTTGGGGATCTCACCACACACTCTACAAGAAAGATCACCGCCAAGTACCTCTTTCTGAACAGTACCAGCGTGTGACCGGACGTGGTTGGATATGTGGTCTACGGTAAGCGACTCACCGCAGACCGGACACAACGAATTATCGGTTGATATTCCTGTCCAGACTGTCCCGGGTCAACTTCAGTCAAACACGCGAGGTGATAAAGTACATTGTCCTCAGTAAGCGGGTAATCACATGAAGGACACGTCTCTGGCGAACCTTCTGTAATTTCAATATGTTCGGACCAAAAATGATCAGCAAACATTGACCACAACGCAAAGGATGACTCACAGTCCGGACAAGCCACAACTGGCATTAAACAATCAAGCACATCCCCTCCGCATCAAGATGTTGATTTGCGAGAAACTCTCGGACAGATACGCTATGTACCCCAACGTTCAGCCCAGTTCTGAACTATCCAGCACTGTCTGGAGGTTATAAATGCCTTCGCTACTCTGCTCGATCTACTTTTCTTTAGATTGATCATCAGAGACCTCAACAATTTTGAGTTTGACATCTTGTTGGTGACTAAGCGAGAGGTCCTGATCGGCAAGTACATCTGATTTCACCCGGAACAGGACAAGATCTTCCTGCCGAAGAACGGTGCTGGAGATTGTGTTCCCGTCGTCTGAATCAATCTGGTCGGGGAGGCTGCTGATGTCTGCTTCAATATCGTCGATCCGATCCTCTAACGTGTCGATTCCGCTCGTGACCGTCTCCTCCGTCGGGATCGTATCTCTAATATCGTCCAGTGCGGCTTCAAGCGCATCCAGTCGTTCGGTGATGTCCGTCAAGAGTTCCGTATCAATCGACGGTGGTTGATTCGAATCCTCGGCATCGGAATGGACTCCAGGCGATTCTTGTTCTTCCTCTCCACTCGCTGATTCATCGCTTGGTGGCTGTTGGATTGACTGTATCGACTCATAGCGGTCTTTGAATTGGGTAATTTCGACGCCCTCTGCCGACAGTTCTGGGGATTGCCGTGTCATGGAGACCGTTGGGAGCTCATCGATAGGGCGGTCGATCAGGAGGCGAGAGCCACTCTGCTGGTAATTTCGCCGCCGAATTCTGCTTGCAGTCCCGTCATCCACCCAATGTGGGGCCGGCCAGTCACCGTCATCATAGAGGACGTGGGCCTGTGTATCGTCGTTGCTCCAGTGAAACAGATTATCGAAGTTCGCCCCGATTTCCTTGCCGTGCTCCGGTCGGACGTGTTTTAGAATCAGGTGCCGAGGAAGATTTTCTTCAACGGTGTTGATGAATTGTTGCTTGGTCGGGTGGTTTGCGAGTTCGGCGTAGTGCGTGGTACACTCACCATCATCAACAGCCTCTACGCCCGAGGTCGTGAGCTGGACGAAGACGGCGTCTGGATCGTCCTTGATTACCCCGTAAAGACGGGCGATGCTTCCTTGTGTCGGAGCCTCGGGCCCAGCGATAGTGATCGCACCGGAGGCAAGTACCTCGTCGGTGTGTTCGAACTGAGGATGAGCAGAGACGAAGGGGACATCGTAATCGAGCGTAGTGTAGAGCTTCGCCGCTTGGCCAGCGAGATGGATCGGAAGTTGACGGTCAATCTCGTCGAGGACATGTCCAAGGAGGTATGCCATGTGAACTCCGGTCAGGGCACTTGCCGCGACAAGTGTCGTGGCACCACTGAGTCCCCGTTCGAGGAGGACTTCGAGTGCATCGTTGAGCTTATCTTCGAAGTGTGGCGAAGTAGCGGCGTTCGCGATCATAATATCAATATCGATCGATTCGGGGATCGTCAAGCTAGGATACCCCCCGACTGGACGAGTTGTGAAGTCACCCGTCGTGAGTACTGTCACGGTTTCATTGTTCCGTAGATCATCGATTCGGAAGAGAAAGCCGGCTGCGCCTAGCGTGTGCCCTGCAGGCACCGGGAGGACAAACACGCCATCATTGAGGGGCGTCCAAGTATCGATCGGAGTCAGTGCTTCTATGATGTGGGTGACATCTCCGAGGTCTTGGTACCGATCGGCCTCAGTGTAGACATCTTCAAACATAGTCGCCGTTCCAGGTGACGTATAGAGTTGTGTATCGGAAGCTGTCGAGAGAATTTGACTGAGGCTTGCATAGTGGTCAGTATGGGCGTGTGTTAGGAAGACGCCATCCAACTCGGCATCCGTGTCCAAAAACGCTGCAGGAGAGACACTCTTGCCAGCATCAATAAGATAGCTGTAGGTATCGTCATCCCGTGTAGACACATGCAGGAGTGTTGATTCGTGCCCTGCGAGAGGATTCGTGTGTTGAAACGAGATCTCCATTCGTTCCAGAGGTGTTTGCGTCCTCCCTAAAAATAGGTGGTTGAGAAATTTCAGCAGCTACCAATGTAATGTGTCAATCACCCTCATTCATGAATTCGTCGAAGGTTTCGGGAACCTCCTGGTCCTCCGTCTGTTCTTCGTAGTCAAGCGAGTCGGCTTCGAGAATTCCCAGAAAGACCGGCCCCTCATCGGTAACGGTGATCATGTGGTCGGCATCATTGATGATGATGCGACCGCCGCCGCGGAGGCGGTGGACGTACTCAGCCACTTCTTCGACTTCCGGAGTCGTGATATACTGACGGCCATCGGCTGTGTCACGAAACGGGCGCCCCTGCGTATCGACGCTAACAGTCCGTCCACGGCGAGGCCCCTCATATGGATCCCCACGTTCGAGGTCGGACGGATCGGGGATCTCCGGTTGCTGATACACAGAGACGTCCGGTTCGTGTTCTTTTGAAGGCCCCTCCAGTTCGCCTTTGATGATTTCGTCGCTGGTCTCCCACTTGTAATAGTGATGGGTCCCGCCGATTTCGGCTTCCCAGTCGACTTCCTCGAAGATTCGTTCGTCAACTGTATCCTGGGCATAGAGCACGTACAGCGTCGAGGGCTTGTCCGGATCGTGTCCGGTTCGCAGGATGCGCCCGAGGGTCTGGATGCGATCACGGACGTTTCCAGACGAGACGCGAATGATCCCAACGTCTGCCGAGGGGACGTCAACCCCTTCCTTGAGAGCCTGGACGCTCAGCATCACGTTCGCAAACCCTTCGTCCCGGAACCATTCGATCCCCCACTCGTTCCACTCCGAATTGCGGTGCCCGGAGTGGTACATCACGGGTGCGTAATCGCGACGGAAAAACAGGTTTTCGAGGTCGCGATTGATATCGTCGAGTTCGTCCTCGTACTGCTGGTAGAGACTCGCCCGTTCGCTCTCCTTCGAGCCATACTTGCCCGTTTGGGTCTTCTCATCCCGCTGATCATACGGGGCGACCATCTGCTCCAGGTGTTTGATTCGTTCCTGGAACACGATCGTCTTCTTGTCCTCTTCAATTGCGTCCTCGAGGAGACGGTGCGTGATCGCTTGTCGGGAAACCGCCTCGGCGATCAGCTCGCGCCGCCGTTTCGTGTACTCGAAGAAGTCGGCAATCGCCGGCGTCGGCGAGTCCGCCGACTCGCGAATCGTCTGCAGGTTCTGTGAATAGTTTCCCCGCAATTCGGCGAGTCGGTGGCCGTGGCGCGCTTCGATATCCCGAACAGCGGATGACACCTTCTTCGAGAACTGTTCGTAGGTGTGACGTTCGGCCGGCGTTAGCTCGAAACCGACGTAGTTGATGGTGAACTCGGAGATGAGGCCGCGGTCAACCCCCTCGTCGTAACTCAGCCTGTAGAAAAGCGAGCCCAAGTTCTCGAGAAGGAACTCGTCGTCGTCGGTGAGTTCGTCGTTCTCCGGATCGATCGTCGACAGCGGTGTCGCAGACAGCCCCATCGTCGCAGTGTTGGAATATTCGAGGACTTTCGAGTGGACGTCTCCCGTATACCGGTGGCACTCATCGGCGACCAAGAGGTGCTCATCAATATCGGCAGCGTCGAGCGACTGGGCCAAGAAATCGTCCTTGACAGCGGAGTTGACGATGCTCACGATGATGCGACGGTCACTATGATCGTCTTTGTGGCCTCCTCCCGCCCAGCCGATCTCCGACGGAGGGACGTTCAATTTCTCGAGGAACTCGCGGAGCCACTGGTGCATCAACACCTTCGTCGGCACAACAACCGTGACGACGCCGTCGGGATGCTTGTCCAGCCACTCGTCGATGGCACCAAGCGCCATCACCGTTTTACCGGCCCCCGTCACCACCTGCGCGATACCGCGTTCAGATGGGCTGGCCTCGTTGTCGAACCACGTGTTAATCGCTTCAGACTGCCAGTCGTAAAGCGAAAATCCAGCAGGGAACGTGTACGGTTCTCTCTCCTCGTCAAACGCATTTCTGACGTCCCGGCGGGAGATACCGGGGCTCGCCGCTGAGAGGAGGTCCTTGGCTTCCGCCTCGGTCTCGGCAGCGAGGATGTCCTCGAGTGTCTCGGCATAGAGTCCAGCGAGATCGCGGCCGTCGATATCATCGAATTTCGCTTTGATCTGCTTTCTTATGCTCTTCCGATCCCGTTCATCCTCCTGGTATTCTTCGGACAGATGAATCTGGGGATGAGCCACGTCGCTCTCACGCGACGTCTCACGAACATAGTCGTCGAGGAAGCGATTGTACAGGCTGCGGTGCCGTCCCCACCCACCGGACTCCCGATACATGTAGTACTTTACGAGCGCCTGTTTGATGTCAGCAGCTGGGACATCGAACGTCGGGCCCCGATGATGGATCCACCGTTCGAGGTTGTGGAAGATGTCGACATCCCGCCACCGACCCTCGTAGGTGCTCGATCTAGGGCCAGGAACGTAGCCGTCGTCGGTTTCTCGGAGCGCACCGAGCTGGGTCAACAGTTCCGGATAGCCGCGTATCCCAGCATCGTTGTACTCGTATCCAAACTCGTCGGTCAGCCGTTCACGAATCTCTCCCGCTTGTAACGGCCGATCAGCGTGTCGAACGACGTAATGCGCATCCCGGAGCCCTTCAATTCCTTCTGGATAATTGCCTTGGAGAACCCAGCTCTGTTTGATGCCACGCCAGAGGAACTCCGTATACTCGATGTCGCCGTCGTGGAACCGGCGCGCGAACTCCCAGACGGTGATCTTATCGTCGTGTTCTCTGAGGACACCCATCTGGATGAACGTCGACAGCGTTCGTTCGATGTAACTCGGCGAATACCGGCTGCCGTCTGGTTTGCGCAAGCGCTCACGACAGCGCTCCTCGAACTGATCTCGAGTGAGTTCGTCGTCGTTCTCGATAGCGATCTCTACCAGTGTCGGTACCCATTCCGGTCCGCGTTCAATCCCGAAGATCGGTGTTGGAAAACGCCGTCCCATGATGTTAGTCGGCAGTCATTATTTGAGGTGCGCTACTGATCCGGGTCCATCGCACTGTCTCCGAAGTAGCTGTTGTCAGTGACCACTGGTTTCGGAACGATCCCTCCGTCGAACTGTGAAATATGACCGAGATACACGGGGAGGAGACCGTTCGCAGCGGCCTCACTCTCAGTACGGTTCAGTCGACGAGTTACAAGTCGGCGTTCAGCATTCGACGCCGTTCGTTCCCACTCGTCGAAAGCGTCGCGGATCCGTCCCCGTTCGCTTGAGGGGACTGTATCGCGATCGACATTCCCCCAGATGTGACCGTGTTCGTTGATATAGATCCGCCCGCCCTCTGGACGGAGAGATTTGTACGCCGCAACAAGTTCCGGATGATCAAAGGCCGATTCAAAGCGGTAGTCCTGCCAGCTCCATCGGAGCACATCATCTGTACAAACTGCCCAGGTCTCGCCGTGATTGAACGGGAGACCCGTCCAGATTTCCACGGCGTTTGTGTCGCTGGGCGGCGTAGGGTCGTTGGAGATCTCCTCGAAATCAAAGTCGCCATCGAGCTTGCCGACATAAACGGGGATATGACCACGGTTAGCACGGGCCTGCGAAGTCCGTTGGTACTGGTCAGCTGGGACTTTTGTCAGTACTTCCCCGGTAGCGGTCAGCCGAAAGCTCCCACGCCCGTTGGTTTTCCCGAGTTCGGTGAGGGCAGTTTTGAGTCCGCCCGGCCGTTCGGTCATCGCCTGGATGTCGCCCATGTGGCTCCACTGGGCCACATCACCGAACTTCCGGGACGAAACGATACTGTATTTCGAACCGCGATATGCAGAGGGCCACGGATGTCCCGGTTCAACCGTCAGCTGTCGCCGGTTAACGGTCGGGACCTGGGTCGGCTCCTGCCTGAGCGACCCGTTTCCGTCAGCGCTCATCGTGACCCCTCCCCCGATCGTCGCGGCGGTGATCGTCTTCCGAGAGATCGCTCTCTTCGTACGACCCCATCGCGGCGACCCAGGCCTCTAACGAGGCTTCCTCTTGCTCAGAGAGCGGATCGGTCAGCCGGGTCGGCTCTTCGACTTCGATCGGCCGCTCGTCAGCGGAGAGATGGCCAACGTAGACGGGGACCATATCGACGTTGCCGCGGTCGCGCCGAAGCTGGAGGAACCGTTTCACCGGGCGAGACAGCTCCCGGAATTGCGCTCGGATATCGGGAGGCGTTTTCTCGTTGGGGATCTGCGTGACGACGTCACCACAGGGCGTGATCACGAACCGACCGCCGTTCATTCGAAGCCGTTTCAGCTCGTCAGTGATTTCCCGGGGCAACGTATCGGCAAATGAGTGCCGAAGCTTCGTTTCGCCGTCCTGCCACCAGAACCGCTCGCCACTGAACGAGTACGTCGCTCCATCATAGACGCTCTTCCAGAGGTCACCGGGATCGAGTCCGTTCGGACTGATCGGGACGGCGTGCCCCGGCTCATCACGGGGGACGAGCCGGCCGTCGAGGTCGATTTGACCGACGTACACGGTCTTGTACGCGTCTGAACTGCCGTCTCCGGTCTCGATTCGCGTGATAACGGCTCCGCCTTCGGTAACACGGAGAGCGCCACCGCTCCGTTTCAGCTCAAGCAACTCAGTGACGAGGCCGGATGGTACCGGCTCCAAGTCGAAACGGTCGGTTCCGTTATACGCCTGCCACCAGATGTCGCCGTCCTGGTTTATGCTCAGCCCGTAGCCACGATAGTGGAACGGCCACTCATCACCAGGACTCAGCGCGTCGATCGTCGATTCGGGGGTGGATGTCTCGTTATCGGCCATTGGTGTTAGTCTAATGAGGTTGTGTGGATTCCGTGTCGTTGGATCGGAACGTCTCGCCGGCAGCTGTTAGTTCATAGGCAATACCTCGTTGACCGACCTGGCTCCGGTCGACCAGCCCCAGCTCGTACATTCGACTCGTGAGGCCAGAGCGAATCGTCTCAGCCTGCGAGTTCGACCACTCCGGATTCAGATAAGCTACCCGCTCGGTCAGCGACGTTGGCCGGTTATCGCCCTCTTCGATTGCTTGAGCGACCTTTTGCATTGCCGTGTATTCTTCTTCTCGCACGTCCCGTACATGCGAGATGTAGAACTGTCGCTCCTTCTGTGAGAGGGACGTGTCGGCGTCGACGCCGTCGTCGAGAAGTGGGTTCGAGAGGCTTGCAAATTCCTGGCCAGCGTCCGTGAGCCCGATCTGCTGGGGGCTTTCTCGAACGATGTCGACGAAGGACAGGTGCGGTAGTGCCCCGGTTAACTCATCGTCGTGCTCGACGCGTCCGATGAAATGCGTCTCGAATCGATCCATCGATTTGTCGGGATCATCGCCCGTGGGCAACGCGGCAGCAAGCTTCTCACCTCGTTTGCGCCCCGCTCGATCGTCGTGTATCGCGATTTCAGTCCCGATCTTCCGAGCCGTCCTCGCGGCGCGTCGCTGAAACGGCTGGAAATCAAGCCACGGATCGTCGGGGAGCCCCTCCTCGGACGAGTCCAGCAAAGCATTCGCTAATCCCCGAACGACAAGCTTGACGGGGAAAATACGATTGTACTGTCCCCAGAGAGGACCTTTGTCCAACCGCGACTCGTCGGGCGGTGCAACCGTCGGAATGTCGTCGTACTGGCGTCGAGCCAGCGACAGCGTTGTCTCGTTCGTCCGATCAGCCGGCGCAGCATCGTCAGACTGGCGCTCTTGCGCCTGTTCGTGAACCGAATCGTCGGGCTTGGTCTCCTCAGGCGATGCTTCTATTTCGGCCTCTGGCTCTACAGAATTGAGGGCTTCTTCCAGCGATCTGACCTCCTGGGAAGTCTCCTCCTCTTCGAGCTGGATTTGATTCTCGATCGCCGTCCGAACGAACTCCTGCGGGTCATCGTAGTTGCCCGCAGCGACAGCGCGTTTCATCCGGCCGACGAGTGAATCGGGCACGTCTATTACGATATTCACCCTTTGTATCCCCTCGTACCCATTACCAATACTCTATGAGTATTTATATTTTTCGTGGGTCTGTATGGGTTTGTGTGAGTACGTAAGAGAGCCCTTGATACTACCATTCCGGTGTTCCAGATGCTTTGCTACCTCTACCATTTCCGAGGCTTCTCCTGGAAATCCACCCGTTCTTACCAAACATTAGCGGCGAGTACTGAACAGTAGTTTGGTAAGACACACCCAACACCAGATCGTCGAGGCCAAGCAATTAGAATGTGAATTGAAACTCCCCGCTGTCCATTATCGAATCGATAGCGTCTTTTCGAAGGTTGTCTCCAGCCCCTGTGATGCGTCGAGCACCCGGCGGGAACTCCCAGCCGTTGCGCTTGTAGACGGCTAGGTAGTCGATCTCATCAGAACTGAACGTTTTCGAGTTCACGTACTGAGTACCCGGAAGCCGGAGTTGAACCGTCGTTTGACGAGTTCGTTGCCGGACGTAGTGGAGAAGTCGCTCGGGAGACTCAAGGACCTCGGCAAGTACCTGCAGGTCATAGATATCGCAGACGTACGGAACAGGCGTAATATCGAGTATTTTCGCGAAGTCACGAGTCGCGATTGACCCATACGATTCTCCAAGTACAAGCCACCGATGTGCATCCTCAAGAGTGGAGGGTTCCAAGCAGATCGTCGTCCCATCCGACGTTTCGATCTCAGTAATCTGGCCGGATTGAACGCCCGTCACCAGCCGATCAGCCTGGTGGTACGCGTCTCCGATCCCTCGTTCGATGTCTTCCTTGATCGCGTCGATGCCCCCGAAGTTTCCTTTCCGAGTCTCAGCGCGGAGCTTCTTCCCCTTACATTCGATTATGATGGGTTCATCGTCGTGGAGGATCAGTATATCACCCTCTACTTCCTCACCGTCGTACTCATAGGTGTAGTTCCGGATGATATCGTCTTTCGAGAAGACCTTCGAGAGACAGTCCCCAGTCCACTCCTCGAGCCAATCACCGAACCGTAGCTGAAATTCGCCCTGGTACTCCGAATCGATCAAATCGTAGTAGAAGGTGTTGGCGAGAGCATAGAGAACGGTACGGGGAAGCGGAAGCAGGAACTCATCACCAGTTCGAATGAACGGCGCTCGCTCTAGTGGATTCACATCTACCGGCGTGCGAAATCCGGAAGCAGTGCCCGGTTCGACGACCAGCCGTTCGAGGAAGTTCTGGAAACGTGGGCTGTCGTCGCACCAGTCCACAAGAGTCTCTTCGGACACCCAAACCGCCTCGTCCGTGAGTTCAATCGCTTTCTGAGAGAAATCTAGCAGTGACGGCGACCACCTCGCGACCTCCGTATCCTGTCCCTCTAATCTCGGTGTAATCCAATCCGTGAGTTCACGGGTATAGTAGACGGCATCCTCAATGGAAAAGCCGAGAAGTTCCTCCATCTCCTGCTCCCAGGGTTTGTATGCCCGGTACGCTTTTTCGAGCATCTGAAAACCATCTGCGTGACGCAGGGTCGTGAGTTCACGCCACACCATCCCGAAGTACGGATCCGCCATCGGTGAGTCGAGCGGAAGGTGTGAGCTACCCTGCCGAGCGTACCAGTTCTTGAGTTCGAGGAGATATGTCGCAATCTGCTCGAACGACTGTGGATCGGTCGTTTCAGTATCTGTCTCGAGGGTAATTCCGACGCCGAACTGGACGAGTCGTGGTGGGAGACCAGGATCTTGCTCCGGTGAGAGCTCTAGGCCAGTCGGGTTCGATGTTGCGCTACTTTGATCTCCGTGCCGCAATAGACTCATCCGAAGGAGATTGTGGACATAGAACTGTGTTAGCGTCCGGCGAGTCCCATTCGTGCGAATCGTCTGAAGGAGAGAAGAGAGAATTTCATCGTGGTCGGAGTGGGCGGGGGAGTGATTCCCGCGTTGGAGTTTCTCATCTTGGCGATGGACTTCAGAGGGGTCGAGATGTTCAGGAGAATTCACAAAGGGAGGGTCCTCATTCACGTCCATTATCGACTGATTGAGATGGTAATCCGATAAACCAACGCTTCCTGCTCTTACCAAACAATTTGTGCTATTTTGTTCCCAAGATTTGGTAAGATATCGAGAGAACCTCGTCAGCCCAAGGATTGAGTAACAGGATTATGGCTGGGAGAGGTTCTCAAGCCGCTCGATGCCGTTGATTCCCCACTCAGATTTGTGCCCGTCTTCCTTCTTTTCCGCTCGGAGCGGAGTGACGAATGAATCCCATCTGTCTTTAGCTAAGCCTCTCCCCTCGGTTGTGTAGCAGTAACGAGCGTTTCTTGCACCACTGGCCGTTGCTTGTGAATCTTCTGAGCGTCTTCGATTAACCGTTCTAACAACGGTGGCGGTGAGAAGCCGAGATACTCACCGAGTTCGTGAAGGATGAGCTGGGCGTGCGACCGGAAGGTCGCCGCCCAGCGTTCCGGCGGAAACACGATCTCATCGTCGGCCTGCTCGGTGACCAGATCCAATAACTCGCGGCTCACCAACAGCGACAGCAACGCTGCGTACAGCAGAATTTCGACAACATCCGGGTTGCTCGTGTCGAATTCATCCAGTTCGTACTGCGTCTTCAACTCACGAAACAGCAACTCAACTTCCCACCGACACCGATAGATTGTCGCAAGATCCGCCGGGAAGAACTCTTCTCTCGACAGATTCGTGATGTAGAGATGGTAGTCGTCGGCGTCCTCATCGCGGACGCCGACGACGCGGAACGTCTTCGTATCCAGTGACCGCGTTCCGTCGTACGGCCCTCGCTTGAACTCGGCTTCGACCTCAACATCGATGTACGTGCGGTCGAGATCTTCCACGACGTCATGGATCTGCTTGCCCTCCAAGGGAATGGCGCGGCCGCGCCATTCCCGTAATTCCTCGGTAATTACTGGGTTCGCGCTCTCTTTCAACCGACTTACGAAGTATCCGCCGTTCTCATCGATTAACGCGAAGCGGCGGTACTTGAAATACGCTAAGTCGAACAGCACAAGCCGTCCATCGAGCCACGAACCCGTCTTGAATAACGTGCTGTCGTGCGTTTTCTCGTCCGTCACGTCGAGTTGTTCGATTGTCTGCTCGGTGGCATTGTGGAGCAGGTGGAGCTTCGCTCCAGCCTGCTCCTCTTTCCGAGCTTCGTACTCATCGGCAAGGAACTCGTGTAACCGTAGCACGGTTCCATCCGCGATCATCACGTCCCTGAAACGGTCGATATCAGCGTCAACAGCGTCGGGAGCAGCGACCTCGTCGAGGCCACGCTCGACGAGGTCGCGGAGGTACGCCGCGAGTGCTGGCGTCAATCGCTGATAGAAACCGCCGGGAGATATCGTCTCATCAGCTGTGGAGTTGTAGCTGCGTCTGAAGCTAGCAAGTGTTCGGCATTCGCCTGCGGCGAAGCCGAACACGAACGCCCAGACGAGAACAGGTATCTGAAGCTTGCTCTCTCGCTCGACCACGCCGAGTTCCTCGGCGTGGTCTTCGAGAAACTCAGATGGAAAGAGCGTAGTGAGCCGACGCATAATCCGAGATGAGGAGCCGTTGTCGTGCACAGACTCGGCTTCCTCATTCCTCTCGGAAAGAAGCCGTGATAGACTACTACTGTATGGCGGTTCTTCGTTTAGCTAAAGACGAATGATGACGGGCCTTTCACCAGATGTGGCCTCCTTCCAAGCCACGTCTGCGTTCTCTGGAGCTGGATATACGACCGAAGAGGCTGAACAGGCTGTCACCACGTCAGGCCGTCGCAAAACGGTGAAGGCGCTCATCCGCCTCGGTAGTATTGGACTCCTTGGTGCGATCTCATCGCTTATCCTTTCGTTCACGCGTACTGGTGGCGACGACCTGTTGAACTTACTGTATATTCTCGGTGGTGCCGGTGTAATTATTCTGTTCGCACAGAGTCGATGGTTCAACCGCCTCGTTACGCCACTCATCGAATGGGCGCTAAGTGAGACTACAGAGTTGGAGGTCTCGGATTATGCCCAGCTACTCGGATTGCAACGCGAGTATCGTGTGGCGGAGGTGGAAATCAGCGCGGGTGATTGGTTGGCAGGGGAGTCGATTTCTGAGCTGGATTTACCACGCGAAGGGGTGTTGATACTCGGTATCCGTCGAGATGATTCATATATTGGTGCGCCACAACCAGAGACGGAGACGAAACCGGACGACACGCTTGTCCTCTATGGGGAACAAGACCGCCTCAAAGAATTATCAGACCGGCTCAGTGGTGATGCAGAGGCTCGGAAAGATGCTGTTGAAGACCACGAGGAAACGCTCGAAGAGCAAAAACAACTTGTCGACCAATAAGCACGTTTTACCTCCCAGGTGATACAGAGACGAATGGATGAAACGGACCCTTCGACCTTCTGTATCCACCCTCTGTATCGGTCATGACTTTTCTGACGGAAATCAGGGGTGTTACAACTTGGTTCGCTCTATCGTTCATCTATATCCACTGTTCAGAGTGCCCTGTCGATGTTGTGAGTAAGACAGCCGATAACGAGTTCACGGAACTGCTTCCACCAGTGTCGTGAGCGCACGAATGCACCATATTTTCGCTTGAGAAGGGAGCTCACCGTCTCGTTCTGACTCCGTTGGCCCTAAAGGTCAGCGTCCAGCCGAGCATTCCACGCCTTGTGAAGTGCCGAGAACTCTCGGTGTTTGATAAGCGGACGAAGATTCTCTTCACGGGCTAACGCCCGAATCTTCTGGTCGTCATATCCTTTGTCTCCAAGGAGAATCGCCACTTCAGCGGTGTTCCGCTTGATGAGTGACGGTGCGGTTTGCGAGTCGTGTTTTCTGATCGTCGTTACGTGGAGATCAATGATCGCATTCGCTTTCGTGTCTACGATCAGTGTGACTTTCAACTGCTGAATCGTCAGCTTCGTTCGCTTCGTGTAGTGTTTTGAAGTGTGACTGCGGTCGAACCCGGAAGCGTCGATCCCGACGACACCGTTAGTCGGGAGAAGTGTGACGTGAAGTGTGTACCGGCGTTTCGAGAACTTCGATGAATAGCGAGCGACAGCTCGGCGTGCCAAGTGTAATGCCTGCTTGACGAACCGGAGTAACCGCGATTCCGGAAGGGCTTCCATCCGGTCAGACTACCGGACGTACATGTAACTTCTTGAGAGTTTCAACAGAGCCGTCGTATCGAGTACCGGGAAGGGCTAGTCCCCGTCGATCAGACGTAAACGACCGCGACTGCGCGTGATTTTGTGCGCCTCTGGCAGATGAGAGCCTCACCATGAGTATTGACAAGCAGCCAGTTGACGAAGAGGCACAAGACCAAACCGACGACGTCGCTAACATCGCCGCCGAGCACCGCCGGGCACAGGCGTCGGGCGAAGTGTTTGACGGTGAACTCAGAGGAGAGCAGTAGGACCAATGGACTCCCGTTTAGAGTGGCCTCGCCATATCGAGACAGCGGCTGACAGTCAGGTTGGTACTCCACTAGCCCGCGAGCGAATTCGAAATTCTGAAACAGGCTTTCTGGCCATTTGTAGCGAGGACTACTGTTCATGGCAAGGCTTTTCCCGAGTGGGAGCTGGCGACACAGGCCGTCAGAACCACGTTGACCGCGCCCGCCGGTCATCTGGCTACGAGTACCACTACGGGGAACAATACGCATTCATGGTCGAACTTATCGATGACATGACCGTATGGTTCTGTCCGGATCAGAGGCTTGATCCACTCAAACCGCGGCACGCTCAGCGTGATGGTCAGCGACTCATCCGGCATAGGCTGATCGGTTGCCACTTGACGAGAGTCTTCATCGGGGCGACCTCTTGGAGTGTCACGGGCCAAACGACGGAATGGTGCTCTCGGTTTCGACGACGCGTTGTTTTGGCTTCCCAGCGTTTAGCATCGTCTTCGTTGATCCGGACGCTGAACCCCATTAGGGCGGAAGCTATCCAGGCTCAGCGTATCGATTTCTAAATAATCATGTTGACCAAAGTCCCATTCATTATACCCTTGATCCAATCCAATGGGAATAGTCTACGAAACTGGGACGCCTACGCACTGAACGATTCGAACAACTGATCACACTTGCTCAGGAACTTCCTCACCAACTATCTGAGATTGATAATGCCGCCATGACAAAATACTTTTGCAGCTTTACGACTTATTCGAGATGGGCCATGGTGAATCCGCTCTTCGTTTGCTATCCCTCGAAGGGACGACGATCTCGGTCAGCGGTTTGTAGTTTCGACGGGAGACCGAAATGAACTCTAATCAGGTATTGTATGACCGCCAGGATGTCAAAAACGCGTCGCCGATGGCCGACGACAATGGCCCGACCATTGTTGGCGTCGTATTAGCGGGCGGAACGAGCAGTCGATTTGGTCAAGCCAACAAACTGACCGCTGAGGTAGATAGCAAACCAATCGTACTACACGCTCTAAAGACTCTGCTGGACGCGCCACTTGACGATGTTGTAGTTGTAGTAGGGTACAAAGCCGACGACGTCAAACAATCGCTGGCGGACTATCCCGTCCATTTCGCTCGGAATTTGGCGTATACCGATGGACTATCGACGAGCGTTGCACGTGGCGTACGTGCGGCTAGGGATTCTGACGCAATCGTTTTCCTTCCCGGTGATATGCCTGATGTTGACCCAGAGACTGTAGAACTACTCATCGATGCGTATCGTGGAGAACTCGGCTCAGCTGTAGCAGCCGCTTATCAGGGATATCGAGGCAACCCGGTTCTGTTCGATGAGTCTCATTTCGATGCGCTACGAAATATTAACGGAGATACTGGCGGCCGTTCAGTGTTTTTAGAGGCGACTGACGGCGTACTTGTTGAGACGGACGATTCCGGCGTCCGACGAGATATCGACACTCGTATGGAACTCCGACACCGACGGGAATCGTAAATCGGCTCAGGTCAAGAACGAAACTAAGACATTATCTCTAGTAAATAGTGGTGACCGATCCCAATATCTAATATGATGTGGGAAATTTGGGATATAAAAGGATATATGCGCTTTTCAACTCCAAACCCGCAATTATCTCCAATTCGAACTCTAGATGGCGAAAATATATTCGTATGATGTGTATATTGGAGTGATATTGGGAAATATGAACCCATCTATGTGATGGCCGATTTTTAGACGGTCGCCTATCGACCATTCGGCAATGCAGCGTTACTAACGAAGACTGCGCTTACACATCGACGATTTGGTGAATATCAACATCCGTATCATCAGCGTCAAGTTTTCGGCGGAGAACCTTGCCGACGTTACTCTTTACGACTTCATCAACAAAGACGTACTTTCTTGGCCGTTTGAAATCCGCAATGGTGTCCCCGTTTTGAATGTATTTATCGAGTTCGTTCGCTAGGTCGTCGAAGTCTTGGGCTGCTGGGTCTCCCGGTACCGTTAGGAATGCTGTCACAACTTGATTCCATCGCTTGTCGTCTACTCCGACGATGGCTACTTCCTCGATGGCCTCGTGGCCATCGATCGCGTTTTCCACTTCGACTGGATAGATATTCTCGCCACCGCTGATAATCATATCATCGACGCGGCCGACGACAAAGAGGTCACCGTCTTGGTCCCTGTAGCCGAGGTCCCCGGTGTAATACCAACCATCAGTGAATGCATCTTCGGTCGCTTCTGGGCGGTTAAGATAACCCTCGAAGGCCTCCGGAGAGGTAGCATCAACAATTATCTCACCAAGCGCCTCTGCTGGGACTGTGTCGGTCGGTGCAATGTCGCTCTCGCGTTCAGCATCTACGACGCGAACACGTGTATTGATACCTGCACGACCCGCTGAACCTGGCTTCTCGTCGAGCCAGGAACAGACACAGTATGTGTAGACTTCGGTGCTACCGTAGTGGTTTACAAATATATCGGGATCTAATGCCTCGCGGACATTTGTTTGAACTGCTTCGGTCATCGGCGTTCCGGCGTATCCAATGCATCGGACCGATGCGACGTCAGTGGTCTCTAAGACCGAGGCGTTGACCAAGTCGTGGAATACTGTCGGAACGAGATAGAGACTCGATATCGATTCAGCCTCGATAAGGTCCGCAGTTTGCTGGGGTGAAAACGAGCGCTGAGCGACCCACGTGCCGCTCAAAATCGCCATCGTTGTAAGAGTCCGAATACCCATCGTGTGATAGATCGGCATCAGTCCAAGGGTCGTCTCGCTATCCTTCCACTGCGATTGGATAGCGTGTGCCGTCGAAGCAGTATACGTATTTGTGTGCGTTCGCGGGACACCTTTCGGTCGTCCCGTTGTGCCACTAGTGTGTAGAATAAGGCTGGTGTCGTCGCTGCTTACGTTCACCGGCTCGAATTCATCCTCTCCGCTCCTGAGGAGTTCGCTATAGGGCTCGGCGTAGCTCGGAGGGTCCTCGTCAACGTATGCCAATTCGTCCGTGGTAAAGGCCTCGTGAGCCTCGTCAATCGCGTCCCGAGCGATGGAGGAATACACGAGGAGGTCTGGCTCAGTATTGTTAACGAGAAACTGGAGCTCGTCGGCCGAAGCCCGAATATTGTACGGAACGAAAATAGCACCGGACTTCTGTACAGCCCAGTAAACCGTCCCAGCCTGTACGCGAGGCTGCATTACGACGCCTACTCGGTCACCTGAACCGATACCTCTCTCTTCGAAGGCTGAGGCGAGGCGATTCACTCGCTCGTTCCACGTATCATAACTATACTCGACATTCTCATCTCTGTCGACAACTGCTGTACGGTCTGGATGCCTCTCAACAGTCCGCTGGAAGACTTTTCCCATGTGCATGATTAACTAACACACTACGCTACTGTGGGATTGAATAACTGAACATAAAAACATTTCGCTTAGAGTGGAAAGATGTTACAAGAATACTAGTGTAACACCACTGTTCAGAGCACTCGTGTCCAGACTCACTCATCTCCGTTGGACGAGATATCAACGACGTCATGTACCTCAACGTCCAATTCTGGCTTCTGTAGTTCCTTACGAAGGATTTTCCCTACGTTGCTTTTCGTAAACTCACCGATGAAGTAGTACTTCCGAGGCCGTTTGAAATCCGCGAGCGTCTCACTCTCACGTGTATGGGCGTCTAACGCCGCTGTAACAGCGGAGAAATCTACATTTGCCGGTTCGCTCGTAAGTGTGATGAAAGCAGCCACGGTCTGGTTCCATCGTTCGCTTGGACGCCCAACGACTGCGGCTTCAGCGACTTCTTCGTGTGTCTCCAGTACAGACTCTACCTCAACGGGATATATATTTTCACCCCCACTAATTATCATATCATCTATGCGACCAACGTAGAAAAGGTCGCCATCCTCGTCTCGGTAACCCAGGTCACCGGTAAAGAACCATCCGTTAGCTATCGAACGATCGCTTATGGTGTCGTTGAGGTAGCCGTCGAACGCTTCTGGGGAGGTCACGTCGACAATGATCTCGCCCAGAGCGTCGCGGGCGACGATTGCTTCCGGGTCCAGCTGGCCGAATTCGCTGGGCTCGACGACGCGTACAGCGGAGTTGAAACCGGCACGGCCGACACAGTTCGGTTTTTCTCTGACCCAATCACAGACAGCGTGGGTGTACACTTCAGTGCTGCCGTAATGATTGACGAACGTCTGTGGTTCGAACTGAGATTGGATTTCCCGAATCGTGGCCGGTCCCATATTCGCCCCGGCATAGGTCACATGCTGGACACTGGAGAGGTTCGCTCGTTCAGCGACCTCTGAGTGCACGAGGTCGTGGTATACTGTCGGGACCAGATAGAGACTCGATATCGATTCAGTCTCGATAAGTTCGACCGTGTCTGGTGCAGAGAAAGTCCGCTGTGTCACCCACTTCCCTCCGAGCAACAGAGTCGCAGCCAACGCATGGAGTCCCATGGTATGTGACAGTGACATAAGTCCAAGGGTCGACTCGCCCTGTGACAGCGAGTTTTGAAGCGCGTGTGCCGTCCCGGCCGTATAGGTGTTCGTGTGGGTTCGAGGAACTAACTTGGCATCACCCGTCGTTCCACCGGTATGAAGCACTACGCTTTGTTCATCCGGGTCCACGAACGTCGGCGAGAACGTAGCAGGGTCACCCGCTGATTGGAACGTCTCGTATGCGGTGGTATTGTCCAAAGCGATTTGAGACAGCTCTGTCGTCCAATCTGCTGCTTCGACAGCGGCCGAAACCTCCTGGGAATAGAAGAGGATGTCGGGCTCAGTGCTCTCGACCAGGTATGTCAGCTCGTCCGATGAACTACGAAAATTGTAGGGGACGAAGACCGCTCCAAGCAACTGCGTCGCACAGTAGAGCGTCGATAACTCGACGCGATTCCGCATCGCCGCAGCGACGTAGTCTCCTTGGCTAATTCCACACGATTCGAGCGATGCAGCGATCGCGCAACACTTTTCGTACCAAGTTTGATACGTGTATCGGATGTCGGCTTTCGAATCGACGAGGCCGATAGCCTCTGGCGTCCGCTCCACGGTCCGTTTGAGGACTTGTCCCATGTTCATGATGCACGGAAAGTCGAGGGCGGATAAGAAAAGTGTTTGTGCTATCGATCGGTATCGTTCCAGTTACTCCCACTTCTGGAAGTACGTCGCAGTTCCCGAGACAGCGAGATCACCGTCGTTGCGAACCTCCGCTTCGCCGACAGCGATGGTCCCACCCCGCTGAACCAATGATGCACTTGCAACGATGTCTCCCTCTGTAACTGGCGCATGGTAGTTCACATCCATGTTGATCGTAAGCGGTTCCATCTCTTCGAGCGTCGCTTCGGCGTCACTGTGAATCGCGCCAGCGACGGTGGCGTCGACGAGTGTCGCCATGACACCGCCATGTACGACTGTATGGTTAGTTATATCCTCGTCGTAGGGGACGTGAAATTCTGCCATTCCGTCCTCTACAACCGCTTTCTCGATACCGATACGTTCGAGAAACGGCATCGTCTCGAAGTACTCTTCCATCTGCTGGTCAACCTGCTCTGACATATACCATCAACACAATTCCGCGCTTCTTGTAAATAGATATCGGTCCGCAGGGTACAAAGACGGTGGCGGGCTCAATACTAGGTCGAAGATCCGCTTCGGGTTCTCGGTAGTCATAGTCCGAATATCCGACTCGGGAACTCCTTCTGCTAGCATGTCACGAATGAATTGTTTGAACTGCTCCATTGCAGGTGGGTTCGCCGTTGCACCGCCATCAGTTGCCATTACAGCATTTTCTGGTCCCACGGCGTCGACAGCAGAAACGAAGTCTCCGACGGTCGCAGCGTTACCCATCATTTCGGTTGTGCAGATGTAATGAAACTCCAGTGTTGCACCCAGATCAGTGATAGTCTGCATCTGTTCGTGGCTGTAGTTCAGGAAGTTCGCGTGTGGGTGCTGAACGAGGAACTCCTCGACGCCTCTATCCGTGGCCGCGTCTACGAGCGCAATAGCCTCTTCCGGGCTCAGGTGAGAGAGTCCGATGACGAACCCGTGTTCGGCAATACTATCTAGGACATCGAGAGTTGGCTCAGTCAGGTTTCCGTCCTCATTGAGGACAGTAATTCCGCCTTTTGCTTCCTCTTCGGTCTCAAACATTTGAACTGCTGCGTTCTCCAAGTGATGGGCAGACGTAATTGAGGGCATCCAGACGATATCTGCGTCGAAGTTCGCTATGCCGTCGACCGCGTGATGATTTAACCCACCGACCCACTCATTGAGGGTGATTCCTCCCAGTAAATCGAATCCCAGTTCGTCCCTGACATTCTTCGCGCGGGAGGCCGTTTCGAAGTGATGATTCTTCGTGACGATGGCCCGCATATCGTGTTCTTTTGCCTTTCGCGCCGCCGAGAAATCCGTGTCTTGGCGGGGGAATGCTCCTGGAGCGGTATGCATGTGCGTGTCGACAGCACCCGATACAAGATGGTCTATGGGGTCGGGCTGACTCTGTCCCATGCTATCGGGTGTGTCATGGCAATTCTTATAGTTACTGGTCGGTCCCCTTGCGGCCGTCAGTCATCAACAGTTGGCGTTCCCTCCTCCGAGACAGGCTGTTCGTCCCCGGTAAACTCCCAGTCGTCCGCTTCCATGACAAGTGAAACGGCGACGCCGCCAACGAGCGACCAAAAGGGCGCACCGATGTCGAAAATCGAAATTCCGGACATACCGATGATGAGCGCAAAGAAGGCGCCGTATCGGTACTTTTCTGAGGTGGCCCACGACTCTTCGAACGCACTGATTAGGACACTTATCATGGCAACACCCGCGAGCAGAGATATGAGAGTTCCCGGAACAGCGTTGACGATTGACGTTGCCGCCGCGGCGATGAAGCCAAACGCACCAAAGAGGAGGCCTCCAATTACGGATGCAACGTAGCGTCCTTCCTTTTCGGCTCCAGATTCGTCGCTACTCGTAATCGCTGTCATCGGTCCTGCAATGTTCGCGTTGTGACCGCCCATGAGACTCGCTACGATACCGCCGAGCCCACTGAACACTAACATCGAGTTAATCGGTGCGTCGTAATCCTCTGCCTGTAAGACACCGATAGCTTGCATGTTTTCGGCTCCGATGACCATTACTGTCAGCGGAATAGCGATAGTGACGATGGAGTCGAGCGTGATCACTGGCGTAACGTAGCATCGGCTGAGCGAGCGAAAGAGAGATATCGGAAAAAGCCGTCACTCCCTGCCAAATTGCGGCTACAGAACCTAGAACGATAGCACCGACAATACCCGGGACTTTCGGGACAAACCGATAGAACAACAGATACCCGAGGAGACCGATTCCCGCAATAAATGGGGCGTTCGAGACAGCAGTAATAATACCGATAGTGAACTCAATAAGGACGCCCGCGATCATCGCCATGATGATCGGTCGCGGCAGGAAATCGACTATCTGGCGAAACGTCCCCGAAATCCCAATCAGGAATACCAATATCCCCGAGACGAGGTACGCGCCGGCTGCTTGGGCGAGACTGAAATCAGCCAGAACGACTCCTACCATTACCGCGCCGGGAATAGTCCATGCGCCCATAATGGGTTGTTTGTAGTACAAGGCCATCCCCATGGTAATCACACCCCCGAGGACGTAGATTGCGAACAACCACGACACCGCCTGCGCGGTGGTTAAGCCGCCTTCGTTTGCGGCGTTGAGTATGATAAGTGCTGGACCAGTAGTCCCGAATATTGCGGCTGTGAGTCCTGAACCGACCTGACTGATGCCGAAGTGTTTTCCGAGATCGCTGATGCCCTCTCGGAAGCCTGGACCTCTCTCTACAGTGTTTGCTAACGACCACTTTGACATGGCTCGTTTCCTAATGTTAATTCACATATGATAAAGGTTGGCATTGGTCGTGGTCGATCAGTCATCTTTTATTTTAACGTATTCTGGGGATTAAGTCCGTAAAATTCGAGTCTTGAGTGGTGGCTTGGGCTCTCTTGAGTTCGTAGCCGGCTCCCACCTGACAGTACCAACCGATTTACGAAAGAGTTACTAACATACGTTTGTAACATGATTGTATGACCCAGACGGAGTCTCCGACGGAATCAGAGTGTAGCTGTAAAGTAGGAACCCTAAGTCGCGAGTACGACCTTACAGACATCAATGAAAATCTAGTAGCACGCTGGACAGGAAAAGCAGGTGAGAGCGAAAGTGTCCGTACACTAACCGACTATTTCAACCAGCAACTCTTGCGCGCCGAGTTACGCACCGCAGACGTAACATTGGTCGAGGGTCGTGTTGAGAACCTATACGAACTACTCACGGATGGTGACCGACTGAAGGCCGTCAGAATGCAGGCTCGTTCGACGCTCGAAGACGAAGGGATAGATGTCGACAGATTAGAATCACGATTCCTATCACATCAGACCATGTACCGACACCTTCGAAACTGCCTCGATGCAAATAAAAGCAAAAATACGATTTCTATCGAGAAAGAACTGGACCGAATACACGCAGTTCAACATCGAGCTGAAGACATCGTCAATGATTCGGTCGGTCGGCTTCGAGATGGCGGAAAACTGGAACTCGACGAGTACGAGGTCCTGATTAATTTCAGAGTTATCTGTGAGCACTGCGGTACGTTACACGACGTTACGGACATATTAGACAATGGAGGTTGTAACTGCCGATAACGGTGTAGTCAAACGAACATCGTCTATGTGATAGTTAGAGTTTTCCACACCTACCCGCTATACATCGATATGAAAACTGAATCGCCGGTCGAAGTTGGGGCCGAACTTACGGTAAAACGGATAGGCGGTATCGATCAGACGACCGTCGAAACTCTCACCCGGCGTGACGGTTCTGAGGGGCGAAACGCAACAAATCGGACATCTCTCTTGAAAGCTATCATGGCAGCATTGGGCAGCGACCAAGTTCCACTGAAGGGCGACGCTGACGAAGGGTACGTCGAACTGACAATAGGAGAGGAGACGTACACACGACGTATCAAGCGGTCCGGTAGGACGACCACACTCAGCGGCGACCCGTATCTGGCTGACTCGACACCAGCCGATCTCTTCGCGTTCTTACTCGAGTCCAACGATGCCCGGCAAACTGTCGCCCGGGGAGAGAATCTCTACGATGTCATCATGCGCCCCGTTGATACGGCAGAGATCGAACGGAAAATTATCGAAGCCGAGCGACAAAAGGACGAACTCGACGACCAACTCGAGACGCTCCGATCGCGAAGAGAGAAGCTCCCAGACTTACGTTCTAAACACAATGCAATCGCTGAGGACCTTGCAGAAGCCCGCAGCGAACGTGAGGCCGTTCGGAATGATATTGAGGATCTAGATATTGGAATAGAAGAACGGCAAGCCGAGCGTGAGCTCCATTCCGAGAAACTCACTCAATTGAAAGAGGCGAAACAAGACCTCGAAGAAACCAAACGCGAACTCGAATCCGAGAAGGAGCAGCGGGACGCGCTGAAATCAGAGCGGACAGAACTCCGTGAGGAGCGGGCGAACATCCAGACCACTGTTGAGAAGATAAGCGACCTCGGTCGTCGAATTGGTGAGTTACAGGAGCGACGGCGCGCCCTGGGCTCGTTACTGGATCGTCTGCAAAATATCGTCCAGTTCAACGAAGAGATTATGGACGACGCCGAATCAGAGCTTCGGGAAGCGCTACTGCCCGCTGACGAGAATGTGACTGATAAGCTCCTTGGGGACTCGAACCTCGTCTGTTGGACCTGTAGCTCGACGGTCGAACGGACGGAAATCGAGGCGACGCTAGAAGAGTTGCGAGCGCTCCGGAAGGAGAAGTTAGCCGAACGGTCCGAGATCTCGGATGAGCTTGATGACCTTAGAGAGCGCAAACGTGAGATGGAACAGCAACAACAGCGTCGCGAACAGATTGAACAACAATTAGAGCAGATTGATGATAGACTTGACCAGCAGTCAGAGCGAATCGAAACCCTTCATCAGCAGCGAGACAGCGTCAGTGACCGGGTAGCCGAACTCGAACGCGAAGTCGCGGATAGCGAACCCGACAACGATGACCAGTTACTTGAACTAAACAAGCGCGAGAACGAACTGACACTGACGATTGAGCGCCTTGAAGACGAGTGCGAGTCCCTAGCAGCCGAGATTGATAGGATAGAAGCCGATGTCGACTCGATCTCGGAGATCGAAGACGAGCGTGAGTCGGTTCGCGAACGCCTCACTAACCTCCGTAACAGAATCGAAGAGTTGGAAACAGACGCAGTAGCAGCCTTCAACGAGCACATGGATCAACTCATCGACCGGCTCGATTATGGAAATATCGATCGAATATGGATTGAACGACGGGAGACGACAAGCGGGGGCCCACAGTCGGCATCGAATGCCGAGTTCGAACTGCATGTAGTTCGAACTACCGACGACGGGGCGGCCTACGAGGACACTATCGATCATCTCAGCGAGTCGGAGCGTGAGGTAACTGGGCTGGTCTTTGCGCTCGCAGGCTATCTTGCTCACGATATCCACAACGTTGTACCGTTCATATTGCTCGACTCACTGGAAGCAATCGACTCCGACCGTATCGCCACTCTTGTCTCTTATTTCGAGGAATACACCGATTTTCTGGTCGTGGCCTTGCTCCCCGAAGATGCACAAGCACTTGACGAGACTTATCACCGCGTTACCGAAATCTGAGCAGTACCGCAACTACTGTGGTTGGCTTCCAGCAGAAAATATGGAGGTGTTACAACCGTTGGTCTGTAACACCACTTCTTATCGAGTCTGTCCTCTACTGCTACAGCTAAACATTCAAACCGGCCCCCCGCGAATGTGAGTGACACTGATGACCTCGAACAGTAATAGCATGGGCTCGGCTTCGTCCGTCAGTCCTCGTGAAGGCGACGACGTTCCGGATTGTCCCGTTATCGATGCGCACGTCCACATAATGCCGACTAAGATTTTAGACGCTGTCAGTGATTGGTTCGAAAGTGAAGCCGGGTGGGCAATACCGAAGCTCTCTGCGGAAGCTGTTGCCGAGCGAGCGAGTCAACGGACAGATGGATTCGTCTTTTTTCCCTACGCCCATCAGCCGGACATCTCTGCCTCGTTGAATGAATTCGCTGCGGACTGGCAGTTGCGTCTCGACTCAGCAATCGGATTGGGAACCGTTCACGCAGGTGATAGCGACCCCGAGCGAATCGTCACCGACCTCTTCGAGCGTGGGCTACAGGGTGTCAAGCTACACTGTCCGGTACAGGGATTCTCAGCGGATGATGCCCGCCTTGATCCGGTGTACGAAGCGCTCGTCGCACGCGATGCGCCACTCGTGATTCATGCCTCAACGCATCCATTCTACCGTGGCGACTCAACGCTCGGTGCAGCACCTCTAGGCCGGGTCTTGCGGCGATTTCCAGCGCTCCGTGTCTGTGTACCACACCTCGGTTTGTTTGAATCCGACTCGTTCTTTGATTTGGCGGATCGGTACACAATATATTTTGATACGTCGGTTGCACTCGGCGAGGAAACCTGGGAGCGCATCGGACGCCGACCGGACGATATCTCCATGAATCGCCTCGCCAACTACGGTGATAAGGTCATGTTTGGGACGGACTATCCTATTCGTCCCCAGCCGTACAGAGCTGCTTTTCGTGGAATCCACGAAGTATTCGGCGAGCAGACGTCCGCTGTCTACCATCGAAATGCCCGTCGCTTCTTCGGCTTTCAGGACGACGGACAGTAAGACATCAGAAGATCAACGAAGTATCTTTGCCTGCGACAGCACCGAGAAGTGCTACTGTAGCCAAAGCATTTTTATATTCGACTACTGACTCTTTTTTATGGCCGATACTGACTGGGGAGCTCCAGAGACAGATGTAATCGAAAGTGCCCATCAGTACCTTAGGCACGACTCCTCTGCCATGCTGGCGACTATCGTCGGCGTCGAGGGGAGTGCTTATCGCCGACCCGGAGCGAAGATGGTTATCCCACCAGAAGGAGATAGCGTTGGTTCGATTACCGCGGACTGTCTCGAAGACGAGGTCACAGCTCTCGCGCGTGACGTACTCGCTGACGGAACCGCACGCATCGAGACATACGACCTACGCGGGGATGGAGACGTCTGGGGGCTGGGTGTCGGATGTAATGGCGTTATCGACGTATTGCTCGAACCGATCGAGCCTCATTATCAGACAGTCACTGACGCAGTAGCGGCTGGCAACTCTGTGGCAGTCTGTACTGTCGTAGAGAGCGAGAACACAGCCGTACCGTTGGGGACTCGAGCCTATTATCTACACGACGATGGCTGGAATCACTCAGATCAGTGGCCAGATGAGCTATTACCAGAAATTAGTGATACAGCAACCCAATCTGCACGAGACGGTAACGCCAGAACGATAACGGTCAGGACGGGAGCCGGCGAAGTCGAGATATTCCTCGACGGCATCGCACCGCCCCCCGAACTCGTGGTTCTTGGAACTGGGCGAGATATCCGCCCGGTCACTGAACTCGGAAAACGAAATGGATTTCGAGTAATTGTCATCGGATTTCGCGGGGCTACAGCGACCAGCGAACGATTCCCTCATGCAGACGCGATTCGATCCACATCCCCTGATTCACTTCGCGAGGTGCACGACTTCGATACTGACACTTATGTCGTTGTAATGACTCATAACTTCATTGACGACCGCTTGGCACTTAACGAATTACTCAAAACCCAATCGTCTTATATCGGATTAATGGGGCCACGAGAACGGTTCGAGGAGATGCGATCGGCGTTCGCCGAAGAAGGTCGGACATTTCGAAAGGACGAACTTGAGCGGGTATTCACACCAGCAGGTCTCAATCTTGGAAGTGAAACCCCGTATCAGATCGCTCACAGTATCATTGCCGAACTCCTTGCTATCCATAATGACCGATGTCCCCGGCATCTCACGAATCAGAATGGTCCGATACATGATCGGACCGATGCAGGTCAAGCCCAACGTGGCAATTAAACTATTAGGTGTCCGTCTATCGACGAAATCCAGTCCATTAACATACAATCGAGATCGGGAAAGGCAAGAAATAAATATGCAGGTCTATCACACGGTAGTGTGTAACTCAGTTGCACGAACGATCCCTGATGTATCCGAGCAAGTTCAACTACATCGATGCTGAGAGCGTCGACGACGCGGTCGCCGCTCTGAAAACGCATGACCACGCGGAACTAATTGCAGGCGGGCAAAGTCTTGTACAGCTGCAAAAAAAGCGAGCAAGATCACCAGACCAACTCATAGATATCAATGGGATAGAGGAGCTAACGCGTATCTCTGAAACCGACTCGACGGTCGATATCGGTGCACTCGCCCGTCACAGCGAAGTGGCAGAATCGACACTGATCAGCGAGAACACGTACTTGTTTAGTGAGTGTGCAGGCCAGATAGCCGACGCTGTCGTTCGTAACCAAGGGACATTCGGTGGTGCCACCGCCTTGGCGGATCCGAACGCCGATTATTTGCCCGTACTCAAAGCTGTAAACCCCGATCTCGAGTTAGTCGGTCCGGACGGAAAGCGGACTGTGTCGTTTGATGAATTTTACCTCGAGGGGTTCACAGTCGATATTGCTGATGACGAGCTAATCACTAAGGGGTGTGTTCCGAAGCTTACGACTATCACACCAAAGGAGACTGCAGCGGTCGGTAGCACCTACAGGAAACACTCTGAACGTTCCAGCGACTACGCTACCGTAGGTGTCGCTGCAGTCGTCGCTGTCGATACCACAGGAGTCGTCGTTGAGACAAAGCTGAGTATTGGCTCGGTCGGCCCCCTCGAACGACCGACTGACGCTGAAACCGCAATCGAAGGAACGACGCTCACAGCGGACGCGCTCAGCGAAGCTTCGACTATCGCAAAAGAGACTGTAACGCCAAAAGCGGCTGATCCTGAAGGAGCGTACAAGAAAGCTATGGCTGGCGAATTCACCGAGAAAGCCCTACAAACAGCGTACGAACGCGCCACGGAACAACTATGACAAAACTCGAGTCCACTCCAACGACAACGGTGTCTCTGACGGTCAACGGGGAAGAGTACACAAAAGAAACGGAAGACCGACGACTACTGGTCCACTTCCTTCGCGAGGAGCTAGGACTCACCGGCACGCATCAAGGATGCGTAGTCGGGAAATGCGGGGCCTGTACGATTCTGCACGATGGTGTCCCGAAGAAATCATGTTTGCTCTACGCCGTGCAGATGGACGGGGCAGAAATCACTACTGTCGAAGGGTTAGCGGAGATCGCAGCTGAACAGAATAACGCTGTCCAGACTCAAGAAGGGACGACGCTCCATCCGCTGCAAATGGGTTTCAAACAGAATCACGGACTCCAGTGTGGGTTCTGTACACCGGGGTTTCTGATGACAGCGCACGCATTGCTCGAAGAAAATGATGACCCGAGTCGGGCGGAGATCAAGGCTGCTATTTCGGGAAACATCTGTCGATGCACGGGATACAATTCAATAGTGGATAGCATCGAATGGGCATCTGCTGCGCTCGAAACCGGCGAATCACAGCCTGTACCCGACGGCGGGAATTCAGACGCATGTTGCGGTGGGGAGTGCATTGAGCAAATCGACTACCCACAGACCGACATAGCGACGAAATCTGCGGAGGACCTCTGTGATGAGTAGTCCCATCGGACACAAGGAATCTGAAGAAACAGACGAATCGAAAACGGTCGGGACGAGCTTCCCTCGCCGGGAAGACGACCGACTCGTCCGCGGTGAGGGGAAATATATGGATGATTTCGAGCCTACTACGGACCTACATCACGTCGCGTTTCTCCGGTCACCTCATGCCCATGCAGAGATCGAACACGTCGATATCTCGGCTGCACAGCAGTTGGACGGAGTCACACGAGTACTAACCGGTGACGACATCGTCGATGAGATGGACCCGTTCGCTGTTAGCGTGCAGGACCCGCCCGAGTATTATCCACTCGCAGTCGATAAGGTGAGATATGACGGCGAGCCTGTCGCGCTTGTCGTTGCGTCGAGCAAATATATCGCTCGGGATGCTGTGGAGTCGATCACCGTCGATTACAGTCTGCTCGATCCGGTACTGGACGAGTTGGAAGCGAGCGAACCCGACGCACCACAACTCCACGACAGCGGGAATGTCGCAAACGAACGAACACTCGAGTACGGACCGCTTGACGAAGCGTTTGAGGAGGCCGATCACGTCATCGAATCAGAGTTTGACTTCCCCCGCTACACCAGTTCACCAATGGAGACGTACGGGGCCGTCGCGGAATACGATCATTCGGATGCCACAGCGACGGTCTGGTCGAATTTCCAGGGGCCATTCACCATGCACCCGCTCGTCGCCAGAGCTCTAGGGATGTCACAGAGCGACCTCCAGTTCAAGGTGCCAGCAGATAGCGGGGGAAGTTTCGGTGTCAAGGCGCATATTTATCCCTACATTGCGGCGTTAATACTCGCATCGAAGCAAGCTGAGGTTCCGGTCAAATGGATTGAAAGTCGGCAAGAACATCTGAAAGCGAGCGCCTGTCATACCGATAGAACGACGCGGATGCGTGGGGCTGTTTCAGACGACGGCGATATCCTCGGCGTCTGGGTCGACCTCTACGATAACTTTGGGGCATATATCCGCGCTCCCGAGCCAGGAAACACGTACCGGCCGATAGGAAATTTCGTCAATACCTACGACTTTGACGCGTTTGGTGGGAACTTCTATGCCGTACAGACGAACAAATGCCCTACCGGTCTGAATCGAGGTTACGGCTGCCATCAGTACTACTTCGGACTCGAACGACTCGTAGACCAGATGGCTGCTGCCGTCGATATGGACCCGACGCGCTTTCGAGAACGGAATTTCATCGACCCCGACGAATTCCCATACGAAACCCCGACAGGCGGGAAGTACGATAGTGGCCGCTACGCTGACGCATTAGCGAAGGCAAAGGAGTTGTTCGACTACGAAGCGTATCTCGACAAGCGCACAGACGCTCGCGAGGAAGGGCGATATGTGGGAATCGGATGCTCTGCGGTCGTCGATCCATCTGGATCAAATATGGGGTACGTGGATACTGCGATTACGCCGGAGGAACGGGCTGAAAAGCATCCGAAGTCGGGTGCAGTAAGCATGGTGTCGATTCAGGTTCAGCCGGACGCGAGTGTCGTGGTCGAGCTCGACTCTGCACCCAGCGGCCAAGGCCACGAAACCACGACGACACAGATTGTCGCAGACGAACTGGGCATCTCACCGACACAGATTCGCGTCGTAGCTGGGATGGATACCCACGAGAAGGCCTGGGGTGTCTCTTCAGGTAGTTATTCGTCGCGATTCGGCAGTATGTGTCACAGCGCAATACAGAAGGCGAGTGAAGAGATCGCCGAGCAGATGCGTCGCATCGCTGCCGATATCCTTGATGAGTTGCCACAGGCAATCGAAATAGTCGACGACCGCGCCCATGGTCCGAACGGAGAGTCGGTCTTATCCGTCAGATCGCTGGGACGGCCCACTGGAACGTCTCTTCACTGCCAGACAGCGTCGAACCAGGACTACAGACGACACAGTCATTCAGTATGCCGGAGTCAACGCCGATAGATGCGGATGATAAGATGAACTCGTCGGGAGTCTACGGGTACGGCATCCAGTTAGTGGCTGTCGAAGTCGATGCGGCTACTGGTGAAGTCGATATACTCGATTATGTCGCGGTCAGTGATTGTGGGACGGTCATCAACCCACAGATCGTTGACGGTCAAGTTATCGGTGGTATCTTTCACGGGTTCGCAGGAGCGCTCTACGAAGAACTCGAATACGACGATGACGGGACGTTTCTGTCGGATTCGTATTTGAACTACGCAGTACCCACAGCAAAGGAGGCACCCGACGTGACGAGCGAACATATCGAAACGCCATCACCGAAAACTCCACTAGGCTCGAAAGGGACTGGTGAAGTTGGCACGGAAGGCGCGCCTGCAGCCATTGCTAATGCTGTCAATGACGCCCTCGAGCCGGCTGGTATCGAGATCACCTCACTCCCGCTCCGGTCTCGGCAGGTTTGGTCCCTTCTCGACGAGACAGGGGCTGAGCAGACTGGTGACTGATTCAACTCAGAAATAGAGCTCTGATACTCCATAACGACCGCTTCTGGAGAGTATACCGCAGTATAATCCCTAACTGTGACTAGTGATATAAGAAATATGACTTTTTGAGGATAAATAAGTGCTGTTCAGGAAAAAGTACGAATAGATAGGCTCATATAACTCCTCTGGTGTAATGGGGAGCAGATATAGTAACAAAAACCTAGATTTGGATTTCAGACATCTATATTATTGCTCAAAGTTGGTTTCGATGGTGTGTGCCTACGTAATACTGTCGTATATTTGTGGCTATATGGCTGTATTGGCGCGTGGCGATTCACTACTGGTAATGAGTAGTGTCAAACATTCACTGAACAGTTGTTTTGTCGTCTCTTAACAGCTAAGATAGCGCTCTTGAAGTTATATTCCATTTGTCCTTCTGTCTCAGTCGTCAACTCAGCTACCTGAATTTTGTGTCCCTCTGGCGGGTGAGAGGATGTCTCAGAAACAGCCTTGTCATCGTCAACTCCTTGGATCGTATTTCGACCATCGACAGGTATCCATCGAGTCGGTCACAGCGGCCGTTCGAACGCAACGGGCTCCGGAGACCAACCTCGAAGCACAGGTCCTGCGGATTGTCGCTCAGAAGTCGGACTGGCTCACCACGCCGGACATCTTGGCACTCCGGACACAGTTAGACGCCGACGTCTCAGAGCAAGCACGACTTCAACAGCAGGTTCGAAACGTCGTTGAGGCTATCACCGAAACGGTCGCTACGTGGGACCAACAGGAGATGCGGTTATGAGCGGAAATACCGGCGACACGGTTCTGGAGGACCTGCCACCTGAGCGACTCCTGTCGGGCGATCAGCTCCAGCCGATTCTCGCTGGAATTCGCTGTATGGACTCCATCGAGACGATTCAGACATATCTCGCCTACGAGACGAAACACCAAGACCGGACGCACGTCCAGGATAAACTTCGGTTGCGCGCTCGTGAACTCCGGCGGAGTGACGGCGATGAGTGAGCAGCGACTCTTCATCGAAGTCCACGGAATCGGCCCCGACGACATTCCAGCTCATTCGGACGAGCCAGCGATCCGTGATGAGGCGACAGCCATCGCGAACGATATTCACGACCTGCTTCGGGAGGAATACGGACTGACCGATGTCGAAGGTGTTGCGACCGTCGTCAATCTAGACGTCTACGAGCAGTTAGTGGACGACTCCGATTCTTGATTGAATACCTCCAACGGCGATTTTGTGCGCCCCAACGGGGTGAGGGGCGTTCTACTGAGAATGCTCTTCGCCTGTACCAATGTCCACTGCTATCGCCACCCGTGAAGCATCGCTCACGACCACCGTTGTTGTTCTGGAGGCCGCCGATGACCAGTAACCCTGCTGGCATGGATGACCGGACGGTTGCCGCGCTGACGGAGATAATGACCGTGCTGGATTCGGTTGGACGAGTCCGAGACGCGCCGGGTCTATATCTGGTCGTCTCTTCGTCGGGCTCGGAGTATCTGGTCGATATGGCCGAGGGGCGCTGTGAGTGTCCCGATGATTCGCATCGGCCGTCGGTCACGTGTAAGCATCGCCGTCGGGTAGCGTTCGCCATCGGTGAGCGGCCGATTCCCGAGTGGGCGAATCAGGATGCCCTCGACGACCAATTTGGTTTGCACGTCGATGCCGACCCAACACGGGCAGTCCCCGACGGGGGCGTCGCACAGGCCACAACCGACGAGGGCAGTATCACGCAGTCAGCCAGCGGCCCGCTCGCAATCAAACCGGCCGACGACCCACGAACGAAGCGAGCGAAACGCGAGGCCATCGACGTTTCGTTTTTGCAAAAGCCCGGTCGGTATGAGGTGCAGTCGGCCTCAGACAGCGTCTACGAGGTAGATGTACTCGAAGAAACCTGTAGTTGCCCGGACGACGCGTCCCGGTGTAAGCACCTTCGACGGGTCGGCATCGAGATTCGAGCTGAGTTGGTTCCACGGCCCGACGGCCGACTGCCCGATGCGTAGGCGAGCCGCCTTCGGTTCATTTTACGCCTCCCACGGTGGGTGAGGAGTCTTCCAATGTCTTCACAAACTCTCCAGCGATGCGAGTCAGGCGTCTCGATACAACACTGCCCCGAATGTAATGGCAATCTCGTCCAGACCGAGCAGGAAACCCACTGTGAGTCGTGTGGGCTCGTCGTCGAAGACGCACCCATCGATCATGGACCAGAGTGGCGCTCGTTCGACCGCGAGGAGCGCAAACGAACTGGCGCGCCGCGAACGGTGACACGCCACGACCGAGGCCTCTCCACCGAGATGGGGTTTCCAAGCGAAGTGGATGGTTCGTCGAGACGCCGTCGACGGCTGAGACGCCAGCGTCGGCTACACGGACGGTCGAAGTTCGACTCCAAGCGCGAACGGAATTTCAGCGCACGGACTGGGTGAGGTGCGGCGACTCGTCGGCGCGCTGGGCCAGAGCAAGACGGTACAGGAGCAAGCCGCGAAACTACTTGGAGAAGCTCAGGATGCGGACCTCTTCCCAGGCCACTCGCTGGAGAGTGCCGCGGCGGCGATGGTCTACGCAGCCGGCCGGTGCAATACGGTGATCCGGATGGCCGACGTTGCCGCTGTGGCTCAGTGTTCGGAACAGGAAGCATGGCGGACCTATCGGACGTTCCAGACGGAGCTCGAAATTCCGATTCCAGTTCAACTCCCCGTAGACTGGGTGCCGAAGATCGTCTCAGAGCTGCCCTATTCGATTCCATCGGCTATTCAACAACACGCGACACAGTTGGCAGCGACAGCCAGTAAGTCAGCGAAGCTGAATGGAAGCCCGATCGGCATCGCTGCTGCCAGTGTCTATCTGGCGGGCGAGGACGCTGATATACGGTTGACGCAGCAGGTGATTAGCGGAGCCGCAGATATTTCGACGGTGACGCTTCGAACGTGGTACCAACGGCTTGTCGCACTCTTCGATACGTAGCCCCTCAACGTGCTCCTCTCCACGATTTTGTGCACTCTCCAGCGGGTGAGAGAGACCAACTATGGGTAGCACACAGCGATCAGGCACGACACTCGAATGGCGCTGGAAAGACGAGACCGAGAACCGGGCTTTGCCCGAGTCTTGGGCAACAAAGGGCCAAGAAGAACCAATTGGCGACGACGAACAGCCTCTGTATGCAATCCAGTGTCGCGGTGGCCTACTCTTGGAATGGACAGTGAGTCGGCAAACGAACGCGCCCGTCGCTGGACCGAACCGAGAGCGGCCAGCATTGCGCGTGCTGTACGTCACGCGTGACGGGCAGCAGGCCGCCGTTCGTGAGTGGGAAGCGATTCGACAGGCTGAGGGGTGGACTCCTGACTCAGAATTCGCGAGCGTGATTGCGAAATCCACAGATGCCTGTGATGATGTCGATGCCGACGATTATGTGTATTATCGGTCGCTCGTCGAGGAGCGATACGACATCGAGTAACGGCCTTTCAGTCGTTTCATCTGACGCTCGTGTAGACCGAATCAGAGCTAAAGCCGGTTGTGTATATGGTGTGCACACTCGGTCGGCTATTATGACGAGCGAGGGTCCTACTGCGAACCAATGCCTACTGAAAGCTCTTGTTCAGCTTCGGACGCCGCCGAGCTGCAAGAGCTGCCACCAAGTGCAAAACTGGTTGCCAAGACCCTCGAATACGAGGGCAAACTCACACAGTCACAGCTTTCGGAGTCGACGCTTCTTCCTATTCGGACTGTTCGATCTGCGCTGAGAACACTCGAAGAGAACGACATCGTCATAGCACGTATCTCGACGATGGATGCTCGGCAACAGGTCTACTCGCTCAACATCGAATCGAACTAATCGTCTCTGACGGACCCTTTCATGATGCTATTGATACTGCTGACATTCGGCGGCGACTAATAGCCCAGCCGCAGTTTTGTGCACCCCCGATGGATGCGGGGCATACTCGAAGTGCGCTCTCGAATCAAACCATGACCGACGACACAGCTTCAGACGACGGTGAGCGAGTCAAACGAACAGATATCGGAGCCAGCGTTGAAGCCCGACTCAAACGGGGAACAGGCACCCGAGACGAGGACCAAATTACTATCAAGGCGAAAGGCGAGACCGCGGCGGACGCCCTGGAAGAGTTTGAACAACTGCTCGCCGAGTACGAAGCGGAGTACAGCGACCGGATGCGGGCGATCCAGCCGACGCAGCCTGACGAGTCGTAGCCACTCGCTCTTTTTCTCTTGCTCGTCGATTTTTGCAGCCTCCAGCGGGTGGAGGCATTCTACAGATGCACACTGAGCCAGCGGACGGAGTCGAACCGACCTTCCTCGAGGAAGCACCCATCGGCCCTGATATCGACCGCGTTCTCGTCGCGGAACAGGGTTTGCCCTTCTACGTCGACGTCGACCGTCCCGAGGAAGTGCCCGCCGACGGGACCGAACGGATGATTGACCTCGCTGAGCGGGTGCTCGCCGCCGGCGGCCATCGTACTGGCCTCGGCCACCACGAAGAGATTCGCCAATCCATGAATGAGTGGGCACCCGACCGTGGCGAGGATCGAGCGGTCGATCCGGGCTACTGGCGGCGGATGACGTTCGCGCTCTCGCCCCGAGAGCGGAATTTCGGCTGCTTGAATGGGGAACCCGACGAGCGAGTGAAGAAGGCCAAAACTGTGCTGGCATGGGCGAGTGATTGTCTCGAGATGGAGACTCTAGAGAGTATCGAGCAGTCCCAGTTCGACGATATCGAGCAGGCGTGGCGAAGTGCCGTCGAAGCGACGAAAGAACGTCGGGAGATCAAAGCGTTCGCTGCGGACCCGCCGGCGACATTCGAGGGCTGGACGCGGTTCGACGCTGACCACGAAGCGGTCGAGGCCGCTTATCGAGCCAAGAACCATGGCACACCCGTGGTTGCAGCGGTGTTTCGAACCAATGCGGACGAAGACGAACTCGACGCACAGGAATTCACGATGGAGCGTTGGATCGACAACGGTGGCAACCCTCACGCTGCTCGGCCGAACCGGTTCTGTGTGACCTCCGGGAGTGGCGAGGGTGCCTACGCCCGGCTTCGGTCGCATCTGCGCACCTTCGATGTCACGCCGCTTGACGCGTAATACTGCCTACAACGTTCTTGAGCTCTGCTCTCACAGCGATACCGCGATAAAAGATATCTTGAATCAACGGCTGATGGGGCAATCCCGGCTCAATCGTCGCTCATAGCGAGTTCCGAGGCAGTAGTGCCAGTCGGCTGTTCTTCGAGACTGATTGCGCCGTCTTGAGCGACCGTTACCTCGTATCCGGCGTATCTGAATGAGATGGCACCGTCGGACATTCTCTCGACGGTTGTCTCCAGCGCATTCGGATCAATACTGTCATGCAATGGCGGCAACTCGGTCACGTCGCTGTTGGTAGTTGTCGCTACCCGGCAGACGATTCGTTCAGAGAGACCCCACTTGTTTCTCCCATACTCGCGCAGAATAGCAGACAATACATAAACATTTGTCAGACATATGTAGAACAAACAACCTTTCAATCCGTAGCAGTGGCGATGAGTATAGAGACGCCGATTCTTGCGCGGCTGAATTGCCGCTGGTGTGATTCCAGCCTGTGGGTTGGCTCTCTTTGCACCCGCTCCTATCGATGTGTTTTCTGCGGCACCGCAGTGAGCTGGCGTTTATAAATGAAGACGAGAACATCCATGTGTGTGACCGGTCAGAACCCCGATCTCGATCCTGCTGATATCCGCGGAAGCGCTAGCTCAGACCCGCATGCCGATGTCGAGGATACTGAGGACCTCCCTGGAAACTACCGGACTCCCGACGGCGCTAACTCAAACCAGTGTTCGACCTGTTCAAAGCCGCTCCCCGAAGCAGAAGTGCAGTGTCCGTTCTGTGCGGGAGAAAGTCTCGTCGAACCGTCAGTTGAGGACGAGGGGTCCGTCGACGAGTGGTCGTTCGGTCGCGTCGTCCTCGCTGTCGTCGAGGGGCAGACCAAGTACCACGCCCAGGCATTCGGTGCCGCGGCCTTTGCTGTCAGTGACGATCTGACGACCGGCACTGAGGCCACCCATGCAACAGTCAAGTGCCGGGCAGCCTTTGATGCCGAACCAGCCCCGCAACTAACCGATGGGTATAGGCTTCCGGGATATTATATAAGCCTCTGTGCCAGAGCCTTATTGACACGGGGCAGAGAGGTGTTCTGGAATACGACGACCACCCGAAAATCAACCCTTCGTACCGCATTGTTCATCCAATAAGTCGGAGATGCTCCTAATGGATTTTATTTATTACGAGTGGTACATCCACTATGGGCGATCAGCAGACTGGTAGCAGGGGTGATATTGCCGAGATGAGATCTCAGATTCATCGACGGGCAGACAAGCTTGAGCCTTCGATTGAGAAGGCCCAGTCGTTTGAGGAGATCTTCGGTGACATAAATGAGGACGATAGTGGGAAGTTGGAGAATTTTGAGCGGGTGGATACTGCAGTAGCGTTTTTTGCGGTTGCTTCAGAGCTTCTTGATACATATACAGATGAATTGTTCGTCCAGAGAATCATTGACGATGAGTTCCGTGAGAACGACAGTGTCAAGGGCAAAGTCGTTATCAACCAGCTATCGAGGGAGGGCAAATATGATATTCTCAGGCATTTTGAAATCCTCGACAAAAAGACGAACAGCGATATCGAAGAAGTAGTCAATTTCAGAGATAGTCTGGTTCATGATCCTGAGAAGGTCTTTCAGAGAAAGATATCAGTGTGCTTGCCTCAAGGTTTGATACTGCTCTTGAGTTGATCGAGGATTTAGACGAGAGGATATAGCGCAGTCTACCAAAGGTTGAAACAGCGTTCGGGAGACACACCGTGTACAAAGTGATTTCTCCGGGAAATACTGTAGTCTATATCTTCGGGGATAACCATACACATCCTCGGGAAGAGGTGAAAGACCGGCTTCACTCAGTTATTCCAGCAGATGCTGAGGCCTTGGTCATGGAACACTGTGAGAAAGCTGAGAGTGATAAAGATCTGTCTCAATGGGTGGTTCTGAAGAATCCGAGTCTGGTTCTGATTCAGTTACTGGTACTGTGGTGGCAGAAGAGGAAGAGATCGAAGTCAAACAGGGTTACCGGGGGCAATCAAACGACTGTCGCTGAGGAAGTAGCGGAGGAGCACGATCTTGAGATGGAGTATACGGATATCTCTTGGCTTCAGCGTATCAACTATCAACCTCTGTATTTGACCTTGATTTCTTGGTTCACGGTGCTGACCTTGTTCCTGGGATGGGTGATACATCCGTTGCTGAGTATTCTTTCTGTAGTTCTGATTCCGGGGACGGCATTGCTCTCAAGCAAGGTGTATAAGAAGGCCCGTGATCAGAGAATGGCTGAGGATCTAACCCGATTTGGAGAAGAGTACGCTGAATTAGTGTTTTTTGCGGGAGATCGCCATATCGATTCGGTAGCAGAGCTCCTTGACGGCGAGTTCGAGATCATTGAAGAATCGTACGTGTTTAGCCCCGATGAACTTCGCCACTATCTCGTAACAGGCGACCAATCGGGGGCATATGTACCCTCAGCAAGGGCTAATTGGATTTCTCCAGGGATGGTCTCCGCTCGGAGACCATCCCGGTGACCCTGCTGAGGTAACGCTGAGGTGGTCATAGTGGATTGGGATGACCTCAGTAAAGACGAACTTCTCTCACGGTTTCTCCAGATGGAAGAGCGAATTGACGAGCTGGAGGAGAAGCTTGAGCAAAAGGACGAACGGATCGAAGAGCAGCAAGAGCGAATCGAAGAACTCGAAACACGGCTTCGCAAATACGAGAATCCACATACACCGCCTAGTAAGCGACGGTCGGGGACTGACGAGTCCCCGACCTCGCAAGATGACGAAGGCGACGATGTCAGAACTGATGGCGGCACTCCTGGACGGAAGGACGGTCACGACCCAGAGTGGCGCTCTACAGCTGATCCAGACGAAGAAGTTGAGGTCACCTGTGACTGTTGTCCAGAGTGTGGCCAACACTTCGACGAGTCGGTGGGCGTCAGCCCCCGACTCGTCGAGGAGATACCGGACCCGCAGCCACCAGAAGTCACGCAGTACAACCGCCACTGCTACCAGTGCGACTCCTGTGGGACTGAGACAGTCGCTACACACCCCGACTGCCCCGATGAGGGGCAGTTCGGGGTGAACGTTATCGCCCAATCAGCACTGTCGAGGTACGACTACCGCCTCCCCTATCGGAAGATTGCAGACCGTTTCGAGCAGCTGCATGAACTGGAGTTGTCAGGCGCGGCCGCGTGGCACGCGACCGAGCGCGCTGCGCGCGCCGGTCGCTGTGAATACGAGCAGATCCGCCGTCAGATCCAGCAGGCTGACGTTGTCCACATCGACGAAACAGGCGTCAAACGGGATGGTGAGCAAGCATGGATCTGGACGTTCACCACCGAGAACCATACGCTCTACGCGGTTAGAGAAAGTCGTGGAAGCGACGTTCCCGCGGAAGTCCTCGGCGAGGACTTCGCGGGAACAGTTATCTGTGATGGGTGGACGGCCTATCCAGCTTTCAGCGACAATCTCCAACGGTGTTGGGCACATATTCTGCGAGAGGCTGAAGATGCCGCTGAAAAGCAGCCAGAAGGCAAACCGATTTACGACTCTCTCAAGCAGTTGTACGTCGCTCTCCAGACGCGACTGGAGAGCGACTTGACTCTTCGTGAGCGAGCAGAACTCCAGCGTGTTGCACGAAGAGAGCTTGAGTCGCTGATTGAGCGGTCGGTTCCCGACGGACCAGTGGCAACACTTATCAGAAAAATCGAAGGGGGCCTCGACCACTGGCTCACCTTCGTCGGTGAGCCAGCGGTCTCTCCGACGAACAATGCCGCCGAAAACGCGCTCCGTGAACCGGTGGTTCTCCGGAAACTTATCGGAACACTCCGCAATGACCGCGGGATGTTCGTTCATGAGACGGTGCTGTCCCTGCTGGCGACGTGGCGCCAGCAGGGACGCAATCCCTATGACGAACTCAAGCGAGTCTCCCGAAACAACGAGATGATCTCACGAGATCAGGCTGTGCCGGCCGTTGAGTCATCGGGGTAAACACGTACGAAGAATCCAATTCGAGACCTCCGTCGGAAAAATAGAGATCAAGTCCCTGCTGTCTCTGGAAAATAGTGCTTGATTAGGCATGCACATTTTTTGCTTGTCGATAAAAAGGGATAGTGGATGGCAAAGCTACGGAAATACAAAAGAAGCTCCTCTAACAGCGGCTACCATCTCAAGGGCTGGACCAAGGAATCCGGTAACACTACCCTTCAAGTCAGGTATCCCTGTGAGCTATTATTCGATTGGCTGGGATTTGAGGTAGGTGAGCGGATTCCCTCAGATCTGATTATCTCTCTGATCTCCGCAGACCTTCTGTATACTATCGGAGATGGAACTGATGAAGTCCAAGATTCGGATTGGACACCGCCAATGGATTTGATCAGTGAGGAGTTGAGTGGCAGTCAGAGGCAGCGTCTTCTTGGTTTTGTTCGAGACTATGACGGGCCTCGCAGCAAGTTTGTGGAGAGGTTGTGTTCAGATATCGATACGGGAGAGTCGATCCCTGATGAGTCACAGCTCTCTTCGAATACGTCGACGAGTCAGAACTGGCAGGCCTGTGTAGATTCAGACTCTCGGGGTGCAGATCAGACGCTTCATCAGATTGCTGAGGATGTTTTCGGTTCTGAACCTCTGTCGGACAAAGTTGCTTCTGCACTTAGCGGGTGGGATGTTGAGAACTTGGATGAGTTCGGCGATATCCCGCATGTTGAGTCGTCTGTCTTGATGTTCCGTGATTATCCCGGTGAGGTTCACAAGGTCAAGCCAGGGGATGGCAATATACAGTATGTGGTTTCTTTGCCGGATACTGCTTCAACTGAGTCGTGGCCGAAACCTGACATGGTTGATAGTGAGAAGTCATGGCCTCGGTTTATTGTCACTCATTCTTCTCCGACCGAGGAAGATGTTGGTCTGTCGGTCAAGATTGATATACCGGTAGGGAATGACGGGAGTCTGTCAGATAAAACAGACTTTGAAGGCATTCTGCATACGTTCATAATTGTCAACAGAGGTGTGTTGTACTGGCTGTTGAAGCCTGAAGACGAAGCTCACGAAAGGTTTGATAATTGGCGTGCCGAGCTATCTGAACATATGGACGAGATTTTCCATCAGACAAATCTGTTGATGGAGTACTTGACAGGTGATCCAATGGCTGATGATATGGAGGAGTTCGTTATCGACTTTGGCGAGATGTCTTGGTGAAAAAGTCCTGTCTACCGTACCGGTCATCGGTGTCAATAGTGTTTAATTGGCTTCCTCGTTATTAGCTGGTGAATGGATTTCTCTGAGCAGAAAGTGCAGGACTATCTTCGGGAGTTGTGTAGTGATGCAGATGAGATTGAGGAAATAGCAGAGAGATTCTTCTCTTCCCTTGACACAGAGAGGGATCAGGTTTCTGCAGGTTGGATGAGTGATAAAAGAGGCCCAAGACTTTCTGGGTGGATCCTGATGGGGCTCTGCGAGATACTCAAAGAGAACTGAAAAGTCAGTACGAGAACTGGTATGCGAGGGCAGAGAATCTGGTTGTAGAGTATCTTCCAGAGCGTTTAGGAGAGTTTGAAGAGGCTCGTTCAGAGATCAAGAGGTACCTGAGTTTGGATGAGCCCAGTGCAGCTAATGGCTGGGAAACGGTGTTCAATGACTTTGTTGATCTGTTCGATGAACAGCGCCATGTCTTGAACTCGGTACCGGGACGGATTGAATCAGGTGCTCTCAATGCTTGGAGGCAGGTCTCCGGTCGAGTGGAGAAAGTCACGATAGATGGACAATACGTCCTCTGCGTATCGACGTTTTCGGCGCTCATCCATGGGAGGCTCACTCTCACGGTTCCCCTGACGGAAACGGTGTCTGATCTCGGTCACTTCGTCAAACAGTGCCTCGTCCACGATACGATACTCGGCCACTATGTCGTCCACGCCGGCCACCGAGTAACGGCCACAGTAAATCGGATTTCGGAGCATCTTGTTCACTGTCCGTGCCGTCCATTTATTACCACTACTTGTCTCGTAACCACGATCGTTGAGCTCGGAGGCTACCTTCGGCATGGACTTGAGTGTACAGTAACGCTCGAAGATGAGTTGGACGATCTCGGCCTCTTCTTGATCAATCTCTAGATACCGTCCTCTATCCTATTGTATCCGAAAGGGGGAGTTCGGTTCGGCCAAGCATGTTGGAGCGCCAGCGCTTTGAATCCCATCTGGGAGCGCTCTTTGATGTGTTCTCGTTCGAACTCCGCAGCGCTCGCGATGTTGCGGAAATTGAATCGACCAGATGGCGTCGACGTGTCTAATTGTTCAGTTACGCTGTGCAGAGCGATGTCATATTTCCGAAGTTCTCGTTCGAGTTCAACTGCGTGCAAGATGCTCCGAGAGAAGCGATCAAGTTTCCAGAAAACGACAACATCAAAGTGTCCCCCTCTGGCAGTGGCCATCATTCGTTGGAACTGTGGTCTGTCAGTATCGTCACCCGACTCGGCCTCATCTTTGAATATCCGGGTTACCTTCCATCCCAACATCTTACACCGTTCCCAGCACTGCCGGACTTGTTCGTCGAGCGAATATCCAAACTTCTGATTGAGAGACGAAGTACGAGCGTAGATTGCAGCCTTGAACGCTCGGTCGTCGTCCGAGCGAGGGGTGAGTAGCTGCTGGGATAGTATCTGGTTTGCTGGCTCATCCATCTTCGAATTCCTCAAGCAACTCTCTGAACTCATTTAGCCGTTTCCGAAGCGTCTCGGTCGCAACGCCAGCAGACGCTGCGAGTTTACGCTGCGGTGGCGGAGAATCCATTGTCAAATAGACTGCTGCGGCGGCAACACCAGCAGGATGCTTCCCCTGAAGTTCGGAATGCTCGCCAATCTCCTGTAATAACGTTGCTGCATCGGCTGGAGCGTCACTATCAAGACAAAGATCCAGACATAGAAACTCCAAATACTCTTCGGGTGCTGCGATGGTTCTTTTGACCAGATTTCCGTGAGCAAACTCATCATAAAGACGGCGGACAGTCTTTTTCAACGTAGTCTGCTTGACATGTGCTACATTTGCGATTCGTTTCAAGGTTCGTGGCCCACCGGCGTCTTTTGCAGCGATGTGTAGAGACCCCGCTGCAACGGTATCGATACTACGGCCCTCCGAAATCCCAGACACAGCAGCCTCTACGTACAACTCGGCTGCCGTGAGGCGAACTGATGAGGTAACTACGAGTGCGTTCGACACTTTCTCGATGACTTCAATTGCATCGCTGAACCGGTGCTGTGTGCTATTGTGAGCAGGTCGAATATCCGACCAAGATTCTGTCTGAACGCTCTCCGTTCCTGCTTGGGCAGTCATCAGCTCATCAGTTGAGGAGTCCCTCCAATCATAGACGACGAACCCACAAATGTCACAGACGGCTTCGACCTCATCAAACGGGGCCGAAAATTCATTCTCACCACAAACCAGGCACAAAGTGTCCGATTCTCCGTGGATTGGACCACTCATGTTGGTTCGTTACCATCTGGTGACTTCCCAGCTACAGTGCTCCTCTGTCGGTCCTCCAGAGACGGGAAGCGTAGCTCAACAAGATGGTCCTCTTCTGCACAATTTGGGCAGAGGGGTTTCGAATCATCACCCACCGCTGAGGTATCTAAGTTCCTGTTGAAGGATGAAGCGCACTTGGGACATCTCCAAGGGACCACGCCGTACTGATCTACTAAGTCTGGATACTTTTTTGCCAGTGTCGGAGTGAGTCGATCGTCGTCGTGTGCCTCCAGATAGTCAAGGACCTTCAGTCGAGGATAGTCACACCCTGGAAGCAATCCGTATTGAGTGACATCGGAGTAGTCTGACTCGCCTTGACCACATCGTTCCTGAAAGGGACAGAATTTACACTCCCACTCACGCTCGGGTTCAGCAGGAGGGAGTTCGTCTGCTAGCCGATACTGTGTGTGGGCAGTTGCCCATTCAAGAACAACATCCTCCCAGAACTTCGGGTCGAATTCAACATGGAATATCTCGACATCCATCGTTTCCCTGCACCCGTACATGACGATGCCTTCAGTCAGATCGATGTCATACTTCTCTGACAGTCCTACCATGTATGCGTGCAACTGGGCACGGTGTGATCGGTTCGGCGAGGGCGTATGCTCAACTGAAGACTTAGTCTTAATTTCTGTGGGAAGAACTGGGACTGCATCTGCATCAACAATGAGCGGGTCAGTTTCGCCTTTAATCTGCAACTCTTGCCCCCCGTTTCCACTCGAAAATCCACCCAAACAGAGTTCTGAACATAAGTGTCTGAATCGGTGATCGCTCGCTCAAGAAACGGGAACGCAATATCCTCCTCAAACCTTGTCCCAAACCAGAAGATTCCGTCAGGATCAGATGTTTCCTCTGGTGCGTTGCATTGCTGGTAGAACACCTTTCGGTGACACTTGAGGAGCCTACTTGGGCTGTGTCGTTCAGGATCAGGAACGGATGCTGGTCCGTTGAAATATGGCGTCCCGTTCTCAATATTCTGTCTGTACTGGCGTTCACGATACCACTCACGAAAATGCTCCGGTGACAAGGCGTCACGCAACCGCTGTATCTGTATTCTTGAATCCGGTTTTAATTCTTGCTCAGTTTTCATAATTCGTTGCTTGTGACCGTGCCTGCCAGCCACCGCAACCACACCTTAGAAGCGTACACATTTGCTCTATGAGTGATTGCGCCGCCCTCTATTCCTCACTCCTGTCCGTCCCTTCGACAAGCGAGGAAAACACGTGTACGGTGGAAGAATTTGTATCGATGAGCAGTGTTGCGAGATCAAAATTGTCACCTGATGTCACGACTTGTCTCTCTGAATCATAGATGATGATTCCAGCATCTGAAAGCGTGGGTAGATGTGTCTGGGAGAGAGCATTGTACGCATTACGATAGGGTTCACCAGTAGCCTGTTGTTCAGGAACTTTCAGTTCGAGACTGGCAATCTTACGAGCCAATTCCCGCGTCGTGACCACTCTCCGGTTATCTCTCTCAAGAAGCTGAATAACGTACCGTCGGCGAGTCGCTCGAAGAGAATGATAGAGGATAGAGAGCAGTTCATCAATATCTGGATCATCACTCATAGGAGCATTGCTGACCCGCAAGCGCTGTCAATTCGTTCTGTTGCGATAAATTTTGGATGGGGCGTTAGGGATTCACATTTAATCCATATTGATTCGGTGAAGTCGTCTATTTTATCGCTGTGTATCATATCGTTGCTTTGTCCAAATGCAGTAATATCGTCTTTTCAGGAGTTTCTAGATAACTGTAGTTGCTTAAAGATTCTGAAGGTGACTTAGCGAGACTCCGATTATCCAGGTGAATCCATAGACGACTATGCGGTTTGATGATGACTGGATGTCACGGGCTGATGACCGGATCCTTGAACATCTCGCTGAAAGGGGACCTGACACCCCTAAAGAGATGGCGGACAGTGGGCGAGTCCGGTTTTCACGTCAACATATCAACCAACGGTGTAAGAAGCTCGTTTCTTCCGGTTTACTTGTCCACCTTGGAAACGGTGTTTACGATATTACGAGACAGGGAAAACAATATCTCAAGGGCGAACTTGACGCACGGAAACTCGATTTTGACGATGAGTCTTAGTAATTGAGTGTGGGACGGTAACACGATTTCCAGTATCAAAAACAGCCTCAAGATCAAAATAGCGAACTCGGAAAGCGCAGTAAGTGCGCGCAGGTGAGGTCAGTATATGATACTTTTCGTGGCAGCCGATAGGTGAGAACTCATCTGGGTTTTCGTCGGAACGTGCGAATCACTTCCTTTCTGCGAAGATCGGGACAACGAACCGACCAAATTCTAGTCGTGATTATCCTCTCAGCCAGGTCGAAATGAGTAGGCGTAACGACCAATGTGTGCCATCTCATAGTGATGGTGTTTAACAAAGTTGGTACTAAAACGAGAATTAAATGAGCGCCGGCAACGACCAGCTTCGAACTGAGCTGGAGCGAAAATTTGAAGCGCCTATCGACGTGTTGCTAGATCCATCACTTCTCGTAGCCAGTCGTTCTCTCGACCGATTATCTGACTCTAATGTCTTCACTTCACAGACTCAGGCTACACTGGGGGGAACGCCGACTCAACCTCGGCTTGGCGAACTCTACGTTCCTGCAGCGTTCTACAGTTTGCTCACGGACGAAACGGAGCCAACTGTCCAGAGATCGAACTTGTGGGACTTCTACCGTGGACAGGCTGAACCAACTTTTCCTGACGATGTCGGTGACCTCCTCGATCGGAACGGCGTGGAGGGATTCTCTGGTGAAGCACACGTCGACTTGCAGTGGAGGAACGCGGTCAACGACCCTGACCGGCGTAGGGGACTGTTGATGTCTCTCGAAGAAGAGTTCGCTTTCCTCGCGAATGGTGGCGTTCTTCTTTCGAGGACGCCAGCGGCTCTCAGTGCTCTTCGGGATGCTGGTCTACCAACCGTCGATATCGGTAATGCAGAATTAGCGCTTGAACTGCGAGAGACGTTGACTGGCATCGGCTATAGAACCCCGGCTGGCATCTGTTCATTCGCTGTTTCCTCAGCTCAAATGACGGCGGACGCACTCACAGAAGGCATACTCAGGACCACTCCAGATATCATTCTATATCAGCTGGGCGACTGACGTCCTCAGTTCCACAACATGCGTCACCGATAACGCGACTTCCCTCCAGAGCAAGCGGATTCTCTCCTGTCAGTTGCCGCCCACAGCGATCACAACTGGGCTCTTCCATCACCCCCGCTCCAATGGCATACGAGTACGATTTCTCGGCAGTCGCATCACCCGCACTGAGTTCGAGGACGAGATCCCCTCGCTCGTACGAAACCGACGTTGCTGCTACCGGTCGCATTCGGACGGTCAGGTCGTGTCGTTCTCGCACTTCTCGCCGTTTCTTTGGGAAGTTCCTCCCTATCTGTTCCGTGAGATCATCGAGTTCGGCTCGTCGGTCATCGAGTTCCGACTGGAGTTCCTTTCGCTTCCGAAGTGCTTCGACACGTTCCGCCTGTTCCGTGGCGGCGTCGATTGCTTCGGTCTCGTCTTCGATTCGGTCGTTTAGACGACTGATCTCTTCATCTATCTCTTCTCGTCGCTGCTGTACGAACTGCCGATACTCGTCTGAGTTCCACCTCTGCAGCACGCGTCGCACGTTCCCGTGTGTCTCGAACCATCGGTGCAATCTCGCGTTCCAGAACTTCGTTGGCAGTCTCGATCGCGTCACCCAACGTCTGATCATCGAATTGCCTCCCCTCAGAGGGATCTCGCTGGTCGTCTTCAGCCAGATCCAAGTACGTCTCCGCGAGTCGAGGGCGTTCCTCGTGATCGTTGAGGTCGACCGCTACTGCGTGCAGCTCCTCCGTCTGGTACTCGCTGACGGTTTCGATGCCGACGTGGAAGAGCGCACAGAGCGCACGTCTATCGTAGTAGGGAGTGAACGATCGATCCACGACTTCGACTGTTCCACCAGTGATCCACGGGGGCAGTTGCAACTCGAAATGGTCTTGTGTCAGTGAGAGCGACCCGAGGAGTGTTTTATCAGCCGATTCGTCGAGCATTCGCTCTACGAATGGTGCTTCCGGTGAAATGGCGATAACTCCCTCGTCGACCTCGTCCGGATCGCTTACAATCTCCAGTACGTCGCCATCCAATTCGAGCGCGGTGTCAGCGTCAGCGGGAAGCGTAACTGTCCACTGACGTCCTCGCTTTTCGATTTCGGCCCCCAGCGACCGCAAGTACGCCTCAGTAAAACGCTCGACTGCTCGCTCGGTGACCGGGAGGGCCGCGTCAGTCATCACTATCTCCCAAGTCAAATCCTTCGAAGACGCCCTTGTTGAAATCCTCGAGTTTGTCAGCGAGGTCGCGCTGTTCCTGCAGGTCGATTGCCATCGCGTCGAAGTCGTTCTCTAGTTCGACCTCCGAATCTGCTGAGACCAGCCGTTCGAACACCTCGTCCTCGAAGTTGCGCCCCGTCTCTTCCAGTCGAGTCAGAATCTCGCTCAGCTCACCGACCGACTGTTGGAACAGGTCGATCTTGTGGTAGAGTCGCTCAAGGACGTACTCCTCGATGGTATCCTCCAGCGCGATATTGAATACGTAGACCTTCTCGTTCCTGCCCAATGCGATGGATACGACCGATGCGTTGCTCGACCTTCATCGGATTCCAGGGCAGATCGTAGTTGACCATCACGTTACAGAACTGGAGGTTTCGACCCTCGTTCATGGCGTCTGTCGAGACGAGAACCCCGCCCTCCTCCTCGAACCGTTCGACGATTTCTTCCTTATCGTCGCTGCTGTGCCCACCGTGGAAGGGATGAGTTGTGTAGCCCTGATCAGCGAATGTCTCAATCAGCTTCTGTTGGGTCGCCCGGAACTGGGTGAACACGATCACTCGTCCTTTGTCCACGCGTTCCCGTGCCTCACTGGTAATACGCTGGACGCTCTCCAACTTCGTCGGTGTCCCCACCGCGTCGACGCAGTCGAGAATTCGATTGAGCTGGTCGGCGTGAGCGACGACCTTCCTGTCCTCGACGTCGAGTTGCCGCTCCACGGTCTGTTTGAGTGCTTCGGGGCTACTGACGACCTCCTTCTGAAGGGTCATCAGAACGAGCTTCTGGCCTTGATCTTCGCCGTAGGCCGTGCGAACGTAGTCGGTCACGGACTGGTAGAGGTCTTTTTCTGCTGGCGAGGGTTCGAAGGTACGCGTTGTCACATTGCGAGGCGTGAAGTCGATGTCCGTCTCGTCACGGCGGTTGCGGATCATCACCTTCCGGAGACGGGTCTGGAGTTCGTTGCGGTTGACCAGCGTCTCCTGGGATTTGTTGACGAAGTAGTTGTGGAACGCCTCACGCGTCCCGAATAGTCCCGGTCGAAGAAGCGAGATGATGTTGTAGAGATCGGTGACGTCGTTCTGGATTGGTGTTGCGGTGAGGAAGAACGCGTAGTCGTACGAGAGGTTCTCAAGGAGTTCGTAGCGGTCGGTGTCCTCGTTCTTCACGTAGTGAGCCTCGTCAAGCACCAAGACATCCCAGTCACAGGCGAGGACGGTCGAGCGGTGGCGGTCGCTCTTAGCGGTGTCGATGCTGGCGATGACGTGGTCGTGGGCGTCGAAGCCAGCGAAGTCGTCGTCGTAGTTGCAAGTGAAATCGAGGCCGAACTTCTCCAGCATCTCGCCTTGCCACTGTTGTGCGAGTTGGGCCGGCGTGAGGATTAGCACCGCATCGTCGGTGCCACGGTAGTGCATCTCCTTGAGAATCATCCCGACTTCGATGGTTTTCCCGAGACCGACCTCGTCGGCAAGGAGTGCTTTTCCGTCCATCTCGAAAAGAGCTCGATGTGCAGCATCCACCTGGTGTTCGAGTAGCTTGACGTTCTCCTCGTCGAGGTGTGAGAGCGAACGGAGTTCCGAGTCTGGTTGGCCAGCTTGGAGGCGATTTGCCTGAACTGTGAGAAAGTGTGAACCAAGCGACTGTTCTTCATCTTTCCTACTTGTTAATTTTTCCCAATTCTCGTGGCGAAATGTGACGTCCACGAGTTCGTCCATTATTGAGAACTCACCACATCCGGGGTTATAACCTGTGGTATCTCGGACTCAACGAGTGTGCTTATGATATAGAGAGGTTCCAGACACTGGGATACCCTTCTCGTCAAATGTGGTATCTGTGAGATGAATCTCGGTGAGCGTCATAACAGATTGTGCTGGTAGGCTTCTTCCAGTTCTTTGGCAACTCGTAATCGATTGACTGCAACAGAATCTGTCGTGTCGATAATTTCCTCAGATCTCTCACGTGCGGCTTCAGGATATTCAACGACTGCCGGAATCGCCTCCTCATCGAAAGTCTCAACAAACCACTTGGCAAGTTCTGATGCAGACATTTCAGCGGGTGCTGTCCATATCCGCTCATCCAGAATCGCAGAAATGGCTGCTTGGAGAGCGGCCTTCTTAACCGTCATAATTCCTTGCCTGTACTGACCGGAGTATTGGAGTAGAGAATCAGCAATTTCGGCAGCACTGAGCGACGGTTCCGAGGGCCACCTCACGACCGTCGTCTGTTTCCATCCATCCTGCTCGGTAAACGCTGTGAGAGTCGCCTGTGTTTCGATGGATGGCTCTGAGGGATGTGACTCAAAGAAGGATCGAAGCAGATTTCGAACCTCTACAGAATCATCTAATCCAGTGCTTTCTGTGAGTTCATCAGCCATCGATTCCAAAGGCAATCGATGGCCTGCTGTATCCATGACTGGTGAATACTCTGCTAATAACTGGTAGTGATTATCCGTCGATATCGTAGAGACAAGTCCATCGCCATCTAAAATTTCCACTCCAAGATCAGAGGCAATTTCCTTCGCTTCGCTGGTGAATCTACTCGTAGTGACGATGAGCGCGAGGTCAGCATTCTCCTGTGTCCGCAGGGCAGAGTACTGTTGAACGTCCGGACTGCTTATCGGGTTTCCTTGGCCATAGCGCTTGACTTGGATAACCTCCTTTCGTGGATAGGGAAACTCCCGAGTGGCATTTACATCAACACCCCTATCGGGCCCGGGAGGTGTGACCTCAGTCTGATAGCCGTACTGTGCCCAGATATCAGCGACAAACTGCTCAAACTCATCGGGCGAGATTGACTGAAGCTTCGCCTTCAGGAAATCAGATGTCATTTCTCATCAACCCCAGTGTTCTTCAATGTATCCAACTGCATCATCAATAGACAGCGGTCGTTTAGATGACCCGCTCCGAACGTAGAACGTCTTGTCGCTATCCCCCTCGAAATAGACTGGTTCGGGACTCAGCAGTCACCCAAATAAGACATACCTCTTGTTCATCTCGAGTTCTGAACTCCGATTCAACACAGGAGGCGTCGGCTGTATCTCCAAGTCGACTTGCGATCTCGGTGTGCAGTTGAACCTCAAAACCGTCTTTCCCCTTTTTTATGACATCGTAATCACGCTTTAGGCCCATAACCTCTTTTTCCTCGTCTTCAACGCCGATAATTACTACACCTCCATCTGTATTAGCAAATGAACAGACCTCTTTAGCAACCTCTTCTTTCAGGGTTTTGTCTGGTTCCTTCTTATATGTGTGATACAGAAATGTTTCCTTGAACTCAATTTGTTCAGATTCCCCTCGCTCAAGTAGCTCAGCAAGTTCCTTTGTTCTTAGTTCGCTAATATCCGCTCGCCCCCCTTCTGCTGGCTCTCCTTCAGGAGCTGTCTCTTCATCACTCTCAACCGAATTGAACGAGGACTGTACCGACTCAAGCAGGCTTTTCAATTCGTCTAACTGAGTTTCTTCCGACATTTCTCCGTCTCGCATCTCTGGACGATGTGGAACAAACACATGTCCGAGAAACTCACCATCATCGTAGGGGTGTAAATGAAGAGCTCGTTCATCGATCTCATGCTTTATTAAGTCGAAATCCAGTTCAGGTTCGTCTTCAAACCGATCTTCGAATTTACCGGACACGTCTGGTATCACCCCAGTGATCCTTGTGCCGGATGGAGTCGACAAAGCCTGTGAGATGCCATTAATTATCGGTGTAAATCCTTCTGTATTCTGTGTTCCAAAATTGATTACCTTATCAGATTGAGTTTGGAACCCATCATAGAGTGTGTCCTTTCGACTTTCCGCTTCCGCAAGCAGAAACATCTCTGTATCGGTATGACCTACTTCAATTCTGGCCTTGAATTCTTCATCTTTCTTCTCTCCCCATATATTTCCCAAGTGAAATATCGTTCTAGCCTCATCATGAACAGTAGTTGTTACCGCTATACGTTCGTTGCTACGTATCATTTCCGCCTATAGGGTCAGCGGTGGAGAATGTATGAGAGTCAGATGGCGAAAATTATCTGCCCTTCAATAATCGCTCAGCCGAGATTCCAGAATATTCCGGTAGGTATCGTCCCCGGTAGCGTCGGCCAGCCCTTCGCACAGCTCGCGGAGATCATCGGTGATCTCCCACTCGCTGAGGTACTCGGAGACGGATTTGCCGTGTTCCCAGCGATAGCGGAGGAACTGAGCCTTGTCAAGGTTGGTGAGTTCCTCATCGCTATCGACGCGTGACTGGATGTAGGCGATGCGCTTCTCATCGTCCCACGTACCAAGTTTGAAGCCGTCGTCCATCCGGTAGAGACGCATATCTTCCATGCGCTCGGGAGTCGCATTCGTCCCACGGCTGAGTTTGTTGAGGTCGTCGTAGGACGCATCTGGCGTCTCCAGCAGGTCAAGGAAGACATCGATCTCTCCGATGTCGCTCCCGTGTTGGATGACGCCGTAGATTTCGTCGACGACTTCCTTTGCCGTCATCGTCTCGCCGGCGCGTTCGACCTTGCCGTGATGCTTCGAATACTCGTGGAAACACCGCCCCATTTCGACGACACCGATGTCGCCGCGAGAGAGGTCTCGGTTCTCTTCGAGGCGCTGTCGGGTCTTCTGGGCAGTTCGGTAGATGTTGCGCCGGAGGCTGTTCCACGAGATGGGTTCTCTTTCTGTTGCGGGACGCGCGACTATCACAATATCAAACGTAACTGCTTCTCCCCCGATGAATTTGTTCTCGTCAGCGTTGATCGGATACGTCGCCGTTACTTCGAAGTCCTGCTGACAGAGTGCCTGTAGCAGTTCACCCCATGATTCCACACCGGCATGATGATAAGTGAAAACGACGGCGCCATCCTGCTTCAGCATTCGATGGATGTTACCGAACGCTTCTCCGAGCTCTGACTCGAATTCCTCGGCTCCCTTGTTTTGAGCGGGATTTGCTACGATGCTTTCAGCACGTGGCGTTTCAGTTGGCTGGAAGTGCTCGTATTCGTCTGCTAAGAGAATCCGCTGCCAGACATAGAAGAAGTCTGAAATCTCGGAGTAAATGATGTTGTCGTAGTAGGGTGGGTCAGTAAGTACCACGTCGAACTCATCCTCCATTTTCTAGTGTCCGGGCGTCCGAACAATGAACTTCGAAGTCCCCACCAAATGGTCGAGCGAACTCTGGAGTCTCCACGGTTTCACCGTCCTCGATATAACGTTCTGTTGGTGCTTCTGCATACTCAACCCCTCTCTTGACCATATCCCACATCGATTTGAAGGTACCTCTGCCATATTCGGCACCCCACGGATTCCCTTCTGCTGGCTCATGAGGAACGTCGAAGGAATTCGATTTAAATAGGTTGATGATTCCATTCCGACTATAATCGTATCCAACCATCAGGGTATTCGTACGGAGAATGTTACTGAAGATGAGAAGCAAGTACTCTCGGACATCTTCATCGTCGATGTGATCGATTCCTCTGAGGATTTTGCTTAGTGTGAGTAACTGGCGGTCGTTGAATAGATCTGACCACTGGTCGAACCCGTGGTCGAGAAGATTGTGCCCCCCACCGATCCCCCCTTCGAATGCGGAGCTGTCGGTCATAATCCCTAACGGAATGTCTACGTTGGGAACGTACTCGTGTAACTCTGGAGAGTTCTGCCATTCTTCAGATGCCTCCTCAAACCGCTCAAGATCATCATCCGAGGGCGCCTTGTAGTCCTTTACTTCACCCTTGGAGTGACCGTTATCGTCACAGTGTTGACAGTAGTATTCGATGGCGTAGGGACGAAGGTCGAATCCATCCTGCTCTTGGACAGCATCCGCGATTCCGTATTGCTGACCACACTCCGGACAGGAATAATCACCGCTCCCAACGTTCCCCTCTGATGGATCGAATGTCTCGCCCGTGGTCGGTGAAACCTGCTCCGACTGCCAGTCGTTGACACGGATAACTGACCCATCGGTGGGGTCGAGAACTGTGTATTTATCGTCGTGATCGTACCGACCTTTCCCCACCCGATAATCTCGGAAGAGGGGAACAGAATGGCCACAGGAAACACAATCGACTTCCTTCACCCAGAGGACGTACATTATGTCGGCATCGTGATCCCCGTTTGGACACTTCGTCCGATAGTATTGCAGGACATCCTCGGCGATGTCCTCTCGCAGTGTCTCGTACGCATCCTCTAAATCTTCGACATCGACATCGCTGGCCTCCATTTGTTTCTTCGTAACGAACCAAGCTACGGGATTCAGGTCATTACCAACGGTCTTTGCTCCAAATCGTGAAGCCTCTCCGATAGATGTCCCTCCTCCCATGAAGGGATCAAGCACCTTCTTGTCCTTCACACGGACATCCTTAGAATACAGTTTCCAGAGGGAATCCGGATCAGTCAAATCAACCTCGTCTATCAAACTCTGGATGCCGATATCATCTGTCGTATAGTCTGAAAGTGAGCCGTTCTCACCGGGCTCATGAACTTCAATTTGGTCAGAGTCGTCAAGCAACGTGTAGAGAGAGATAGCACGAAAAACACATCCCAGCCGCCTTGCCCACCATTTATGCATCGTGTAAATCGGCCGGTACCACTGCTTAGCTCGCCCTTCCTTCGCCGCAATCTCGTTCACACGCTCTATGGGAAATCCTTTCTCAATGGGCAGCGTCTTCCGCTCCCCTTCTTCAGACTCACCGATTTCCTTAGACATTGATTGTAACCTACGTGTTCTCGGGGGGTTGTATAGCTTTCCGCTCCCGGGTGGTCGGGACGCGTCCCTAATCTGAAGTGCAATCTACAAGAAGACCGCCTATGAGCAAGGCCGAGATCACGGAGGAATGGTTCAGTAGCCTGTCGTCTAACCGGAAGGGAGAGATGGGTGAAGGACTTGCGAAGACGCACCTCCGTTCGGTCGTCGAAGAGCACCCACAGATATTGTTTCCCGTCTTCGAATCGGTCAGCCCGTCGTCGATCTACACGCAGGTTCGCCATCGCCGGCACTTCACGTACGAGGACGTCCAGCAGGACGGGTCAAACGAGCGCATCCAGTGGCAGGCTGACCTGACGATTCGACTTAGCAATCTCTACTCGGATTCCGACCGCGAGGTCTCGCGGACTGTCGCACTCGAAGTGAAGACCGGACAGTACGCTCGGCTGGAACGCGACCAGCAGAAGGTGATGGGGATCGTCAACGAGAACGACGACTACCTCGTCCTCCGGGCGAACGTCCGATTCGATGCGGACTCGGTCGCCGAGATTCAGTATGCCACGCTGGAACCCGCCCCGTCGACGAAAGCAGGCTATCGGTTGAGTTCCTACGGCCTCTGAGTCCGAGACAAGAGCCAGAACCCGCTTCAGCGGGAGACCACCATTACGGCTATACGGAAAAATCGCTATCGCTTTGCCGCCATTCAGGGACGATATTCTCCAACTCTTCGGACTGAATCTCCCCCGGTCGGTTCCCGAAGACCCACTCGAAATCGTCGAGATTCAGGTACGGTTCCTGGAGCCGCATCCGGAGCAGCTCTTGGAGGACGCTGGCTTTGAGCAGAACGATGTTGTCGATGTCGGTGTTCGTTCGCAGGTCGCGGAGGGTTGATTCCTCCGTGTCGCGGAACGAACTCGAAATGATGGCGAAGTCGATGTGGCGCTTCCCCTGGTCGCGAAGTCGACGCGTGTGAGTCTCGATGTACTCTCGAATCGTTCGGTCGTCCCGACCGATGCGATAGCCTTCCTCCCGCTTCTTCGCGTCGTATATGATGGCGTAGTCGTTCCGCACTGCCTCCGCGATCCCGTCAGGATTTCGTCCGGAGCCCTGCCCTAACACCTCGGTATCGAACCCAAGCATCTCGAACAGGACACCCAGCTTTTGCTCGAAGATGACCGGCAAATCGGTATCGGCTGGCGCATATCTGGTCACGGCCTCATTGGTGCCGGCGGCAACCGCGTCCAAATCGGCGACGGCCGGCGGGAGATACGGTGAATCGACATCGACGAACGCTTCAGTCTCGCCAGTTCCTCCTCCTGTCTCCTCTTCGATGTCGGACTCATCCCACTCTTCGTGCCAATAAATTGCGTTTGCGATGTCGCGGTACTCGACCGGGCTTTCTAACCAGACATCAGCCTCTTCTCGCAGCTCGTCAAGCGTCTCGACGAAATTCGCATACCGCAAACCGTACGGGGCATCAGTATCGAGCAAATCCTCATCGCCCAGATACTGCTCCGACGCGGGGTAGAAGATCGGCCACTCCGTTGGCTTCTGGATGTGCCAGAAGTAGCTGAGGAAGAAAATAGTGGACTTCGGGAATGGGTCAGAGTCAATATCGTTGTCCTTCAGCCGTTGCGTGTACTCAGCGAACGAGTCGACCTTCGTTTTAGCCTGCTCTACTAATTCGGGCGGCTGAATCGCCTCCCGCAGCCGGTCGCCGAAGTCTCCCTCGTCCGGCGCAGCGTTCAACAGCTTGTTGAAATGCATCTGGCCGATGAAGCCGTCGAATCCCCAGAGCTGGTTTCGCTTGTTGAGCCCGTCGATCCTGCTCTTAAATTCGACGACATCGACGTCACCCGCTCGGAAGTCTTCGATGAGGGGTTGGAGCTTCTTCTCGGCGACATCGTCCCGCTTCTGGTTGTGTTCTTCGTAGTGCGACTGGGCTTCCTCACTTGCCTCAAAATCTTCAAACACTTCCCCTGGTGCAGCCATCTCTCTCTGTGTAGAGTCATCTAGCTTGGTTGAAATACTAGGCCAGACACATCGTTCAGGACTTACGGAAGAACTGTAGAGGCCTCTGTCAGACCAGAGCTATCCTCTCTACCGGATTTACGACCGATTCGCGAGCGACACCACGTCTTCGAGCGACGTTTGTTCCAGAATCAGCGTCCGATACCCGTTGTCAACCAGATCGGTCGGGTTCGTCGTCGCCAGCTCGGTCACGTAGTCGGTTACTTCGGCGACATCGTGCGCGTCGAGGCAGATGCGGCGGTCGTCCCACGGGATGTCCGAAAGCCCGTCGTCGATGTCGGCATACTCGCTCTCTCGCTCCCAGACGTCTACCTGCCCCATGAACGATTGGCGATTCTCGATCGCTATCTGTTCTATGTCCCGCGCAAGATTGCGGAGCCGCTCGGTCAACTCGTCGAACTGGATGAAGTTGGGCACCTCGTCACTGTAGAACGCGTGCAGCGTCGTCCCGGCTTCGTTGTACCCCGAAATCAAGTTTTGGCGGATTCGGGACGTGTCCATCGAGTCCAACTGTCCCTCGAACTCCGAGTCCTGAAGGCGGCCGATGTGGTCGAAGATTCCGTCTGCAATCTCCTCCGCGAGATTCGGTTCCCGATTCAGGTGCTCCGAAACTACGGTCTCAGAGACAAACAGCTCGCTATCGTGGTCGGTGAGGTACTGTCGACAACGGTGATGGTGCGAATCGTCACGAAAACAGAACCCGAGTACGACGCCTGTGTCGAGGAACGAGGCGTCCGACATCTATTCCTGGCCGAGGAGGCGTTCGATTTTCTCGTCGATGGTCTGAGAGTACGCATCGGAGACGCGGTCGAGTTCCGTACTTCGGGAGCGTCCCTGGAGAAGTTCGGAGCGGACGTCTCTGAGGGTCACCGTGAACTCTTCCCGCTCTTCGGCGGCGTCTTCTTCCCAGTCAAGCAGCCGTTCCTCGGAGATGTTCTGATTGTAGACGAACCGAAGCACTTCCTTGCTGAGTACCAGGATGAAGTCGTCAAGGAACTCAGCGATACGGCTGTACTCCGTTGACTGGTCGACCATGAAGTCGGGCGGTGTCGTCCCACCGGAAGTAGAGCGATTTCATCTCGTCGTAACGCTCCTCGTCACCCGGGTACGCCGCCATCATCTCGTCGAGCTGCCGCTTGAGGTACTCCTCGTTCGACTCCCCACCGCTTCCGTAGTTCTGCAGCCGCTCCTGCCTGCCCAGATCGATCGTACTCAGGAGCCACCGGAGTTCGCTGTACTGGCGGATGAACTCGTTCTCAGCGTACTCCTCGTACTGATGCTGCTTGATATCCTCGACGTTCTTTCGACCGAACTCACGTACTGTCCAGTCGACCGCATCGGGAATCACTTCGAGACCAGCTTCTGAGACTTCGAACGCCTCGACTGGCAATTCCTTGGGAATGTACTGCTGTCCGTCCCAGCCGATGGCCAGCGGTGCGTTGTAGAACCGCCCCGAGAACTCGTGTTCGTTCGCCAACTCCCCGTACATGTACCAGTACCGGGGGAGACCGACCTCGTACTCATGAGATTCGGCGAGATGTCGGTCGGTGATGCAACAGAGTTTCAGGAACTTCGACCGGGAAATCTGGTCATCGCTCTGCTCCTTCAATCGCTTCAGCAGGAGCCACCCCAAGAACTCCGGCTCGCCGAACTCAGAGTCCTCTTGGGGCATTACTTCTCTGAATATCCGACTGATAGGTTGTTAACTTTTGCCTCTCGTCGTTCGTCCCACACCACAGGCTCAGAGGATTATGTACACAAGCCGTGGTCACCGATTCACTGTAAACCAGTTACTGTTAGAGCAGCGAGACCAAATTCGGCAAGATTCCTGGCGCCGTCTCGCAAAACAACTGATTGTTTGACGATTGCTGACCACAGTACTTATGCGAATAACATACGGTGTCTATGACATCAAATGGCCAGCACGGAATCTCTCTCACGAACAATCGCGGACACCGTCACGATAAGCCGGGAACTCCGAGAGGAAGGCGAGATCGACGGCCAAGTCAAGCTCTACAACGTCGAAGACGAGGACGAGTTTGAGGCCGACGCGTCCACGTTCTTCGACCGGACACTGATGACGCAGGGGCTTCGTGAGGGATTCGTCGACATCCGAGACACGCTCCGCGGAGACGAGAACTACGGCACGCACATTCTCTATGGGCCGTACGGGAGCGGGAAGTCCCACCAAATGGTTGCGATGTATCACTGCTTCGCCTCCCCCGACGCCGCCGGCGAATTCGGCGACCGTCACGTCGATGGCTTCGCCGACGCGTTGCCCGACGCGGAGAATTCTGACGCGGTCACCGTCTCGCTCCAGCAGCGCCAGCCGGACTACCTCTGGGAACCGTTCTTTGATGTCCTCGACTACAATCCCACGGAGAGCGACCTCGATCCGTACCCGGATATGGAGACGATTCAGGAAGCAGTCGGGGATCGAACGATTGCGTACCTGATGGACGAACTCGAGGACTGGTTCGAGCCACTCAGCGGTGACCGCAAGAAGCGCAACCGTGGGTTCTTGCAGGCCCTTCTCGAAACTGCCGACCTCGACGACAGCGACGTATTCGCCATCGTCTCCGTCCTCCGAAAGGGATCGCAGGTTCACAACATCCTCGACCGCGAAAGCGCCTCCGAGGTTAATATGAGTAGCAAAGTGAGCAAGCAGGAGGTCATCCGCCACCGCCTCATCGATGATATCGACGAGAGTGCGGTCGAGGAGATCGTCTCGGGATACGTGGACGCGTACGCCGACAACGACCACGTCCCGGATTCAGACATCCCGAGCGATCTCGCGGGGAAGATGCACGATACCTACCCGTTCCATCCCATCCTCCTGAACGCGCTCGAAACTCGCTACTACGCGGACGAGGGCAATCAGAATACGCGAGGGATGATCTACCTCTTCTCGAAGATTCTGACGACGGCTGTTGATCCCGAAGCCGAACCCGACGACGGGGACGCAGCACGGCTCATCGAAGAGACTGACCTTGTCACACACGGCGACATCGATGCCGTCCTGTTCGACGACGAGCTGACGCGGATCAATATCGACCGGCCGAGCGTCTGTATCGACGACATTCGGAATCGGGTCGACCCGAAGAAGCTCCCGTACGGCCGACGTATCCTCAACACGATCCTGCTCTACAGCCTGAAACCCGACGAGAGTGAGGGCGCAAGCGACTCCGACATCGTGATGGGCACGTACCAGACGGGCGACCTCGTCTCGGACATCATCCTCAACCGCGAGCAGCTCTACGGCGTCGCGTGGTACCTCCACAAACTCAACGGCAAGTACGCAATCCGCGATCGACAGAACCCAAACGCTCTCATCCAAAACAAGGCCGAGGACGTCGACGAAAAGATCGCTCTCGGACAGATCGCCGACACCGTCGAGCAGGTATTCGGAAACGACGCCTACCCGGTCGGATTCACTGACGGCGACCTCAAGCAGGTGCCCGACAGCCGGGAGGCCAAGGTCGTTGTCAAAGCGAACGAGTGGACACAAGACGAGGTCAAGACCGTCATCAAGAACGCCGACGGAAGTCCAGGACGCGAATGGCGAAACACTCTCGTGTTCATCCAGCCCAGTGGCGACAAGAAGATCGAATCGGGGACGGGATTCATCGAAAAAGCTCGGTATATCGAAGGGGCCGAGCGCGTCCTTGACGACGAATCCCTCGACGGCGAAATCCGTTCCTCGGTCAAGCGACAGCGCGAGGATGAGCGGCGCGAACTCCGCGACCGTATCGAGCTCGCGTACGGGGAGATTCTCGACGGCGACGATCTCCTCAATGAGTTCGACTTGGCCGCCGAGATGGATCTCGACGTATTCGTCCCAGAGGGTGACCCCCTCAGCGCCGGCGACATAGGAGACAGCGTTTCCGCTGAAGGCATCGACCTCCAGCGCCACGTCTGGGGCATCGTCGAAGACCTCCTCGACCGACGGGGGGAGGCCAGTATCGAGGACATCTACGAGCAGTTCCTCCGCCAGCCAACCTACCCCATCCCGGGTAGCCCGACAGACGTATTGGATGCAGCAGTCGATGCACTCGAAGACAAGCCCGTGGTCACACATGGATCGAACGGGTTCTCTGACTCGCTCGCGGGGAGTTCGCTTGACACGACAATACTCCACGAGCGTGACGTCCAGCGGTGGATTGTCGAGGACGTCGAACAGGAACTCCGCAAACGATTCGGTAGCGGTACCAAGTCAATCGACATCGGGAACTTCGAACTCGAACTCCTCGAAGACACGGAGATCTGGCTTGAGGGCGATGGTCACGACACCGTGATGACAGCCGCGGGCCGCCTCGCCCAGGACGACCAGTACGTCCTCTACAGTGGCACTGACATCGTGACGAAGGCTCAGTCCGACGCAACGATACGCGACATCTCGGAGGCCGAGCGTATCGGTACGTCGGAAGTCCGAAATCGAATCCGCCAGACGTTAGAGGAAAACGGTCGAGCCAACACCCACCGAATACTCGAAGAAATCCGGCGGGACGAAACGGTCTACCTCTCCGAAGACGATACCAATCGATCGTTCCGTGAAGCAGTCACGGACTTCCTAGTCGACGAGTATCTCATCGATGCCGATCGCGAGTATAAGGACGGCCTTGGTGACCGCGACCCGACTGATGTTACGCTCGTGCCAACTGTGCCGTCCGATGTCGGTGACGAGATTCTCGAGTATATCGCTGGACTTGACGGCGACGACAAATTCACGGTCGGGAGTGTCGCGGATAGGTTCGATTCGTCTGTGTCCGAAGACGCTGTCCAGACATTCCTCCTTCAGAACCTTGGTCGTGAAGCCGATCCCGAGTACGTTGTCGGTTCTGGGGCCTCGGATGGTGCGGGCGATCCGTCGCGCTGGTCACCGGGATACGAATTCCGCGTCCCGAGTGGGGGCTGGCGTTTCAAGTTTGACGGCGACGACGTTGCGGAGTTGCGTCGCAAGTGGCGTAAAGACGAACAGACGGGTGAAGTCACCTACGGTGAAGTCAGGTTCATCCTGAGCAACCGAATGGGAATACCGGGCCCGCTGCAAGGCACAGCGAATGTTGAGGAAACCATGACCAAGCTGACGCTCGAATCCGGTGAAGACTACACGAAGATTCGTGACCTGTTCGAGAGAATGCCCGAGGAAGTATCCAACATCTCCGTCGAAATCAACTTCGAGTAACGATGGTCGAACATGGCAAACTCTCTGGCGAGTACAACATCGTCGACGAGGACGAGTACGACCTCTTCGACCACCAAGTCCCAATCGAGGAGTTCCAGAATATGCTCCGTGAAGATGACGTGCCCGACGAGGTATGCGTCGTTGGACTCGACGGCATTTTTGAGGATAACGACACCGTGAACGAGTTGTCGAAGCTGATGGATCGTCAGGCGAATACTCTGGAAAACCGCCGTCCGCTTCCGGCGATCCAATTCGCAGTCGAAGGAACGTTCCAGCGCCGACAACGGGACTTCGAGTTACAGACCGGTGGCGACCTCTACCGGTTGAGCCGTATCTTCGGGCCACAAATCGAGCGTCGAAACAGTGGCTGGCTCACGGCCCCATTCTAAGGGATCGCTTATAACAGTCGGAAATCATCTGCGACCGAAACGTCGAGAGGACTTCCGTCCTCTCCACGCGTTACGAAGTACAGGTCAATACGTTCCCTGTCATCTTCTCGGCGGAAAACCGGCACGCAAGTCGTTTTCTGGGGCAGGTAATCCTCGCATTGCGTCTTGATCTGCCGACGCGTCCACTTGCCCCCCTGTTCGAGATCAGACCGCGACCGATACTGGTTCGACAAGGTGTCTGCCGCAGCGTTGACAACGCGTAGCGAAAATTCGTGGACGTTGCTGAAGTCGAACGGGCCGTCGGAATCGGTCAAACGACTCAGATCGGCCATCTCGTGTTGGTCGAGACACAGTGCGTGTTCCTCGACAGCCTTGAACAGTTCGAGGGCGGGATATACCGTCCCGAGTGCCCCGTACAGGTAGTCCCGGATACTGCCGTGGTACTCCTCAAGAGAGAAATCATCGGTCGCTGGGGAGATAACCTGTAAGTTTGCTCCTGTTTGCGAGACCGTCCGAGTCCGGGGTTCACCGAGTGGCGTCAGGAATCCCATCTGGGCAGTGTCCAGAAGATACGCGTAGCTGAAGAGGCGTGACCGTGATCCGCCGCTCTTTACCGGATCCTTGCCCTCGGCGTAGTACTTCGAGTCGAGAACGGCGAGCGTCTGGTCGCCTTCCTCAACGGCGTGATCAGGCTGATGGTACACCTGTGACTCCCTGTCGAAGGGTTTGAGCGTCGGGGAACGAACGGCGGAGACGTTCTCTGTCTGGTCAATGTAGTCGTTCACTTTGATTGCGTTAAGCTCGTCCTCGATAGCGATCTGTGAGTATTGCTCGAACAGCGATTCCATATTGAGAACGTAGTCGACGACCAGTTCGCGGTCGCCCTCCATTGCTGGCGTTCCGAGTGATGATGCAACCACTGCCTTTGCGACCTCGGTAGCCTGACGATAGTAGTGGCGCTGCTTCGGGAGGTCGGGCAACGAAAATCGCCTGTACTCCGGAATTCGCCGGCGACCACTTGTCACGTCCAACTGCTCTAGGTGCCGTACCTCCTCATGTACCTGTGAGAAGATATGGTAGTACGCCTGGTGGTCGTACTTATCCTCGTACTGTCGGAAGAGTCGCAAAAGGTGCGTACCGGCGTAATGGAGAAGCGAGTTGGCTGGATTGTCGTAGTTGACTTCCTTCAGCAGACAGTGCTGCTTTGCACGGCCTTCGGCCTGATTGAGGAGCGACTGCTCAATGTCGATGACGCCTCTTGGCTGTTCGAGGTCGGCTCGCCGGGTTTCCAGTTGTCGAACGAATCCGTTACGGTGTATGTTCTCTAATCCGTTGAGGTAGTTGATCGCGAGTATCAGGAAGACGTCCTCTAAATCGACGTCTTTAGTTCGAAACTCGTCGAGTGGGATACCATGGTATTCGATCGTGCGTTTACGACCGTGAACTGCCAGCAGCATATCGAAGATTTCGTCCCAGTCAATCTTCGGCTCGATTCGGAGTTTCGATCGGGGAGTGAGGGTGACGATACCCACGTTGTCCCGCGCGGTCACGTGCATCACCGGGCCGTCGACTCGGACTTTGACGACCCGGTACTCCTTGTCTCGGTCGTCGAGCGACTCCTGGGTTTTCACGAAGACGTTGGCGGCCTCCTGTTCGAAGGAGGCCCGACGCAGTTGATCACCAATCGAGGGAGGACACCCTTCAATCCGGATTTTACCTCGTTCCGGGACGCTGAACGTGCCGGGTTGGTAGGTGTACGATTCGTCAGGGTCGGAGATACTCGATTGCTCGTAGGAGCCCATCCGGCGGCGCTCGGCTTCGAGTTCTCGGCTGGCGAGATCGGCCGCCGGCGCGAGGTCAAACATCTCGAAGGACTTGTTGAGTGCCCGATAATGCTCCTCGATCTGCTCGATTTGTGGGAACGCCGCTGAGTTTAGTAGCCGGGGGACAATGAACGTGCGGAACGCCTGTCCGACGGCTTCCTCGGGTGCATCCATGTACAGACTCTCATCTTGCAGAGCTTCGCGGAGGAAGACCGTCACGTCGCGATAGTGCATCGGTCCGAAGCGCATGATCGGGCCGCGCGAGGCCTGTTCGGAGCCGTTGTTGATGCCGTCATAGTCAGCCTCGAAGAGTTCGAGCAGGTCGTCGTTCCCGAGGAGGGGAATTTCTCCGAGGTTGCTCTCAAGCCATCCTTCGAACAAAGATCGCCGGTCGTCGTCCTCGTACTCGTCGAGTTCGACCATCGCGAACCGACGCGTGATAGCGTTGTCCAGCTCGTTGACCGTCCGATCGGACATGTTCATCGTACAGATGATGCTCACGTCCTCGTCGAGTTCGATAGTCTCGCCATCGTCAGTTTCAATCAGCGTCTGGTTGCGGTTTTCGATGGCAGTGTAGAGCGGCCCAAATATCTGCGAGATGTCGGCTCGCGTTATCTCGTCCAAGATGACTGCGTAGGGGATATTGAAATCTCGAGCCCGCTTGACACCTTCCGAGACGGCCCCGAGTTCGGTCTCATAGTTCAGAGACCGATAGCCCGAAGAACCTGTGAGGCTCGGCCCGATTCCGCCGATGATGTCTTTTGCCGTCCATGATGGCGTTGCCGTATGTAGTGAGTAGCCAACGCAGTGACGTAGTGCGAGTTGCTTCGCGAAGGTTGTCTTTCCAGTACCGGTCGGGCCGTAGAGAACGACCGGCTTGCCAGTCCGCAGTGCGGTTTTGGCATTCCGTTCCACCTCGTCAGGAACTAGGATACTCTCAGGGGTGTCGTCGCCACGCGTGATGACGGTTCGCTTCAGATCCTGCGACGCCTTCGGGGACTCGAGAACTGCGCGCCGAATTCGGCCGATACCCTGATCCCCCTCGTGGTGGAGATCCAACTGCTGTTCGCGAACGAGATATTCCAAGACTTCCGCACTTTCGGCTCCCTCAATCGCCTCGACTACCTTGTCCTCAATGGCTCGAAGTACGTCGAGATTACCCTGAACGTCTTCGAGCGAATAGCTGTCCTCCGATGAACTACTCATTTGTTGGCCTACTGTTCTAACTCGCGTGTTAAAAACGTGCCCTCAGCTACCCTGATAAGAACGACGACCTATCTAATAGTGTCTTCCAAGTTTGACCGTAGCTTAATCAGTATGAATTCACCACCACTTCCGGTGTGGAACCTGTCCAGAAAACTTGGTGAAATACGCATATCAGGTTGAGATAAATACTACAACCACTAGTCACAGAGTTCTCCTTCCGCTTCGACCGGCTTACCACAATCTATTATGTCGCGAAATAGTACAAATGCCGAGGTGTGGTCGTGATTATCGCCACAATCGGGGACGACCGCCGACCTGCATCTGTCCACGAAGTCATTAATATGCTCTCTGAGAATTGTCCGATAGCAAGATGGGGCACGTCTACTACCATCACCCTGTAGACAAGCAGTTCTCTCTCGATTTCGTCAATCCAGACGCCGAGAATATCGTGTCACAAATCGTCGACTACGACGAGGATGTAGCTGTGAAAGTCGTGGAATACGAACTTGAAACAGAGTTCTACGGTGTATACACATCTCGGGTTGGCGGCGGTGCAGTGGGCGAGATCGAACTTGACCTCAGTGACGCTCTCGCGGACATGACTGAGGACAATGGGACGATTGTCGCACGTCTCCTAGAGATATATCGTGCGCTCCTCTCACAGAACGAGGAAGAAGAGGGTACGCCTGTGGAGGCTTACAAGAACATCGACATTGAGGAACTCCCCGATGCGTTTGACGAGACGTCGTGGGAAGGGACGGCAACAGATGTCGCTGGTCGCCTCGCGTCGAACCTGATTCTCAAGCACGCTCTTCCTAACGCCAATCATCGGACCGCTGTGGCGCTGATACAGTTCTACCTGCGTCGCATCAACAGCGACTTTTCGATGCCCGAAACAAAAACCGAGATTGAGCCCGATACCTACGACTGGCGAGAGTGGGTCAACGAGTATATTAACGAATCAAAGCGTCTCCTGACTGTTCGGCGGAAGAACGTCCTGTTCAAACATTTGCGTGAGTTCGGAGCCACAACGCTTGAGCGGAAACACGAAGTCATGATCGATTTGTCAGAGTATGAGCTTGATATGTATCCGCATGAAGCGAAGGTATTCGTACGCCGAAAAGCACCAAGACCTCTGGATAGAATTTGTGGAGAAAGCAGTCGAGCGAGCCGGTTTTCCAGAATTGACCGACACTACGGGGATATCTAAAGCAGAGTTCGCAGAGAAAATCCGGCGGCTTGACTAGCGGACTGCGTTAGTCTTGGAGAGTAGCGACTAATCGGCCAGTTTCCTCGGCCTCTTCGCTACGCGACATCCCATATGTCGCAAGCGCCTCGTCCACCGCTTCATCAAGACTCATAGTTCACTTCAATATTAGCTGTGTGATTGTATAAACTCTTGCATCACCCTGCGTGCGCGCCATACAGACGTGAGAGATGTTCCTGATTATCGCGGTATGCTTGACCAAATTCTCTAACATCAGTACTGGGCGCCTATCTCTCACAGAGGCACATCTTCCTTTCAGCCGGACGCAGTGCTCGGTAGAGGTGGCATAGGTGTAAACGAAAAAATATACCACCATCTCGATTCATCGTTCGATTGTCCTGAAAAGGACCTATCCGAGCCCCATTCTCTGGTTGCTCGGTATAGTGCCGGGCTTGCATCCCGATATCACTGCTTTCCCCAGAAGCGCCATGTCGCGTTATTCAGAGACCCAACGGTGTTCGATACAGCTAACCGAGCGCTCAGAGCCCATCGGTATCTCGCAGTAGTCGAAGTAGCAGACCGAGGGTCAACGTCATCGCAACAACGACGGTAAGTGCAATAACGAGCGTCCCTATTCCAACCATATGTGGTGTCAGGGAATCCTTCACAAGAAATCCTCGGTGTGAGACTCTCTTTCCCGGTCCAATCCAGTCCGTCCATTAGCAACTGTACTCACCGGTTGATAGACTTACTCTTCTCCAGAAAGAATCGCTGTGTGACGGACCGTTTTGTAAACAGAAAAGCAGCCACGCCAATTGTAGGCGGATCAGGCACCAAGTGGGTGTCCCACTCAGGACTCACAGTCGTACGAACGATTACCTTTCTCAACGGAAACTGCCCGAGTCGCAGTAGCCACGACGCTATCCGATTCACGTAGACGGATATGGATATTGGCTGTATCGCCAACTGAGAGTGATTCATCGTCACGGACCACCCAGAAGACGTCGGCTCGTTCCCGACCCGTCTGCTGAACGGATTCGGTAGTGGTTCTCGAATCGTTACCGATGCTCACTTCGATGTCGTACGGGGTGCCGTCACCGCCTTCCATCGGGGTTTCGACGAGGATATCGGCACGGACCGTGAGATGGTTACCCGGAGTTCCACTCGCCACACACGTTGCGACGGTCCCGTTATCGATATCCGGCACCGTGATCTCGTCATTCAGGTGGACGGAGACGTTGGAAGCCTCGACGGTAGCCTCATCGGGATTAATCTGGTCTGTGACCGGAGCGAACAGTACCAGAGTCCCAACGCTGAACGCCGTCACAAAGAGAAACGCAACGACAGCGGCGGGGCGGGGTGGCCAGTTGAGCAGCCACGGTAGCAGGTTCACAACCATATTACCGAAAGGGAGGTGGATAAATTGGGGGATATGACTCAGGTGTCTGAATTTTCATGGAGGAGAAGAGCAGTGACGAGGCCCCTGTCGGGAGCATCACCAGACCAATCGTGAAATTCCAGAAGCCGAGAAGGAATTGCCCAAGTGAACCGATCAGCAAGAGACAGAATCGATAGAATACCGAACCAGCTGTTCCAATCCACCCAAGTCAGATAGTGATAATGAACAGTACGAGACGGGATGTTCGATAGCCAGGGGTGGGGAGAAGAGCAAGAAGAATGATCGTAAGGAGCGCAACTGCGACAACAGATGCTCCCCGGAGGACATCGAGTATAGCGTATTCCTTTCGCATGGATTTCGACAGTTAACGCAGTGACCCCTTATAGAGGAGGGAGTCACCAGTTCTGCATACCTGCTTCAAAAACGAACACAACGGTTCTGTTGGCCAGCAGAAGACTCGTATACGCCAGAGCCGGTACGAAGAGCGACTCCGTTTCGTTGTACGTGTAGGCCGCGACACCGAGGACAGCGAGTTGCGTGGCCGCGTACAGCCCGCCTGCTATCGTCTCAATCTCAGCAATCCCCGAGAGGATAATGATTGCAGTCACCAATAGAACGGGAGCGAATCCGAGATATCGGAGCCAGCTACGATCAACTCGTTCGTTCGCATATACTGCCACGCCGAGTGAGAGCGTGAATACGACGACACCGATGAGTTTCCCTAACTCGGGGACGGTCGCTAATCCTCCAGTATTGCTCACCATCACGAATCCCGTCATTGCAGTTGTCAGAACGATCGCTGGGCTGGCACTGACGACCTGTTCAAAACTCCCCTGTATTAGTACCTGACAGATCACCACCAGCGCTGGCACACCAATAATCAATCCGAGTCCGGCGATGAGCAGGACTGGCAACACAGGCGCGTCAGCGGCGACCGATGTCATGGTTAGTGAGTTATACGGGACACCGGTCACAGTACCAACGAGTTTTGTGACCGCCACACAAACAACAGGGACGAGAACTGCTATTCCAGCCAGAGAAACATCGTTTCGTGACGGGATTCGGAGCCCGATATCGATATTTCGGAACGTAGCGTACGCTCCAGTGAATACGATCAGTCCTAGGATGAGGACTCCGCCACTCACGAGCGTGCTGAGAAATATCCCACCAACTACCGGCGGCGTACCAAACACTGTGGTCAGGGATTCGCGGACGAGTTCCTGCCACAGGTACACTCCGATCAACAGTGCGGTAATAATTCCGAGTTCTACTGCGAACGGATAATCGGAAGGGAGGGAGGAACCGGTACCATTCTGGAGGGACATAGGCCGAATACAAGGAAGACGTATTTAGTCGTTCCCCGACGAATGTCGTGGAATTTCGTTACTTCTCGAACGAGAGTCAGATAGCTAATGTGTTTAACGAACGGACGTACACACTCTTGGGCGTGATTAGAGACGAAGAACCCGAAAGCATTCGCGAGACAGCACGACTGGTCGGCCGTGACAAGTGGAAAAGAATATGCCAAGGGATTCTGGTCGTGCTTCTCCCTGTAATCAGTACTCTGTTCCTTTTGTACATCAGACAAATGTAGAACTCCAAGTCAGGGGGATTAGCGAATCCACGCTACATGCAGTGTCAGGTTAAATTGCTGAAACGGTGGGGGTATTGCGTAGATGAATACGGGTCAAAACTAAACTACCTGCCAGCAAGACTATTGCTTCGGTCGATCAGCACTAATTCGCTCGAAATCAATATCTGCGAAGCGAGCTGTATCTTTGAGAACTTCGACCGCGATTTCAGTATCGACCTGTAGTTGATATTCCCAAGCTGGCCCGCCAATTGAGCCTGCGGTCACCTTTTCACCATCAGCGATCCCCTGCATATCGAGTTCACGGAGATGGTCTTTGAATCGCCGCTGGCCAAGCTTGTCGGCATCAATCCGTGAAGCGATACTCTTGTACACGCCGTAGATCGGCTTGGCTCGGACGGGAGCATCACCAGAGAGTTCCAGCGCAGTAAGGGCAGCCAGGGCAAGATGTGCCTGGGTCGTCATGTCACGCATTGCCTCAACGACGGCCTCTCGTTCCACAAGTGCCTGCGCTTCACGAGCGTGATCCGCGCTGACACGATCATCACCGTGTTTATCCGCCAGTTCACCGGCCTTGCGAAGGTATTTGATTGCCTGGCGAGCATCCCCCGTATCCTGTGCTGAAAGCGCAGCGATGAGTGGGATTACATCGTCGGTCAGCACGCCACTCCGAAACCGATACTTTTGCCCAGATTGGTCGATTTCGACGACAGTTCCATCTGCGTCTCCATGGGCCTCAAGTTCATTAATTTGGACGAGTTCGGTATCACGAAACGCCTTCGCTGCACGTCGGCGGAGAATCTGTTGAAGCTGTTCTGCGTCATATGGTGAAAAGAGGACAGAATCATCGTAGAGCGAACTCTTCACTTTCGGACTAAGATTATCTCGCCACTGGAGGTCGTTACTGATTCCGATAATACTGGGAAAGACATGGTCCTCAACGTAATCCTGGGCTCGGGCCCGAGGGAGACTATAGAGAATCCGGTCGTCGTCACCAAGAGTATCGATTTCGTCAAGGACTATGATAATCGTGCCACCGATATCGTTCATCGCCTCAAACATCATATCCATCACGACATCGGTCGCATAGCCCGTCGGACGGCTGTTACCGGTGAGTTCTTGATAGATGCGGGAAGCGGTTTTATATGACGTCGAGAGATCGTGGGACTCACATGAGACATATGCAGTCGTTAGATCAAGATGATCGGATTCTTGCTCAGCATGTGCCTGAAGTTCTGAGAGTTTTGCTTTCGCGGCAGCTGTTTTCCCTTGTCCTGCTTTCCCGTGAAGAAATACGTTGTTAGCGCCAACCCCTCGGGCAGCGGGTGCCAACGACATATGGAGATCGTCCATTTCATCAGTTCGTTCGGGGAGATTATCGGGATGATATTCTTCACGGAGAACCTCTTCACGTTGGAAAATAGGCGAGGTATTCGAGAACTGGGTCATATGCGGAACCCTCTGGCCAAGACATAATAAAACCCCGGTTGCAGGAATGTCTTGAATGTCTTCAACAAATAGTTAGAGGAGGAACGAATGGGGCACACCCACACCACTATTTCAGGAATTCTTATCTGAGAAGGAAGGTCTGTCAGACTCAAGCTAATCCACTATACCTTGCGAAATAACGCTATACAGTTCTCGTAACGTGTTTTTCAAATAGAAAGTGATCGCAGTAGTTTGTATACTATATTATAACGTTTTCGTCTAGGTAGTAGTAAGTATAGTAGTAGAAAACTCTTAAAAGAGATTTAACTGGTATATCTCACAACTATCTAGACCGTTTATATGTGAAACCTCTCTAAGTATTTTCCATAGATTTCGTGTCTGGTTCTAATTCGGCGGAATTGATGAAACAGTGGTGGGGGTCTCAGACTTTTCAAAGCTATCACTGATAAGAACGTGAATTAAATAATATATCTTGGATTGATCCACTCTGTCTTGGAATGTAGCTATCTCCCTAATACCGAATTGATGAAACGGTGGTGGGTGTCTCAGAGTATTGTTTGAGATTGTCCGACTAACGTGAGTGGTTTTCATGAAACGGTGGTGTGTCCCTGCCTTCCTCGACGTTTGAAATGACGTAGTCGACCCTCAAAATTGGTGAAACGGTGGTGGGTGTGGTCCCCTCGATATTGGTCTCACCCTTCCACCGACATCCATTTACGACGGAAACGTGGGATGGGTGTCCCCTCTCTTCGAGTTTTACTCGTCCGAATTGACCGGTCCCTTGTACTGAGAGAGCACTTTGTCCCCTTCTCGCCACTGCCAGTAGTAGTAGCGGTTGTCGTTGATTTCCTTAATCGTGATCGTTGCCTTCGACGGGACGTCGTCTGGAAGATCATCGGGTCGGTCGTCAATCTCGTCGTCCTCCGCCTCCTCCTTGAGGCGTGCCTCGCGAGCTTTGTGCTCTGCCAGCTCCTCGGCGTAGCGTGCGATATGCTGGAGTTGGTCCGGCGAGTAGCCGTTGAGTGTGTTGACGATCTCTGTCGGAAGTTCCGCCGGGGGCGTCGGTGACTCGTAGGACATCAGCGGTCGCCTCGTGTTAACCAACAGAGCGTGTATTGGCATAGACTTGTTGGTTAACCGGATATCGCGTCGTCACTGGCTAAAGAGTACGAATAGCAAACTATTTAGAAATAGACGTACCGTTAGACGCCATCCGGACGAGTGGCGTTCTCGTACTTGACCATCTTCTCGGGCTTGTCGGAGATAGTGTCGTAGATCTGCTGGAGCGTCTCCTCTGCAGCGAGCAGGTTGTGCTCCTCTAGGAACTGCCGCCCCTCTTCGGTCAGGCCGTAGAACTTCCAGGGGTAGCCCTGCCGGCGCTGGTCGTCGTCTAAGGCGACCTCTTTGACGATGCCGGCGTCGATGAGCTTCTGGATGTGCTTGTAGACGGTGGCATCGCTCACGCTGGGGTTGAGCTCCTCGAGCTCGTACATCGAGGGCAGCTGCACGGGATGCTGGAGGATGTTGCTGATCAGGGCGAACCGCGTCTGTTGGGTGACGAAGTGGACGAGTTCGCGGGATTCCATCCCCTCAGCAGTTCCCAGGTCGGTGCTCATACGACACGATACACGGCCTGGCGGCAAGTAGTTTACCCTCGAGTAAATTACCCCTGAGTAAACCACATCTGACTAAGCTGGTGATTTACTCCATAAACCGTATCGCACGGCGCTGAGAGGAAGCGTGTATGTCCGAAGAGGAGCCGCCCGTGCCCGAGGAAGTCCTCACCAGTGCGAAGGACCAACTCGACGACGAGGAGATCTCGTTGGCGGACAACGAGGAGATCCTCCACGCCCTGAGCGAACTGACTCCCGTCTACGAAAACGAGCGCTCGTACTTCGTGTTGGGCAACTACGACCGGGAGCCGATTCGGCGGCTGAACCTCGTGGTCGACCGGCTCAACCGCCGGCAGGACGCCTACGCCTTCCGGATGGTCGACATCCGTGGCGAGTGGGACAACAGCATCCAGAAGTTCTGCCTGATTGCCAACATCGTGACCTACCTCGTTGGCGTTGCCGAGAAGGAACCGAGTGATTTCCTTGTCGAGCAGGGCCTCCTCGTCGGCACGACGGAGTTCTTCGCGAAGAGTCACGTCCTCAAGCGGGTGTACGAGGACGAAGAACACCCCTTCGGCTGGATGCAGGACGGCGTCTTCGAGCTGTTCAAACAGGAGGGTCGGCTGTATCGCTGGCAGACCGAGGAGGAGCTCGTCGACGTGACAGACGACCTTCCGTGACGGCGGATGGCGAAGGCGATCGCCCTATTAACCAACATACAGGAGTATATGAGGCAATTTGTTGGTTAACACGAGGCGTTCTTACGTAGAATTGCGGAAAGCCCCGATAACGAGGCAGTCAACGATTGACTCGGTGGATTCACCAACTGGATTGAGCGACCGAACGATGCCAAAGGTGTGAGCGGCCTGTTCCAAGCCCTGCTTGGACAAGCCGCGAAACTTCCGTAGCCACGGCTGGACAAGCGAAAACGGGCACTCAGCTTGGTTAATATGGACGCCTTCTGGCGATACGTACGTCTCCTTATGTACGACCGTTCGGTGGTCAAAGTCCATTTCTCGGTATGCTTGGAGTCCGTCGGTCCAGACCTCTCCCAGCAGCTGGGAGAGGTCTTCAGCCTCCTGGATTACTGGTTCAAGATCGCCGCTGTAGTCGATACCGAGTTGGCCCTGAATCACGCGAAGCGAGTCGCGGCACGCCGCGACGAGCGTCAGCTGGTCACCGTGACGTCCTCGCCAGCGTGATCGGCCTGTCTGAGACGATCCGCCGCGAGAACGGCTGTTCCGCGGCGGCTCTTGGCCTTTGTAGCCCGAACAGACTCTGCCAGATTCGTCAACTTGTGTCGGTCCATCGATAGTCTGGTCGAGGAGTCTCCAGACGACGGGGAAGCCACGATGGATCGCGGCTTCCACCTCCCGAATCGCCGTGTGAACGGTTTTGTAGGCCCGACCGAGCAACGGTGCGATCTGGTTGATACTGAGCAACGTATCGGCGTAGAGCGTGAATGCGAGAAGTCCCTCGCCGCAGGTGAGGTGCTTCTCGTGAAACGGCGTTCCGTAGGTGTAGACCGGCTTGAAATTGCAGTCACGGCACCAAACGCGGTCGAGATGCGGCCACGTTTGAACGGAGTTGTGCCCGCACCGTGGACAGGACGTATTCTCCCAAAATTCCTTGAGTCGCCGCTCGATGCCCTCATCGAGCGGCTCGGTGTCGATATCGACGACGCCCAGCTCGATCAGCCCCCGAAACATTGTGCCGAACGCCGGCTGAGCAGAAGACATACTCCCAGATTATGGCCGGCTCAGTGTAACTATAGGGTCTTTCCGTAGCTCTACACAAGACCGATTTTCGTACACCTCGTAGCGGAGGAGATACGACCCCATCTCTACGATGTCGTCGACGCGTGTCTGGCCAGCAGACTCCACATCGATTGAACGACTGTACTGTCGAGCTTCCGGACGGGATTTGTCGCGTCCCTCGAACATTCCGAGTTCGATCGTGTAGCTCGACTCAGCGTGATTGAAAACACTGACAGAGAGTGTGCCAGCCTGAGACGAAAGCACCGAACACCCAGCTAAGCCAGTAATACCCGCCGTCGCGCTAAGTATCGCTTCACGGCGTTTCATAGAGGAATCTCACATCGAATCGGTAAGTGCCTTGCCTGAAATGACCGTCAGCGCCGTGAAAACAAATACGAGGTAGCCAGTGCTCTGAGGTCGACGTATCGGGTGGTCAATCGTCGGCTACGGGAGTCGAAGTCGGGCCGTCTCGGGGTGCTGTTGGGTCTTCAGTGAGCGTTTTGTACAGCATGATTAGCATGGCGGCGATCAGGGCGAGCCCCCAGAGGAATGCAGTTGGCATCAGGAAGCTCACTCCAGCGCCTTCGCCGATCCAGACCACACCCGGGATCCCCCACTGCCCTGCAATGAAGAGGGCTGTGACAGCGGTACGGAGACGACCCGTGACACCAAGCGCGGGCACGGCAAAGCCCATCACGAGTGCAAGGATGGAGATCACCCCCAAGTGGGCGTGCCCGCCAACCATCCAGCCGGGGACACCAGTGCCACCGGAGAGCCGGACAAATTGGTACAGTCCAACCACCATCATTGTTGCCAGTCCCAAGAAACCGCTTGCTTTGAGCGCTTTTGTCATACCCGAGTGGGTTGACATCTCCGGTGCTGTTAAAAGTTGATGAATAAATGTTAGTACTCTACATTCGACACATGATAAACTGATGGCTGTTGGAGAGTACTTATACTCTGGATCGATCGAACAGTCACCGCAGTTCCATGGGAAAAGCAGTGGACCAGCGCCCTGCAGTCACCGGTCTGAAGTCAGAGTATTGTCCGGAATCAGGCCAGATATCGTAAGCAATCACCGTCGACAGTCCCGGGTGTTTTCAGGTACATCAGGACACGAACTGCCCCCCTCCGATTAACCGTTATTACCCGCGCGCGTATGCATCAGCGTGAGAATGAGTCACACAGGACCGCTACCGGCGGATCCTGAGACCGGCATATTCGGATACTGAAAATAACCCAGTCATCGTTCATGCGTTTGCTTCCTGGCAGACCGGATAAACCCGTCGGAAGTACCCCTCACATTCGAGGAATTCTGGTGAGGTCCTACTCAACCGAGAATCAATCGTCGTCAGCTTTGTACGCACCGCCTCGCCGCTCGATTGTGTAGACATCGAGGAGTTTGGCGGAACGGTCACACTCAGCCCCGAGACGGAACTGTCCGATACGGAGTTTTGAATGAGGAGCACCGGTCAGGGGCTCCAAGTAGTCGTCAGGGGTGCGCCATTGATCGTTCACGATTTCATCGAGCTTGTCTGTGATGCGGTCCTGGGCGTGAGGATCGAGGTCGTCATACGTTCGCTTCGCAGGCTTGCGAAACTGCCAGGCCCACTCGTCGTCACTCATCGTCGCCGAGAATCTCGTCGCGGGAGAACGTCTCACTCTCGCCTGTGCGTCGCGCGTGTTCAACGGCAGCTATTTCCTTCCACGATTCGCGGGACAGATCCGGATGCTTGACAGCATCCCGCAGCGCGTCCCTGATGAATTCACTGCGGCTGTTGTAGCCTTCATCCTTCCACGTGGCGTCAATGTCTTCGAGGAACGCCTCGGTCAACCGGATATTGATATTAGTCTTGTCGCCGCCACCATTTGCTGTATCTGCATCCGACATACGAACGTATTACACTCAACAACTGAAGAGTGTTCCGCAACGTTGCGACTTGTCAAATAAGTCGTTATTACTAACGTCGCGATTTAGCAGGCTGCGAGCCTTGCCTAGACGACGTGGTACATCTGAAAGAACCCATCGGGTCACCCGTTCGATGGCAGCCGCGTAACCACATCTGCAAAGGCGACGTTCCTGGTCACATCAGTGATCTCGACAGTAACGGGCTCTCCAATGTCGGTATCCGGAACAATCACGACAAATCAGCGCTCGACACGAGTAATCCCATCAGAGGGTGAACTTAATAGTCACCATCGTTGATTTCATACCGATCCTGATGATCATCTCCCCAGTGTGCCTGCATATCGTTACTGAGACCGCTAGGTTTAATCAGCACCACTCTGTGACCACTTCTGACCGTAATCCAGCACCGATTCAACGCGGCAAATTAGGGTAAGGTTGGTTCCTATGGAGACCGTGATCGCTCTAGAGTCACGTCTTTGGCTTGGAAATCCTCTATAAAGGCCTTGGCGCCACCAACAGTGAATTTTTGATCATTGTGCTCAACAACAAGTGACTCCTGTGTCGGGAATTCATTTGAAAATGGCCGGACAAGGCTCTGTTTTACGTCTACAATGGTTCCCTCAATGGTTTCGTATGGTCCCGGGGCCTGTGTCTGTCTGATATCCAATTTCGATTCGATGACAGAACCATCCCTCAGATGCAACGTCGCGTCAAACACTGCGTGCCGGAAACTTGTATACGATTGGGGGAGTAATGGCGCTTTCGCAACATGTTTCTGGGTACCCATGATCCAGTAGTTCGCAATGAAGGAGTCAAACAGCGCAGAAACGATATGATCCTCGGCGTGATAGATCGCATATTCGTTTGAATTCGAGTTTAGCACTGGCTCGGCTGACGTGACAATCCCGTCTGATCGGTCAACGGTGAGAATGACCGGTGCAGGCGCCGTCCACGTCTGGACGACATTTGCTACCGATTCGTCGATTGTACTCCTATCATCGTATTGCGTAACCAGGAGCATACAAAATACGCCTCGCTCCTGGGCAGCCCGTAGCGAGTCCTCGACCTGAGATAATACCGATAACGGGAGTGATAGGATGATCTCTGTCTCTGCAGCGGCGATCAAATCGCTCAGTCGAGCGAGTATCGTACGGCGTGACTTGATGATGCTGAATGATTCCTGTTCGTAGCTCTCTGTATCAAACAGATCCTCTAGTCGCGTCTCGATGGTGTGTAGTTCGGACACGAGATTCCCGATTCCTTCGGATGGTGGAATCGCCCGTAACTGCGCCGGATTGACGTGATCATCTATCTCGATGAGATTGCGCTCTGCTAGTTTCTCCACGATATCGTACGCGTAGCTGGTTGAGATACCTGTCTCGTCGGATACGACACTAATGCGCGTGGTGCCGTTCCGCAGGATAGTCACGTATGCAAGAGCTTCCTTCTCGGAGAGCCCGAACGAAGTGAGCCTGTTGACGATTTCGTCGTTGTTCATTATTATGAATAACTTTTGTCCTTGGTTCTAAGAGTATCGGCGGCGGTGCTTCGTTAGCGATCCTGCCGAGCAGCGTATGTCGCGAGTCGGATCGCATGCGACCAACCCAGCGGTGTCGCGCTGTCGGGTGTCCCCGAGTCGAAAAACTGTTCTGGAAGATAGCCGGAAGGGAGACACAGCGATCCACCAAACGTAATTTCGTCGAATAAGCGATCTGACCACGCTGCGGCATCGAACGAACCGTTCGTATCGCGAAACAGTCCTACCGCTTTCTCAGCGGCGTGGGCGCCCCATCCGGTCGATACAGTCCAGACTTTCTCGCTGTCTTGCGTACGCTGCCGCCATGCATCTGCCTCGAATCGCTGCAGTCCACGAATGTTGTCTGTCTCCGTCCAGAGCCGATCGAACCCCGTTTCCAGATGTTTCGCCAATCGCTGCCGCCGATTGGCGTCGATATCGTCAATTGCATCGTACGCCAGGTGTGCATCGATCAACGCGAACGTACTGCTGTCGACACGCGCATCGATGTTCCCGTTCTGCAGCCGAAGGGCATAGATACGGTCTTCGGGCACCCACATTGTCTCCAGCGCTTCGTAGAGCATATCCGCTTGCTCGGCTGCGTGTTCGCGGATGCCCGGGTCGAACGGCGCGTCCGCAATAGCGCTGTATGCGTGGAGGAACTTGGCAGTAGTGTGAGTGAACCGGCCGTTCATGTTCTCCCACGCGTTCTCACAGACCGCCGGTAGTCCGTCTGCTTCAATTGATCCGTCTAGCCCATCAACGCCACGGGCGAGTGCATCTCTGAGCTCTGGTTCGAATCGTTCAGGGATCGATTCCTCGTATGAGAGATATTCGGCGAGGAAGATGAGCGCACTGGCCGTCTGGTCGGCTTGGTAGTGACGCTCGTCGCCTTCAATGTGCCCATTAGCCCAGCCAGGAGCCAACCGCCCGTTGCGGGGCCACACGCGGTGTGGCCACCGGCCATCATCCAGCTGTGTCTGCAGGTAGAACTGTGCGCTACGCCGGTGAACATCGTCAAGATTGAGATTGAGAATCTTGTCAGCATGCAGGAGGAACGTCGATATTTCTCCATCATCCCGGAACCACATGTACCCATAGCCTCCGGAGTACTGGTAGTGCGGGTCGAAGTCGGGGCCAGCGATCCGAGCGCCAGTCGGCGCCGATAGCATGTCGAGTACCCGAAGGTCGACTGAGACGAGTTCATCGTCAACAATCCAACGCGATGCATGGCTGACCGCCTCACTCGTGTCCAGTGACCCGGCGTGCCGTTGTGTCCATTCGTTAATCGCAGCTAGACTATCTGAGCGCGACTGATAGTTGATGTCGGTGAGCCTGTTTACAATCGTCGTCTGGCCGTCGTTGAGTTGGGTGCAAAAACTCACGCCACCTGTAAGTCGGCTTCCCTCGTACTCGTCGGACTCGTCGAACCGTGGAAATGAGGTCGATTTGTCGGCGAGAATCTCGTCGAATCCCTCCAATACCTCGGGTGTGATTGCCGATAGGTCGGTAGAGGCACTTAGATAGTCGTGTTCTTTGTCATGGTACACTTCAATGATCTCGTCATCGTGGATCAGTTGCCCGACCTGCCCCTCTTGACCGTCAGGGACAAATTCGACGAATCCGATGATTTCGGGATTACTTGACAAGCCACCTGCCACCTCAAACGACGTAACGTGCGATAACCCGTTAGTGATGTCCTGTTGCCGGATTTCGAACCCATTGAGATTGTGTATCGTCTCGACTGCCGTTTTCTCCGCTTGATACGTCTGGTCCCCCTCCTCAAATTCATCGAACCAGTGGACTCCCTCATTGTTCCGGATGCCGAATCGAGATGACGCAATTCCATGGAGCCCACACAGTGGATGAGAAAAATCCCGGATTGTACCGTCCGGGCTGATGTGTACAAGCCGTTGGTTGGTGCCTGTGAACCGTCCCTGCTGTGTACGCCGCTCGCCTGGAAAAGCGTGCGTTGCGTCGGTATTCCGCTTGTAGTCATCAAGTGACCGTCTCAAGACCATATCTCGAACTGTGACTATTCACAGATAAAGTTATTGTACTATCTCAAAGACACTCCCAAATCTTTAAGTTAGCATACTTTAATGATGGAAACGAGCGATGTCAGAAGGTAATTCCTCAGATGATAGACGGCGTTCAAGTGTCTCCCGACGGCGTTTCGTGACAGCAACTGGCGCAGCTGGCGTGGTAGCCGGATTAGCAGGATGTGCTAACTTTGTCGGCGGCGACAGTGGTAACGGCGCGGACGGCACACAGACTGGCTCGTCGGGACAAGACTCGACGACGGTTCAGTGGGCATTCGATCCAACGGCTGTTCAGGAGAATGGTGAGGATATTCGACGGGCTCTCCACGAACTGGGTGGCCTGTCGGACGACATCACTGTCGACCTGATTCAGCCCGCAGAGGAGACCCAAGCTCGGCAGGAGAACATCACCCGGTTGCTGCGCGCCGGTGAGAACTCTCCCGACATGTTCTTGATGGACAATGGCTGGACGAATACCTTCATCCAAGCGGGGCTAATCGAGAACCTGAACGAGATGGTTGACGATGAAATTCTCTCGACAGTCGATGAAGAATTCTTCGATGGGTTTACTTCGACGGCTCGAAATCCCGGGAGCGGCGACCTATACGGGATTCCAATGTTTGCGTCCTTCCCGGCGATGTTGTACCGGAAAGATCTCGTCGAAAAGGCGGGTTACAGTCCTGAGGAGAACAACTGGGCTACTGAGCCAATGACCTGGGAGAAGTGGTCTCATATAACAGCCGACACGCTTGATAACACCGATGTGGATCATGGCTGGACAACCCAGTGGGACGTGTACGAGGGAACCGCTTGCTGCACGTTCAACGAAGTCCTATCCTCGTGGGGCGGGGCGTACTTCGGCGGCCGTGAGAACCTGTTCGGGCCGGTAGGTGACCGACCGGTCACCGTCGATTCCGAACCGGTGATCCAGTCGCTAAACATGATGCACCGGTTCGTCCACGGTGAGGAGGTCGGGACTGAGTACAACGGCATCAAGATCAACGAGATGGCCGGCGATATCGCCTCGACCGATATCCTCGGCTGGAATGAGAACCCATCGTTCGCACCCTTCCGCGAGGGTAATGCGGTTATGCATCGCAACTGGCCTTATGCCATTGCGCTGTCCGGTCGAGATCCTGAAGAGGCGGCAGAGCCTGCGCTAGGCGAGAACCTCGGTACGATGCCTATCCCCTACGCCGTCTCGGAGGAGGATGCCGAGTTCCAAGGCACCGGTGGTACTACTTCTGCACTGGGCGGCTGGCACGCCACTGTCAACCCCAACAGCGACAAGCAGGACGCTACAGTTGAGGTCATCCGCGCAATGCTGGACCCCGAGTTCCAGCTCGAACTGCTCTCCCTGCAAGGCTGGCTGCCGCCGCGGTCCGAACTGTTCGGATCCGACGAGGCCCAGAACGTCCCCGTGATGGGGCAGTTCATGGATACCCTCCAAGTTGTCGGGGAGAATGTGATGCCACGACCGGTCACAGCTGTCTGGCCTGACCAGTCTGAGTGCTATCGCCGAACAGGCCAACAGTGCCGTCGCCGGAGATATGAGTTCCACCAACGCGATGGCTTCCCTGCAGACCACTCTCGAGAAGATCGAGCAGTCCTGAACACTACACCTGTATATTATTGTCATGGACAAACTACGACGGAGGCGGTTTTCATGAGTGCGGAAACGAGTCGTGAACCCCGCAGCTCTGGCCCGTTAACAGCTGTAATGCGATGGATGGAGAATCTCAGCGACACCCAGTTCGCGTACCTGTTGCTGACGCCAGTATTTGTGTTGCTGGGGGCGGTTGCACTGTATCCACTGTTGCGGACGTTTGAGCTGTCGCTATATTTGACGCAGTTGGGCCAGACTGAGTGGACGTTCATCGGATTCCGACACTACATCGAGCTATTCACTGGACAGAAAGACCCAATCCTGCCAGGATCGACGACGTTCCTGCCGCGATCACTCGCGCTCAGCGACATTCTCAGTAGTGCGCTACCAGTAACAATCATCTTCTCGGTTGTGGGCGTTCTCTTTGAGACGGTGATTGGCCTCGGGCAGGCGCTGGTGCTGGATCAAGACTTCCATGGGCGTCGGTGGGCCCGCGCGGCGATCATTATCCCGTGGGCGGTGCCGATTGTCATCCAGGGAATGATGTTCTTCCTGATGTTCAACTCCTCAATCGGCTTCTTGACGCCACCGCTAGCTGAGTTGGGTATCCTGGCACCGACAAACACTCTCAATGACACCGCCAGTTCGCTGTTCATCGTCATTGTCGCCGATATCTGGAAAACCTCGGCATTCATGGCGCTGCTGATTCTGGCGGGCCTGCAAAGTATCAACCGCGACCTCTACGACGTTGCGAAAGTTGCGGGCGCATCGAAGTGGCAGCAGTTCAAGTACATTACATTCCCACTTATCCTGCCCACGATCGGCGTGGCGGTGCTGTTCCGAACGATTCAAGCGATGCGGGTCTACGGCCTGATAGATGCCGTGGCCGGCTGTGAGACGGTACCGTCGCTGTCGTGTATGGTAGTCACGACGTTCCTGCATCGCCAGGGGACATCCGCAGCTATTGCGTTCACGACTGCGGCGATCATCGGCGCTATCGTCATGGGACTGATTGCCTGGCAAGGGGAGGACGCTATCTGAGATGACAATGACAACGGATAAGGACAATCCAGACAGTGGACTGCTCAGGCGGTGGGTCCAGTACGCTATTGAGAACCCAAGACGGGTCTATCGAGTGTTGTTCTACGTCGCGATTGTCTTCTTCATGGTGACAACACTGTTCCCGTTTTACTGGCTATTCGTGCTGGCGCTCACACCTGAAGGACAACTACTGGGCGGTGGCTACTTGCCCGATATCGAACTCTTCGGCCTCTCGACGACGTTTCCATTACCCGTGCCCCAGGGGTTCAATCCGGAGGCGTTTATTGCCGTCTTCGAGCAGTTGCCGTTCCACCTGTACATGCTGAACAGCTTCGTACTGGCGATCTCGACGACGGTTATCGTGCTGGTCATCGCGAGCCTAGCGGGCTACGTCTTCGGCCGTCTAGAGTTCGCGGGACGGGTGCCGCTGATGTTAGCTATCCTAGCGATCAGCTACTTCCCGCCGGCAGCCTTTGTCGTGCCACTGTTTGAGGCCTTCACTGGAAACACTCCGATCGTGATCCCGTTCACGGAAATTCCGCTATTCACACCACCGCGGTTGCTGAACACCCCGGGTGCGATGGTAATGCCGTTCAGCGCAATCTTCATGCCACTGTCTATTTTCATTCTGACGACGTTCTACGCACAGATTCCCGACGGGCTTGAGGATGCCGCTCGCGTTGAGGGGACAACACGCTTCGGTGCACTATTCCGTGTAATCATGCCACTGTCTGCGCCCGGCGTGGCAACTGCTGCCGTGCTGACGTTCATCTCGGTCTACAACGAGTACTTCTTCAGTTCGATCATGGCCACTTCGCCGGACGCAGCCAACTGGTCTCCGATCGTCGGCGGGATTTTGAGTTTCCAGACACAGTACACGACCCAGTACAACCTGATGGCGGCGGCAAGCATCGTTGCGGTACTGCCGGTCGTAATCTTAGTTCTGATCGCTCAGGAGCGTATCGTTAGTGGACTAACTGCGGGAGCACTCAAGGAATAACAATGGCACGAGTCAAACTCGAACACGTCACGAAGCGCTATGACGACGGTGAAAGCGGTGTTGTCGCCGTCGATGATATGAACATGGACATCAATCACGGGGAGTTTATTTGTCTCGTCGGCCCCTCTGGCTGTGGCAAATCGACCACGATGGAGACGATTGCTGGCCTCACCCAGCCCAGCGAGGGTGAGATATATATCGGTGAGCGAGACGTGACGGATCTCCCACCGAAAGACCGCGGGGTGGCAATGGTATTCCAAAATATTGCTCTGTTCCCGCATATGGATGTCTACGACAACATCTCGTTCGGACTGCGACTGCGCGATTACCCACAAGACGAGATCGACCGACGCGTCGAACGGGCGGCCGATATCGTCCAACTGGAGGGGATGCTCGACCGGATGCCTGACGAAATGTCCGGGGGCCAGCGCCAACGGGTCGCTATCGCACGCGCAATCGTCCGGGAACCAGATGTGTTCTTGATGGACGAGCCGCTGGCAAATCTCGACGCCAAGCTACGAGTCCACATGCGGACGGAACTCCAGCGTCTACATAAGAAATTGGATACGACAATCATCTACGTCACCCACGATCAGGCCGAGGCGATGACAATGTCTGATCGCATCGCAGTATTGGATACCGGTGAACTCCAGCAGATCGACCCGCCGCTGGTCTGCTACAACGAGCCCGCGAATCTCTTTGTCGCGGGATTCATCGGTTCGCCGTCGATGAACTTCCTCAACGGAACCGTCGACGATGGCGGCGTCGAGACTGAGCACTTCTACGTCAAGTTTGACCCAGCAGCCGTTGATGACCTCGCTATCGGTGACCAAGTAACAATAGGTGTACGCCCCGAGAACGTCCATCCGGCGACTAAGACCAACGAGATTGCATACCCGTCGGCGCCGATCAACGCTAGGACGGACGTACTGGAGCCGATGGGAGATGAAATCTTCGCGTACCTGCTGATGGGTGAGGGGAATACATCCATGGCCCAAGAGACAGCTTCCAGCGATCAGTTGCTAATGTCGATTGATCCCGACTCACCAATCCAAGCGGACGACAATATCCAGGTTGTCCTTGATCGCGAGAGGATGCACCTCTTCCACGGAGAATCCGGCGACGCACTGACCCACAACCTCGTCGCATCGACTGATATCGAAGCTACGGATACGCGTGTCGGATCCGACTAGTTCTCGCCCTTAGCAGTCGTTTCATATTTAGAATATTTTTCATAGCTGTTGTCGATATCTTTGCAGAACTGAAGTCTGTATGCAAAGTATATCTGCGAACAAAGAGAGAAGTCCTACGCTAAGCGAATCGTATTCCTTTTTTGTTGTGGGTTTTATCCCCGTCGTGTTTACCTATGGAAAGAGGGTGACTCCATGACATACTTCACGCTCCAGGGGCTTTAGCGGGATTCTCATGGAGTCACCCTCATCCTCGCGATCAGCAACAAAATCTCGTTTAAAGATTCTCTCGATGAGCGAGTCCTCAGTAGTCTGCAAGAGCGTGAGTTTATTTTCCCTCCCTACGACGCAAACCAGCTCCGCGAAATTATGCGTCATCGCCAGGATGCATTTCGTGAAGGTGTCCTCACCGATGATGTGATTCCTCTGGCGTCTGCGTTCGCTGCACAAGAGCACGGTGACGCTCGAAAAGCACTAGATATTCTTCGAAATGCAGGCGAACTTGCAAAAGACGATAACAGTGATGTCGTGCAAGAAAACCATGTCCGAGATGCACGTGAGAAAGCGGATATCGATCGATTCTCTAAGCTTCTCCAAGATCAGCCTACACAATCGAAAGCAGCAGTGTATGCCCTTTCATTGATTGCAGAGGGGAGCAATCAGGAAGAGTTCTCAACTCGTAAAATCTATGAACGGTACGAGCAACTCACGGAGTCACTAGATATTAATCCTCTCTCACAAAGACGGATGTCTGATCGGCTGAATGAACAGGCGTTTCTAGATATTCTCGGCGTCACAGATCGGGTTGGACGTGGCCGTGGGAAAGGCATGACTAATTTTTACTACCTACTGGAGGAGCCTAAGGTCGTACAAAGTGCTATTGAATCTGATCAACGGTTTTCCCCCGAGCAGTAATTCACGATTTTACACTCGACAGTCGGGGTGTCTCACTCGAACTTTCGGACTGATAGATCCCAAGAATATCTATATAAGGGTCTGAATGGTGTGATACGCGATTTAATGCCCATTTACACTCGACGCCCGGGGTGGTCCTCTATTCGGGTACGAGCGAATGAGTGTGATATCCTCTGCACTGGAACGGGGTGGTTTCCTGCGTAGGAATACTGGCTAATCACTGGAAGTGGGTTTCGACTTGAACCCTCCGAGCGTCATTTGCTGTGGTAGACTCTGTTCATTCTCTGGCTGGCCAATCCGCCGAGTCAACCATTGATTGTCTCGTTATCGGGTCCTTCCACAGTTCTACATAAGAGCGGGTCAACTTAACCAACAAATTAAATAGTAACTACAGGATGTTGGTTAATACATCACAGCAGTGCAGTTAACACTCACCTCGGCCGAAAAAGAGCGGTGTAGAGATTAGATCCGGCGCATTGTCGTCACGATCTCTCGACCAGTCACGCGCCAGCGACAGCCGTTCCAGACGGCCTCAACGCGCTCGAAGCGGCCGTCAGATCGCGGGTTGAATTGGATTTTGCGCTTCGGACCACGAACCGGTTCGTAGACGAACCCCTTCGCGTCGGTCAGCGTTACGGTACGACTGTCTGTCGAGTTGTCTGGATCAGTCATTGGTGGGTTACAGATGTAGAGAGAAACCGCGCTAAGCTCCGTTTAGAAGAGAGATGAACCGCGAAGATTCCATCTCACAGGAATATGACTTGGGACCGTCTGCTTGCAGTTAACATTGCTATGTTGGACGTAGACGGTCCAGTACTGCTTCAGCGCTGAATACTATCCATAGAGGTATCTTGCTATACCGAAACTATGCAACCACAGCCTCTCAGCCGTTGTAAGTATAGGTTCTTTGCTCATCAAAAAGAGTGAAACGGCTGCTCAGTAGCGCTGTGTAATGGCCATCCAGCCAGCGCGGTCAACTGTCCGCGACTCGCTATCATCATTTGTGACGACGCTTCGGAAGCCCGAGCTGTCTTGATTATCTGCTGATGTACGGAGGGAGGACCCTGCCCCCCAGTCGCTCCGGCCACATGGATTACATACGGGGCAGTACTGTATGATTGGCTGTACGAAACTGAGACCAGACTGGCCGAACCTGCACTAATACTCCCGTGGTCAACAGCTCCAGAGTCAGCGACCGATGATATGTCGCGCAGGGACCGCGAGCGACCGCGGGCTTTCGAGGGGTGCATCTCCGGCCTGTCCCCTGCGGTCGTAGTAGGGGTGTCGAGGCGAGTTGCCATGCCTGTCCCGAGGGCGTCCTTCCAGGGCCGACCTGCCTTCCAGCCAGCCGTCGACGTCGTCGCTCCAGAGTGCAGTCACATCCAGTGTTAGAATCCAGATACATTCGCGTCCCTGAGTTGCCTCCCTGCTGTGCTGTCTCCACTGTCTGTCCCCCCACTGTGCGCCCCCCTACTGTCCCCCCACTGTCGCTGCGCGTCCCTCCACCGCTTCCGGAGCTGTCCCAACTCACCATCCACTGTGTTGCCCACTCACTTCGATGCGGCCTGTCCCCCCATTGTCGCCCAGGCGGATCTCCCCACTGGTTGTCCTTGTATCGAGGTCCCTTCCACTGTGGCATCCTCGCTGGTCCACCCCTTGCTACACTCGCCGTTGCACTCCCGTGTCACTGCGACCCGCTCTGCCGACACAGGCGTCTCGTCTATCTAGCCATTCTGATAGTAGCCCGTCTGGGTGGTCCACGGCTGGCTGCCGTCTGAAGCCCGCTGCCAAGCGCTTCTTGGCTTCACCCCTCCTACACCCCCTACACCCCCCTCTCTCTTTGGATAAAATCGGGGGGTGTAGCACGTCCGAACACCCACCAAAAGAGACTAAACCATCTCTAATATAATCTAAGGCTCTAATCCACGTCTGAACGCTATTCGGAGCTCCGTATAGAACACACTGAACGTCTGAACACCCCGCAGACGTCTGCACACAGCCGAATTCTGGATATTAGCGTTATTTCAAGATTCTTATCCTGAATCAAATGTCTGAACACCCCGCAGACGTCTGCACACAGCCGAATTCTGGACATTAGCGTTATTTCAAAAATCTTAGCCCGAATTTCACGTCTGAACACCCCTCAGACGTCTGCAAACAGCCGAATTCTGGACATTAGCGTTATTTCAAGATGCTACACCCGGATATCACGTCTGAACACCCCGCAGACGTCTGCACACAGCCGAATTCTGAACATTAGCGTTATTTCAAAAATCTTAGCCCGAACCCAATGTCTGAACACCCCTCAGACGTCTGCACACGTCTGAATTCGGGCTATACAGAACCAGAACCCCAACCACGCAATGAAAATATGGGGAACCTGATAGGATTTCGATTGATACCTGCACCTTCATCAGACACTGGAGCTGTTCACAGGACTTTTCGGATAGCCCCACCGCCTCGGGCCACAATGAGAAGTGGCGATATAGAAAGTTTCTGTGCAGACGCAATCCATGGGAAAAGAACGGAAAGTCAGAACTGAGTTAGCTATATTTCGGTTCCGCCCTGGAGGTCATCAAGTAGATCGTACATCTCTTGGGGAACGGAAGACTCTGGTAGATCGAATAGGGGCAATTTTCCTTGCCGATACAATGCCGTTTCATGTCGTCGTTGTCGCACCCCATCGGGAGGGCATCTTCACCGTCGATAGTCCCGTGGTCAATTTCATAACCAACCTGATAGTTGGTCTCGGCTGGGTCGTACCGATCCCACTTCTTTTCGAAGAGATTTGCGACGTCATCAATCACTGCTTGTTTCATATTTTCATGAGACATTTGGTGGTAATCTTGTAGCCACATCACCATCGCGACGAAGTTGTAGAGGTCCTTCCTGACCGGCCCACCATTTTCGACTCGAAGGTCCTCGACCATGTTCTCGAAGCAGGGGAGTTCAAAGATATCCTCCAGCGTGTTGACGGTGATCTCTTTCGCACCGGACCCCCCACCTCCCAGTTTGAATAGTACTGGTTCGTGGTCTGCTCGGGCTCTTCTTTCGACTCCTCGAATGTCGTCCCGGTCTGTGTAACTTGTCAGTTTCGCAGAAAGGGATTTCACTCCATTCAGTTTCGTCTTTGCACTGTCCTCACCGAACCCATCGGCGTCGTATTTTGTAATCGCAGCATAATATTCACTCGCTTCGTTGAACTCGGCAGGGTCTAGGCCATCAACTTCTTGGGCCGCATTCCGGACCAATCGAAGGAGATTCTGGTCGGGGTCCCAGTTCGACCATATTTCGTCTTTTTGTCCGTGATCTAGTAGTTCATTCACCTCTTGTTCGAGGATTTTGCATTCACTGTATATTCCCTCGAAATCTTCATCAGCGGTTTTCTCCCAGTTGGTGTCCAGAAGGGCCTTGTAGCTCTTCTTCTGTTGCTCCCAGAGTTTGGTTGACCCGTGTTGAACCGGGACGTACACATTGTTATCACGAATGTGGTAATTCGTTTCTCCAACGGCCTCGTTTTCCTCCGGATCGTAACCGCCTTGCCACTCTCCGTTAGTGAATCTGGCTTTACAAGAATCGGATGCTGCGACTAGTGGGATCTCGAAAAATTTCTCGAATTCAGGATGGGCATCTGGGTGGCGAACGATGGCGGTTGCACCCCCAGATAGGTGGGGGCGATCTGCATTGTATTCCTTCTCGTACATCCGCGAAGCGAGGTCAAGAATGAACTCTGAACCCTGCTGCATCACCATGGGGACCATGAGTGAGCCGTAGAGTTCTCTCATGTTGCTGATGAGCTGGATAGCTTCTGGGGGAGCAGTCTCCAGATACGGATGCTTTCGGAGAGCGCACGCTGTAGTTGTCGCTATAATAGCCAGCGCTTCTGGCTCCTTGAATTGCGGTTCGTCGAACGTACTGGTTCGAATCGTGGGGTCGAATGACCACTCTGCAAACTTTCTGATGTGGTCGATGATATCTGCATCGCTGTTCTTGTAGCACTCAGTCCCCCGCTGTAAGACTTGGAGACGGTCGTGGTGGTTGTAGTCCTCTGCGAAAATCATCACCTTTAGTGCTTCTTTTGAATTAGTGACTCTCATTGGTTTTCTCCTCCTTCCGCACCGGGCCTTTCAAAGAAGCCCTGATCGGCTTCAGATTCGCTTTCGAACACCTCTATGCTATCCGGGAGTGGTTCTGTCTTGAAGTCGAAATCAGGGCTCTCAATCGGTGTCACAATGCGACTGACGCCAGCATGGAGCGAGTAGGGGAGTCGCATCACCCGCTCGGAATCCGTCGTGACTTGCCGGTCGATGGGGATGTTTAACTTGTTCTCAAGATGATCGGCCAGAAACCGCCGATTGCGGGTGTCATACCGATACTCGGGAGTGTCTTCGTGTAGGTAGACGTGGCACCCTTGCCCTGAGTAGACGACTGTTGTTTCCTCACTTCCGAGAGTGTCTCTAAGGAATTCGTCCACCTCGAACCCGTATTCGAGAGTCTGTTCTATATCCTCAAATCGGTACTTACGCCCGGCTGGAGGGGCTTGAATTATCCCTGCTTTCTCTCGGATTTCTTGGTTTGTGAGTCCCGTTGAATCTATGTGGGCTTTCGCACTGCTCAGGGCTGTGTCTTTGGCGTCAATGTCGATAGCCAATGCCCAGTTCCTGTCGTGGAAGTCAACGGAGTAGTACACTGCTTCGGGGACAGCGGGTTTCCCTGCAAGTTCTGGTTCGACTGAGTTGTTTGTCTCCTTCCAGTGGGTCCTCTACAGCAGGCGATTGAATGAACGAAACGAGACTATTGCCACCAGACCATCCAGTGAATCGCCCCCGCAACTGCCCAGATCCTGATTTAGTGAATGTATTCCGCCGGATGAAGTCACGGTCAGGGATACCTTCTCCCCGGACTGGGTGGGGTTCTTCAAATGCCAACCCAATCTGCTTTGGCTTTGATTCTCTGATGAATCGGGGAATCTCCCCTATCTTTTCGGGGAAGACGGTTTTGTAGTACTCAACTATTTGCTCTCGATCAGTTTCTTTCCAAGACGTATTTGCTTCACTCATAGCGTTGACTCCAGTTGTGAGAATGTTCGAACCATCGTGACCCCGTCTTCTGGGTTTTCGTCGAGGTGGTCCTGAAGATTGCTAGCCCTGTGAGCCACTCTAGATGGAATCTCTTCGACCAGCCCAGCATCTTCCAGCGGGTCCCACACTTCCTTTCAATCCGAGAATGAGTAGGAACTACCCAAATCTCTCTCCACCCAACTCTGCCAGTTTATTATAATCGTCTACTACTGCACTCGAATTATTACTGCTAGTTTCGACTTCACCAGCATAACCGATATCTCCCTCGTTAGTATAGGCTACAACGTCTATGGTCTCACCGCCCACAGACTCGTATACGCTGACAGCATCTACGTCCTTCTTGTTTTTCAGAGCTTCTGCAAGCAGATGTGTCCCCACGCGATGCTCGATCTTTTCGAAGTAATCCCCGAATCCATTACCGGGAGCCTGCTCATTGAGGACCCCCACCCTTTCCTGGTAAGCGAGTAGTAGCGCCGACGGATACCTTATCTTCCTCGACATAGCCTTCCTCTATCAACTGGGCAATATCGGGATCACCAGCTCGGGTTTTGAGGCCAGTCATCGAGTCGGTCAGTGAGTAGTCATCGAGTTCATCCCGGAAAGCAGCCGCAATGAGGCTCATGAATGTCACGTCGTCTTTTGAGAGCCCCAATCGCTCGCGCTCTGCTTCGCTCATCCGGGACGGCGTAGTGGTAATGTCGAACTCGAGGTCTCCGCTGATTCATCACAGGTTAAAATCTCCGTCCAAGGACAGAGGCTGAAGACACAAGCAAAGCAGTTCGCGCCTGCAGGTGAGGTGCCGCTACCACCACAGGTTCCGTCCAATCCATTTGAGAACGATAACGACTGAAGCAGACCGAGAAGAGCGACACACCCTCTACCTCATCGGTTGATACCAACCGTATGAATACCGCGAAGAGGGGCTACCTCTGACAACAAATGTGCTCTCGCTTGAGGCTGATACACTAATCGGTCGGAAGAGTAGGTTCACTTGCTGTACTTGTCTTCCAATGCCGCTTCTTCGCGTGCCAGTATCCTGACCCCCTCTCGGATACCTTCAGTGAGCACCACCCGCCCCATGTCCGTAAGCTCGTAGTACGAGTATGTCTCTTTGTCCCCGTGTTGGGGTTTCGTCTGTTCTTAATCAGTCCAACTTCTTTCAGCGTTCGAAGCGGATAGTGGAGGTCATTGTCCTCTTCACCCAGAACCATCGATAGTTCGCTGGTGCTGAGTTCGTTGTCCTCGGCGAGTGCTTCGATGATCCGGAATTGCTTCGGTTTAGAGGCGACCTCGTACATCTTGAGGTAGTCCTCAAGGTCGAAGATACTGTCTTCGGGGAGGTCAACGTCCAACTCGAATTCGTCATCATCTCCCCCATCATCCTCTTCCCTGTCAGGTTCTAATACGCCACCATCTGGTATTCCAGTGCGCTCAGGATTGCTCATGTATCTTATTGTTGTATCCGAACTACATTAAATATTTTTACTCCGGTACTCAGCCAAGCCTGACAGCTCCTAATACCGAAAAACGCTACAGGTGCCAGAGAGACTATTACGCGACAGTCCGAATGTGGGCCTTGACTGCTTGGTAGAGTCCGTCGAAATTGTCGAACTCGTCAGCAGTCACATGCCATCTATCCGAGACGGCGTCGACCATGGAACTTTCAACGTTTTCTTCGCCTAGGAAAAGCACCTTTTCCATTAGTTCCTGGTCGGGCAAGTGCTCACAGACAGACCCGATCTCAATACCTACACCAAGGTTGTCACCCATTGCAGGGGCAATGAACATCGTAACGACTGACGCTTTTGTGTATTCGATACTTTGAGTAGCAGCGTCCATCTCGTGCAGTGGGATTTCCGGGTCTGTCGCAAGAAATGCGTTGACACCGCGTTCTGTCCGGAGTTTGCGCTTGAGTTCGATGAGTAACCAAAGTGCTTCGTCAATATCGAACTCATCATTGTTTGCTTGGAGACTCCCAAGTGCTTCATCAAGCGTCTCTCGCGAAGTGGCAGCGTCACGTTCCGGATGGGCCGACTCATATGGGGGGTGAGACTTGTAGGGTCCCATCAGGTAGACCAGTAGCCGTGGTTTAGAAACTTGGTCTTCCTCAATGTATGAACTACTCTCCAGGGCTTCGATTAGGCGTTCTTGCATTGTTTTATTTGTATCGTTAGCTCGGGTTCTAGGCAGAGTGGATAGTCTGTTGATGAGTCCTCCTACAAATCGTCCATCGTTTGTTGGCCTCCACGGAACCGAACTACTTCATCGGGATGGTAGCTCATCGTGAGTTTTTCTGTGACCTGTTCGTCCCTTCCCGGTCCAGCGAGTTGTAGAATTGCTTCGAACTGTTTTTACGTCCGGAGGCGACAGAGCGAAATCTCGTTTGATCGCCGCCGAAAGATGCTCTCTGAAGAAAATAGAACTGCCCAGCCTGTTCGACTGCATCATCTGGTCGGTATCAGTACTGTGGTGACCCCCTACTCCGGTGCGACGACATCCGCACATGTCGGACACTCCGCCCAGACGCCTGCTGTCCCATCGGCCTTCTCGTATTCGACCAGCGTCCATGCGGCTGTGAGAGGGTCACCACAGTTCGGGCACTGACCAATGGTCTCTGTGTTGTCAGGCATAATCGTATACCAGGGAACTCAGCGATAGTGTGTGAAAAAATCACACCGCTTTGGACATAACCGTTTGCGTCGTCGAAAACGCAAGTCCAGCTTGCCCGATGGTAGCCGGTATGACTGCCGGGACTCCAGTCAGTGGCCGGAGGGAGTCCGTCTGTTTCAGTTTCACTCCGGTGGCGATACATTCTAGGTTCCGCTGGGCAAAAGAAACGATATGGGAGAAGCGATCCCTCTCGGACGCGTATGTCGGCGGTGTGGTGAACAAGTTGTGTTGGCCGTCGACACCGAGCGGGGCGTCTATACGGATGATCTGGAAGCACTCCTCCAGACAGACCCTGGGCACAGAGCACTCATCAGAACAGAGTGTGACTGTCCAACACCGCGAACAGTCACGGTGGAGGGGACGACGGCACCGACAAATGGCGAGTAGTCACAGACGGAGAGTCCAAGCCAGTTCTTCTCAGCAGTTCGCTTCGATACCAGCCACTAGCCGCTCATCAAGGAACCGTTCTCGAAGCGATTCATTCTCACTGATGCTTTCGAGAAGTTGCTGAACGCGCTCGGGAGAGTGCAGGAGATTATACCGATCGACGAGGGCAGTTGCAGATCGGGGGCCAACTGGCCGACCAGTGACTGCAGCATCACGAAGCCCAAGGCGAATGACCTGCAAATCGTGACGCGAGTCAAAGCCCCACGCTGCAGCTCGCTCTTCGAGTTCGGTATCATCAGGTGTCGAAGCCGATGATATTGTGACACTCCCGACAGAGACAGACCCCTTGGTCAGGGTCGTGCGACCAGTGGTGATAGTACAGATTCCCGCCGACGAGTGCTGAGGCACGTTCAAGATCAGTCCGTGTACGCCGACACAGCGGACAAGTAACCTCCCAGCTCCACCCGAAGGCTGCAGTTTTCGTCGCGAACCGTTCGGTATACTCGTCGGTGCGTGGTTCGTCCTTGCTGTTGGTGATTCCACTCCAGAGCCAGTCATCCCAGAATCGCTGGACCATCGTCGTGAGTGTCGCGGGTTCGACGATCTGGAGATAGGCTGCATCAACGGCAACAGCACACCAGGTCCGTAAGTTGACGTCACACTGTGTGCATGCCGCATCGAAGTACGGGACGACACCTGGGAGGCCTCGTTCATACAGCGTGACTGCCTCACTACAGTTCGGACAACAGATTGCGACGGGCACATCCAGCAGTGGGGACTGTTCATCGGCTTGTGACAACACCTGGGCACGGTCGCCATACGGTTGCTCAGTCGAACGCGTAAGGGTCGTCCCGTCGACGAGGTCGTCCAGAGCAGCTGTCGGTGCGGTCTGAGTCATACGCCTACGTCCGTATGCCGCTCTGCCTTCGGAGGCTGATCGGAGAGACTGGATTGGAGTTCCGTGATGGGTTCCGTATCGATGATTTGCCAGTCAGCACCGCAACGACGCTCTTCGATCCGCCACATCGTTTCCTCGCCACGACAGGCAAGGTAGCGGACACGCCGGACCTGGCTATCAGTGGTGCTCTCAAAAGAGAGAACGAGGACGGTCTCCAGTTTCGTATCGGTACGACTTAACGGTGATACGCTATCTCGTGTCATGGTTTTACTCGAGAAGAGCCGCTACCAGCAAGCGTAGTACCCAGTACGGACGCTGTACCAACTGCTACTGACTCTCCTCACTCTGCCTGGAACACAAAATACACTGCGACACAACTCGGGAAAGAAGGTAGCTACGCGGCCAGAATTGGTCTTCGTTCTATGTAGCCAAGCGAGAGACATCTGAACCAACCGTTCTGCCCTATCGTTTTGCCCGTTCATCACGTACCCTTGGTCATGACCTTCGGGCCTACGTGGAACAATCTACTCGAGAATATTGAAGCACTCCAGTCTGGAGCAACCCTCGTTACCCCGCTGTCACGCAAAGTCTTCAGCATCGAGGATGTGCAGGAACATCGCGTCCTAATTCAGTACCGGGACGACGACGAGACAATTCCACTCCAGAAAGACCAATTTGAGACGCTCTACGAGCGCGTGAGTGATGCTCGTGGCGAATTCGATGTTGACCGCCTGCCGCCGGACGCGGAACCCGTACGCGACTGTCTTGTCGCTTCACCCACGCTTCGAGGTCGATGACCGGGCTGGGACATTGACTGAAAGCGATCAGTCAACGGGGTCGCCGTTGGTGGAAGCCCAAAGTGGGAGTGAGGAACTCGATGAGACCGAGCGCGAAGAGCCGGATCTGGACGTGTATGCAGACGCATTACTGCTGATTGACGCCCTCGAACGTCACGACCTGACGACGCTCGAAGCCGTCGACACGCCCGCACTCGTGAACATCTACACCCTGCTCTCGGACGTCCAGCGCAATGCAAACGACCTCCGGAAAGAAGTTCGGAGCGTCTTGCTTGACCGACTGCATCACGACCAGCCGGTTTCTGGACAGTTTGGCTCCGTCCAGCGGACGACGCGTCGGAACCGGTCGCTCAAAGACGACGAACTGGTGTTAAACGCGTTCGAGTCCGCTGGCACTCGAACGCGAACGGTTGACGACGGTTGATTCCAGCAAAGTCGACGACGCACTCGCGGTGACCGACCTTTCTGAGTCCGATGTCTACGATATCGAACCGAGCGAGTACGTTCGCAAGGCCGATGTGGACGAGCAAGAGAAAGAAACGCGCCTGCAAGGACTGAAAGACCAACTTGAGGCGACCGAAGGCGATGAAGCTGACGAACTCCGTACCGAAATCGAAGAGCTCGAAGATCGGATCGCTGAACTGACCGAATTTCGATCGGGTCGGTCATTCCACGAATCATCAGCCGGCGGGTAGAGTCGACCACCGCCTACAACGGTTATATCAATCGTCGTCTGCGAGTGTCTCCGACGCGTCCTCTCTAGCGCTTCTATCGCGTCCTCCAACTCCTCGGAAACGTCGGCGTCGTCCACTTCCTGCTTGGCAAGTCGGGTCTGTTTAATCGCTTCTTTTACTCTGTCTGTCACTTCCACGCATTATAAATCAACCACGATCACAAAAATCTCTGGGGTCCCTTTCGGTTGAAATTTGCTTTGCGAGACGTGCCCGGACACGAGAGCCAGCCCATCCAGTGACACAGAGCGCGAGCGGTTCGGGACTGAGAGGACCCAGCCTGTCGGCTGTCGAAGCTGAGAGCTAATGTCCGCGCCCCTACTGCCAGACAGAGTGCAGACCAGTGCAATACACTGGAGTTTCGTGAGTGTCCTTACCGCACGCACTTTCGGCCTACCGCATACCCAGCACCCAACGCGAGACCAACGAGGTGTCCGATGACATCTGCGTTTCCAGTGGGAAAAAATCCAACAGACTGACCGAGCAGGTACATACCAAAGCCGAGCGGGAACAGGAGTACCGCACCCTGCCAATACGCACGCAGTGCCTCGTACTGAACAGGCCCATAGTCGTTCGTATCCAGTTTCAGCCCTTCTCGGTGTGCGAGAGACAGGTGTGCCCCGTAGAAGCCCACGAACGCGAGTGCGCCACCACTAGCGCCCAACGTACTCTGTCCGGTCACGCTTGAACTGACCGTCACTGCCACCAGCGCCGCCGCGACGAAGAACCACAGCACCTCAATGCCACTCATATGCTGCTCACTCTCGCCGGCGAACAGCCAGAGAAAGGCAATGTTTCCGAGAATATGCGCCACGTTGGGCGGGAGGCCATGTGAAATGATTGCGAAGACGAGCCCCGGCGATAGCGCTGGGAACGACGCCGTCGTGAACAGCCACTGCCACTGCTTGACTGTCCAGCCGAAATAGAGTGTCCCGATTTGGAGGACATACCACAGCAGGATAGTCAGAATCAGTGACTGCGTGGCACGTCGCTTCCTGAACGTGAGCAGGCGGTAGAGATCATCAGCGAGCGGCAGCTTCGGTAGCGCCTCAATATGCTTCATCGAGACGTTACACCCAGCCATCCGGCAGTCGCTTTCCATGGCTCTGGACTAATTTGAGGAACGGTTCAATCTCAGCGAACCGAGGTCCCTGACTCAATTTCATAAGTCTGATCATCCAACACGATGTAGCCAGCGTCGGCCAATTTTGGGAGGTGGAGATGGACATATTCGGCGTGGATCGGCCCCCCCAGTGTTTGACTCATCGGTTCGGACTTCTGTGAAGTGGACTGTCTCCGTCGGTTCCTTGGCAGCTAAGCCCGTCAAGACTCGGCGACGAGGTTTTGCTTTGAGACACTCACAGTAGTGTGTCCCACGGATTGTGTCCCGTCATGGTTACATCTCCTCCAGCGCCGCGGCCACCATCACAGCAACAATCAGTCCTGCGAGAAGCGTAGCTGACAGCCACGAGAAACCGGTTACTGCGGACAGATGATACTGTATATCAACTGCTGCTGTCGCCAGTGGACTGGCAAGGATGACTGCAATGAACGCCCCGAGTACGGATTGCCTATCAATCTGCCCGCGCTGCCGGTTCTGGTCAGTATACGATACCCTCGCCATCGGTGTGCAGCGGTCTGCACTATCTTCGGTAGCTTCCATCGACACCTTCGCCGACAATGGCAGGGAATAAAAACCGGTACGACAGTTTTAGGGCTTCTACCGAGGGTTTAGCGCCATCAAGAGGTCCCTGTATCAGCGTCAACCCATAGTTCTGGCCTTTATTACCCAGGTTATCTAACCGAATCGTATGGCTCGAGTCCCGTCGGAGTTCACTGATGAATTCGATGCCAAAGGAGACCGGTTTTTCGCGATTGCCGAGCTGTTGTACGCCAACCCCGATCGGCAATACACCCAGCAGGAACTCGCCGAGCGATTCGACTGCTCAACGACGACGATCAGTAATCACACCGGCGAGATGAGTGAGTGGCTCGACCGTCGCGACAGCCAGACCACCTACGCCTGGGACGTCGACGTCCACGATCCAGGCCACACGGAGACCACTATGGCTGTCCGACGATTCTATGCCGACCTCTGGAATCTCCTGAAAAAGCACTCTCGGACTGGCCCAGGGGCGTTCGCCCTTTTTGGGTTCAGTATGCTTCTCACTGGCACCATCGTGTTCTCGTTCTACGTGGGGTTCACACTCAATCTGTTTTCCGAGTCAGCACTCCCGGTCAGTGTCTATCTGGGTATTGCCATTGGGTGTGTACTCACCGGCATCATTGTGACACTCTGCTCACCGTACATGGCCTGGGTAAGCAGACTTCTATGGCCACGGCTGCCTGAGGGCCCGTTTGGGAAGGACAAATGACGGTGAGATTCCACACTCTCTGCTTGCCAAGAGTTACTGACACTCTTTGTTCCCATTTCATTTCGAAAAGGGTTGTTAGTATGAGTGAACGGTATCATACGGCCGCGCGCTTCAAAAAACCCATTTCGGAAGGAAAGATGGTCGGAGAGCAACTCAATTTCTCCAGCAGCTTTGCAGGCCCTAAACTGCAATAATTACAATTCTGAACTCGTTCCGGATAAGATAGTACAGAACTCCCAATCCAATAAGCCCCAGCAGGAGACAGGAAGCGCTCAAGAAAACTAGCCAGTCCTGAATAATCGCGACGACGGCGAGCGTCAGGTACTCGACGCTATCGACGTGCGTAAGCGGTGGACCACTGTCTCGACAGTCTCCGCTACGCGATTATGGGAGCGTCGGGCGGCTCGTCGCAATCGGGAAGCGGAACGTTCGCCAGCACGTTTTGACACCGAACGGTTCCACACGCCCAAATCATCGTTTTTATCACTGAATCTGGCACTGCGACGAATCGCAAGAAGACGATACGACGGCGTCGTGACAGCATTATTTCCGAAGAAAAACAGCCGGTTCCTAATGAAATTTCTGACAAGTGGGTCGAAGCTACCCGGTCACTCGGGGCTCTCCCGGGCGCGGGTGACAGCGGCAGCCAGCGCGGCTAGCTGCTCACCGTCGAAATCCAGCACCACGCGCACATCGTCGCCCGTGACACACGCCGTCGCCGAGCAGTTGTTTATCGTTCGGTGTCGAGTTCAAGCAGGCAAGCCTCCAGGTCGCGGCTTCGGGTGGTGTCCTTGGGTGAGCAGTACTGACTACATCCTCCAGTCAATCCGGACTCACCGGCGGCCTCAAAAACTCGAACACACGATAGCGAAACCCGATATTTAGTCAAGACGGTTACCGCTCGGTCCGACGGCCAAGTACGAAAATAAATAGCGCGACTAAGACAGCTCCCAGCAACGACTCAACGCCGACCAGTATCTGCGAACCGAACCCGCGTGGCGCGAGATCTCCGTAGCCGATCGTCGAGAACGTAATCACACTGAAATAGAGGCTCTGTCCCATCGTGGTCAGCACCTCGCCCGGACAACACGGTTCGGCAAGCACAAACCGGAACAGGCGGTCCCGTGACCCGGAATAAATCCCTCCAACCCACGGATAGAGCAGCGCCGAACCAACGATGACGCCCACAGACCACGCGACAACGCGCCGGAGACTCTCACCGTGGCGGGTCAACCCGCCTGAAAGAGTGAGGGCCCCCCATCGTCCCCAATGTCCGAGTGCTGTTGTGAGTGCATCTCGGTCCGTCAGAGGGGGCGGCCAGTCAGCCAACCGGCGGTGGTGGGTCCGCTCGGCCTCCTGTTTGCGAACGTGCGACTCACGGGATTCTGTGGAGAGTGCATTCTCTTTCTGGAGCCGTTCGAGTCGGCGGTGAACCCACGCCCCGGCCTCGGCGTTCGTGTCTGTCGTCTCGGTAAACCATCCGTCAAGCGTCTGGTCCCGCTCGTAGATAGTGGTGCCAGTCTGGTTGTCAAAGGTCGTCTCGGCATTAATACGAGCGTTCGTGAGATTTGTCTGGTACAGGCGGGCGTTCGTGAACGTCGCGCCTCTGAGATCAGCATTCTCATAGACGGCGTCCTCAAAATCCGGGTAGGAGTAATATCGTGTCACGTCGTGGCGTGTAACGAGACCACGCTCGATGGCGTCTCTGGAGACACCATACTTGGGAGTTGGGGTGTCATCATCCGTTGATCCACCCGAGGACTGCGAGCTCCCGAGAGGAACTGATGACGTTGTCCCGACTGTCGCGTTTCTGGCATCGACGCCCGTCATATTGGCTTGGTACCCGTAGATACCCGAGAGGTCGGCATTGTTGAGGGACGCCTCCGAGAGGTCGGCATTGTTGAGGGACGCCTCCGAGAGGTCGGCATCGAAGAGGTCCGCGTCGGTGAGGTCGGCACGCCAGAGGTCCGCGTCCGAGAGGTCGGCATCGTGGAGGGACGCCTCCGAGAGGTCGGCACGCCAGAAGTCCGCGTCCGAGAGGTCGGCACGTTTGAGGTACGCGTCCGAGAGGTCGGCACGCCAGAAGTCCGCGCCGGGGAGGTCGGCAGATTGGAGGGACGCGTCCGAGAGGTCGGCACGTTTGAGGTCCGCGTCGGTGAGGTCGGCATCGCTGAGGGACGCCTCCGAGAGGTTGGCATCGCTGAGGTTCGCGTCCGAGAGGTTGGCATCGCTGAGGTTCGCGTCCGAGAGGTTGGCATCGCTGAGGTTCGCGTCCGAGAGGTCGGCATCGCTGAGGTTCGCGTCCGAGAGGTCGGCACGTTTGAGGTTCGCGTCCGAGAGGTCGGCATCGTGGAGGGACGCGTCCGAGAGGTAGGCATCGCTGAGGTTCGCGTCCGAGAGGTCGGCATTGTTGAGGGACGCCTCCGAGAGGTCGGCATTGTTGAGGGACGCCTCCGAGAGGTCGGCACGCCAGAAGTCCGCGTCCGAGAGGTCGGCACGTTTGAGGGACGCCTCCGAGAGGTCGGCACGCCAGAAGTCCGCGTCCGAGAGGTCGGCATCGTGGAGGGACGCCTCCGAGAGGTCGGCAGATCGGAGGTACGCGTCCGAGAGGTTGGCACGTTTGAGGGACGCGCCGGGAAGGTCCGCGTCCGAGAGGTCGGCATCGTGGAGGGACGCGTCCGAGAGGTCGGCATCGTGGAGGGACGCGTCCGAGAGGTTGGCACGTCCGAGAAACGCGCCCGAGTGGTCGGCACGTTTGAGGTTCGCGTCCGAGAGGTCGGCACCCCGGAGTACTTTTCTCGTGAGAGAGATCTTGTCTTTGATTTCAAGCCCGGATAGAATCGCACCGTCGGGTAGCTTATCGAAAACTGATGTCTGCGCAGCGAGTTCGTCCGAGACACGGGCAGCCAGTGCGGAGACTGTCTTGTGCTCTGTTTCCCCTGGCTGGACGTGCCACACACAGCGCTGTGCATCCTTGACAGACTTCCGCAGACAGCAGGACTGGTGTATCGGGTCCTCAGTTTGGATATCCACCCGCTCGCAGTCTGTCGGCCACTCGTACCCACAGTAATCCGCTGGCTCGGTTTCGCTCATATTCTACGCGGGGTAGCACTGGGATATAGAACTATTCGAGCCTGGTCCCGGAGCCGCTGGTCTCAATTGGGACACCATCGAGTTCGGTTTTCGTGAGTTGCTGGATTCAATTCAGCGTCTGAATCTCGCCGACTTCGGAACCCACGAGCAGAGAGATGGCGTCTGGGCCCGGTCATTATGCAGACACGGTGAGGGGCCCCGACCATTCGATACGCTGCGTGCATACCGGCCCGACCAATCCAATATGGGACATGCATACCACGTTCGTAGCGGCGATTGGTGAAAAAAGTCGAGTTCTAAAAGTCGATTGGCCGACCCCGGTAAAGAAATGGAAAGCATTGGTCGGCGGTACCGCCTAGTCGACTGGCTGGTAGTTCGTTCTCTTAGCAGTGCTCCCACTGCTATAGCCAGCCGGCAGTGCTGGTGCTTGCAGCAGCGCTTGCTCCTTGCAGGTGCTACTAGTGGTGTTCGCTGGTGCTATTCCCGGAGGGACCCCTCAACTCTTATTCGAAAAGCGCGCGCGTTAGGCGGAGTGGCGAGGGACGATGCAAGTTCACCCGCGAGCGCCATCGGCCAGTCAGAAAACACCCCCCACATGAGCGACCGGCGGCGGCGAGGAGTAGGCTATTCTGCGGTCCAGAGGGCGGTAATTTCGCCGCCGTTGGGCAGTCCATTCCAGACTACTTCTATGTCTTCGCTAGACACATCCTCCGGCAGTTCGTACGCAATCCAGCCCTCGCGGACGATCCCGGGCTGGACCTCGCCGCCGTCGTACTGGTTCTCGTCCTTGTCGATGTAGGTTTCCTCGTATTGTGATTGGCCGGCGACGAGATTCACGTCGTAGGTGCTGGGCAGCCGGGCTGATTCCTCGGCCGTGTTCTCGGCCCGCACCGTAATCAGCGCCCACTGGCTGCCGTCAGGCGCTTCTTTGGCCGCGGTCTCGTCGTCGTAGTCCTGGTACTCATAGCGAGCGGTCAGCCGGACCTGGGTCACCGTGACGTTGACGCCATTCGGCGCGGGATAGGTCTCGCCGACACTGGTGCGAAACGGTGTGGTGTCGACGCTGACCGTCTGGTCGAAATCACCCAATGAGTACTCGTACTCGTAGAGGTAGTTGTGATGCCACTCGTCGTTGCCCTGCGCGCGTTCGGTCATGCCCGGCCCGACATCGGTAAAGTCCCAGGTCCCTGTTTCGCGCCAGTCCGAATCCGCAACGCGGGAGTACATCGGCACTTCGAGCGTGCCGGTCGTATCACCGACGTTCTGGACTGCGATTTCCGGAACGTAGTTCTCCTCGAGGGCGACCTCGTCGGGGAAGTCCATCGAGACCAGCTCGAACTCTGCACCTGTTGGCTCGGGCGTCGGCTGCGGCGAGGGTTGGTCGTTGGCTGTCAAGGACGTCGTCTGCTCCTCGGTCGGCGTGTCCGGCGGCGTGGTCGCCCCGCCGCCATCGGTGCTGGACCCACAACCAGCTAGTATTGCGGTACTATAGACGGCGAGGTATGTTCGCCGGCGCATGATATGTCACTTTCATAGACATCTAAGTAAAAGGTTCGCCCAGAGCCGTGAACCGCCGGGAAGGGCGCGAAGCCCGCGGGTCACTCCCTGGCTGGACGGCGGCCGATAGCCACCGGCGCTATTTCGGGTGGTTATTCAGACACGACGTTTCGAGTGTTCTCCCGAACGCGGGTGACAGCGTCGGCCAGCGTGTCAAGTCACTGTTCAAATGTGAGACGCGCCCACGTCTACAAGTTGTTGATGGATATTACAATAGAGAGCTGTAATCCGTTTTGCTACGATAATAATAGCTGGCAAATGTCTGAGTGAGTCTAGAAGGCTGAGAATGTACAGAGAGTTTGAAAGGCTGAGAGTGTCTGCACGTCTTAACCTCCGAAATGGACTTTCCATACACCGCCCGTAGAGTGTGGTGTGGTTTCGATGACAAAAAATGAAAACTCCACGGAACCGCCGGACCCGCCCCTCGACCTTTCATTTCCGAGCCGGAGCCGGTACGTCGACACGTACGGCGAAGACTTCGTTGACGTCATCAATGACACGCTGGACAGAACAGCTCCCGTTCGGGATCATCGTTTCTACAACGTGGTCCAGGCGTATTGCAGAATTGACGACGATCAGGTCAAGATGAAGGACGGCAGGAGTCGGCCAAAAAAGAAGCACGAGAAAGCTACTGAAAAAGTCGCTGACGAGCACGATCTGTCCACTGCGACGATAAGAGAGATTTGCCGGGACCACTACGAGTGCTTGAGCCCGACGGAGCAGTTAGTTAATGACCTCGAACGCATCGCTTCAGAAATTAACAGCGAGGAATAGCCATGACTCACCACAACCCGACTGACGACCGCCTTAGCACGCTCGAATCGCGCGTTGAAAATCTCGAATCCCGCTTCGAGACGATTGAACGGGTCTTCTCCTCTGAGATTATAGAGAAGGCTGATGCCCATGCTGCAGCGTGTCAAGAAGATCCAAGACAGCAGTTCGAAATCGGCGACACCCACGACGTGGTTATTAGCGATATGGAGCAGGATTATAATGGCAAAACGGGCGTCGGTAAGATTGACGGAGTCGTGACGTTCATCGACCCCACTGAAACAGAGATCGAGACAGGGGACGTCGCCACTGTCCGGATCACAGACGTCAAAGAAAATGCTCTAGAGGCGATGGCTCTGAGTCGCTCGTAGTATCGGCCTACCTGTCCTCGCAAATATTTCACAATACATCGACAACAGACTCGAAGAGCGACTATACGTCGACGACATCGACTTGAGCGGTGAAGAGTTGCTCCATGCCGCTCGCGAAGTCCATCCCGATGGAGTGCCCGATTGGGGGGATGCGTACGACCCAGACGAAGCCCAAGAGTGGGTCAATATACGCCAGTCATGACATCGTAGCCCTAACGAATTGCGTGCAAAACCCGGTAAATTCCGAAACAACTGCTACACTGACGAGATTGAATGGAGTGGCGAAGAACTACTGCATGCGACGCGGGAAGTACGCCCGAGGGGAGTACCAGACTGGGGCGACGCGTTTAACCCTGCCGAAGCGAATGACTGGGTGGGTCTTCGGTAAGCGAATTCGCGGCACCTCGGTCGCGGAAGCTGTGCAACAAATTCCCCCGAATTTTGAAACAACTGTTACGACGAGTCTGGAGGGATATATTCGCCGAGCGTAATGGTTCCCCCTCCGCTTCCGTCTGGATCATCCTCAAGGGAGATTGCGCCACGCAAACGTGAGGCGTCAGGTGGCTGCTCAATATCAAGTGACACACGAGGGTCACTAGCCCCGTCAATATATAACTCAGCAATAGACCCGTCATATGTGATCCGGAAATCGTGTGAATCTGACCAGTCAAGCGGATTAATTGGTTGGCTTGCCTTCTTACCCCGGAATCTTTGTGGTTCTCCCTCACCTTTACCTTCAATAATATAAGAGATTGAATTCACTCCACGGAAGGTAGGAGGTTCTATCCCGGTAGTGAACCCTATTCTAACATTGTTTTCTTTGAATTCCCGCTCCAACCTGACCTGTCGCCACGTCGCTTCCAGCGGAAGATCCTGCTGAGGATGGTCATAGAGCGCCGTTGGGAACGCACGAAAGCTGCTTCCATCCACCGATATCCGGACCTCTGCATTATCGGGATTAAGTTCCACACCCGGGGTCGCAGAGTCGTCAAATGCACGCCAACCGGATTGTTGGTTGGCTTTTATCGGCGTAAATGCTGTCGCCCACGCCCCGATCTCGGTCGTCACCGTCAGCGTCGCGAGATAGAATTCGTCGGCTGCCGGTTCCTCGTCGATTTCGATTGTTTCCCCCGTGTCTCGTTGGATGAGGCTCTCCCAGATTGAGTCTCGATCCGAATTTTCCATCTCTTCTGCCAGCTTTCCCAGCAACTGAAATAGTAATTCGAAGTCCAAGTCACTCAGGTCCACATCAAGCAGTGATTTCGGGAGTGGGCCGAGGACGAGCCAGCCGTAATTCGTGATCTGGTCGGCTGGCGAGGACTGGAATCCAGTTAGGGTGAACCCTTCGGTATCGCCAGGGGGTTCAATTGGTCGTGCGATTCCCTGCCTGGTGATTGCGTCCAGATTGTCTTCCGGTTGGTCGGTGTCGCTTGGTGTATCAGTTGGGGTAGCTGTACTGGTCGGGGTTTCAGTAGGAGTCTCTGAGTCGTCGGCTCCGACGACGGTGATTTGTGGATTCGGGGTTTCACCGCCAACCGTGATGAGTTCAGCAGTCTTCGCCATGCCAAAGATGTCACTGTCCTGTTCTGCGTCTCTTCTATTCTGATCCGTTACGATCAGTTCGAGTAGATATCGGCCAGTATCGTTGTAATCTACCTGTGGGAACTTACTCGTATAAACCGGATCCTCACGCTGCGTCTCTTTATCTAGAAAACCGGCTAAAGATGGTATCCCTTCACCAAATATCAAATTGAAAAACAATTCTAGAAGATAATCAGTCCAGGTCCCATCTACGATTCTGTATTTGCTCCATTCGAACTCTGCGATATGCGAACTGGATAGTATCGTTTTATCAGCACTATATGTATTATTTGATAAAGAATCTGTTTCAAGCGGCCCTGCGATGGCCGGTTTGGGCGTAGGTTCAAGAATTCCCAAGATGGGCTTCTTTTGAGTTTGGAAGCGGTCTGGAGGCTGATTTTCAACCCTCCTCTTACCCCTATGTGTAGCCTCAAAAATATATGCAGGATAATTCTCACCGGATTCTATTTTCTTGTTATCAGCGAGTGGTAGTTCTTCCTCAGATAGTTCGTCTCTATGTGGATAACTATTCAAACGGATCTTCCACAGCGCCAGACCGTTCTTACCATATGGTAGATTTACGTCTAAATTCTCCGTGAGACCGGAGTCAGTTTGCGACCAAACGGTGAATGCCCCTCCCATCTCGGGCGTCACATACACATCGAACATAACGTGATGCCCAAGTGCGTGACCGGTTTCGGGATACGATTTTGCGTATTCCGTATTAAATCGGTGCGGCGGATCGGTGGTATTCGGACCGATTATACCTGTATTTGTTATTATCAACCCAGCTGCAGTAAGACCAAGACCCATTCGTCTTTAGCTAATCTGAGAATCAGATGACAGCAGCGGCTTATCGAGGCTATTTTTCGAGAGGAATGAGGAGGTGACGCCTGTGCACAACGACCCCTCCTCATCCCGAATTGTGAGTCGTCTCACTATGCTCTTTCCATCGACGATGCTCGAAGAGCACGCCGAGGAACTCGGCGTGGTCGAACGGGACAGCAAGCTCCAAGTCCCGGCTCTCGTCTGGGCATTCGTGTTCGGCTTCGCCGCAGGCGAGAGCCGAACACTCGCTGCCTTCCGACGCAGCTACAACAGCACTGCCGACAAGACCCTCACGGCAGGTGGCTTCTATCAGCGGTTGACACCGCTATTGGCAGAGTTCCTCTGCGACCTCGTCGAGCGACGCATCGACGAGGTCGCTGTCCCCCATACGGTCAGTGACGAATTCGACCGATTCAGGGACATTGTGGTTGCTGATGGGACGATTCTACGGCTTCATGAGTTCCTTTCCGACGAGTTTCAACCCCGCAAAGGGGAGCAGGGTGGAGCGCGGCTCCACCTGCTCCACAACGTCACCGACCAGACAATCGATCAGTTCAGCATTACCGACGAGAAAGCGCACGACAGCACCGGGTTCGACACAGGACCGTGGCTGGAAGGACGGTTGGCGATACTCGATCGACGTACTTCAAGTACCGCCGCTTTGCGCTGATTGACGAGAACGGCGGCTACTTCGTGAGCCGGCTGAAAGACCGTGCAAACCCGGTGATAACGGATGAATTACGGGAATGGCGCGGTCGCGCCATTCCGCTGGAGGGTAAGCAGATCCAGAACGTAGCGGATGAACTGCACCGCCAATACATCGATGTTGAGGTGGAAGTTGAGTTTCAGCGTGGCCCGTACGAAGGCACGCGGTCGTGGGACACCAAGCGGTTCCGCGTCGTCGGCGTCCGCGACGAGGACGCCGACGACTATCATCTGTACATCACGAATCTGCCGCGAAGCAAGTTTCTCCCGTGTGATCTTGCAACGATCTACCGCTGTCGCTGGGAAGTTGAGTTGCTCTTTCGTGAGCTGAAGACACGGTACGAACTCGATGAGTTCGATACGACGAAGAAGCACATCGTCAATATTCTGGTGTATGCGGCACTGTTGACGTTGATCGCCAGCCGGACGCTGCTTGACCTGGTCACCGAATACGCCGAAGATGACGCCGTCTTCCCGCCAGAACGCTGGGCGGCGACCTTCCGGTCGCACGCCCAGCTCATCCTCCACGATCTCAGCCAGCATCTCGGCTACTCGCCACCGCCACTGTTAGAACGAATGACTGAAGACGCACAGAAAATCCATCAAGAACGACCGATTCTCCAAGAGAGGCTCGCTACTGCCACGCAACAGGAGAGTGCGTGTTAGCTAAAGACGAATGGACCAAGACCTACCAGAGGATTAGCTCCAATAGCCCCGAGATACGCCAGTTCCGTCATACCGGCTATAGTCAATCCAACACTAAGGCCGGTTGTTCCGAGAGAGGCTATCTTTTCATCGTTTTCAAGCCTTCTCCGCAATCGATTCACATTCTCTTTAGATATCCCGGATATATCATCTGTATTCGTTGGACGCCTACCGACAATTCCATTCAGAGTGGACTGACTGGCTCCCTTCAGCGTGTTCCGGAACTGATTATGGTCATAGAACCAGAATTGACTCGGAGTCCTTCTGATTGAAATAGCGGTCGCCTCAGTAGGTGGATCTAACGAATTCGGATACCACCAGACAGATCGGTTTGGAACGTTCGGATTTTCGGTCGTTCTGTACTGTCTCGAGGTTATATAAAATCTATCAGCCAGTTTCGGCATTTCCAGATTCGGACTTGGTACTCTCCAATTGAATTTTGAGTTGAGTCTGGTTTGTTTGGGTCCTATAAGTTGGGTGCCGACAGATGATAGTGCAAACGTATGTTTCCATGCCCCCTCATACCGAGTCTTGCTCAGAAAGTCATCTGATGGCTCATCGTAATTCTGCTCTATCAGTCTCTCAGTAAGAGGATTTCCATTAGGTGCCCAACTTGTCCCGATATATTTTAATGTCTTACTTATTTGTACTGAATAGGGCGCAGTAGGACCCGTATCACCTACCGAGAGATGATTCACTAATCCCCTTGTAGCGATATCCCTGCGAGCCGTCCACGTTGATGTTGGATCTCTCGGAATGCCGGCGGTTCGGTTCGAGTCATGGTTACATCCCGCGACTGCTGTGGCACCGCCAGCGGCTACAAGTGAAAGTAGCTCCCGTCGAGATAGCTCCACATTATCTGATGAAGCCATATAGTTAGAACATAAACACTAATACCTCATATTTATTTCCCGTACATCATTATATGGCAATAAATAAACATCTCTAGCTGACGACAAAATGAGGGTGACGGGGATTCGGGAGTAGTCAAGATTGATATTTCGATCATCACATCTGAACAGTCATGGTCTGAGCATCTCTGGGGATTTCCTCCCGAATCGGGGCGAGGCAGACTAGCTCAGTTCCCCATTCATCGAAAGCCGCGGTTCGCCTTCGATCAACATATCCATGCCAACCCAGCCAGATACAGCCACCGCTGACGACGCACCATAATCGATGCTGGTGACCGTTCCGATCACAGGCCTGTCGCCCGTGAAACATCCCTCTTCTTTGCTGGTCTCGCTCCTGTCGACTATTGCGACTATCCTGATGCTGTTACATCGGGCGCTCGGTGTCTTGATCCGGCTCTGGTGAATCGCGGGACAGCGTCGGTTTCGACCGTCAGAACTAGGAAGATGAAGCGGGAAACCGTCGATGTCCATGTCGAAAATTTCCCGCTTCACAAGCAAAGTCGTTCAGTTAGCTAAAAATGCTGTTGGTGAGCGAGGCGAAGTCGCCGCCCCCGAAGGGGGTGGCGGCTTCGCCGAGTATGCGGTGGTGTCGCTACACTGTCTACGGGTTTACCTGGAAAAATCCTACCGAGAAGCACTTGATTTGCTGAGCGAGATGCCACAAATACTCGGGGAGATTGGCCTCGACGCGGCCGATCTCCCCGACCACTCGACACTGGTCAAGTGGTTTGACAGAATCAAGACAGCACTCTGGCGAGTGCTGCTGCGCCTCTCGGCGCAGCTGCACGACCCAAGCGGCCATGCCGCTATCGACGCGACGTTTTTCGACCGAGAAAACGCTAGCAAGCACTACTGTCGCCGGACGAATTACCGTGTTCAAACGCTCAAAGCAACTGCTCTCGTCGACACAGAAAGCCGGGCTATTCTGGATGTTCACTGTACGACCGAGAAACGCCACGACACACAGCTCGGCTGGCAGGTCGCCCGCCGCAACGCGGGCGACCTCGCCAGCCTCGCTGCCGACAAAGGCTACGATTGGATGGATTTACGCGAGAAACTCCGCGAAGAAGGCGTGAGACCACTAATTAAACATCGTGAGTTCCGGCCCATCGATCACGCGCATAACGCGCGGATCGATGGGCCTCGATACCGTCAACGAGCAATGTGTGAGACCGTTTTCTCGACGATCAAGCGCACGCTCGGCGACGCCGTGCGTGCGCGAACTTGGTACGGTGAATTTCGTGAACTCGTCCTGATGTGTGCGGTTCACAACATCAAGCAGTCTCTGAAACCGTGAAATCAAGCTACGTCTGGCGATTCACCACGGCCAACTTGTTTGATATTCGAGCGGCTACTGTGCGTTGTCATTACTGTCCACCCCCCATCGGCGACGGGTCGGGGCAGATCACACAGGCCTGCGAGTGTTTCCGCGTGGTGCTGGAGCTTGTGTCTGCCAGTGTCAGTCAACGTATACACGTTGGTGCGGGCGTCGAGTTCGTCCCGGTTGATGAGGTCCTGGTCGAGATTCTGGTAGAGGCGGCTGTGGTTGATCGGATCGGCGTAGCGCTCGTCGAGATAGTCCTTGAGCGCGAGGCCATACGGATCATCGTCGACGGCGGCGATGGCCTCCAGGATGTCGCGCTGGAAGCCCGTCAGTTCGTCGTAGGTCGTCATCGGTCGCCTCCGGTGGTATGCATCTGGACGAGACTGGGACGTGACTTGGTAAGAGTCTGGGGCGCGCGTGACCGGAAGTGGCTTTTTGGCGTCCGATTTTCGTCTCTGGCCCGCTGTGGCGTGTTCGTGGCACGTTCAGGCGATGACCGGAAGATGACCGGAAGTGAGCGGATGTCCCGCCGTCTGGTGGTTTCCGAATGACCGGAAGTGCTGGTCGGTGGCGAGCGATGCGACTCTTCGTGGGTGGGCTTGCCGGTGGTCATGGGTTCAGTGCGACGCTGTGTGCGAGAGTAGGCGTCGCTTATTTCGTGATGTTACACCCGACACCCATAATACTTGCTCTGGAAGAACACTTGTAGAGAGACATTACTATGTCCGAACCGACCAAAATGCTCTCAAAGTGTCTAAGCCCGGACCAGACCCAACGGTCACCAAAATCGACGTTTTGAAAGAAATTAGGCTAGCTTATCCACCGGTTCAGGCACCTAAAGATCTCGCTGAACGGCTGGAGATTAGTAATACGGCAGTCAGCAATAAGCTAAAAGATATGGAGGAAAACGGGTGGGTCGAATCAGAACGTGTGGGGCGTGCCCGGGTATATTGGATAACGGATGACGGGCGAGCTCAGTTAGATCCAGAGTTCTCGTCAGGCAACCAGTAGACAACTGCATTTCCTACTTTATGACGTTCTATTCGAACTTCAGGGCCCATTGATTGCAAACGCTGTCGGATTCGAGTTTTAGATAGTCCAACCCGCGTGGCAATGTCTGAAGTAGTTACAAACGGTTTCTCTACATCTTCAAAGCATTCTAGTAGTTCTTTATCACTGACTTTCCGCTCTGGGCCTCGGGCAGACATCTTGTCTCATTCGATAGTTGTTTTTCTAGGGCAATAGTTTTTTGTTTGTCTAGCCCAACAGTACAAGTAGGAACATACGCGCCGCTGGTCGATTTCTCACGAAATCGCCCCGGTGGTAGGAACACCGAGGCGCGTGGTTCCAGGAGAGAACCAATGGCAACTACGCAATCCAATCCACAAGAACGTACCGCACGCGAACTACTCACCCAGGGCCGACCGCTTTTCCTTGGCGTCGACGGCGAGGGTGCCGCTCACTACTGGGACAGCTACGAGTTCGCCGTGGCTGTTGTGGCGGCTGATGGGGATGCCGAGCACGTTGTATTAGCCGAGACGCCCTTGGAGACGCTTTCCGACTGGTGTGAATACACGCGCTCGGGGCGCGGCTGGGACGTTGGGCCGCACGTCGGTGGGTCGCTTGTTGGTGATCTCGTGCGAGGTGTTGAGGCGTGAGCTGCACCGTCGAAGAGCGGAAGCGTGTTCGGCGTGCTGCACGGGCGATTCGTGAGGAAGTGGCTACTGAGTCCGTGGACGTGCTCGCGCCGAGCGCGAGTCAGTACGGTGAATGGACGCTTGATGCCGTGCTTCGGGATGCTGAGGGTGTGCCGCCGGAAGTGCTCAGGGAGTTAGCGTTGGCCGGGTTGACGTTACAGCCGACGCCGTCACAAGCCGAGTATCAGCACGTGGCAGCGACAGTGTAGGTTGAATAGAGCGCTAACAAAGGGTGTATAGGACTCATAATTGTGGTTATCTATCCTAACTCCACTTCCTGACAGCCATCTATTGCTCGGGTATTTTTCTGTAACAGTTGCTCAATAAGCGTGAGAACAAACCCGTGGCACATTCGTCTTTAGCTAAGACTCACACCTCGGTTGCGTAGCGGTAGCGAGTGTCTCTTGGAGTATCGGTCGTTGCTGGTGGATTTTCTGAGCGTCTTCAATCAGCCGCTCCAGCAACGGCGGTGGCGAGTAGCCGAGGTACTCACCGAGTTCGTGGAGGATGAGCTGGGCGTGCGACCGGAAGGTCGCCGCCCAGCGTTCCGGCGGAAACACGATCTCGTCGTCGGCCTGCTCGGTGACCAGATCCAACAGATCACGACTCACCAGTAGTGACAGCAACGCCGCATACAGCAGAATTTTTACGACATCCGGGTCGCTTGTGTCGAACTCGTCCAATTCGTACTGCGTCTTCAGTTCACGAAACAGTGTTTCTATCTCCCATCGACACCGATACAGCGTTGCTAAATCGGCCGGGAGAAACTCGTCTCGCGGCAGATTCGTAATGTAGAGATGGTAGTCGTCGGCGTCCTCGTCGCGGACGCCGACGACGCGGAACCGCTTCGTGTCCAGCGACCGAGTTCCCTCGTACTGACCTCGCTTGAACTCCGCTTCGACCTCTACGTCGATGTACGTCCGCGAGAGATCATCGACTACATCGTGGATCTGCTTGCCCTCCAAGGGAATGGCGCGGCCGCGCCATTCCCGTAATTCTCCCGTTATCACCGGGTTCGCGTTCTCTTTCAGCCGACTCACGAAATAGCCGTCGTTCTCGTCGATTAACGCGAAGCGGCGGTACTTGAAGTACGCCAGATCGAGCAAAACCAGCCGTCCGTGCAGCCACGAACCCGTCTTGAACAACGTGCTGTCGTGCGTTTTCTCGTCCGTCACGTCGATCCGTTCAATCGTCTCATCGGTGGCATTGTGGAGCAGGTGGAGCTTCGCTCCAGCCTGCTCCTCATGACGAGCCTGGAACTCCTCAGAGAGGAACTCGTGCAACCGCAACACCGTTCCATCAGCGATCATCACGTCCCTGAATCGGTCGATATCAGCGTCAACAGCGTCGGGAACAGCGACCTCGTCGAGCGCGGTCTCGACGAGGTCGCGGAGGTACTCCGCCAGCGTCGGCGTCAACCGGTGATAGAAGCCACCGGGAGAGATCGGCTCGTCAGCCGTGGAGTTGTAGCTGCGTCTGAAGCCGGCGAGCGTTCGGCTCTCGCCTGCGGCGAAGCCGAACACGAGCGCCCACACGAGGACGGGAATCTGAAGCTTGCCCCTCTCGTTCGACCACGCCGAGTTCCTCGGCGTGCTCTTCGAGGAACTCGGAGGGAAACAGTGTAGTGAGCCGACGCATAATTCGAGGTGAGGAGGCATCGTTGTACACAGACGCCGCCTCCTCATTCCTCTCGCAAAGAAGCCTCGATAAGCCGCTGCTGTCATGCGGTTCTTCTCTTAGCTAAAGACGAATGACCCGTGGCATTATATATCATAGACTTGATTCAGGTTTTAAATGGCATATGATCCAATGATCGGATAAATTAGGCTATTACTCAGAAATAGAGATGTCCGTTGTTGCTTCAGCAACGGGGTAGGGCGTCATCGATAGGATAGAAATTTGTTCTGTCTCTACGGGGAGACCAAGTGACCGATCTGTGCTTGCTGTAAGGCTAATACTATTCGTCGTGCCCGGTTGAACTGATGTCTCTTCGAATCCACCAGGAACTCCGTCAACAGCCGTTTTTAGGGTGAATTCATCGACAAGTGCATCACCGATTGTTAGATCATACGATAGATCTTCCCATACTAATTGTTCCGAGTCAACTTCTCCGTTAGCAGTGAAGTTCGATATCGAGAATTCAGGAACTGGGAGGGTGACGAGTCGGAAAAGTTCTTGGGTTACTCCAGTAAGTTCCATACGGTATGGATTCCCACCGTGATATGCTGACGGGAGTATTTCACTAGGTATTCGAATTCCGGCGTCAGAGTCAACAGCGAGGTCCGAGTCGCTCCCGATCTCAAATCGTATCTTTTCAGTTGGCGTAGGAATTGACTGAATAAATCCATGGCTCACTGACGAGGCATCAATCGTATCCGGAAGAGGGATATGGATCTCATCAGATACTATTTCTCCGTGGAGAATTTGTTTCTGCTCGTTAATGAGATCGCTGGGCACCTCCCTCGGATCATACGGTGTTGTATCAGGGAGTGTTTCTGGCCACAACTGTGGGTAAATTGTGAATTTTTCAATTGGGGACCGTCCTCCGGGTTCAAGGGGTTCCCCTACATCTAAGAAGACATTCGTATGTTCTCCTGGTCCATACTGGGTTCGCCATGTCTCTTTATCTCGGAACTCGATATGAACTGCCGGATAAGTTCGACCGGATTTATTCGTGAGGTCCATCTGTAAAAATTCGGGATTTCCCTCTTCAACATATACATCTCCTGTAATCCCGTATTCTGCAAACCCGTATCCAGCTAATTTTGGCTTTGAACGGGAGGGGGTACTAGTTGCCTGTGAGCTAGTGGTACTTTGGGGAGTGTTTTGATTAGAATTTGTTTTGGTTGGATTATCAGGCTCTGAGTTCGTACTGGAGCAACCGCTCAGTCCTGAAAAAAGACCAATCCCTAATCCTTTAATAATCCGACGGCGCCTCTTATTCGTCATGTGTAGTAATTATTGTGAGTGGTAATTAATGCTTTATGCTAATTTCATCACTATTTAATCTGTTTTTGATCATGTTAACTTAGTAATGACACGATATCAAAGAAATGAGAATTTTTGCACACCTCAGATTTTGAGAAACCTACCTGCTTAGACACGCATTGTAGCTATGCACCCACGAATCATCAAGGATAACCTATGGTATTTTTTCATAAATCTGTTTTAGACTGCCCCACTTGATCTCATACGTGTTATCAATATCAGGGGAGTACCCTAGTTTACCTTCTGTATAGTGGTGCTTTCGTGGGATGAGGGTGTCATAGAAGAGTTCTCACACTGTGATCACAGTACTTCCCGGATTGTCTCCTCGTTCATAGTTGGTGATAGCGACGACGAGGCGAAGGCACAGAGCGAGGAAAACCTGCGCTCGTGCGTGGACGCGGCCTCGGGCGTGCGTTCGCCCGAGGCCGCAGTCCTTCACTGATTCATTGGTTCGCTCAACTCCTGTGCGGCGGTTGTACGTCTCGTCCAAGATGGATTGCTTGAGCTGAACGTCCTCACTGTGTTCGTCGATGCGGTCTTCGACCCTGTACTTGATGTCTTTCGGGTCGTCAGTGTTTCGTGGGTTGTACGGAACGACTGGCACGACCCCTGCGACCAGCAGGTGGTCGTGCCAGTCGAGCGTGTCGTAGGCGCTGTCTCCAAGCATCCACACCGGCTTGGCGACGGCGAGCGCGTCACGCGTGACGCGCATCGCCGTCTCTTCTGGCGCTTGTTTGCTTTCGGTAAACTCCGCTGCGATCGGTATCTTTTGTCCGGTCGAAACGATCGTACAGCCGTAGCCGTAGTAGTACTCTTCAGCTGTGGGATCGTAGCATTTCGACGCGTCTGAATCGGCGGGCATCGCTCTCACGTCCGTTGAATCAATTGAGTACGTCAAGTCGAGCAGGCCGCGGCGGGCGGCCTGCTCGACGAGTCTATCGAACACTTCGTCAACGACGTGTTCGAGGTCGGTAAGGAAGCGATCGACCGCGTCTCTCGACGGCGGTCGATCGAAACCACAGCCAAGCCAGACGAACGTGTTCTGTAGCTCTCGTTCAATTGGACGAATGCCGTAGGTGTCGTGGTAGTAGCAATGGAGGAACCCACGCATCAGCTCTGGTGGCTCGTGCTCTCGTGTTCGCCCCGTCTCCGCCGGGGCGAACACGTCGAACTCTGCGAGAAACTCGAAGGAGAAATGCTCAAACAACGCTAACGTCTCGGTTTCCGCGACATTGAAGAACGACTCTACCGAAGGATCATCTTGCAGGGTCGCTGAGCTCATACCACCTCAGCATAGACCCTGCTCTTTGGTGTGGTAGTCGTTTTATGACACCCTCTTCTGTATAGTGGTGCTTTCGTGGGATGGGTATAATCCCGAAACGTTTCTCTGTATTTGCGGGATGGTGGAGTGATTCTTCAGTTGAACGAAATGACTCAATCGATTCTCCAGGCTCTGTATTCCAAGGGTGAAAATTCTCTTCCTCTATATCTTCCTGAATAGTAAGCTTAGCAGGATACGAATTCCCACCTACTATGAAACCAAACTTAGTCCGCCGCGGAATTTGAACCTCTGATTCTTTTTCTCCTAAGTGCTTAAAACGAATTGTAAATAGAATCCATTGTGTATCCTGCGGGGCCTTGTAGACATGATCAGATACCTCAGGATCAACGATCTCTCTAACCGGATACACTCGTTGAGGCCATATCTCAAGATTTCCAATTTCAACGAGTGAGCCTCCAGAAACTGTTTTAGGCGTAACTGTCTCCGTAGCTGAAGAGGTATTATCATCACTTGACATACATCCAGTGAGCAGCCCGAAACCGCTGAGAGTGCCCGTTGAAAGCACTTGCCGGCGGGTATATTTGTGCATGACTTAGCAAGGATTACGATGAGATATTGTATAAATATGGCTACTGGAGTTATTTGATAATAGCAATAACTAGTTGATTGAGATTGCTATTGAGGAGGCCCGAGCACACTGATGTAACATGGCATAGTAACGATGAACAGTCACAGAATTTGGGGGGGAATATGTGGATTTCGAGGGGCACCTCGTTAATCAGACCAGAAACTCTGCGCAGGGGATATCCTAGATGACGATCGGTTGCTCTACCAACGGACGGAGGACAAGCAAGTGAGGCACATGCTTGATTATGGGAGTGGTCCCGACAACATCATGAACCTCAATGAAGACGTACGGCCTCCGCCCCCATCGTCCGAGACCGGCGGTCGATCCGCCACGCCGAGACCTGTGCTGACTTTACCCTCTGTATCGGTCATATCTTTCTTGACAGATATCGATTTGATCAACGTGTTGAATAATGTGTGGTTACCCTGTACTGACCGTACCGCACGCGAATTACTCACCCAAGGCCGACCACTCTTTCTGGGCGTCGACGGCGAGGGTGCTGCCCACTACTGGGACAGCTACAAGTTCACCGTGGCTGCTATCGCGGCCGATGGTGACGCCGAGAAGGATGTGCTGGCCGAGACGCCCTTCGAGACGCTTGGAGAGTGGTGTGAGTACACGCGCTCGGAGCGCGGCTGAGACGTTGGGCCACATGTCGGCGGCTCGCTCGTCGGCGATCTCGTGCGAGGTGTTGAGGCGTGAGCTGTACCGTGGAGGAACGGCGGCGGTGTTCGTCGAGCCGCTCGGGCCATTCGAGACGAAGTAGCGACGGAATCGGTTAATGTGCTTGCGCCGAGTGCGAGCCAGTACGGTGCATGGACGTTGGATGCTGTGTTGCGGGATGCTGAGGGTGTGCCGCCGGAGGTGCTACGTGAGTTAGCGCTGGCCGGGTTGACGTTGCAGCCGACGCCGTCGCAAGCCGAGTATCAGCACGTGGCGGCAACGGTGTAGAGTAGCAGAGCGCTAACCAACAATAGCTGACCGATACCCACACTGTTGGTTAGCCAACTACCAATCTACATTTTGAACGTCGTTTGTTGCTCGGGTACTCTCCTGAAAAACTACTCAGTAAGTGTGCTTACCGAGTCGGTGATTCAGTCGAATATAGATGGAAAATCCCGTAAGAATATCTCTATGACACGCTCAGAGATACCAAAGGGGGAATAGCCAACTTGATTGATGGACAGAGGTTTGGTAGTATATAGAATCGTGGAACTAATTTATGTTCTGACAGTTACGGCTGACGCGAATTTGCCGCCGCCTGTGAACGTGTGCTTCCAGACCAAGGTGATATCCGGGTCATCTCCGCAATGTCGGTCGGAGAGGCTATTGATATCTTGGGGAGGGAGACACGGGTTGATTGCATCGTCAGTGATTACGACCTGCCAGATACGGATAGCATCGCGTTTCTTGAAGCAGTCCGTGCACAGGCTCCGACACTGCCGTTTATGCTATTTACAAACGAGGGGAGCGAAGCGGTCGCCGGTCGTGCCATTTCTGCCGGCGTCACCGACTATATGGTCAAAGAACGCCATGAAAATCAGTGGGAGCGTATCGCGACGCTCATTACCGATGCAGTCAGATACCACCGCAACCAGCGTGATATCGTCGATACGGAGGCCCGAGCTAAAACACTCCTCAACGCTGCACACGACATTATTGGAATCGTTCGGGATGGTGAAATAGCGTATCTCAACGATAGTGGAGTAACTGACATCTACGGCGGCGACCGCGGTCAGATATCAAACGACTCCATAGCGGACATTCTCCTCCCAGACGACGGCACTTCTCTCAGTTATTTCCTTGATGCAGTACAGTCTGGTTCTCGGACTCTCGACCACTGTAACGGGAAACTCATCGCTGCCGATGGGGTACATACCCCAGTTGCGATTACCGCAGCCAGAGTGATGTGGGCTGAAGCACCGGCGGTCATCCTCATTCTTCGGGATGTTGGTCAACAGAAAGAACTGCACCTCACGAACCGGGCCATCGACGAAGCGCCCATCGGTATCACGATAGCTGACGCCAACCAACCGGACAATCCGCTCGTCTACGCGAACAACAAGTTCTCAGAATTGACCGGCTATCAGGAAGAGAATGTAGTCGGTCAAAATATTCGATTTCTCCAAGGTGAGAACACCGATCCTAGCCCAGTCGCCGAGATGCGTGCGGCCATCGACGCTGAAGAACCCGTGACTGTGGAACTGCAGAACTACCGCAAAAATGGAACAGAGTTCTGGAACCGCGTGACAATTGCGCCGGTTACCGACGCTACGGGCGAGGTCACAAACTACATCGGGTTCCAAGAGGACATGACTGAACGCGTCGAGTACCAGCAGATGCTTCGTCGGTTCCAGCGAGCGGTCGAATCAGCGGGCCACTCAATCTATATGACCGATCCGGACGGTACCATCACGTACGTAAATCCAGCCTTTGAGCGGGCCACCGGCTACGAAAGCGATGAGGTCGTTGGCCAGACCCCGCGTATACTCAAATCTGACGAGATGTCCAACGAGTACTACGAGCGATTGTGGTCGACAATCTCCAGTGGAGACGTCTGGGAAGAAGAGATTCAAGACCAACGAAAATCAGGTGAGGTGTACTATGCGCACCAGACGATTGCACCATTAACTGACGACAATGGTGAAGTCGAGGCGTATGTCGCCGTCCAGCAGGATATCTCTGACCGCAAGGAGCGAGAGTTCAAGCTTCGTCAGTACGAATCTGCGATTGAAGATGCCGAGGAGTTGATCGCCGCAATCGATGAAGACAATCAGTATCTATTTGCCAACGAGGCATACCGCGACTTCCACGGTCTCGATACCGAGTCGCTGACCGAGATGACGCTCGGCGACGGCATCGGCTCGGATATCTACGAGACAGTCGAACCATACTTGCAGCAAGCGTTCGACGGCGAGAGAGTCCAATACCGGATGACACGAACACGGCCGACACGAGCAGACCGCACGTTTGAGATCCGATATTTTCCGCTCAAAGACAACGCTGGTCATGTTGAGGGGATCGTTGCGACGATGTATGATCTCACCGAACAGATCGAACGGGAACAACATATTGCGTCCCTTGATCGGATGCTACGGCATACACTTTATAACGAGTTGACCGTGGTTCTGGGGCACGCGGAGATGCTTCAAGATCAGGACTCAGATCAAGTAGTAGAATTAGCCATGACGATTGAAAAAGTAGCTGATCGCATCCTTGAGCAAACTGATAAGCAGCGCGAAATTGTTGAACTTCTTTTAGACCCATCGGATCCAACCCACCTCAACCTCGCCGATGTTGTGGATACCGCTGTCAAACGAGTGATGACGGAATATCCAGACGTTGAGATTACAGTCGAAGTTCCGGCGGACATACAGCTACTATTGATCCCTGAGTTACAACGGGGCATCGAAGAACTCGTCGAGAACGCGATTGTACATACTGGCGACACGCCAGCACAGGTGAGGATAACGGCAACGAAACACGCGACAATGGTTGAACTCAAAGTTATAGATAACGGGCCTGGACTCCCACCGGAAGAACGAAGCGTGATTTCAGGGGAAGACAGCATCGATTCGTTGACACACAGCAGTGGGATGGGGCTGTGGTTAGTCAAACGAATCATGTCTCGATTGGATGGCGATATCCAATTTAACGATGCTGAACCCACCGGTAGTATCATTTCACTTCATATACCAGCCTATACATAGAAACGTCCTGCCTCATACCGGTCACCTGTGAGTAGTCGATGCTTGGTCTGTACTGAGCGCCCCGCTCGCGAACTACTCACCCAAGGCCGACCGCTGTTTCTCGGCGTCGACGGCGAGGGGGCAGCGCATTACTGGGATAGCTACGAGTTTGCCGTGGCTGTTGTGGCGGCTGACGGTGAGGCAGAGAAAGTTGAGCTGGCAGAGACATCATTCGAGACGCTCTCGGAGTGGTGTGAATACACGCGTGGGGAGCGTGGCTGGGATGTTGGCCCGCACGTCGGTAGGTTGCTCGTCGGCGATCTTGTCCAAGGTGTTGAGGCGTGAGCTCAGTCCGCTGCATGGTCGAGAACCGGAAGCGCGTCCAGCATGCTGTCCGCACCCTCCGTGAAACCGTGCCGACCGTTCTGGTGGAGACGACGCCACCCGTCCGCTCGGAATACGACGCCTGGACGCTCGACGCTGTGCTGCGGACCAGCGGTGTCCCGCCTGAGGTCCTCCGAGAGCTGGCGCTGGCCGGGTTGACGTTGCAGCCGACGCCCGCCCAGAACGGGCATCAACACGTCGTGGCGACGGCTCGAGCCGGGTAGCGATATCTCTACTTCTTCCCAATTGTGTGTGTTTCGCATGGGTCGCGATGACCGAGATGAACTCCTGAGAGAGCATGACCCCGCGCTGGGTCTTGTCTGATGCAGGTCCCACGACGGTGCGAGTAAGTTCAAAACGGGCTAGTATGCATCTCCGGTGTGACCCGTTCAGATAGCCAGTCAGGCACGGGATAGTCGTCGGTTGTAACCCATGGCCCGCCAAAATCGAATCCAGACATATTCTCTGTGGCGGCTTCTCCAGTCATCTCGTCTGCGGAAAGCCCGTTTGACGTGGGGCTGCCGGCCGACGCTGACTGACCAGCGGCGTCAGCGTTCCAGTAGACATCCTCAACCGGGCCATTCTCGTAGTTTCGACCGACAGCGCCACCCACACGCTCTTCGCCGCTAACAGTCGCGGCACTAAACGAGGAAGCGACCCGACCGGGTGCATAGTTCGTTCCGACCAGTCCGCCGACTTCCGATTCGCCACGGACGCTACCAAAGACTGCTGAGTTTGTCAGATTTCCAATACTGTTGCCGGCGAGACCGCCAACGTTGTATTCACCAACAACTGTGGCATTCACTTCGACGGCGGATATCTCGCCAACCCGGTAGTTGGCATTCGGCTCGGCAACAACGCCAGCGACACCGCCAACACGCCGCTCTCCGCGAACACTCCCTGTAACAGTGACCTGCGTGATCGTGCCACTTGAGGTGCTGGCTACGCCCCCGACATTGTCCTGTCCACGGACGGAGACATTGCGGAGGTGGAGTCGCTTGATCGTTCCGCCATTGAGTGTCTTGACGACCCCACCGGCGCTGCCCGACCGATGGACAGTAAGTCCACGAACTGTGTGGCCGTTTCCATCGAGAGTTCCGGAGAACCGTAGTGTCGGGTCGAACCCAGTTCGCCACGTTGCGTCAATATCCGAGACGAGTTCATAATTAGCATCAGAGTCGACGCCGATGCACTCAAGCTGGCGGAGTGTCTCGATCTGGTACGGATCGCTAGCGGACCCATCTCCGCCTGCGAACGAAACGGCAACGCATTGATCCAGCGCATTAGGGCCCGGCATGAGCCGAGTTGGTGGAGTGTACATTTTCTTCTCGATATACTCCCAGTCGTCGAAGCCAGCGTCGGAGGCGGCTTCTGAGGAGTAGCTATAGTGATCCGAGGGAGAGTTGTAGTTCAATACACTCGGGTATTCGTCGAACGGAACGTCGGTACTGTCAATGCCATTGTATACATCAGGTACCAGACCTAACGAGTGCCCAAGTTCGTGTATGAACGTGGTCCCCATGCGTGTGTCGTCGACGGTCCCCGAAACGTGCATTATACCCACAGCGCCGCCACCATCGACAGACCCTGAGAGTGAACTCCGGTCAACCAAAATCGCGTAATGGTATGCTTGCCCGTTGTGGTCAAAATACTTTTCTTCGTATTCGTCTGTCTGCATACCTCCAAGCGTACGAGTGTAGGGAACCTGCTCACTCCTAATGAGATGGAGGTCGATTCCGTTCGTTCCATTCGGATTCGACACCGGTGCGTCGGCAAACTTGGACTTGATTAGCGCCCGCTCCTCGTCAGGAAGCGAGTAGCTCTTCATGTAGTCAATCTCGACGTAGACATCCTTGTGCAGTGGATTCGCGTCTGGATAGACGTCGCTGTGGACCTCCCAGCCATCAAGGAGATTGTCGCCATCGGTATCCCGAACGGATGGGTCAGTACCGTACTCGATCTCAGCACCATCAGCGAGTCCATCGTTGTCTGTATCGCGGTTACGTGGGTCGGTGTCGCGCTTCAGTTCGGCGGCATCAGCAAGCCCATCATTATCGGTATCAGCCGAGGTTGGATCTGTTTTGAGTTCAGTCACCTCACGATGATCATTGAGACCGTCACCGTCTGTATCAGCCTTGTTTGGGTCCGTTCCGAGTTCGGCTTCACGCCGGTCATTCAGCCCGTCATCATCGGAGTCTACCGATGTTGGTGTTACTGTCGATGTGGCAGCATTGATTTCGGTATCGGGTGCCGGTTCTTCGGACGGATTCTCGTATACCTCAGTCGACTCTGGCTGGGTTGGCTCGTTTTGCCCTATTCCGCCAAGTCCCGAGCACCCAGAAAGCAACATAAGGATTGCCAACACAATTGCGATCACTTGGCCCGAATCCATGCTACGTTGTCACTTTACGAAGAAAATAAGCCTACCGACATCCACCACTACAGCCGCTTAAAAGAATCCTCAACATGTATAGGGTGAAGAAGTGTCAACTTTATATGTAGTTATATTGATTGTATTCTCTCATTGGCACCGCCAACTGCTGATCCCACACCATGACCTCATACCCCTAGTCAAGTAGGGGCCACTCATACGCCCCCCTCTTGCTGTCGTCGGCGATCTGGTGCGAGGTGTTGAGGCGTGAGCTGCACTGTCGAAGAGCGCAAGCGGGTTCGGCGGGCAGCGCGGGCGATTCGTGAGGAAGTGGCTACTGAGTCGGTTGATGTGCTCGCACCGAGTGCGAGTCAGTATGGTGCATGGACGCTCGACGCCGGGCTTCGGAACGCGGAGGGTGTGCCGCCGGAAGTGCTCAGGGAGTTAGCGTTGGCCGGGTTGACGTTACAGCCGACGCCGTCGCAGGCGAGGTATGAGCACGTGGCGGCGACAGTGTAGAACAGCGGAGCACTAACCAACAAGTGAGGAATACTGGCCATGGCTGTTGGTTAGCCAACTCTGCAATCCGCATTCTGACCATCGTTTGTTTCTCGGGAACTCTCCTGAAATTACAGTTCAGTAAGCATGCAGATCTATAGTTTCGGATGACTGAATTCAGGTTGTATTTTTGAGTTCTGCGATCCCATACACGACTCCTTTCTGAATACTGGATAGATCCGCTTCATCCGTAGGCTTTTCAGTTAAGTGATGAACAGGATTTCTTATGGATTGGTCCTCTGTCACGCGATACCGCGGTGAGGTCACAATCGTCGTCGGCTTCATCTTGCTTCTGAACCCGCTAGTCGTGGGCGCGTTTGACATCGGTGACCCAGACAGGTATCGATACGAGGCCAGTGAAGTCTCGTTCTCCGCGAACGGCACCTACACGTTCTCAACCCATCCCGTTCCCCTCGACTCCGATGTGGCGTGTTTTGGTGATGAACCGAGTCGTTCCTGTGTTCTTGAGCGAGCTATCCATACCAACGGGGGTATCACGTACGATGGACCAACGAAACATTTCATTAACAACGAATACAGTTATGTCCATATCAGGGAAGAAGGGTTCTTCCAGCCCGTTAGCGAGGAGCGTCCAAACGGGACTGTCTGGTACGGACTTGAGGCCGTCTCACAAGAGGAAGCACTCAGATATATCGCAATCCCTCTGGAAAGTACTAACAAAGGCGTCCGAACCGCGATCGAAACAGGCTCCTACGAAACATCCGACGAACTCTCAGGTGCTCACGAACTCGTTCAGGCCGACAACAGCTACTACGTCGTCTATCCGACCGTGGTTCAAGAACATCGGGGGACAGAGCGAAGCCTCACAGTCGTCGTACTCCAGTGGCTGCTGGGAATTACTGGTGCAATACTGATTCTCCGCGGACAACATCACCGCATCAAATGACAAACCGTCGGATAACTCACTATCCATCGACTGGAATCCCGATAGACTACTACATACCTGTGCTATACTGACCGTCCCGCTCGTGAACTACTCACCCAGGGCCGCACACTCTTTCTCGGCTTCTCGACGGTCTCGACGATGGCGTGGATGTCGTGGTGATATGACGGGTGTCAGTTGGGTAGCTAACCAAAACACCCCGGCGTCACCGAGACCGCTATACGACGACTCAGCCATCAGCAGTGTGGGTTATTTATAGCCGTCCCCAAAAACCGCTACAAGCCACGTGACCCCAGTCGCTACCAGAGAGTCGAACGTCCGTGCGATAGTGTAGAGAGGCCGTTATCCGCTCGTGTTGTTCACCACTGTTACGGTCGACTCGTCGAGGTCGATAGCGACGCTATCAGTCTGTTCGGATGTGTTTTCGGCTTCGGCCTGACCGTCTCCGTCGGCCATTTCGATGTTCTCTTCAGCTATCTGGAGTTCGACCCAGGTGTGGGTAACGGTCTCCGCGTCGAGATCGACCGTCAGCATGACCGAACTCCCGTTTCCGTCGGGCCGCTGGAGTTCGATATCGACGGCGCCATCGGCGGTCGCTTCCGTGACTGTCGCTTCCAGCGTCGTTGCGTCCAGATGTGTCCGAACGTTGTAGCTCGTCTGTCCGTCGGCCACGACAAGATGCTCTATCAGTTCTCGGTCATCTTGTTCGAGCACGCCGACCTCGTCGACGAAGTTCAGATTTACCTCGTCGACGTCTGGCCGGACAGTTCGCACGTCGACCGTCTCGTTGGTTCGGTTGACCGTCCCCCGAACCGACGGGAGGCAGTCGTCGACAGGTCGGACGTGAATCCCGGCAACGTCCAGCGGTTCCACTCGCTCTGTGGACTCGTAGTACTGATTGACCTGTACTTCGAGGTGGCTGTATTCACCGAGCCCTGCGCGGTCGCTCGTCTCGTCGACGGCGAGTTCGGCAAGCCGCTGGCGACCGATTGCGTCGACTGTCGCACCATCGTGGTGGGTGACAAGTGTGACGGTCACGTCTCTGACCTGATGGCGGGTGCTGTTGCGCTCGGGACTGTCGAGGCGAAGGGCACCGCTGCATGTGCGTTGCGCTTGCTGGAAGGTGTACTCACTGTCGTTGGTCCGGGTCGCCGTTACGTTGATCTGCTGGTCCGTGTCCAGTCGCATGTCGACCGTCTCATTGGCCGGGGCGTCGGCCGTCTCGTTGATCGGGCCGTCGATCCCATCAGATTGGCTCGCGCCTGCGATGACGGTCGCGCCACTGGCGATTAACAACACGGTCGAGATGCCGAGGGCGTACATCGCGAGTCTGTAGTCACGTTGCATGATTTTCGCTCCATGTGGATTGATTCGGGTGCATTGGTTACTCTGACACCAGTCGGGCGGGGACCCGCAGGGCGACCCCGGCCAGCGTCGAGCTAGAGCCGCGGTCGACTGCATACGGTCGTCCGACTGCTGTGGTCGTGGCTTACAAGAAAGTCCTTGTAAAGTACCGTTGGAAACAGCTGTGGAACACGAATGAAACGCGTTTCACCGGCGTTTCACACGCTGAAACTGATGAAAACCATCAGGTTCATATCACCGATGTTTCGAGAATCAACCATGTCCCCAGTCCCTCCCTCCAGACTGGTGCTGGTCCTCTCGCTGATCGTCCTCGGGAGCAGCCTCGCAGTATTTGGCAGTGTCAGTGGCATCGTCCCCGACGACACCCACGAGTTCGCCGTCGAGGACGACACACTCATCGCCACGATTGATAGCGGACAGCGGCACGAACTGGTCGAAGACGTGCACACGGTGTCCCGAATCGAGATCAGCCACAGTGACAGTCAGTACGTCGTCCGAACGGTCGACCGTGAGCCGCCAGCAGTCGGTACGCAAATGCGTGTCCGAGCACAGCAAATCGTCACATCCGTCGAGACAGTCGGCGGCGACATCCCGGCGGCAGACAGCGCTGCATACACCGTTCGTCGGATTCCGACACAGCTCTCCAGCGACCGCGCAGCAGTGCTCGGAGCCACTCCGAACGCGTCCCTGCAGGCGGTGGTCGCCCCCAACGCGTCTGCGTTCACCGTCCGACAGCACGACGACACCGTGATCTTCGAGCGACGCGAGCCGCAATGGAGCAGCGACCGCGTGCTCGTCGTCGTGACACCACCTGACTCCGGGACCGAGTACAGTGTCGTGGTCAACCTTCGTACCGAGACCGTCGACTCGCTCGTTCGACTCGACAGGGGTGCCCGATGAGACAGCTCCGCTCCCGCCCACGATCCGAGGTACTCGCAGCTGGGCTTCTCGTCATCGCTACCGCTATCCTCGTCACACAGTTCCTGCAGGCGACCCCGACCGTCGTGGCTGGTGGTGAGCGTATTGGAATCAGTAGCTGGCAGTTCTCCCTCGGTGACGCGGTCGTCATCGCGGTCGGGGCGTGTGCTGCGGGAGCGAGCGCGACAGTGCTGCTCAGCGGCGCTGGTTCGTCAGCGGTGGCCACAGCGGACACCAAACGCTCAGATCCACCGGCCCAGCAGCCCGACGACGCTAGCGAACGAGTTGCTGCAGGCTCGTCGACGGGAATGGGAGACCACCTCGGAACGACTCGCGAGCAATGAAAGACTAGTTTATCAGACGGTGCTTGACGCCGATGGCGTCCTGCCTCAGAGTGAGATTGGCGACCGAACGGACCTCTCGAAAGCGACGGTCAGCCGCACGCTCGACAGTCTGGAGGCCCGTGATCTCGTCGAACGCAAACGCCGCGGAATGGGGAATATAGTGTTACTCACGTAGGTAGTCTGGTGCATGTGGCAGTGGTGGAAACGCTCACACTAGGAAGTAAATCCGAGCGACAGGACATGAGAGCCATCGCTGTCGCTCGTGAGCGTCGATCCAGTGTACGCCACTACCGGACCACGGACGACGGTCCACACCGATTGCACCGCCCGCTCAATCCGTCGTCGACGCCATGGAGGGAGCATGAACAGCGACCAGTACGAACTCCTCGCGAAGATCACGCTCGTCGTCGCGACAATGGGCTTCTCAATAGTTTCGACGATGGCGTGGATGTCGCGGTGATCGTTTCGTTCGAATTGCGATATTCTGTTGATGACCCGCTGGCAAGCGATAGACGAACTCCAGCAGATGCAAGACAGCCATCAGTACTGGGTCGAGTACGCCCTCGAACAGTTGAATACAGTCCAGCAAGTCGCAACGCGCTTCGACGGGCCCGAAGTCCATTCCTGGCCAGACGATGAGTTGGTGCGCTCGACAAGTGGCCAACTGCGGTCGAAGCTCACGGCAATGCAACAGGCCGTCTCACCGGAGTCGTTTTCTGGAAAGCACTCAGGCACGTCACCGGAGCAGTCAAAATTGGCTCACGAAGCTGACTCTCTCGGACATCTCATCTAACGTGCTGAGCAAGGTACTGCGATAGGGTTCACCAGATCTAGTACGGATAATGCCGCCACAGACGGGTGTCAGCACGTAGCAGCGACAGTGTAGAACAGCGGAGTACTAACCAACAAGCGGCGACTTACGCCCACAATTGTTGGTTAGCCAACTCTCAATCCGCATTCTGACCATCGTTTGTTGCTCAAGTACCCCTGAAACCACCGCTCAGTAAGCGTGCGAATTGAACATGGCCGATCCAGTCAGAATCCCCTGATGATACGAATCACTCGTTGTCTTCAAGTGACTCTACCGCGTTTTTAAGCGCTTCCAGTGCCTGCTCCAACTCCGCAGAAACTTCGGGGTCGTCTACTTCTTCCTTGACAATTTGAATCTGTTTTATCGCTTCTTTCAGTCTGTTTGGCATTTATGTGCTTGAGTTGTCAAGTTCCAACATCATAATATCTGGGTTCCCTGTACTGATCATTTCAGTACACGGACGGTCGACCAAGGTGTGAGCCGCTGAGGTGGCTGGTCCGATATTTGACTGACCTCGAACTCGGCGACAGGCTGTCCGGGTACCGACAGTGTAGGGAACCACCGCCGTTTGCCGCATGGGGAATATTACTTATCGCTGAATTTGACACCAGTAATCTCGAAGCGAGCCCCACCCGCCGAACCAGTGATTGCGCGTATATTCCAGTCATGGGCCTCAACAACCTGTTGTATGATACTCAGCCCGAAGCCGGTTCCCTCTGTGTTCGTTGAATGGCCGGCTTTGAACACCTCTTCGTTGTCTCCTTCGGGGATTCCAGGTCCGTCATCCTCAATATAAAAGCCACCGTCGAGATGGCCGACAGTTATCGTTACCGCCTCACCACCATGCTCGACGGCATTTCGATAACAGTTCTCGAAAAGCTGCCGGAGGCGGCTTCTGTCCGCACGGACCTGATGATCGAGTTCGATTTCAAGTGTTGCATCTGCTGTCTCGACTGTCTTCCAACAGGTGCGTGCAACTTCGCCGAGATTGAGTATATCCTGTCCACCAGCTTCTTCTCCTTCCCGTGCCAGTGTCAGAAGATCGGTAACTAACGTATCGATACGGGCAAGCGCCGTCTCTACGTCATCGAGATGCTCACTATCGCAGTCCACCTGGGCCAGCCGCAAGCGGCCTTCCGCCACACTCAACGGATTCCGAAGGTCATGTGAGACAACACTGGTAAACTCTTCTAACCTGTCGTTCTGCCGCTGGAGTTCGCGTTCGCGTTTCCGTCGCTCGGTCACATCCGTCGCAAGACCGACCAGTCTGTCCGGTTCCTGCGTCTCGTCATTCCGGATGTATCCTATGGAGAGGACCCATCTCGTCTCATCAGGAGACGGAACCGTTCGAAATTCTACATTGAATTCTTCGGTTTTGCGCTCCCTGATTTCTGCGAATACCTTCGATACCGTTTCCCGGTCATCAGGGTGGACGACGTTCGCGATGAAGTCGTCGATTCCCTCCGGCTCCGCCCCAAACACGCGTTCAGTCGGACCATAATCGGTCGATTTCTCTGTTTCAAGATCAATTGCCCAGAGTATTGAATCCGTAATATCCAACGCAAACGCCATTTGTTCACGGATGCGTTTGAGTTTCTGCTCACGTTCGAGACGTGCGCTGATATCTCGGCCAATGCCGACAATACGGGTCGTGCCGTCGGGATGATTGACACGGTTTGCGACGAACTCGTATGGAATCGTGGTTCCGTCTTTAGTTACAACCGATGCTTCAAGTTGAGCATGCCCCTCGTCAATCACTTGCTCTATTGCTGCAACTGTTTCATCCCGATCAGCCTCGGTCATGAAGTCAACCGGGTCCATTGATTCGATTTCCGAATCTGTGTATCCGGTTACCTTGGTGAAGGTGTCATTCCACCGGATCAAACTACCGTCCTCGGTTAGGACAAAGAACACATCATCAATTGTATCGAAAACACGGTCAATGTAGCTACGATACTGTTTCAGCTCTTCTTCACGCTCCCTTCGTTCACGGTTTCGAAGCGCTCGGTGGACGAGATCGGCGATATCACTCAGGAAAATCGATCTCATCGTCCGTCCATTCTCGGGTTTCGCCGACGTGCTCGTGACAGACAACGCCGATAACATCACCCTCCGAACGCAGGGTTCCGTCCAACAGTGCGCCGATGTCGTTGTCGGTGAGATAGTCGTGTAACTCCGCCGTTCGAGGGTCTGCAAGAGCATCAACAGCATCAATTGCCTGATGCGATTCTAAAGCCCGGAGATACGCTGGATAGTCTTCACAGACCAGGACCGGGCCCTGTTCGTGGCTGTCGGTTTGGGTCTCGTAGTGATCGGTACATTTCAACACCTCTGTGTCTCCAGCATCATCGACGAGCCAGACATTTACCCGAGGGACCTCCAAGACGTGTGCCGCAGCTTCAGTGATCCGCTGGACCGCAGTCTGGAAGTCGCCACTCGTCACCGCGTCATCCGTTGCCAACTTGAGAAGGGTTTCACGCTGCCGTTTGTGGCGGTTTTGACGCCGACGATGCTCGGTGATATCAGCCGCGAAGCCACCAATTCGATTCTCAGTCTCTGTCCCGGTACCGATTGGTTCCATGTGTGCCCGGACCCATCGTCCATAGTCCTCGTCTGGATTGACACGAAATTCGATATCCAACTGCGTTCCCTCGGAAACGCTGTCCATCGCCTTTCGTACCTTCTCACGGTCATCGGGGTGGATACCTTGCAGGAAATCTGTCGGTGCCGACTTGAGGGTAGCGATTGTGCGTCCCCAGACTTCCTCGTAGGAGCTACTCATGAACAGCACGTCGTCCCAGTCGGCGGTAAAACTGAAAATGACCCGATCAGTGTTTTCTACGAGGTCAACGAGCCATTGCTGAGCGCGGGTAGTTTGATACTGCTTGACCGTGTTCTGGATTCGATTGGCGAGTAGCTCATACTGACCTGTCCCGCCTTTCTTTTGGAGATAATCGGTCGCACCCGCGCTGAAAGCCTGACTGGCGATTTCCTCCGACCCTTTGCCTGTAAAGAGAATAAATGGGAGTTCTGGATACTCAGTGCGGACCTCCTTGAGTAATTCAATACCTGTCCGGTCGCCCAAATCGTAGTCAGAGACAATGCAATCGAACCTGCCATCAGCAATGCGAGTTAGCCCATCACTGACACTGTTGACTGTTTCGATATCAAATCGACTATCTTCGGACTCGAGGAGCGCGGCCGTTGTCTCCGCAAAATCTGGTTCATCATCAATGTGAAGTACACGGATCCGCTCCCCCATCTCAATCATAGACATTTAGACTTGACAAGGGTGGCATATAAGTGTGGTATGAATTAACAACACAGTGGAGATGGCAAACGGTGTAAGCCGTGGCGTGTTCCTTCCGGATTGCAGTGAATAGATGCACAGGACACCCGTAGCGGTATGTACTGTCCACCTCACCCATGAACGACTGACCTAGGGCCGACCCCTCTTTCGCCGCGTCGACAGTGCGGGTGCAGCCCACTACTGAAATAGCAATGCGTTTGCTGTGGCTGTTGTCGCAGGTGACGGCAGCTCAGAGACAATCGAGCTAGCAGCAACAACGCCTTAGACGCTCTCGCAATGGTGCAACTACACGCGCTCGGAGCGCGGCTGGGACGTTGGGCCCATGTCGGCGGGTCGTTGGTCGGCGATCTTGTGCGAGGGGTTGAGGCGTGAGCTGCACCGTGGAAGAACGGCGACGTGTCCGACGGGGCGCGAGGGTTATTCGTGACGAGGTGGCTACTGAATCCGTCGGCGTGCTTGCGCCGAGTGCGAGTCAGTTCGGTAAATGGGCGCTTGATGCCGTACTTCGAGGTGCTGATTTGGTTCCGCCAGAAGTACTGCGGGAGCTGGCATTGGCTGGATCGACGTTACAGCTGACACCGTCGCAAGCCGAGTATCAGCATGTAGCGGCGACAGTGTAGGCCAGCGGAATCTTAACCAACAATAGCTGACCAATACCTGTCACTGTTGGTTAGCCAACTCCCACTCCAATTTCTGGATACAGTTATTGCTCAGGTACGCTTCTGAAACCACCGCTCAGTAAGCATGCGGATTCAGCACTGCCAATTAATTCATCGTTGGCACGGAAGTGGACGAGAAAATGTTAGCCAAGGAAGTATCGGGCCCATGGATACCGTTCAACAAGCGGTTGCCCACCGATTTCGTATTGTTCGATGTACTGGTCGAGACCGAGAATACGGCCAGCACCGAAGGCGGCGACTGAGAGGAAGACAAGCATATACGCAAAATCCCCGTTGATGTAGCCGTGGGCAATGTCCCAGTTCCCCAGATAGAACATCAGCATCATAAATGCGCCCCAGAACGCAGCGAGGCGTGTCAGAACACCGAATATGAGGCCCAGGCCGATAAGCACCTCTCCCCATGGAACGGCAACGTTAACGAAATCTACGAACCATGGCGTGCTTCCCATTGAAACGAAGAGGTCAGCCACGGGACTTCCATTTGACGGGGGTGCATTCTGGAGATATCCTGCTGCGCTAAAACTCCCTGACAACACTTTATCGAACCCACTCTGGAAGAACGCTATCCCCATCATCAGCCGTAACGCAACAATGAACCAAACGCTCAGTGTGTGGAGTTTCCCTTCCGCTGTGAATCCTGCGACTGTGCTTCGAAGTTGGACTTCCTGAGATGCCATGGTCTCATAGACCCACAGACCAGCAATAACCGTTAGTGGCTTTTCTCAAGTAGTCGGAATAAAATGATACTATATCTGTAATAAGTCTATGATCCGAACTCAGGATTCGCTATTGAATGGTCAGTCGTCAGCCAGAGAGGCCGGAGAGGCACCACCACCTGGCGCGGTTGGGTCCTGAGTGAGTGTCTTGTACAGCATGATTAGCATGGAGGCGATCAGCGCGAGGCCCCAGAAATGCGGTTGGCATCAGGAAGGTCAGCCCCGCACCCTCACCGATCCAGACGACACCCGGAATCCCCCACTGTCCGGCGATGAACAGGACTGTCACAGCGGTACGGAGTTGCCCTGTGACGCCAATAGCGGGCACAGCAAACCCCATGACAATTGCAAGAATGGAAATCACTCCGAGGTGGGCGTGCCCGCCGATCATCCAACTTGGAACACCGGTGCCACCTGAGAGCAGAATGAACTGGTACAGTCCAACTACCATCATCGTTGCAAGTCCGAGGAAGCCGCTTGCTTTGAGCGCTTTTGTCATATCCGACTGAAGCGATATTTCCCTGCCTGTTAAAAGTTGGTGAATAAACATTCGTATACGACATGTACTCGTAAGCCAATGCAACAGGCCATCTCGCCAGTGCGATCCTCAAAAGAGATGTGTTGGGGATCCGCTGAGCAGCCAGTGGTAGCAGAAGCGACCGAGCAGATTCAACGATTCAGTTAGTCAAGCGCTGATGAAGACGCCTCTACCCGTGGTAATTTAATACAAATAACAGTCCCTTGGCCTTCCGCGTCCTCGACGTTGATCATCCCGCCGGACAAAAAGACGATTAAATAGACAAGCCACAATCCTAACCCTTTCCCGTGTTTCAACGGCTCTACGTCTTGCGTTCCGAGGAGAATTGCGATCTCCTCGGCTGGTAGTCCAGGTCCGTTATCCGCGAGACTAATCTCGACAAATCCATTGTGTACCTCACTTGTGATTTGTACTCTCGCTGGCTGGGTATCAGTATGGACTATCGCATTCAGAAGCAACTCCTCGATTGCGATATCGATTACTGGGATGGCTTCGACCTGTTCCTCACATGTGTCAATCCGGATATCTGCGTCAGGGTCAGTCGTTTCTAACAGTGCTAACAGCAGGTGTGACTATCTCATCAACTGTATACGTCCGGGGCTCTGGTGCTTCATCCAGCAAACCGACGATCTTCCGGTGTTTCTTGATTACCGCCTCCAGTTGGTCGATCTCGTTCTGAATGCCCTCGACAGCGTCTGGGACATCATCGGCCAGCGACTCCACTAACGAATCGACATAGCCTCGAATCACTGTCAGCCGATTCAAGAGATTATGCCGTAACACACGATGCAACACGCGAAGCTGCCGTGTCGCTTCTTTCCGGTCAGTGACGTCCTGCTGAAAACCAACGTAATTCGACAACGCTCCATCGTCGTCATACACTGGTGCAATCGTGACGCGGTTCCAGAACGGTGTCCCATCCTTGCGATAGTTTTGTAACTCAGCCGTTACTGGTCGCTCCGCGTCGAATGGCTGCTCGTATTTCTGCAACTGGTTCCGGCGCTGTCTGCTCCCCTTGTAGAAACCGACAGTTCCGTCCCAGTACGTCTGTTTCAGCATACCCAGTGAGGTCTGTGAACCGCTTGTTAACGTAGGTAACTGGATTGTCCGGTTGTGCTGGGTCGGAGAGTGTGATCCCAATCGGGGCCGTTTCGATAGCCCGGTTTTTTCGTTCGAGTTCCCGTTGGCGTTCTTTTCGCTCTGTGATGTCGCGAGTCATCCAGAGGCGGCCAAAGTACTCATCATCGTCAGCAACAACCGGCGCAGAATACCACTCTACAACCCGCCCATCAGACAAAGTGAGTTCCCCATCGTCAACCTCGTGTGGATGGGTCTGGAACTGGTCAATACGGTCAGCTAACGTCTCTGGTGACGCCAGCTGAGGCAGTATCTGCTCGAAAAGAGATTCGGTGATTTCTCGCTCAAGTGCGTTGTCAGACAACCCCCAGAAGTTTCGAAACCGGTCGTTGTACGACAGGACTTCGCCATTGTTGCTAATTACTATAACGCCATACGGGACGGTCTCGTGTTGGGAATTAAGCAGTGATTGTCTGAATTGGAGCTGCTGACGTTGGTGACGGCTCTCCCAGTTTCGGAAGGCCCGATGAATCACGTCGGCGATATCGCCAGCGAACTGGATTTCTTGGTCAGTCCATTTTCGAGGTCCGCCAATGTGCTCGTGACAGATGACGCCAATAACCTCTCCTTCTGATCGAATCGTGGCGTCAAGGAGGGCGCCGATATCATGTGACTCGAAATACTGTTCGTAGAGTTCTGCAGTACGAGAATCAGAAGACACATCGGTAGCGTCAATGATTCGGGATGATTGAAGCGCGTTGATGTACGCTGGACATACGGAGACGGATAACTCCTGGCCATTTGAATGGGTCTCTGTCTGAGTATCAAGCTGGTCAATACAGCGGAGGTGGGTCCTATCCTCGTTGAAGAGCCAAATATTAACCCGGGGAACATTCAGGACGGCGGCGGCGATCTCAGTGATAGTCTGAATACTAGGGCCTATATTTCCAGAAATGATATCTTCGTCTGTCGTCAGTTTGAGAAGGGCCTCGCGATACTGATGGTGATTTCCTGTTGTGGCCCCACTAAATCCACACATGCTTGTATCTCGTAATATCGAATACCAACCTATATGGACGTTTGGGCCGCTTTTGGGTGTCTATTTTGTTCAGCCTCTGACTAAGTGAAATGCCTGGAGCGGTCCTTGTAGTACCGAATTAGAGAGAACTAACAGACACCCAGCTACCGGAAACAACAAAATCAGCATTGAGAATGAGGGGAGAATTTTATACAGATCGTACGCAACCTCGAGAAGAGTTGCCGACGCTGAAATCTGGGCCAGTTGGTGAGTCTTCTGTACCAACCGCTTCAGTATACGGGTGGTCAGTTGTTCGTGTGGGCAGCTGAGTGCTGTGGCTGGTCCAAGTGCACACTGATTCTCTTCTCATCATTTGAATGGCGTCACTGTTATTATCTGGGTGACAGTAGGGATTCATTCAGTAGCGCGAGTAGCGGTACATGGGTAAGGTAGCCTCTGACAACCCAATAGAAGTGTAGTCCCCCCAATTGGGCCGGTTCCTTGCCCTTCACAGACTGTATTGTCCAGTCATCGAGAACCGCACCGGAAGTATGAGTCTTTTATTACACGCCAGAATCACCCAATCAATCCAGTGATTCGAGGATCGTTTTGAGTGCATCATGGGAATGACCAGAATCGTGTAGCTTCTTCGCTTTGTCTGTTACCTCAGCAGGGATTCCATCCGAAATAATAAGATCCTCAACGAGAGTGGCAATTTCTTGCTCATCGGAGGCCCATCCCTGCTCTGGTGGATTGTCGTCTGAAACCTGACTTCCAATCATACTATCGACTCATGAAGGGTTGTCACTCACACCATCATAAATCCCTTCCCTGATATGAGTTCTATCCGGTTCAACAGGCTGTATGGCTTCAATCGGTCCCACATTCGTTGCTACTCGAGTGCGAATATAGCCAGAGACACAGCGGCGCAGCTCCGGTCGCCCCAGAGACCAAAGTCACGAGCCATATGACAGAATTATTCGGTTGCTCTACTGGGCAGGACAGTTAGTAATTTTTGTAGTCATCAATGGACCGCCCGATGTGAGTGTCCCCGCAAAGCCTACTCAAGCAATGTCTCATTGACGTTACCAGTTGCCTCAATTTCACTTTTGGATATTTGAAGCGCTTCCCGGATGTGATACAGTGTCTCATCGTCCTCGGCATGGTCATAGGCAGCGGTCAAGTGATTGAGGACTGAATCGGGAATCGCATGCTTTCGTTCAGTATCGATGTCTGGCATGCCGGAAACAGAGGATTCTCTGAAGTAAAAAGTTATGAAAAGCAGCATTACAATTCATGATGCTCGATTGGAATTAGTACGCAGATTTTAGATAACCGATTGATGCGCTGCAGTGGGTCAAATAACGATGCGGCATCCAAATGACGATCGGTAATCGACGGAGGGCCATTACCGGAACAGTTCATACGCAGAATCTCGACGACTACCGCGAGTAGACTCCAACCACCTTCGACCTGGTCGTTGAGTCAGATCGCCAGCCTAGTTCACCGACAGACTGGGATGCACTGGACGGCACAGAAACCCAGACCTTCGGAACAACGCCTGATCCCGAGTTCGAGTCCAGCCCCGACGTGGCCGTCGATAGCTCGGTCAAGGCCAGACAGCATGATACACTACCAGCCCACACCGAGGAGAGTCAATACGGATTCACGGCGACGGCTCGACGTGTCTATCATACATTTCGGGCAACGGTCCTCGCGCCGGTTGCCCTGGTCCGCCAGTACCTGCTTCCGATTCTCGCTTTCGGGACCGTCGTGCTCTGGCTACTGAGCTGACCCTGCCAGAATGACCCACCGGTTCTGCCAGATGCAACCATCGCGAGAGCTACTACAGAGACACACAGACCGATCGGCTAACCGACTATCCCACACCCCGATCTCACAGGAGCAGTCATGATACATAGTACTCCATAGCACTATCGACAAGCTCCTCGAATAGTGGGTTTATACGCCTTGAGAACAGTATTATAGGTATGATTCAACGGGTGTGGAAAACGGTCAAACAGTACCTTGAGTCGGGTTCAGAGAGCCACGCCGCAGTTGATGCGTGCATAGAGTGTGGAGAACCATCGTTTCCAAGCGCTGGCCGGTGTGCTGATTGTTTAGACAACTAACGATACCGGTCCTGAGAGGCGCTGTTCCTCACTGGTGACAGCAGCGCCAGCACCCGAGAGATGCAGTGTGACGTAGAGTTCCAGTATATACGTTCATTCTGAAATCTGGCAAACACTTTTCCTCGGCGCCAGTTGAGTCTTAGATGGAAGAAACACTGTCACACGCTCCTTCCATCCCCGTTCCATGCCTGATGACACGCAAAGTCTCGGTCGCTGTCCAAACTGCGATGAGCGCATCACGACTGCGTGGGTGCTGGTTGAATACGAACGAGACGATGGGACAGAAGGCATTTGGGCGGAGTGTCCGACGTGTGAGGATGTCGTTGCGCCAGAGTAGTCCCGTTTTGAATACCTCCGCTGGAAGTCGTTCTGTAGTTCGGTGAGCATGTACTGAGCCACGTTCCCTATCGTTTTCTCCGGTCATCACATACTCTTAGACATGACATTCGGACCAACGTGGAACAATCTCCGTGACAACATTGACGCACTCCAGTCTAATGCAACCCTTGTTACCCCACTGTCACGCAAAGCCTTCGGCATCGAGGATGTGCAGGAATACCGAGTGCTGATTCAGTACCGAGACGACAACGAGACGATTCCGCTTCAAAAAGACCAATTTGAGACGCTATACGAACGCGTGAGCGAATCCCGGGAAAGTTCGATATTGACCGCCTGCCGCCGGATGCTGAGCCCTATGCAACTGTATTATCCCTTCATCCACGCTTCGAGGTGGACGATCGGGCAGGGACACTGACCGAAAGCGAACAGTCTACGGGGTCTCCACTGGTGGAAGCTCGAAGTGGTAGTGAGGAACCTGATACGACAGAGCGTGAGGAACCAGATTTAGACGTATATGCAGATGCATTACTGCTGATCGACGGACTTGAGCGCCATGATGTCGGTTCGCTGGAAGCTGTCGAAACGCCCGCGCTGGTGAATATCTACACCCTGCTCTCGGACGTCCAGCGCAATGCAAACGACCTCAGGAAAGACGTTCGCAGTGTCTTGCTTGACCGCCTGCATCACGACCAGCCGGTTTCTGGGCAGTTTGGGTCCGTTCAGCGGACCACGCGTCGGAACCGGTCGCTCAAAGATGCCGAACTGGTGTTGAACGCCTTCAAATCCGCCGGCATCGAACGCGAACGGTTGACGACGGTTGATTCCAGCAAGGTTGATGAAGCACTCGAGGTGACAGAACTGTCCGAGTCCGACGTGTACGACATTGAACCGAGCGAATACGTTCGTAAGGCCGACGTCGACGAACAAGAGAAAGAGACGCGCCTGCAAGGACTGAAAGATCAACTTGAGGCGACCGAGGGCGACGAAGCTGACGAACTCCGCACCGAAATTGAAGAACTGGAAGACCGGATCGCCGAACTGACCGAATTTCGGTCCGGGCGGACATTCCACGAGTCGTCGGCCGGTGGGTAACGTAACTACCGCCTGCAACGGTTATATCAATCGTCGTCTTCGAGTGTCTCCGACGCGTCCTCTAGCGCTTCCAGAGCGTTTTCAAGCTCCTTAGGCACGGTGGAGTCGTCCACTTCCTGCTTGGCAAGTCGGGTCTGTTTAATCGCTTCTTTCACTCTATTTGTCACTTCCATGTATTATTGATCAGCCAACAATCGAAAATATCTGAGGGTCGCCTGCAGTTTGAGCCCACCTTGTGAGACACACCCATAGATGAGAATCAGCCCATGCAGTGCAATCTACGCAAGGATTCCATCAATCGCGCCAATCGCTATCGAACGCCGTACTTAATTTCTCCCGCATGAACTCCCGCCGGAGTTCGCGCTTTCGCTCGTCGGTCAGATAATCCTCAAAGACCACCTTCGCGCTGGCACTCCCCTGTTCGTCGGCGATATCTTGGACGTGGGCCAGCAGATCCTCAGTGGTTCGCGAGTAGGCGTCGTACCAGAACCGCCGACCCATGTGTGGCTTCCGGGCGACCCCGTCGATCTCCTCGGGAATGCCGGCCGTATCTGCGAGGTCGTGGAACCAGCCGGCGATCGTCGTGCCGTCGACGTGACCGGTTTTCGAGCGCTCCGAGGGGAACAGATAGCCATTGACCCGAGAAAGATGCCGCCGGGCGATATCTTCGCCGAACACGATGGCGACGGTGCCCGGCCCGTTCTTTCGCTCGTCGAACTGGATGTAGGGGTCCTCGGCGTCGAGATGGAGCTGGTCCTGGTGCAGCGCCGCTACCTCGCCGGCCCGCAGGCCCCACCCGGCGAGTGCGACGACGAGCATCCGGTCGCGGCTGGTGATTGCCACGTCGAACATCGCCCGGACGTGCTCGGGCTCGAGAGCGACCGGGTCAGTGTCCGAGGAACGAGTCCACGAGAACCAATCCTCTGCGCCGTTGGTGGGATTGACCGTCGCCACACGCCGTTCCACGAGCCAGCCATACCACATGCGGATCGCATCGTGCACACGTGCGATAGTGGACTCAGCGTACTCATTCGACATGTACGCGAACGTCTCCCGGCAGCGGTCGACGGCTTCCGTTTCGGTGATGTCGCTGTCGCCGTGACGGGCGAGAGGAGATCGTCGGTGCCGTGGCGTTCTCGGTAGGACCGAGCGTAGCGAGCAAGTCGATATCGGATGGTGTCGCGGGTGCTGTCCGTCCAGTCGTCCGCGGCAGACTGCTTGGCGTCGAGATACTCCTGAAAGGACTCCCGTGTTTCGTCGTGTTCGATATCCCAGTCGTACCCACTGGACTCGGTGTCGTACTCGAGTGTGTTCTCCCAGAACGTGGCGAACGTCGTGTCGTGGTACTCTTTCAGCGCGTACGTGAGCCCGCGGAAGCCGTTGTTCGAGAGCCACTCGTAGGATGGGCGGTCAGTCTCGGGGTCGAAGTCGTCGCGACGGAGCGCCGGAACGACCACGGCTTCGTAGGCGTCGGCGAGCTGGGCCTCGGTGAGTAGCGTCCAGGGCACGTCGTCGGCGGAGTGCCACGGCTTCGTCCGCTCAATCCCGGGGGAACCCTCGTGCTTTCCGGGTTCTGAATCTGAATCAGCCGATTTCGGCATACTGAGGTAAACACATTGAATCCTGATAATTCTGTTGCCACAGCAGACGCGTGCCAGACTTATGGCTCTACGGTGATTTGGCAAAAATTGTCATAAAGTGTTTATCGCTATATAGAATCCGAATACTGATGTCCCACGTTTTCGGGATCTCAAATTCTACCAACCACTAGACTGCTGACAATTCCTTTGCGTGGCGGTATCGATTGCTGAGACAGCTATGAGTTCAACAGAGATCTGAACCAGTCGATTTGGCGACCAATGTGACGATTTGAAACCTCTCGGTGACGGGCTCAGAACTACAATGACTTCTGAGCAGATGTCGGCAGGTGACGACGACGCCCCCGCGCTCGCGGGGGCGATCGTCTATCACGCTGGGGAAGTCTGTGAAACCGTGGATCATCTCTGGCGTGTCCTCGGAGAGGTTTCGATTCCAGTTGACGGGCTTACCGACCACCGCCAGCAACACAAGGTCGCAAACGGCACTGAACCGATGGCTCGGGTGTATCTCTACCAGGAGATCTACGACCTCGCCCAGAGCGAGGTCGCAGATCGCCTCGAAGATCGCCCATCACTCCTGAAGACGCTTGATTTGGACAAGGCACCGAGCCAGCAATCACTCTCGTACGCGTGGACGCAGTTCAGCCAACAGACCAAACGGACGCTCAACGCGGCAGCTACAGGTATCGCACAAGAAGCCGTCGACCGCGGCGTCATCTTGGAAGCACGAGTACCAATCATCCCAGATGAAGACGATATCGAAGAAGACGGTAATGAACCAACCGTAACACGCGAACACATTCGAAAGCAGGGGAACAAGATCGTCGAGCTCGCCCGAAGGCACGCCTTCGGCGAGTTCGACTCCAACAGGGCCGATAACAGAGTCTACGAGGACGAACAGATCCTCGATCTGTTCGCCTCGGCATGTCTCACCCAAGGAAGTGCCCACTCCGAGGGTGAAGCTGGCTGGTTTCTCGACGAGAACGATGCCTGTGACGACTCGACGTTCCTCCGAGTAATCAAGCAGTTCGCAATGCCGGCTGATCAGGAAGTCTCTGTCCCACTCCAAAAGCAACAGATCGAGGATATCGTCGCGTTCACCGAGGTATTTCGCGAATATCTCATGGACGCGTTCGACACCGCGACCGAGAATATTCTTCAGACGATTCGGTATGAAGATCCATTCGACGACCGCCACGTCGTGGCGGCCGTCGATTTCACGCACGTCCCCTACCACGTCTGGCCGTGGATCGATAAGGACGAACAGATCCCGAAGTCGACGTACCCGCCGATGGTAAGCGGGTACGTCGACGACGGTGAATTGAAGCACGGCTACACGTTCGCGACGATCACAATCGTCGGGAACGATGTTCCGATCATTTTGGGGATTGAAGGCGTCAAGGAACACTCAGACTGGGAGCCAACTGAGACGCCCGCTGACTCGAAAGCAGACGTCGTTACGCGTCTGCTTTCGAGAGCCCAGCAGTACGTCGATCTGGACGAAGTGCTACTGGATCGTGGCTTCTACGCCAGAAACGTCCGTGCAGAGATTAACAGTCGTGGACTGTTGTACACGATGCCAGTGGGGAAATACGAGTCAGATTACAAGGCAATCAAGCGCATCAAGAGCAAAGATGGGGTAGACGCCGCTGTCAACCACGACGTCCCCGTCGGGATAGACGGGGACGTCGACCATACCGCAGAATATCTGTACGTTCCAGCCACCAGTGACGACGCTGACGGTGAGTATGCCGTGTTCGTAACTAACCGCGATCACGTCGATCCCGACGAGATCGCTCACGTGACGAACAGCTACAGCCGTCGCTGGGATATCGAAAACCAGTACAAGTCGGTGCAGTCTTACCTTCCAAAGACCTCCTCAACAGACTACCGAGTGCGGTTGTTCAACTTCACGTTCGCGGCGTTATTGTACAACCTCTGGCGACTCACCGACTTTCTGGTGAAGATCGGCATGGAGCGAGAAATCAGGTCGCCGCCAGTCGTGACCGCCAGGACGTTCGTCCGGGCGGTCGGTCACTCCCTTCGAAAAGCCGGGTGAGAAGGCGTACTGTTTCTGTTGCTTGCCTGCGGCAAGCCGCAGGCTTCGCAGTCTGAGCACGATATCGGCCATTCCCTCGCCCCCCGCTGTCACTCCTCGCCAGCCAGCAACCGATGCATAGCATCTCCGCAAGGACATCTCAAACTCCGTCTGATTCGACCGCTATTCGTTTGTAGACGCTCTATATCCCGAAAACGTGGATGTCAGGCACGTCAAGAATAATCGCTTGGATTATTTGACAGAGAGTGAGTGTCCTGACCTTGTTACGAAGTTCTTATAATTAATGTCAACATATGTAATATATGAACCGACGAGCCCTTCTCTCAACGATTGCGTGCGGAACATCAATTCTTCTCGCTGGATGTGGTTCTCAGGCTCCCGAAAACGAAGTAGAAATCACTGTCCGAAACGATAGCCAGAAAGTCATCTCGATGGACATCTTCTTCACACAGGGTGACTCTGAGACTGTCTTTTCAGCCCACTACTCTCTGGATGCAGAGAAGGCTAATGAGGCAAAGAGTTTCACCGGCTCTGCCGACCGAGCATACGTTATCGTAAATGAATCGCAGGCTAAAGTGATAGACTTCGTTAATAAACCGTGTTCTGGGACGAATACCGTCCCCTTTGGAGTTGCATATAGTGAAACCGAGGGTATTCAGGTAGGAACCGCCTGTTCTGAATAGCATGCCGCATAAAGAGCTATCTGCACACGATTACACGGTTCTTCAAGATACATACAGTTATATACTGTATTTCTCGTGCTAACGGGTAGTGTCAGTTGCTCAACCTACTGAATCACCGTTTGACCACGACAGGTACTTCACGTTCACTGTCAACGAGGAGACCTACAACGGGAGTATCCACTTCCTCACCAAGTACGACAGAAAGCCCGATTTCGTTGAGGTACTACGAAACAGTTTCTTCCGAGACAAGACCTACGGTGACAACCGTGCCGACTGGCATCGGAATACTACGTCGTTTTACGCGTGGGTGAAGGCGCATATGCTCCGACTCGCGTGGGACTGCCGCGAAGAGTTCCTCTGCTACTTTCTCCGCTCGTTTCCCAATATCTGCCGTGATTTCGGATTTCCAGTCACGCACGACCGCGACACGAGCGGAGCGCCCAGTCAGTCCCGGCTCTGGGAGATGTGGAACAAGGAATTCACCGACGTACAGCGCGAATTCGTCCGAACGGCCACCGAAGAAGCCCTCGAATTCGCCCGCGAGCAAGGCATCCCCGCACCCGACCCCGTGTTCCGACCAGAGGAACGTGACATCACCTCGAAACGTAGCGAACAGCGGCTCGTTGCAGAGAAGACCAAAGAGGTCTGGCAACAGGCCAAACCGTTCGTCACGGACACGTTCTACCTGAAGCGGGCCGAGAACACCGTGGTTCACGAGAACGCGTTCTGGGAACAGCACGCCTACATGGGAATGCGAGAGAATATGTACGCCCAGAGCGGCCAGCACTCGTTCTACATCGACTCTCAGCGCGACCGCACACCGAGTGCATCGAACCACCGCTACCAGATAGGAAAACTCACTATCGAGGAGATGCGCTCGATGCTTCACGAGACTACACGGATGCTCATCGCCCGCGCTCGGCACAACTCCGAACTCGTCGGCAAACTCTGGGCCGCTATTGACATTACCAAGGGCAACCCGTGGACGGGCAAAATCGAGCGAGATGAGGATGACAACATCGCAGAGGATTGGATTCTCGGCTACAAGGACGGTGAAGTGTACTATCAGTGGGCGACAATCCAGATTATCGGCTACGACATCCCGCTTGTGCTGGACGCCATCCCGGTCAAACGGGGGATGAAGCGAGCCGACATCGTGGACAGCCTGCTGAGAGAACGCACTTGACCTCGTGGACGACATCGAACTCGTGATGATGGACAGGGAGTTCGATAGCGAGGGCGTGAAAGACTCCTGCGACAAGCATGGTGTCTATTACCTGAACGGCGCACGGAAGTACGAGTCAGAGAAGGCGACGTGTACGCGGCTCCGTCGTTCCGGGGAGATGGCTAACATCGAAGAAGAATCAGTCTCAAGCGGCCCGACTCGCAAGCGGATATATCTCCCGTCCAGTGCTGACGATGATTTCGACGCAGAGAACGAGCATGAGGGGGATGAAACCGAGGAGAGACCAGACATCCGCAAGGAGATGCGTGAAGACCTCTCTGAACTCGGTATTGAACTGAATGAGGAGGATGCCTCGCACGGGTTCAGTGCCCTCACGGAGGAACTGCGAGAAGAGGAGGAGAACGAGCCGACTGTCGGGAGCGAAGAGGATGCACAGGCGTACGCGTTGTTCGAGACGAACCATCCCAACGTGACGCTGAACGAGGGCGATAACAAGATAGAGCGCATCCATATGGTCGAGCGGATGGTTCGCCGCTATCGCCACCGTTGGGGCATCGAGAACGGCTACAAGCAAATCAAGACGTTCCGCGTCCGCACGACGAGCAAACGCCACACGTATCGGTTCTTCAACTTCGTATTCGCGTGCGTGCTGTACAACGTCTGGCGGCTCGTGGACTTGCTGGTGAAACTCGCCATCGAAGGTGAGAATTCGACGTATGCGCCGCGTGTGGATGCGAACCAGTTCTTGACAGTGGCGAAAGAATACTACGGTCTCGACCCGCCGGACTAACGTTATCGGGCGGTTAGGTGTCCACTGACACCTGAGCGGCGGCGCTATCCTGCGTTCATTATTTTCGGCTGATTGGTGTCTGTTTCTGAATCATCGACCTTAGCGCCTTCTCACGATGTTTTCGTACGGTGGGTGTCTGCCGCAAGGAACGTCGGTTCAACCGATTATTTGGTCATATACCTGCCTTCTAGCCGCCCCTGGAAGTTGAGACTACAGCGGGTTTAGCGGGACTGTAATGCATGGTTTCGGCTGTTTCAGTGATCGGGAACTGGCTCAGATTGCTCTCCAAACGGCTATTCCTATGAAATTTCAACGACATGCGCGAATTTCGGCGACTTCCGAGAGCGTTGCCACTTAGACGCCGCGCTAACACGGGTAGAGCCCCCCACACTATCCGATTCCCGTTTCCTTCTTCAGCAGCGTGAGCGTATTGTCGGCCGTCACAATGGGTGAGTGTTCGTACTCACCCGTCAACTCGACTTGGACGAGCAAATCGACCGCTCGCCAAATCGAGTACAAAAGACACGCGAAATGCGAAGTAGAAGAACCGGAGGCCAAAGTCCTTCGAGGTCGTGGCGGCCATGAATCGCTTGATCGATTTATAGCCGCTTTCAATCTCCCAGCGATACCCATACTCGGTAAGATAGGCGCTGCTGGTGTTTGTCATGAATACCGAGTATTGCCGGTGGTCGTCGTGCTCAGAGTCTTCTTGCCGACGGTAGATCAGCGTCGTCTCGTGCCACTCGTTCTTCCCAAGATGGAGCTTGCGGTCGGTCTCGTATCGGTCTTGACCCCGCTGTAGCAATTGCTTGGCTTGGGCTTTCTCGCTGGTTTGCATCCGCTTCGGGACGACGTACGACAGCTAACTAACGGTGAATGTTCAGTACCCTACGTTTGCATAGCGCTTGTTCCGCATGACTGTTCTACAAGTTTGACTCTTTCTTGGGCACTGTCACTGGCAGTCTGCGTCGGTGTTTCAAGGGCATAAACCGAAACTGTCTGGAGCTCATCCTCATGATTACGGTTCCAACGTTCACAGAGATACCTTGCAAAACTCGGTCGGAGATCCTCATCATGACGCATATTACTCATATACTTGCGCTCTCGTGCTGACGAATAAGTTGCTGCAATGTTATTAGGGTGCTCCCATTGAATCTCTGAGCGGTGGAATGCATCAACCTGATTGGTAGATTCTGTTTTACTAGGAAGCTACGTACCAACGATCTTCTGTTGGAGGATAGGGAGCAAACATTGTCCACCGTGAGTCTGAGTACGCTCCCGAAAGGGTTTCATCGGCTTGTGCTGGAACTGGAGCGAAACCTAATGCTATCGCATTGAAAAGAATGACACCAACGAGTAGCACGGCTGGTATTATCTGTATCAACCGAACTGGCGACCATTCAACACCAAAGAAGGAGTTTTCAGATGATCCGAGCAGGAGTTTTCCAGACAAAAAAGTCTGAAATGGGATCACCGCCAACTTGAGCCGGTTCAACAGTGGGTTGCGATCAAATGTGTTCCATACGTCGCTGGGTAGGAAGGGAATCAAGGCGATTATAGACACTTAGTGGAAGATTCCCAAATGCATCGTTAGCAGCATCCCGAAATGCATGGCCCCGAAAGCTCCAACAAGAATAATCCGCAATCGTCCAGTCAAAAGAATGAGCAACGGTGAGGCCACAAGAAGTCCGATCCATAGCCAATTAGCTATCTCGAGAATAACCGGCAGTTCCTGAAGGTGCGGGCCAAGCAATACGATGAATTGGTCGAGTGCAAAAATGCTAAGTAACAGCATCACCCGCCATCCAGCGCTCTCCTCGAAGTTTCAATACTGCATTGACTCCATACACCAGTAGAACCTGAATTAGCAGCGCTGCGCTTGCTGCCGTAACGATTTGTTCTCGTGGTGCTCCTCGACGATGTGCATCGATTGACCATCGCTCACCAAGCGGAAGGAACACTGACCAAAACAGTAGATGCTGCAACAGTGCATCCCCACCAGACAGCACGTATGGGTTCCGGGCGTGAAGAGACAGTAGTAGAATGAGAGAAATACCGGTTGCTATCCGGGTCTTATAGCCGATTGTCACTGCAAGTGCGAATGTGAGCGCGATCAAAAACAAAAAAATCTGAAACCACATCTCGCCAGAAAGAGTGTGAAGAGAAACACGTGCAACCATAGGGGATTGTTCTGCTAGCAGAGAGACTGGAAGAACACCATCTTCTGTGTAGAACATCCGGAGGTTGCGTGTTCGTAAAAGGAGATCTACAATGAGAACCAACCCGAGGCTGATCCGGAATGCGGCAAGGGTTCTTGCATCAATACCTAGACGCTGCCTCAGGATAGATTGCATGCTTGAGCTATCGATATTTGTGAATTGTGCATCACTCATTTGGAGTGTTATAGTGTTGCAAGTTAATGCACCAATAGATATCTTGTGGTTCTGTCAGGTACTATATCTATAGATATTTAGGACGATCACATCAAGGAAGCGTTACCCGTAGAAATCGGGTGGCTGGACAAAATATATAATTGATTGCCAATCCCTATAGAATACTTTTCGGGATGCTCCTGCTTGTGTATCGGGATACCATTAACTCAGGCTATACAAAGAACGTGAATCGGTCAGTACAGACGAGATAGATTCTCTAGGATGCTTTTCAGTTATTCACACTCTATCGGTTCAAACACTTGTTCGTACGTAAGAAATTCGTGAGCCGTATGCAGTGAGACGGCCAGTCTCAACTACTGTTCGTATTTGGGAGTTGAAACTACGGTGGGTTTAGCGGGGACTCTAATGCGTGATTTCGGCAGGTTCAGTGAACACGAATCGGCACAAACCGGTCTCCAAACACCCAATCTTGATGCTCTGACTGTTCGACATACCCGGCATCTGAGGGTATCGACTCTGTTACCTTTGGTGGTTTCATCGATAACTTGTACCGCAGGGGACCCTCAGATCCAAATAGTCAGTGTGATATCAAATTTATCTTATTTGACTAGTTTTATATGTTTTCACCCATACACATTTACATGTCGCCCCATGGAAGATAATCAGGATAATGTTGCCCTCCAGTCGGCAACACAGGTTACGAGACGGACTGCTATCAAATCCTCAGTCGGAATGCTCGGTTTGAGCGCCATTGGACTCGGTTCCGCGGCTGAAGATCAGGATTCCTCCCAGTCCAGAACAACTGTCGGAGAAGCTGTATTCGGTGAGGTCGGTTTCACTCTCAAAAAACCGGAGATCGACAAAGCGGGTCATCAAGATCCACTACCAAGATACGGTTACGATCAAGAATCACAGGAATTGGTGTTCAGGTCCCTTACCGACGAAACTCGTGAACTGATCCAGTCAAACTCAGCAGTCGTTAGAGCGAACTCTTACGAGACGCTCCCCCACACCGTCAATTCTGGCCGCTCCAGAAAAACTGTCCCCCTGAAGACGAACGAACAACTCACTACAACTGCAATGGGCTTCTTGAATTGTACGTGTTTAGCCCCGATGAACTTCGCCACTATCTCGTAACAGGCGACCAATCGGGGGCATATGTACCCTCAGCAAGGGCTAATTGGATTTCTCCAGGGATGGTCTCCGCTCGGAGACCATCCCGGTGACCCTGCTGAGGTAACGCTGAGGTGGTCATAGTGGATTGGGATGACCTCAGTAAAGACGAACTTCTCTCACGGTTTCTCCAGATGGAAGAGCGAATTGACGAGCTGGAGGAGAAGCTTGAGCAAAAGGACGAACGGATCGAAGAGCAGCAAGAGCGAATCGAAGAACTCGAAACACGGCTTCGCAAATACGAGAATCCACATACACCGCCTAGTAAGCGACGGTCGGGGACTGACGAGTCCCCGACCTCGCAAGATGACGAAGGCGACGATGTCAGAACTGATGGCGGCACTCCTGGACGGAAGGACGGTCACGACCCAGAGTGGCGCTCTACAGCTGATCCAGACGAAGAAGTTGAGGTCACCTGTGACTGTTGTCCAGAGTGTGGCCAACACTTCGACGAGTCGGTGGGCGTCAGCCCCCGACTCGTCGAGGAGATACCGGACCCGCAGCCACCAGAAGTCACGCAGTACAACCGCCACTGCTACCAGTGCGACTCCTGTGGGACTGAGACAGTCGCTACACACCCCGACTGCCCCGATGAGGGGCAGTTCGGGGTGAACGTTATCGCCCAATCAGCACTGTCGAGGTACGACTACCGCCTCCCCTATCGGAAGATTGCAGACCGTTTCGAGCAGCTGCATGAACTGGAGTTGTCAGGCGCGGCCGCGTGGCACGCGACCGAGCGCGCTGCGCGCGCCGGTCGCTGTGAATACGAGCAGATCCGCCGTCAGATCCAGCAGGCTGACGTTGTCCACATCGACGAAACAGGCGTCAAACGGGATGGTGAGCAAGCATGGATCTGGACGTTCACCACCGAGAACCATACGCTCTACGCGGTTAGAGAAAGTCGTGGAAGCGACGTTCCCGCGGAAGTCCTCGGCGAGGACTTCGCGGGAACAGTTATCTGTGATGGGTGGACGGCCTATCCAGCTTTCAGCGACAATCTCCAACGGTGTTGGGCACATATTCTGCGAGAGGCTGAAGATGCCGCTGAAAAGCAGCCAGAAGGCAAACCGATTTACGACTCTCTCAAGCAGTTGTACGTCGCTCTCCAGACGCGACTGGAGAGCGACTTGACTCTTCGTGAGCGAGCAGAACTCCAGCGTGTTGCACGAAGAGAGCTTGAGTCGCTGATTGAGCGGTCGGTTCCCGACGGACCAGTGGCAACACTTATCAGAAAAATCGAAGGGGGCCTCGACCACTGGCTCACCTTCGTCGGTGAGCCAGCGGTCTCTCCGACGAACAATGCCGCCGAAAACGCGCTCCGTGAACCGGTGGTTCTCCGGAAACTTATCGGAACACTCCGCAATGACCGCGGGATGTTCGTTCATGAGACGGTGCTGTCCCTGCTGGCGACGTGGCGCCAGCAGGGACGCAATCCCTATGACGAACTCAAGCGAGTTCTCCCGAAACAACGAGATGATCTCACGAGATCAGGCTGTGCCGGCCGTTGAGTCATCGGGGTAAACACGTACCTTGAATTCAGAAGTCCAATTCCCTGCTGTCCGGGTAAGGGATTTGTCTGAGAATCGCATCGAACTCGGACATAAAGATAGAGCGTGTGGTTGCTGCTCCAACGGAGACTGTCGGGCTTGACATCGAGACAAAGGGTCGCGGCCAGAATCCAGACAACATCGAACTGCGGTACGTTGCACGGAACTATGGACAAGTAAGTGTGGCAGAAATTAAGGAGGAAGATCAATGACTGTCGATTTCAAGATTTGGAAAGTAGAGGAGGGTGTCAGCGACGGATTTGTCGATGGGGCCATCGACGCAATCGGGGACCTGGACACCCAGATCGACACCAATCTCGCAGCAGAGGCTATGAATCCGAGTATTCCGTTCCAGTCTGTTGGAACTGATTACGGCGACTTCATCGAGACAGACCTCGTTCCCCACGTAGTTGACAACTATGGCTGTCCGTCCGATGAAGAGTGTCACATTGTAATTACTCAATCATTGGCTCTTGGTGCGGGCGGGACTCTAGGGACGGTCAAGGGCTCAGGTAATCCATTCACAACACATCCAGACTGTAACAGCTCCGAGGCTGCCGCTGCTGGGGTCAATACGCATTCCAAAACCGCCGGGGTTAGTGCCTACCCATCTGGGGATGATACGTTCGAGGTCACTGTCATGCACAATGCCATTCATGCGCTCTTGGGGGACAATATTGATACACCGTCAGACGGCTGTTCCCAAGGCCATTCTAAGGATCACTCTCTTGGCAGAATTACTCCAGAGCAGAACGTATCACCGGCTCAAATCTGGTACACGGCTGGTCTCGAAACAGGAAACATAGCACCATGTGACAACTGCGTGCACAATGCGGGTGTAGGTGCCGACGGTGCCACAAAAGATATAAGCTCGTGTACAACAAATCAAATCGCCAACTCAGCTGATAATTTAGGATACTAAGAGACACTCCATAATTGTCTCAGGAGTTCTATTAGAATGGGTACACCAGCAGGGTTTCGATTCAGTGGCCGCGCTCTCATTATATTTGCAGTCGTATCGTTAATCATATCGGGTCTACTCATTGGTGGAGTGGATAGGTCGAGCGATGTCCGCGTTGTAGCAGCCAATGAATCGCAGGTATCTCCCGATGACGAGGTAGTCATGTACAATAACCTCTCAGAAGGGGGCCAGGACGTGTTCCACCAAGGACTCCGTACTAATGGATATACCAGAGTGCATCAATTACCACCAGATTTCAACTATCCAGATGACGAGATGGACTATACCTATGTCGAGAAAAACGGGACGATATACAGTGTAGGCACTGGGTTCAGTAATTACATGGCAGTTCTTCTCGCGGATGCAGTCGGCATCGTGGTCGGACTCGCGGGGATCATCCTATTGCTGGGCGGGGTGTACCGCCGCAGGAACAGGGATGCCGATGCGACAGAGGATAAATAATCGGTGGTGTCTTTTTGAGGTCTATTTTCAATCTGCCCGTAGATCGCATTCAAAACCGCCAATCGGACTCCAGTTGGTGAGCAGTTACCCATCATATTCTGGCCACTCAGCGTTGATTGTTGTACGGTTCGTCGAAGACAATGCGGGAATTCGATTCTACCAGCCAAGCGAACTCTTCAATATAATCAACAAGCCGATCGACCAACTCTGAAGTACTGAGCAGACAGGAGCTTGAGTCGTATGCATTGAGACGACCGGTCTCAACTTCTGTACATGTATTGAAGTTGAGACTACAGCGGATTTAGCGGGGCTGTAATGCGTGGATTTGGACGGGTAAGTGATTCGAGGACATCTTCAGATTAGCTCTCAACCACTCGATCATGTTGTACTGGTGATAATAATGCCAGATTCCGAAGATTTTCGATAGTGTAGCCACTCGGACTCCGCATTCACCCGGATTGAGTCCCTCTCTACCCGATTCCAGTTTCTTTCTTCAACAGCGTCAGCGTATTGTCAGCGGTGACAATTGGTGCGTGCTCGTACCCACCAGTCAATTCGACCTGCACGAGCAAATCGACGGCTCGCCAGATCGAGTATAGTAAACACGCAAACGCGAAGTAGAAGAACCGCAACCCGAAATCCTTGGATGTTGTAGCAGCCATGAAGCGTTTGATCGACTTGTAGCCGCTTTCGATCTCCCAGCGATACCCGTACTCGGTGAGATAGGCGCTGCTGGTGTTCGTCATGAACACCGAGTACTGCCGGTGATCATCGTGTTCTGAATCCTCCTTCCGCCGGTAGATCAGTGTCGTTTCGTGCCACTCATTCTTCCCGAGATGGAGTTTCCTACCAGTCTCGTATCGGTCCTGACCCCGCTGGAGCAGTCGCTTTGCTTGGGCTCTCTCGCTGGTCTGCATTCGCTTGGGCACGACATACGAAAGCCCTCGTTGGCTGAGAATATCCAGAATATGCTGACTGTCGAACTCACGACCCATCAACACGGTATCGACGTGAACGGCGTTTTGAGCTGAATCCAGCAGATCCTTCACTATCGCTTTCCGTGATTCACCTCTTCGCACAGGACGGGCATCGAGGACAATCGGAACCGCATTGCCGACCAGTTGAACAGTGGCCCACTGATAAGCGTACTTATCGGTCTGCTCTTTCGTCCCGATAATTTCGTCTTCGTGCCCGGTTCTGTCACCTGTAAACGGGTCCGCCTCAGTGATATCGATAGCGACGATCCCTGCTCGGAAGAACTCCTCCGTCTCCGCTGCTTCCTCCAACAATCGATTCACAGCCTTCCGGTACATCTCTCGAATTTGCCCGATAGAGAGGTCACGAATCTGATCGCGATGGACATGACCCAATGGTGTTTGATCTCGAGTTGATTCACACACGAAACTACGAGCACCTTCATTGGCAGCCAACCGCTCTCGAAGTCCGAGATGCGTTTGTAAGTCCCAATATGCGTTCTCGTGGATTTCACAACCATCACCACGATCTAACGAGAAGGCTGGGAAGACAATACGGCTGACGTGGTCTGTAATCGATACTGCTTCGCCGAGGACGGCTTGAGTACTTGGGTCTGATTCGTTCGCTTCGTCATTTTGTGAAGGAAAGCTACGTTCTGGCTCGCGCGGAACAGCAACACCCGCGTTCTGGGCTTTGATCAGAATTGTCCGCGCAGCTGCCTCAACTGTCTCACGAAGCTCTGTAGTGAATCGTTCGTGCCAGCTTCGCCACAGTGTTGACTGGTCTGGGATCGTCTCTAATTCTAGTTGCTCACGGAGCTCAGGATAGTGGGTGAGGTACGTGAGAAGTGCCGTTTCGTGGGTCCAGCCGTGAAGTTCTTTGAGCAGAAACAGTCGGAACAGTTGAGCCATCTCGTACTGGGTGGCTCCAGAATACTGGTCATGTGGCCCAAACTCGACATACGCTACTGGGTAGTGAGACACGAACTCGTCGACGGAGTGGTGGTCCTCATGGTCGAACCATGTGGAGGCAACGGTCCAGATATCTTCTTCGAGACCGGGGAGAGAACTCTGGTCGTAAAGTGGCGTTGAACGATATGCTGGCCACTCAGCGTATGATTGCTGGGCGATTCGCCGAAAGACAGTGTGTCGTGAATCACAACTCGCAACCACTACGAGATGCTGGCCACGGCAGGCTCAAGAATCCGTTTACTGCTCAGTACAGGGAAGGTACGTAAACTCACTTTTTGGAAGTCCACAAGACAGATATTGCCTTGACCGGAAGTTCAGTTATGCCCCGTGACACCCTCGTTTCGTGGAAAACATTTGCTCTATTCCTCCTCTTTCCGCCTCTTGCCATCATCGCTATTGTATTGTTCCCTCTGACGCTACTCGTCCTATTCTGGCTCTATAACAGGGGAAAGACCCAAGCAGTACGTGAGAGAACCACCTCCGAGCCGGGGTCATCTGTTGATAACTAAGCACCTCACTGAGCAGTTGTTCACTCGCAAGACAGGGGGGAGAAAGCTGTGTATCAAATCCGTCTCCTGGAACCCCGAGTAGTTGTAACGGTACAATCAGCCCCACTACTATTTTGATTTAGGTCCGAAAATACCAATCGCTCTTGGGTAGGAGATTGTTGGTCAGGTTCCAGCTGTAGCTAGAAGTCGTAGTGGGCAAGGGTGGCGCGTTCGCGCCACCCGACGAAGCATGATTCCACTCAAGACGTTCGTCTCGGAGCGTCGGGCCGCGAATCTGCTGGCACAGATTCGCTGGCGCGACGGCGTCTATTGCCCGCGCTGCCGTGCCGAATCACAGATTCGGTACGGCAGCTATCGGGTGTTTCAGCGGTACCTGTGTAAGAATTGCGACCGCACGTTCAACGATCAGACAGGCACGGTGTTTGAACACTCGGCAGTCGCTCTTCGGAAGTGGTTTTTCGCCGTCTACACCTACATCCGTTTCAACACCAGCCTTAGGCAGTTAGACGTAGAAATAGACGTTTCCTACAAGTCGGTCTATCGGCGCGTCCAGCGCTTCCTGCGAGCGCTGGACGCGCCTCAACTACAACTCGAAGGCCCGGTTGAAATTGATGAACTGTACGTCAAAGCCGGGCTCAAAGGCCGCGAGCGCGATGGCCCATCGCGCTCGCGTGGGCTGTCCACGCGTGGACGTGGTACGTACGCCGAGGACAAGCCGCCGGTGTTCATTCTCGCTGACCGCGGAAGCGGCGACCGCTACGTGCTGCCAGCGAAAGCCGCAGACGAGTCGACGATTCGACTCCTGCTGGCCGACCGCAAAGAGGAGTCGCTGACTGTCTATACTGACGGCTTTCGAGCGTACGAACCGCTTGACGAGGACGACGCATTCGACCGCGAATACGTCGTCCACAGTGACGGCGAATACGCCGATGGAGCGGTTCACGTCAATACCTGCGAGAGCCACGGATCGCTGGCGCGATCCTGGCTCTCGCCCCACCGAGGCATCTCCAAGGACAAGTTGACACCGTATCTCAGAGCCTTCCAACTTCGTCGTCGTGTCTATCGAAAACCAGGCAAAGAAGCTCTCAAAACCATCCTCAAAACAGCGCTCTAACTCACCAACAATCTACGTCACAAGAGCGATACCAATAGTGGCTGGCATATTTGTAGAGAATCATACGCTGGCCATTCAGCGTATGACTGCTGTGCGATCCGTCGAAAGACATTGCATTGAGAGTCACAACTCGTAACCACTACGAGAGATCGGCCACGACACGCCCAAAAATTCGTCTAACTGGTGATAGAGAAAACATATACAGCACCCAATGGGGCTAAGCAGTATGAGTGACAGTAGCCGCTGCAGTGATTATAACTCGTAGGCTGTAAAAGCTCTAATGTTGATCAGAATTGGTCGTGAACGAAACCTGCGGCCAAATTGAAACCAGACCGTCAAAAAGACGCTCTACCGATAATCAGCTCTATGTAGCGTCAGATTCCCTGCTTATCAGTCGATACACTCCGCTCAGTAACAGGATGACCCCCGCGACCCCAGCCACGATACTAAGTGGCTCCACGAGGGCACACACCCTGCATGGATTTGATCCAGTGCCTATAGTGTATATAGCCCTGTTTTTTTCGACGTAGGTATAGTCCATTGTATCATCTGGATAGTCGAAATCTGGCGGTGACTGATTCACTGTGGCAATCCCATCAGCACGGAGTGCTTGGTCGAACACGTCTTGGCCCGCTGCTGAAAGGTTATTGTAACTGACTACCTCGTCATCCGGAGACACTTGCGATTCATTCGTCTCTGTGGTGTAAGCCCTAGTCGTCGGCTCCGAGGGAGCACCAATGAGTAAACCAGAGATGATAAGCAATGCTACTGCACATATAATTAGCGCCCAACCGCTGAATCGGTTTTTTGATTTCGTTCCCATTTTATAGAATCACTGAAATAGACAAGGAGTCTTTTTTAGTATCTTAATTCCGTTTCTGCGATTCATCTATCTATTTGTCATTTAGTGGTGGTAAATATCTTGTTCTTTACAATATTCGCAGATCGGTGGGAATATTTTTGGGTACTATAGGACAACAATAAGTTGGAATAAAACCACTCCAAGGTGACACGATATAACTCAATTTTCGGCTCTCCCTGTACGCATCTGCTTTCTGGTTGTTACATGCGCATATGCAATGAGTTGCTCTACAGAAAGTCCCTCTGAAGCAAAGATTGCTGGAAGAACTGGCTACCGTAGTTCCTCGGCAAGAGCTGCAACCGCTTCGTCAACGAGATTGGTTTCTAGACGGCCCTGCCAGAAATCAATGTCCTCGTGGTCGATTGATTGCACTCCCCACGGAACGATTCGACTTTCGGCTGGTGTTCCACCGCGAAGCCAGCTTTCCTCGGGAATGTCGATGAGCCCGTCCATCCAGGATTTCGTTGTGAGCGTCACTGCGATATACTGCTCGCCATGAAACGGACGCCCCTCGTGGTTTGAGAGAATCAGCCACGGTCGGGCGTCTTCATCGCCTTTGAACGGGTCATCGCCGTAGACGACATCTCCCCGGTGGAAAATCGGCGAAGCTTCCTCCTCGGTCACTGTTCGTTCTCCTCGCTCGGATGTGGCTCGCTGGGAGAGTGTTCGCGCCACGATTCCTTCTCCTCTTCACCGAGCTGCTCGTTGAACAGGGCAGTCGCTCGCTCGTAGCCACTATACCCGTCGAGTCGATCAGTGTCGTCGGTTACTGCCCAGTACGTCGCCTTGTGTTCAACGAGACTGCGGTCCTTCAACCGTGAAAGGGCGGTGCTGACTGCGCCCTCGTCGATACCGATTTGCGAGGCGATTTCACTCGCCTTGAACGCACGGTCCCCGTGGGCAGCGAGAAACCCGAGGACTTGGTCTGGAACAGAGAGTTCCTCGAGTTCGTCCTCGCTCGTGTTCTCGAATGTTTCTCGATCAATAGACATCGTTGATTGAATCTATGACACTCACCGTAAAGAGTGTTAGGACTGAAATCTATGAAAATATTGAAAATGATGATACTGTGTGAGTCACCAGTAGTGATGACGTTCAACCACGAAGCGATTCGAAGACGTATGCATTGAGAGCACCAGTCTCAACTACTGCGGATAGATTGGAAGTCAGAGGTTGGCAGTTTGTCTGTGGTGGCACTGTCTAGTTCTGGACGACCTCAGCTGGCGTCTTTCCGTCGAGTGATTGGTTTGGCCGTTCGTGGTTGTAGTGGTGTCTGAAGCGTCGTAACCACTGTTTCGCGCTGGATTGACTGCCCCTCCAGAAGGAGTGAAAGCGGTCGATTCGCATGGTCACAGTCTGGAACCACTTTTCGATGTGGTTCCGGATTCGGTAGTCGAGCCGACCGCTCAAATCGTGACGTGAGAGGGCAGTCAGATAGCCGCCAGCATCAACGAGAAACACTGTATCGGTAACATCGTGCTTCTGAGTGAGTCGATGCAGAAAAGCCGCCGCGGGGTCAGTCCCGCGGCGGCTGAACACGTCAACTTCGAGAAGCAGTTTTGATTCGGTGTCGACAGCGGCGTACAACCACTTCTTTTCGCCGTCAACCTCGATTTGTTTCTCGTCCACTGCGACCCGCGACGGCTCCGCCGTCGGCGGGTCGCTCTGGGCCTCAGACAATGTATGAACCCAGTTCCAGACCGCCCCGTGAGAGCGATCGACACCCAGCAGGTCTAAGATAGCGACCGTCTCCCTGATCGACAGCCCCGCAGTATGGAGACGCACCCCGAATCGCCGGACGGGTGTCGGGGTTCGCTCATTCTCCCAAACGTCTTGACTGTCCGTTTCCAACGTTTCGCTGAGCAGGTCTGCGAGTGTCATGAACACCTCTCGCTACGGCCTGCTCACTTCTCAATCCCTCAACTAGACAGTGCCTCTGTGGTCAAATCAACAGCTCGCTTATGTATTTGGTGAGAGAAAGAGAAGGCTTGATTCTGCAATCTCTGCAGAGAACAACGACCTGAGAACCGTTTAGATTGAGTGCCGTTTGAGGGCGATTTGAACTTCGGTTACAGGGAGACCTGCTCCCCATCCTCGGGCACAACCACGTCCCCGGTCTCTGCTCGTAATTCCTCCCGCGAGAGCAGACAGTGATTGATCGCTTCCATATGAACGACCGCAACCGTCGCGTCAGTGGCCTCACGGACAGCGTTGATGTCCTCGATGCCCATCGTGATGGGTTCACCCTGATCGAACTGTGCTTCGCCGCCGTTGAGGACGACCATATCAGGGTCGAATCGGTCCAGCGTCTCTTCCACCGGTTCGTACCAGATCGTATCGCCGGCAATGTACAGAGTCTCGTCACCTTCGAAGACGAACCCGGAAACCGGGCCCATTCCCTCGGCTAATTCGCCGTGTCCGTGCTGGCCCGGCGTTCGGTGAATCGTAATACCTTCGAAGGTGGCCTCGTCATCAACAGGTCGCACGTCGGTGAACCCTTCGTCAGTGAATGCCTCTGCCTCTTCGGGTTGACAAAAGAGCGGGACGTCTGCCTCAAGTTCCTCTTTCGCTGCCTCGTCCCAGTGGTCGGGATGACGATGAGTGACGACGACGGCATCGTAGTCGAGATCGACATCCGGCAGCGGAACGAGCGGATTCCGTTTCTGGTTCTCGGTTGTGAGGAACTCGGGAACTGCCGGGTTATCTGTTACCGTCGGCATCTCTCCTTGCGGTGTGAACATCGGATCGACGAGGAATGTCGTCTCATCGATGGTGGCAAGGACGGTAGCGTTTCGTACGAGTTGGACACTGATGTCGGAGTCGCTTGTCATACACGAGGACTTGGAGAGACGGAGGGTTACGAATTACTTCGAAATATTCCAAGTAGTCATCCCGAGTGCGTTGTACACCTACTGAATGAACTCGATGTCCGCGGGGTCAAGCGCCGCGTCAATATCGACGGTCATTGAATCAGCTGCGAACTGTTCTGCGAGCCACGCTTCAGCGCGGTTCAATCGATACTGGAACGTCGAACTTGGGATGCTGACTTCGTCTGCGATCTCGGTGACCGTAGCCTGTCGCGGTTCCTCGTAGTAGCCGTGGTTTAGTGCGGCTTCGAGCGCTGACTGCTGTTCGGGTGTGAGGTCGGTCTGTACCCGACTATCTTCAAGAAGACACGGTGGCTCTCCGAGTCGTTCAACGATGAGAGACAACTCCTCGCGGAGATTATCCCGGATTTCGTCGTGCATCGCTCCAATAGAATCCTCGATGAGTAAATGCCAGCGGGATTGGTCGCCTCGGCGTTCGGACCGCATAATCAATCCCTCACCGACGTGCTTTGCAGCGACGAGGGGAATCGACCGCGGGCCGTCGCCTTCCCTGAGGAGTGAGTAGATCTTCCGCGATTCAGGGTTCGACGAAAGGGTCTCGTACTGCCACTCAGTGACAGGCACGCCGCACATCCCGGTCCTGTTCGAATCACTGTCAATCCGCTCCAGACGGTCATCGTACTCGTTGAGGACGGAAGCTGGACCGACGACTTTGTCGATTCCCCACACCGCCTCGGTCGTCGCGTGCACCTCCATCGACCGGGCGTGCAGGTCCGGATTGTCGATGAAGAGATCCATCAACTCATCGGTACCCCTCTCATACTCAACGGTGAAAATGACCTCTCGCATGATACTGTAGATTCGTGTTCGCCGCGTATAACCGCTGGGAACCGCCCCCATCGATGGCAACGCGGGGTGGAGAGGACACTCGCGGAAAATCAATCAGCCGGTCGGGAGTCGGCCGGCGACGACACCTCGGGGAGGCTCGGGATTTCGAGGTCAGCTCGTCGAAGGAACTGCGCATTAATGGCAACGATGACCGTGCTCAGAGACATTAGTAGCGCCCCGACGGCCGGAGACAGCAGAATTCCCCACGGGGCGAGCACGCCAGCCGCCAGCGGGATGGCGAAGACGTTGTAGCCAGCCGCCCAGACGAGGTTCTCTCGCATCTTTTTGTAGCTCGCTCGGCTTAGCTTGACGAGTCGGACCACGTCCATCGGATTGTTCTGGACCAGAATGATGTCTGCCGACTGGACCGCAACGTCCGTCCCGCTCCCGATAGCGATGCCGATGTCCGCTCGGGTGAGTGCCGGTGCGTCGTTGACTCCGTCGCCGACCATCCCGACGAGTTTGCCTTGGTGCTGTAGTTCAGTCACCTTCTTGTCCTTGTCTTCGGGGAGGACCTCCGCGAACACGGTATCGATGCCGAGGTCCTCGGCGACCGCGTGGGCCACGTCCGCAGAGTCACCCGTGAGCATCGCCACTTCGACATTGAGGTCGTGGAGTGCTTCGACGACCCTATAGCTCTCCTCGCGGACGACGTCGGCCATTGCGAACGCCGCGACGAGGGTCCCGTCGCGGACGAGGTAGACGACGGTCTGGGCGTTCGCGCCAGCCTCGTCCGCGAACGTTTGGAGGTCTGACGGGACATCGCTATCGAGCTGTTCGAGGAGGTTCGGTCCGCCGACGTGGATGGTTTCGCCCTCAACCGTCGCCCGCACACCACGTCCTTTGAGCGCCTCGAAGTCCGTTGCGTGCGGTGCGGTGACCCCCCTCTCGCCAGCTGCCTTCCGGACAGCTTTGGCGATCATGTGTTCGGAATCACCCTCGACCCCGGCGGCCAGCGCGAGCGCTTCATCCTCGCTGAGGGCGTCAGTAGTCTCGATACCGACGACACCATGTTCACCCTTCGTGAGCGTCCCCGTTTTATCGAACACGATTGTATCGAGATCTCGCGCCTGCTCCATAGCGATCCGGTCGCGGATGAGCATCCCGTTCCGTGCGGCCATCGAGGTGTTAATGGCGACGACGAGCGGAATTGCCAGTCCGAGCGCGTGCGGACATGCGATAACGAGAACGGTGACGACCCGTTCAATGACTGTGGCGTCGAATTGGACCGCGAGCGTCCATGCGACAGCGGTCACGACGGCTGCACCCAGAGCGACGTAGAACAGCCACCCTGCTGCCCGGTCAGCGAGCATCTGTGTCTTCGACTTACTCTGCTGGGCGTCCTCGACGAGCCGCATAATGCCTGCCAACGTCGTCTCATCGCCAGTCGCGTCAATCCGGACGCGGAGACTGCCGTCGCCGTTCACAGTCCCACCGATGACCTCGTCGCCCGGTTCTTTCGAGACGGGCTTGGATTCGCCGGTGATCATCGCCTCATTCACATCGGAGTCGCCCTCTGCGACCACACCGTCCGCTGGGACGCTCGCACCAGGACGGACGAGCACGAGATCACCTTCTTCAAGTTGGTTCACAGGGACCTCCTCGGTGTCATCAGAGTCCGTAATTCGCTCGGCCGTATCGGGCATCAGCTTCGCCAGTTCATCGAGTGCGCTGGAGGCTCGCCGGACCGACCGCATCTCGATCCAATGGCCCAACAGCATGATGTCGATAAGCGTCACGAGTTCCCAGAAGAACGCTGACTGAGTCGGGAACACGACGCTCACAAGACTGTAGACGAAGGCAACGGTGATCGCCATGGAAATGAGTGTCATCATCCCGGGTGAACGGTCTCGCAACTCGGGGACGGCCATCTGCAGGAAGGGAATCCCACCGTAGGCAAACACGATCACCGCGAAGACAGGATTAATCCACTCGCTGCCGGGGAACGCTGGAACCGAGAACCCGAGCCACTCTTGGAGGGTCTCGCTGTAGAGGAGGACTGGTATCGAAAGGAGCGTTGAGACGAAGAACCGCCGCCGAAACATCTGCTCGTGGCCTTCGTGCATCCCACCGTGGTCGCCGTGACCGTTATCCTCACCGTGGTCTCCATGCTCGACGTGTGCTCCCGCATGCCCACCCTCAGAAGTGATTTCATGGCCGGCGTGAGCAGTACCCGACACCTGTGCCTCGTCTTCCACCAGCTCCTGCTCCACGTGGGGTTGCTCGTGATCTATGTTCTGGCGAGTTGAACGGCCATCAGATCGGTCCCGTTCCGGCCCTGAAGGAGTCTCATTCCCGCCTCTGTTCTCGTCTTGATTATGTTCGTCGTGATTTGTCATTTGGTGTCCCCGTATGGTGGTGCAGTTTCATTTGAAACCTGGCCAGCGGTCCCAGCTCCCTTAACCTAACCACATATACGGGGTCCATATTTATGCTATCTTTGCCTAGCAGAAATAGGTAAACAGGCTCTTGGAGTTTCCGAATTAAGGAAAACAGGTATTTAGATGCGCGATCTAATTAGCGCATGCGCACCTTAGACGAGACAGACTTCAAAATCCTTCGGCTCCTCACCGAAGATGCACGTCGGCCCTACCGTGAAATCGCTGACGCCGTCGATCTCAGTTCACCGTCGGTGTCTGACCGTGTTAGTCGTCTCCAAGACATGGGGATAATCCGCCGGTTCACACTCGATCTCGACCGCTCAAAACTCCGTGGCGGTGTTCCCGTTCTCGTGGAACTCGCAGTCCAACCCGATATGGTCGAAGACATCCGGGATACCCTCGCACTGGCAGATGGCGTTGAGCACGTGTTCACGGCCTCTGATCCGCGCGTATTCTTCCAGTCGCGCCTCCCGAACGCAGATGTTCGGACGTTCCTGACGGAGACGTTCGATACTGCGGAGTGGGAGGCGATTACTGATTACGAGGTTGTCGTTCTCACGAGTGCTGACTGGACGCCCCAGGTCAGTGGAACCGACCTTGCAGTCACCTGTGCCCAGTGCGGCAACGATGTAACCGAGGACGGTGAGACCCTCGAACTTGACGGCAGTCTGCACTATCTCTGTTGCCCCTCCTGTCTTGAACAGTTCAAATCACGGTATGACCAGTTCAGTGCGAACGCCTGATTGAGTCACTTCCCGCCCTCTTTGAGGGCGCTCCTTACAACCTCGTCCAGGGTTACGAGACGAAAGCGATAACCGACCGGTCAAGAGTAGCAGAGGTATGCAGAAGGTTACGCTCGATGACTTGGAGAACAATCCGATGAACGCCGACGTGACGAAACACGCGACGGAACCGCTGAACCTCAGCAATCTGGCACTGAACTACTTTGAACTCGAACCGGATGACGAGCTTTCCGGCGGGTTGCACACACATACGAACCAGGAAGAGGTGTTTTACGTCGTCGAAGGCACAGCAACGTTCTATACGAAAGACGACGAAATCACCGTTGAGGGCGGCGAAATAATCAGATTCGCGGCGGGCGAGTACCAGTCGGGGAAAAATAAAAGCGGGCAGCGGGTTCGCGCGATTGCACTCGGCGCTCCACAGGAGGCTGGTGAGACTCGCGTTGCCGTTCCGTGTCAAGAATGTGGCGCGGACTATCACGTCGCCGAGGTTGGTGACGACGGTGTCTCGCTTTCGTGTCCGGACTGCGGAAACGACCCCGAACAGTAGGATACGTCGCAGAGGCGAGAGCAAGCGCCCTGACTCCTTTACCTATGATCAGAATTTCGGCTCAATTTTTGCCGTCAGGTGTGGTAATTGTTCTACGACACGCTTAGTGGGCAGTCACGAAGTCTCCCGTGAGATCAGTCGAGGGATTGGGTCGCTTCTCCTCCTGTCTCGTTCTTCACAGGGACTTCTTCACTAAGTTCGGCATTCGGGAGCGTGAGCGCGACCACGAACCCGACTACCATAATCACTGCTGCTGCTAGGAAGACCGCGCTGAAGCTGTTCGAAAGCGCGGTTGTCACGACCTGAGCGGCCTCCGGAGACAAACTGTTAAGCATCGACGGGGTGATCTCTTCGCCGCCTTCGATGAAGTGCTGTGCAGTTGATTCATCGAGAGTAGTCCCTATGAGTCGGGTCGAGAGTTGATTTCCGAGGACGGCACCGAGTATTGCGACGCCGACCCCCTCCCCGAGCGTACGGCTGAACATAACCGACGACGTCACGACGCCCAGATCTTCTCTCTCAACGGCGTTCTGGACGCCCACTTCGAGTGTGGGCATCGTCAACCCGAGGCCACTCCCAGTCACGAACATAAACACGCTCGCCCAGAGGAGGCTGGTGTTGACACCCATCGTACTGAGGAGGTAGTAGCCTCCAGCGGCAAGGGCCGCACCCACGACCGTGAATGGCTTGTAATAGCCGAGCCGGCTCATTAACTGCCCGGTGACAGCGGACAGGACGATGAACCCGCCGATGAGTGGGACGAGGAGGAGACCGGCGTTCGTCCCGGAAACGTCGAGGACGGTCTGGAGGAAGATTGGAAGGTAGGTCAGCCCACCAAGCAGTCCGATGCCGACAACAGCAAAGCCGATGAAATCAATTCCCGCAATCGTCCGGTCCCCAAGGAGGGAGACCGGGAAGATTGGCTCGTCAATGCGGATCTCTTGGTAGACGAAGAGGCCAGTACTGGCGAGCAGAACTCCCCGAGGGCGAGCGTCTGACCGGAATCCCATGCAAAGCGAGAGCCACCCCAGGTCGTGATGAGTAATAGGGTGCCTGTGGCGACAGTCAACAGGAGTGCACCAAGATAGTCGATGGTGTGGTCTTCGCTGGGAATAGGGAGGTCGAGATGAGTCTGGACCACTCCGAGGGCAATGAGTCCGATGGGGATGTTGATGAAGAAAATCCAGCGCCACGTGAAGTGTTCGGTAAGGTACCCACCGAGAATCGGACCGCCCATCGTGGCGAGGCCGAAGAGCACCATTACGTAACTGATGTACTTCCCGCGCTCACGGGGGGTGAAGAGGTCACCGACAATGATGGTTGCCATCGAGAGGAGCCCGCCGCCACCGATTCCCTGGATTGCACGGAAGATCGTAATCTGTGCCATGCCACTCAGATACTGATCGAGTATCGGGATTTGCCCGGCGAAGCCGCTCAGGACGCTCCCGATGAGGAACGTGACGATGGCGAAACTGTAGACAGGCCCCCGACCGTAGATGTCCGAGAGCCGCCCATAGAGTGCGATTGTGACGGTCACCGTAATGAGATAGCCCGTAACGAGCCAGGAGTAGCTCCCTACACCACTGAGATCCCCGACAATCGTTGGAAGTGCGGGAGAAATGATGGACTGGTCCATTGCCGCCATGAGCATTCCGGCTATCACGCCTAGGAAGATGATCATACGCTGGCGGTTCGTCCCACTAAAGGAGGCCTCACCGTCGTTGCGGGGTTGCTCATTCATAACTGTTCACCTTGTGCGTACCGACGAGCGTCACGCTCGGTAGCTCCGAGCGAGCTCGGGTTGATTGCCTTCGCATCACATCTACCTATACGTACCACTATTTAACGCGGTTTTTGCTTACCAGAACTAGGCAAATAGCAGGACTAACCTTTTATCCAAAGGATAAGGGTGGGAGTCGGCTATACAACCTAAAGATGCTGATTTCGATGCAGACTACATTTTCACCGTGTAGAGACGTTTGTATCGCAAGCCATTCGACGCTTGTAGACACCGGGTTTATGGATGATACCCATACCATCCTTGTATTCGAAGGCCGTCGTCCCAGCATCCCTAATTCCTGAAAGGGAAACTCCACTGAATAAGAAGCCCGTATGTATAGGTGATGAGTCAGCGAAAAAGCCACATCGATATTCAGGGGATGAGTTGCGCGAACTGTTCGCAAACGATCTCCGACGCCGTCAGCTCGCTCGACGGTGTCTCGGAGGCGAATATCAACTTCGCCACCGATGAGGGATCGGTAGCGTATGACCCCGAGGCGGTCTCACTCGGTGAGATATACGACGCGATTGAGGACGCGGGCTACACTCCAGTGACCGACTCGGTCACGATTGCGATCACCGATATGTCGTGTGCGAACTGCTCGGAGACGATACAGGACGCACTCGAACGGACTCCAGGCGTCGTTGACGCCGACGTCAACTTTGCCACCGACGAGGCACAGATCACGTACAACCCGGCAGAGGCGACTCTCGGGAACTTCTACGACACCATCGAAGACGCTGGCTACTCGCCTGTCCGAGAGGATACTGAAACCGACGATGACTCAGGCGGCGATGCCCGAGAAGCGGCCCGCCAGGAAGAGATCAGTCGGCAACTCAGGTTGACGATCTTTGGTGCCGCGCTGTCCCTGCCACTGCTGGTGTTCATGGTAAACCACCTGCTGGAGCTTGGGCTCGTCGGCGACGAGCTCTTCGGCCTTCCGTCCGGATGGATCGCGTTCGCGCTGGCGACGCCCGTCCAGTTGGTGCTCGGCCGTCCGTTCTACAAGAACTCCTACAAGGCACTCGTGAAGAACGGCCGCGCCAACATGGACGTGCTCATCGCGCTGGGCTCAACGACCGCGTATGTCTACTCCGTGGCAGTATTGCTTGGGGTGATCGCTGGCGGGCTGTACTTCGACACGGCGGCGTTCATCCTCGTGTTCATCACGCTCGGCAACTACCTTGAAGCCCGGTCGAAGGGCCAGGCCGGCGAGGCGCTCCGGAAGCTCCTGGAGATGGAGGCAGACACTGCCACCATCATTGACGAGGATGGAAACGAGGAGGGAGTTCCGCTGGAAGATGTCAGGGTTGGCGACCGGATGAAGGTCCGCCCCGGCGAACAAATCCCGACTGACGGCGTTGTTGTTGACGGCCAGTCGGCAGTTGATGAGTCGATGGTGACCGGCGAATCCGTCCCCGTCGAGAAGTCGGAAGGCGACGAGGTGGTCGGTTCGACCATCAACGAGAACGGTGTCCTCATCGTCGAAGCGACGAAGGTCGGGAAGGATACGGCGCTCCAACAGATCGTTCAAACTGTGAAGGAAGCGCAGTCGCGCCAGCCCGACATCCAGAACCTCGCCGACCGCATCTCCGCGTACTTCGTCCCTGCAGTTATCGGCAACGCTGTCTTCTGGGGTGTCGTCTGGTACCTGTTCCCCGAAGTCCTCGCGGGCTTCATGGAGTGGCTCCCGCTCTGGGGTCTGGTCGCGGGCGGCCCCGCAGTCGCCGCTGGGGGCGTTTCGGTCTTCGAGTTCGCAGTCATCGTGTTTGCCTCGTCCGTGCTGATCGCCTGTCCCTGTGCGCTCGGGTTGGCGACGCCCGCGGCCACTATGGTCGGAACGACCATTGGCGCACAGAACGGTGTCCTATTCAAGGGCGGTGACGTCCTTGAACGGGCGAAGGACGTCGACACAGTCGTCTTCGATAAAACGGGAACGCTCACGAAAGGTGAGATGGAGCTGACTGACGTCGTCGTCTTCGACGGCGACGGCCAGCCCGTCGCGGACGGTGGGAATCCCGCTACTGATAGCGGGCAACTCACTGTACGTGAGCGACTCAGCGAGGACGACGTGCTTCGGCTCGCAGCCACCGCCGAGAGTGGGAGCGAGCACCCGCTCGCCCGTGCGATTGTCAATGGAGCCGAAGCCCGCGGCATCGACGTGACTAATCCCGACGACTTCGAGAACGTCCCTGGCCACGGTATCAGAGCGACCGTGGGTGATAGCGAGGTGCTGGTCGGTAATCGGAAGCTGCTCCGTGACAACGGGATTGATCCCGCGCCCGCTCAGAAGACTATGGAACGCCTTGAGAAAGAAGGGAAGACGGCAATGCTGGTTGCCTACGAGGGCGACCTCGTCGGAGTGGTCGCTGACGCTGACACGATCAAGGAAAGTGCGAAGGATGCCGTGAGCCAACTCCAGGAGCGTGGCGTCGATGTGATGATGATTACGGGTGACAACGAGCGGACGGCACGCGCCGTCGCCGAGCAGGTCGGTATCGACCCCGAGAATGTTCGTGCGGAGGTTCTTCCCAAGGACAAGTCCGACGCCGTGGAATCCATCCAGGAAGATGGTCGGAAGGCGATGATGGTGGGTGACGGCGTGAACGATGCGCCCGCGCTCGCGGTGGCGTATGTCGGCACGGCAATCGGCTCGGGTACGGATGTCGCTATTGAGGCCGCCGACGTGACGCTGATGCGTGACGATCCGCTTGACGTCGTGAAGACGATTCGCATCTCGGACGCGACGCTTGTGAAAATCAAGCAGAACCTCGTATGGGCGTTGGGGTACAACACGGCCATGATTCCGCTGGCCTCACTCGGGCTGCTCCAGCCCGTGCTTGCCGCGGGTGCGATGGCGTTCTCAAGCGTGTCGGTGCTGTCGAACAGCCTGCTGTTCCGCCGGTACACGCCAGATCACGACTACAAGCTGCTCGGCCGCCTCCGCTGAACATCGTCCCTCCCAACGGTGTTCAACACTCCTTGGAAAACTTATTAGTACGTGTTTAGCCCCGATGAACTTCGCCACTATCTCGTAACAGGCGACCAATCGGGGGCATATGTACCCTCAGCAAGGGCTAATTGGATTTCTCCAGGGATGGTCTCCGCTCGGAGACCATCCCGGTGACCCTGCTGAGGTAACGCTGAGGTGGTCATAGTGGATTGGGATGACCTCAGTAAAGACGAACTTCTCTCACGGTTTCTCCAGATGGAAGAGCGAATTGACGAGCTGGAGGAGAAGCTTGAGCAAAAGGACGAACGGATCGAAGAGCAGCAAGAGCGAATCGAAGAACTCGAAACACGGCTTCGCAAATACGAGAATCCACATACACCGCCTAGTAAGCGACGGTCGGGGACTGACGAGTCCCCGACCTCGCAAGATGACGAAGGCGACGATGTCAGAACTGATGGCGGCACTCCTGGACGGAAGGACGGTCACGACCCAGAGTGGCGCTCTACAGCTGATCCAGACGAAGAAGTTGAGGTCACCTGTGACTGTTGTCCAGAGTGTGGCCAACACTTCGACGAGTCGGTGGGCGTCAGCCCCCGACTCGTCGAGGAGATACCGGACCCGCAGCCACCAGAAGTCACGCAGTACAACCGCCACTGCTACCAGTGCGACTCCTGTGGGACTGAGACAGTCGCTACACACCCCGACTGCCCCGATGAGGGGCAGTTCGGGGTGAACGTTATCGCCCAATCAGCACTGTCGAGGTACGACTACCGCCTCCCCTATCGGAAGATTGCAGACCGTTTCGAGCAGCTGCATGAACTGGAGTTGTCAGGCGCGGCCGCGTGGCACGCGACCGAGCGCGCTGCGCGCGCCGGTCGCTGTGAATACGAGCAGATCCGCCGTCAGATCCAGCAGGCTGACGTTGTCCACATCGACGAAACAGGCGTCAAACGGGATGGTGAGCAAGCATGGATCTGGACGTTCACCACCGAGAACCATACGCTCTACGCGGTTAGAGAAAGTCGTGGAAGCGACGTTCCCGCGGAAGTCCTCGGCGAGGACTTCGCGGGAACAGTTATCTGTGATGGGTGGACGGCCTATCCAGCTTTCAGCGACAATCTCCAACGGTGTTGGGCACATATTCTGCGAGAGGCTGAAGATGCCGCTGAAAAGCAGCCAGAAGGCAAACCGATTTACGACTCTCTCAAGCAGTTGTACGTCGCTCTCCAGACGCGACTGGAGAGCGACTTGACTCTTCGTGAGCGAGCAGAACTCCAGCGTGTTGCACGAAGAGAGCTTGAGTCGCTGATTGAGCGGTCGGTTCCCGACGGACCAGTGGCAACACTTATCAGAAAAATCGAAGGGGGCCTCGACCACTGGCTCACCTTCGTCGGTGAGCCAGCGGTCTCTCCGACGAACAATGCCGCCGAAAACGCGCTCCGTGAACCGGTGGTTCTCCGGAAACTTATCGGAACACTCCGCAATGACCGCGGGATGTTCGTTCATGAGACGGTGCTGTCCCTGCTGGCGACGTGGCGCCAGCAGGGACGCAATCCCTATGACGAACTCAAGCGAGTCTCCCGAAACAACGAGATGATCTCACGAGATCAGGCTGTGCCGGCCGTTGAGTCATCGGGGTAAACACGTACACTTATTATAATTGTCTGGAAGGTTGCCACAGGTACTCATTCTCAGAAGATGCTGGTAGGCCGGCAGGACCGAGTTTATTCCACCAGTGCCATGGCGGGTTTCGGAAGATTCGGAAGTTACACACTTCCATTTATTACCCCGGCAGTCTGTGTCGACGCCGAATCAATGATCACCGACGCACGCGTCCTACAACCAGAATTCATTCCCAAGGAGGTACAACACCGGGATGCCGAAGTCAACTACCTGTCCAGTGTCCTCAACCCCATCACGGAAGAGCAACGAACTGATCCGGCACTTCTCCACGGCCCATCTGGTGCGGGGAAAACCTGTATCGCACAGTTTCTGGTCGAACAACTCCGTGAGGTAGTTGTTGACCTCAACTACCAGTACGTGAACTGCTGGGAGGATCACAGCCGATACAAAACCCTGTACAGACTACTGGATGGCATCGGTTCCACCGTTGATGTACACCGCCAGTCCACTCCGAAAGATGTGCTGCTTGAACGTCTCAAGGAAAGCGACGAAACACCGTATGTCGTCATTCTGGACGAAGTAGACCAGTTAGAAGACAAGTCACTGCTGTACGATCTATACCGAATCCCCCACCTCACGATGATTCTTATCTCCAACGATGAGAACGGACTCTTTGGACCGATAGATGACCGGCTGAATAGCCGCCTCACCGACTGTGAACGTATCCACTTCCGCTCATACCACGAGTCAGAGCTCGTTTCGATTCTCGGTGATCGTATCCGATGGGGGATTACTGACGGTGTCATCGACACTTCGTGTGTGGAGTTAATCGCGGCAAATTCAGGCGGAGATGCACGTATTGCAATTGGTATTCTTCGCCGCGCTACGCGGAAAGCAAAGGATGCACCTGTTGACGAGATTACGGCCGACATCATTCAGGAAGAGACTCCGGAAGCGAAATCGGAAATCAGACAGCGAACCGTAGATCGCCTCACTCCTGACCAGAAGCTCTTGTACAACATCATCACCGAAAATGCCGAAATCACCCCACAGCAACTCTACAACGCGTATTGTTGCCGGGCAGACGACCCGAAGACCAAACGGATGGTTCGGAACTACCTGTCCAAGCTGGAACACTACAACCTCATCACCGCAGAAGGAAACACAAAGGCCCGAATTTACCGGACGCGAGCATGATTTCACTCGCTGACGACGGATGCGATGAATGATTCGGAAACAACACGCAGCTCCCTATTATCCTGTGTATTCTCACACCGCTTGTGATGAGCGACCCACCGAGAGATAAGTTTCCTGGGCCGGAGGTTCCACCATCGAATTCTAAATCCGACGACTGGAGCATCCTGCGTGACCGAATCACGAACCAGGTATTCAATGAGTGGTACAGCGAACAGCAATTTCAGAAAAACATTCTCGAAGGGAAGGCGTACTTGGGAAGTTGAGACTGCACCGGGTTTAGCAGGGCTATAATGCGTGGATTCAGCCGGTTCAGTGAACGGGTATTGACTTAAATTGCTCTCCAAACGCCCGATCTTGTTGCACTGCTACTCATGTTCGCGAATTTCGACGACTTCCGACAGCGTTGCCACTCAAACGCCGCGCTATCACGGATTGAGAACCTCACTATCCGATTCCTGTCTCCTTTTTCAGCAGCGTCAACGTATTATCTGCCGTCACCATCGGAGAGTGCTCGTACTCACCGGTCAATTCGACCTGCACGAGTAAATCGACCGCACGCCAAATCGAGTACAGCAGACACGCGAATGCGAAGTAGAAGAACCGCAACCCGAAATTCTTCGATGTCGTGGCAGCCATGAAACGTTTGATCGATTTGTAGCCACTCTCGATTTCCCACCGGTAGCCATACTCGGTGAGGAAGCCACTGCCGCGGTTCGACATGAACACCGAGTACTGCCTGTGATCATCGTGTTCAGAGTCCTCCTTCTGTCGGTAGATCAGTGTCGTTTCGTGCCACTCATTCTTACCGAGATGTAGTTTCCTATCAGTCTCGTATCGGTCTTGACCCCGCTGGAGCAACCGTTTGGCCTGTGCTTTCTCGCTGGTTTGCATCCGCTTCGGCACGACGTACGACAGCCCGCGCTGGCTGAGCATCTCCAGAACGTGCTGACTGTCAAACTCGCGGTCCATCAGCACGTTATCGACGTGAACGAGGTCCTCGGCAGAGTCGAGTAGATCCTCGACAATCTCCTTGCGAGTCTCGCCTTTCCGAACCGGCCGTGCGTCTAACACAATTGGGACGGCGTTGCCGACCAACTGGACCGTCGCCCACTGATAGGCGTACTCATCGGTCTTCTCCTTTGTCCCGATAATTTCGTCTTCGTGCCCGGTCCTGTCGCCTGTGAACGGGTCCGCTTCAGTAATATCGATAGCGATGATCCCTGCTCGGAAAAACTCCTCCGTCTCCGCTGCTTCCTCCAACAGTCGAGTCACAGCCTGCCGGTACATCTCCCGAATCTGCTCAACAGAGAGGTCACGAATCTGATCGCGATGGGCGTGGCCCAATGGCGTCCGATCCCGGTTCGATTCATAGACGAAACTGCGGGCTCCTTCGTTAGCAGCCAGCCCATCACGAAGCCCGAGATGCGTTTGTAAGTCCCAGTAGGCGTTCTCATGGATCTCACAGCCGTCGTCCCTATTCAGTGAGAAGGCTGGGAAGACGACACGGCTGACGTGGTCTGTAACCGATGCTGCTTCGTCAAGGACAGCTTGGTCACTAGTGTCTGATTCTTCCTGGTCACGCTGAAATGGAAGGCGTCGTTCTGGTTCACGCGGAACAGCAACGCCCGCGTTCTGGGCTTTGATCAGAATTGTCCGCGCAGTTGCCTCAACTGTCTCACGAAGCTCTGTAGTGAATCGTTCGTGCCAGCTTCGCCACAGTGTTGACTGGTCTGGGATCGTCTCTAATTCTAGTTGCTCACGGAGCTCAGGATGGTGGGTGAGGTACGTGAGGAGTGCCGTCTCGTGGGTCCAACCGCGAAGTTCTTTGAGTAGGAACAATCGGAACAGTAGGGCCATCTCGTACTGGGTGGCTCCCGAATACCGGTCGTGTGGTCCAAACTCGACGTACGCTACTGGATAATGCGACACGAACTCGTCGACGGAATGGTGTGCCTGGTGGTCGAACCATGTGGACGCAACGGTCCAGATGTCTTCTTCTAGGCCGGCGAGAGAACTCCGGTCATAGAGTGGCGTCGAACCATATGCTGGCCACTCAGCGTATGACTGCTGTGCGATTCGTCGAAAGACAGTGCGTTGTGAATCACAACTCGCAACCACTACGAAATGCTGGCCACGGCAGGCTCAAGAATTCGTTTACTGCTCAGTACAGAGGAATAATTTATCTCACATCCAATTGTTGTGTCTGTCATGAAGTCTTGGTCCTCGGCTTTGGTCGGTATCGGAATCGGTGCCATACTTGGCTATGTCTTTGGTATACGGCGCGGAGATCTGTGGATTGGGGGTAGTATTGCAGTTACATCGTCAATTGCAGGGTACGGTTATCTTGCGTATCCCCAGTATCGAACCAGATGGTCTGGTCCCCACTCGAAATTCTGGTACACTCTCGTCGGTGTGTTGGCACCCACGCTGATGCTTCTTACGCCAAACAGTCCTCTCCTCTCCGATGATCTGTCGATAGTGGTTTTCCTGGGTTGTCTCTGGCTCGGCGGCGTTAATGCTGGCGTGGCACTTGTACACGAGTCCTCAGGCAATACCGATAACGAAGCATCATCGACTCTGCAATCGTCTCCCAGTGATTGACGCTCAATAAACAGACCTACTGCGCAGTTTATTCGATAACTCTATACTGAAATGAAGCCACATTCAGAATAACGACTTCTTAGACAAGTCGTCGTCCGGTCAGTACAATTGTATGAGTGATCCAATGGTCCACATCGCTGAACCAGCAATTATGAGATAGCTCTTCCAATCGTACTCATTCACAATGGGATTAGTTTTGTGACGGAAGAATCCAAATAAACTGGCAATGAGTATAATTATTGCAGCAAAAGCCTGTACAGTCGTGGCAACGTTAATCTGTAGCTCCGTACCAACAAATAGGCCAGCTAACTCTGAAATCGCAACGGCGAAGAGACAAATTGCGACCGTTTTGGAGGGGTGCATCAATTCACACTAACTCTGTGCTGATGAAATACCTAACTCATATTTCTCTATCTGCATCCAGATTGAACACTCACTGAACGGGTCCTTTTCGCTGAGAGGATGAGTATGCGCCGACAGGAATCCAGTAGCTTACTTGAGGTCGTGTCTGTGAGTTGGGACCTCGTGTTGAGTGGAGTTATCGGTCATTGTCAGAAATCTCCGTTGATGATGTCTGCGACTCGTCGATGGTCGAACAGCCAGTTACTCTCCTCGCTCAGAGTTTCGTAACCATCCCACTCACCGAAGACCTCAGGATAGAACTGTTTGGCGGCCATCTCCGTCTGGAAGAGGTTGATAACCGGTCCCTGATAGGCCGTCCCACCGGGATACATCCGGTCGTTCTGAACAGCCGTCAGCTGGCTCCCTAAGTCACTGTTGCGAAGGACCTCTCGTTTTTCTTCGACCGTTTCTTCCGTCACGTGGGAGGCGGCGAAGTGGAAGACGAGGATGTCTGGATCGATGTCAAGGAGGAGTTCGTAATCAGCATTGTTCGTGTTCGATGAATCCAGATCCGCGAACGCGTCGTTAATACCTAGGTCCTGGTACTGCTTTTTGCCGTTGCCCGCGTTTATCTGGTACAGCGAGAACACTCCCGCCTCGAAGTCGTCGTTGACCGACATGAGACCGATTTCGGGACGTTCCTCTTGCGGGGGAAGCTGGGATTGGATTTCGCTGATGAACTCGTCGTGGACCGCCTTGAGAGCTTCGTAGCGCTCCTGTTCTTGGAAGACCTGTGCAATCTTTTCGAACGCCTCGTACAAGGAGTAGTACTCGTAGTCGTGCCAGTCGAAGTTCCGCCGGCGAATCCAGTTGCCGATGACAGGCCCGATGTTTGTCTCAATCTCTGCAACTCGGTCGGAGCCCCAACTATCGTCGAGTCGCTGGAGGAAGTTTGGGTCCATCAGATGGACGTCGGCATCGATTTCGTAGAACGCCTCCAGCGAAATTCCATCGGACCAAATCTGTTGCACACCATCCAGGGTGATGTCGATGTCCGGGAGGGCGTCGTAGAACTGGAGGGGCCAGTTGTCCGTGAAGATGGCGGCTTCCATCCCGTCAAGCTGTCCGAGAGCGATTGCCATGTCGCCGTAGGTGCTAAAGTACGACATCCACGTCTCGGGTAGACTATCGAACGCTACATCGCCAGCAGGTTCCATCGAAACGGAATACGATTCCGGTGTATCAGTTTTCTCTGAGGTCTCTTCCTGAGCAGTGTTATCGCCACCACTAACACAACCTGCGACCAGTCCACCACCCAGAACTGCCCCACCGTACTTCACGTAATCACGCCGTGTCGGTTCACCTTGACTTCTACTATTGCCTGACATATTATTTAGGGCAGCCTAAATAAATATAATAGCTTCGATTTAGGTGAGCCAAAAAATTAGGCTCTGTAGTTTCGCTAGACAGCAGTCGATTTGGGCTATTTTGGCTAGTATATTCCCACCGATTTCACGTGAGCTTTAGCCTTGTCCGGCAGTTCTTCCACCCGGATTTCGAGAAAACTAAGAGACAGCGGTCGATTCGGGGTATATATCCATTCACCAACCGTTCTGGAGCGATTTCTCGACAATTGTAGCGCCGCCTAGCGAAACTACAGAGCCAAAACTTCCATCACCCACACCTACTCTGGTCAAAGTCGATAAAGAGACCTTTGACAGCGTTTTCTCTATCTTGATTCCGACCAGTTCTCGGGTAGAACTTCCGCTACAGTCAGGATAGTAGTGGTAATGATTGAAAACCTCATACTCCGACTCAAGAAGATGAGCTCGAATCAGATATTTATCACTCACCACAACGTCTTCCAACAGTTCCACAGATGGATCATCCCCACGTGCAGGGAGATCGTAAACCTTGCTGTGGACAATCCCCTCAGTATACTGCTCAGCATCTGCTTTCAAAATCTGGAGAGATAGCGTATGGGGGTTGTCGTCGTAATTGAGAAGTTCCACGGTGAGATCTTCCGAGAAACTGTTAATACTTGAACAGCCGGCTAACGAGGCGACTCCGATACCGACTCCGGTTTGGAGGGCTTCCCTGCGGGAGAACTTCATTTGCGTTTTCGTGTTCTCTTATCGATAATATGCTTTCGGGAATTACAATCTTTGTATTATCTGTACTGACCCGATCACTTGGCAAGTACAGACAAGATATTTACTGATGACGGGGCACTCGCAAGTGATGAAGCGACGATCACTGCTGTCGCTCTCGGTCTTACTGATTCCATTTGCTGGCTGTTCCACAGAGACTGATCCGGATGTTGCAGAAGACATTTTCGTCGTACTCGATAATGAGAGTCCGGAACAAGCCACAGTGGCGGTATCAGTCGTAACAGGCGACTCAAGCGTGTTTGAAGGCGAAACAGCGGTCAATCCCAGTAACAGGAAAAATGTGTATCCAGGTATCACAGACACTGGCGACTATACGCTCACAATTTCCCTCGGTGATGGACGTGAACAGGAGTATCCATTCAATATCGAAGAATACGATCTCCGGATGGGATCGAACATCATCGTCTCGATAAACGAGACTGAGATTGAATTCAGTATCCAAGAGTGACTAGCGGCCCATCTTTTGTCTGTTTGACATGCCAATCAATCTGCAACCCTACTTAGTAGTCATTTCATTCCGAATCGGACAGAGAGAATCCCCCTCGATGTGGTGGGTAGCTACGGTCAGTACAGGGTATCCAGCTATCGCCTATCGTTATTGAACCGTTTGATGAATTCATCAAGAGAGAATGAGAGAGTTCCGCCGCTGTGGTAGTACTGTAGAGCGAGTACCGTGCCAACGAATGAGCCTGCAACAAGAATTCCAAAAGCGACGAGTATCCAGACGAGCAGATAGCTAAGTGCTACCATACATAGAGATAAAACTATCTTGTGATAGTCTTTTGCACCGCTAACTACGCATATACACTGAGCCGGTATTTCTGGTGAGATCGTGAGCAACAAACGACGGTCAGAAAGCAGATTGGGAGTTGGCTAACCAACAAACAAGCAGTATTGCCTACGTTTGTTGGTTAAGACTCTGCGCTCTTATGCAAAGCTGCGGAAAGACCGTATAGTTACACTGAGCCGACGCTAATTTGGCGGTATGGCTTCTGCTCAGCCAGCGTTCGGCGGGATGTTTCGGCAGCTGATTGAGCTGGGCGTCGTCGAAGTCAATACCGAGCCGCTCGATGCCCGCATCGAGCGGCGACTCAAGGAATTTTGGGAGAATACATCCTGTCCACGGTGCGGTCACCAGAGCATCGTCACGTGGGAAGGAATCGACCGAATCTGGTGCCGTGACTGCAATTTTAAGCCGGTTTTCACCTACGGCACACCATTCCACGAGAAGCACCTCTCCTGCGGGGAGGTGCTTCTCGCGTTCACCCTATACGCGGACACATTGCTCAGTATCAACCAGATCGCGCCGTTCCTCGGCCGGGCCTACAAAACCGTTTACACGGCGATTCGAGAGGTGGAAGCCGCGGTTCAGCGCGGCTTCCCCGTGGTTTGGAGCCTCCTCGACCAGACCATCGATGGACCGACGCAAGTCGATGAGTCTGGTGAGGTCTGTTCGGGCTACAAAGGCCAAGAGCCGCCGCGGAACAGCCGTTCTCGCGGCGGTTCGTCCCAGACAGGGCGCTCACGCTGGCGGGGTCGTCACGGTGATCAGCTGACGCTCGTCGCGGCGTGCCGCGACTCGCTTCGCGTGATTCGCGGCCAACTCGGGATCGACTACAGCGGCGACCTTGAACCAGTGATACAGGAGGCTGAAGACCTCTCCCAGGCGCTGGGAGAGGTCTGGACCGACGGACTCCAGGCATACCGACAAATGGAGCGTGACCACCGAACGGTCGTGCATAAAGAGAGGTATGTATCGCCAGAGGGCGTCCATATTAATCAAGCTGAGTGCCTGTTCTCGCTCGTCCAGCCGTGGCTGCGGAAGTTTCGCGGCCTGTCCAAGCAGGGCTTGGAACAGGCCGCTCACACCTTCGGCATCGTTCGCTCACTCAACCTAGCTGGTGAATCTACCGAGTCAATCGTTGATTGTCTCGTTATTGGGGCTTTCCGCAATTCTACATAAGAGCGAGACTCTGTTGTTCTACACTGTCGCCGCCACGTGCTGATATTCAGCTTGCGACGGCGTCGGCTGCAACGTCAACCCGACCAGCGCTAACTCTCGCAACACTTCGGGCGGAATCCCCTCAGTATCCCGAAGCACAGTGTCGAGCGTCCAAGTGTCATATTGATTCGCCCTCGGCACGGGGACGTTGACGGCAACGGTCAGAACCGTCTCCCAAAGCGCTCTGGCAGCACGTCGAACACGCCACCGCCCCTCCGAGGATAACTTACGCCTCAACACCTCATACAAGATTACCTGCTGATGGGTGTCGCCGCCCGGCCAGTGTTATATACGTATATACTATGTTCATATCTGACTGTATCCAGAATTTGATTGGAGAGTAGAAGGAAACTCTAGAGCTTTATTGAGAGGTAGTCGACACGTAGCTATGTGCAAGCTGGTAAAATTATAATAGGTGTCTTGTTAATCACTTTTGCAGTCGAACCATACATTCCACTGTCTTCTGGAGTTCAGTCTCAGACTAACATACCTCCGGAGAACTGCGACTCTTCCCCACTTCCACGACCAATTCCAGATAACAGTTCAAAACCAGTTGTTGGAACAGTCCATCATTCACAATCCAACGAATCAGTTGTTCATGTCAACTATACAGTGAGAGAAAACAGGGAGAATCCTCTCACAATCGAAATACGCTCCGGCTCCGCTCTCATCGCTTCAAATGGGCTCAACCAGACTGGGCCCAATGAACTCTCAACTGAACTCAACCAGGGTGATACGTTCTCTATTCAGTATGGAATCTCTGATCTCGACCAATTCGCTAATGTATCTTATACGAGTGGAGAGAACTGGATTATTGCACCGACACCGAAACACAGTGGCCCAGGAGTAGGATTGACACCCGCAAGATCAGGATTCATCGGGCTCCATGCGCTGTATCTGGGGAATTACACTACTCACTCCAAACAGGCGGGCTGTCAGACAATTACGATTATTCTCCCCGCGGCTGCAGAGATTAACCCAGAGCCCCGCTTAGAGATGCTTACAGGGGCAGCACGGTCAATTAATTCTGGAAAGACATACGCGGATGTCTATGTATTTCCATCACCAGAATCGCTGGGACAGAGAGATGGTTTTGTTCCCAAGCATGAGAATGAGATTATTATCAGTGCAGACACACCAACTGATTCCCCGAAGAACATTTGGATTCATGAATACGTTCACACTCGACAAATTAGGTACGATGGAGATGACTTTATTTGGTTCAATGAAGCGAGCGCAACCTATTATGCAGCCCGTCTCACCCTGGAACAGGGATTGATATCTCCCGTAGAGTATGATGCCCAGCTAGCCAGTTTTGCGACTTATTCCCCAGAACGAAACTTGTCTTCCGCACGGAGTGACCGGGTTGCCTATCGATGGGGTGCTGTAGTATTAGCACGGCTTGACACCGCACTTGTTGACGAAGGCTCAACGCTGATGGTGCTGTTCAATGACTGGAATAGCTACGGTGGACCAAGTTTCAGTGACGCAATGACGGATTTAGAAAATGAGGGCGTTGAGCAGCAGAGGCTCAACAATACTCGGGATACTGTACTCAAAAATTCCGCTCCAGAACCACATCCCGCGCAGACCAGTCAGCTACAGTGGCTTCCAAACTTCGTCTTGAGTCAATATTTGAAGGAGAGAGGCTTGATTACCGGCATTCTTGTTTGCTTGGGAACATATCTGCTGGCATCTGGACTTACAGAGAGATATAGAGATCAGGATTAGCTTCGCTTGGCTGCTCGTAATGATATAACCAGTATAGGGAAGTACGTAAGCACACTTTTGTGAAATCCACAAGACAGATACTTCATTGACTTGAAACTCAGATATGCCACGTGACACTATCGTTTCATGGAAAACATTTGCTCTATTCCTTCTCTTTCCGCCTCTTGCCATCATCGCTATTGTATTGTTCCCTCTGACGCTACTCGTCCTATTCTGGCTCTATAACAGGGGAAAGACCCAAGCATTACGTGAAAGAACCCCTTCTGAGCCGCGGTCATCTGTTGATAACTAAGCACACCCACTGAACGGCTGTTTCACTCCAAATCCGCTAAAGAGAATCCGCCTCGCTGTGGTGAGTAACTTCGGTCAGTACAGTCCACTTAGTGACCACTGTACCACGCAGAAAAACGCGGAACGACCCATCTCCCGTCAGTACTGCATTAGATAAATAATTCTTTGACCAATCGGTTGATACTACTGACTATGGGTCACAAAGTTCTCTATGGAAAAGGGCCTGTTCTATGGGTTTCTTGTGATTGGTCTTTTGCTAGTTGGTGCGACAGGTGTTTTACTCGGAACAGATCTTGTATCAGATGAACCGGAATATCGTGAAGCACCATCACCACCATCCGAAATAAACGAATCGTCTGCTCTTAGATACGCTGAAACCCTTGAACAGACACGGTTACACAACCGACTTCTGAATGAGACGTCACCTGATCGAATCGAAATTAGTTGTAATAGCCGTTCTGTAGCCGGCTCATCGAGTAGCCAGTATGCGTTTGTTCGATGTAGCTCTACGACATATGATGACGATTCGGTTTCCGATAGCAATCCCTACACTGTGATGTACCGAATCCATACAGCGGGAGCAACTCGTGTAGAACGGACGGGTAGGCGAGCCAGTCCAATACAGGACAACGCGACATCGCCACAAAGTTTCCAGTCAGTTCCCCTCTCGATTTATAATTTCGATAAGAATGAGATCCGAATCAATACCACGGCCACGGTATTGAATTCATCTACTGCTGTCCCACAAAGCGATTATAGAGTCTCGGTACAGCCTGAGCATGGCGTAGTTCTCGATACGGTCTTTACAACGCCTGGAAAGTATCGAATTCACACACAGACTTCGGCGTTGACTGGAAATGAGACGTGGACTCTCGCTACCGACCGTCAGAGACTGGTGATTTTACTTGGACCGGATGGGCTGCGAATCGCAAAAACAAGACTCCCTTGAATACAACTGATATCTGTTCGGTTCGCACACCCACTGAACGGCTGTTTCACTTCAAATCCGCTACTAACAACCCGCCTAAATTTGGTGAGGGGCTACGGTCAGTACAGGATCTGTCCTTCTCACCAACAGCGATATTATATTCCAGTACAGATTTTACACTAATGCCAGAGTCACCAGTGATATTCCGTCTTAACCTCATTATTGTACTCCTGTTTAGTATCCTTCTGATACTTCTTTGGCCCCTGTTACCGACGATTTTCTTATATGTTATTGTAGCCCTGTTCTTCGTAACGGGAGCTGCGATACTCTGGGCCCTGACTTAATCTCATTGAGAAACACGCACATCTACTGCGTAGTTGTTTCACTCCAAATCCGCTAATGAGAATCCGCCTCGCTGTGGTGAGTAACTTCGGTCAGTACAGGGCACACACTTACCTCGACGAGTAATCACCTGTCTGAACTCAATCAGAAATCTCGCGCAAGATACGGAGGGAGAGGTGATCTTCTCGTAGGTATGTTAAACGGTTTGACCCCCACGTCGCTTGCCGAACAGGTATACGAAATAAATGAGTGCTACCGGAACAAAGTATAATCCTCCAAACATCCCACCATTAATGATTGTCCATAGCGAACCACCAGACAGTGCTCTTATTGCGATTCCGTAGACGACCAATATAGCAAAAAGGGCGCGTAATGTTTGCAACTCCGTTTGTTTAAGCGGAAAGATATCCATACACCGATCATTAATTTACAGCGGGATATACTTTCTCTCCATGCAATACGCAGACTTACTGAGCGGCTGTTTCACTCTAAATCCGCTAATGAGAACCCTTCTCGATGTGGTGAGAAGCTACGGTAAGTACAGGGAACGCACCTATCGCCCAGTACAGAAGGTTAGTCATTCAGTGCTGCCGTCCTTTCTCGTCTCTGAATCATCGATGATAGGTCGCGTCCTCCGGCGACAGATAACAAGACTCCGCCGAGAACAGTGAGATACCAACCGAGCGCCGGAACGAATGTGGAGTCAAATCCAACGAGTGACGCGTCGGATATATAAGACGCACAGAACAACACGACTCCTACACCCGTCAGAAGTGTAATTGCGGTTTGTAACCGTTTCCGCGAACCGGCTCTACTGAGGAGGACAAGCCCGACTAAACCGAGTAGGGCAAAGTCGAATGCCTCAAATCCCGCGTTCATTCCGGGGATGAGGATTGTCGGTATCTCAGCGTCCGGAGAGAGGTCTGGGTTGATTTTCAACCACGGGAGGTACGCCCCGACTGAAATAGTTGTCACACCTCCACCGACCAGAATCCTGTCGCGGAGCGATTGAGCAGTCATAGTTTCTCAAAAACAGAGATGACCAAATGCTTTGTGTATGCTCAAACTCAGCCTCGACAGATACGCAGACCTACTGAACGGCTGTTTCACTCCAAATCCGCTAATAATCTCTGTTTCCTGAATGCGGGGTTTCTTCTCGATAGGGGCAGGGAGTCGAATACTGAGTCAGAAATAATTCAGCATACAGTAGATATATATATCTGTCCAAGTGTTAGATTAGGTACGGAGGCGTCACGAATGGATATCACAGACATTCCCGACGATGCGTACGCTGGCGAGGAGTCACCGCCGGATATCGATGAGTTAGACTCGCCCGATTCGCTGCTCAAGAGTGGTCCGATCCGCGAGCGGCTCCTCGATATCGTCACCGGGCTTCGCACCCCTACGAAGGTTTCCGACATCGCCGATCTCGCTGACTGCGACACTGAGACTGCCCGCGACTACTTGGAGTGGTTCGACGGGATGGGATTGGTTCACCGTCACGACGGCCGCCCTGTCAGGTACGAGCGCAACGACGCGTACTTCCAGTGGCGACGTATCGACCGCATCCGCGACGAATACTCCGACCAAGAAATCGTTGAGGCGCTTTCAGACGCCATCGAACAGATTGAGGAGTACAGAGAACAGTTCGACGCAGACCATCCCGACGCCGTCTCTCGTCGAAACCAGCCGGGACATGGCAACTGAAGACGCGTGGGAAGCGCTCTCCAAGTGGAAAACGCTCGAACGCAGAGCTACCCTCCTTGACGCGGCGCGGCGTGATCACTCAACTTCTGGTAGTTCTCCCGGTCATATCGATGCCTGACAACCAGGACGGGCCGTCCAGTACCGGCCCGATCGATGCTGAAATTCTCGACCGGATTACTCCGCATCTCTCCAGAAACGCTCGCTTCGCCGATGTCCAAGCACGCCCTGAGTATGCACCGAACGCCGTGGTCACCGACTACGACCTCGGATACTTCCCAAGCGGGGTCACGCGAGCGTATCTTCGTATCCGATGGTTCGAAACCGATGACTTCAGCATCCACTACTCCGAGCAATACCGGACGGGGAACTCGTGGGAGTGCCGCTGGGACCGCCACCCCAATGACCACAACACCCGCGAGCACTTCCACCCACCCCCGGATGCGCCGACGCCAGGCGAGGACGAAGACTATCCAGATGAGTGGCAGGACGTGCTCGCCACCGTCCTTACTCGTCTTGACGAACGAATCGAGGCATTCTGGAGCGAATGACGAACCAGGGTGGAAACGAGGTGTGCGGTTCTACGGAACGCTGTCGGACCGAATACGATCCGGGTCAGGGAAACGGATTACTGGCGTCCTGGTGTATCGCCGCATCGATACCCCAAGTATTCGAGTTCTACTATACGAACCCTGACTGCCTAGTGGCATTCGGACCGTATGCATTGAGAGTGCCGGTCTCAACTACTGATAACCATTGGAAGTTGAGACTACACCGGGTTTAGCGGGCCTATGATGAGTGTTTTCAGCCGAATCAGTGAACAGAAGTTGCTTCAGATCACCCTTCGTTCGCTTCTTCCTGTCGTACTAACAACCAGATAGTCGTTTTCCTGAGATTCTCGATAGCGTTGCCACTCGGGAATCTGCGCTCACCCAGGAGTGAGGGCCCTGCTATCCGATCCCAGTTTCCTTCTTCAGCAGCGTCAATGTGTTATCAGCCGTCACGATCGGCGAATGCTCGTACTCACCTGTCAACTCGACCTGGACGAGCAAATCAACCGCTCGCCAAATCGAGTACAGGAGACACGCAAACGCGAAGTAGAAGAAGCGGAGTCCGAAATTTTTCGATGTCGTCGCGGCCATGAATCGCTTAATCGACCTGTACCCACTCTCGATTTCCCACCGGTAGCCGTACTCCGTGAGGTGCCCGCTCCCTCGGTTCGTCATGAACACCGAAAACTGACGGTGATCGTCGTGGTCTGAGTCCTCTTTTCGCCGATAGATCAGCGTCGTCTCGTGCCACTCATTCTTGCCGAGATGGAGTTTACGGTCCGTCTCGTACCGATCTTGATCGCGCTGGAGTAACCGCTTTGCCTGGGCCTTCTCGCTGGTCTGCATCCGCTTCGGAACGACGTACGTGAGCTCGCGTTGGCTGACCATCTCAGGACGTGTTGGCTGTCGAACTCCCGGTCCATCAGCACATTGTCGACGTTGACGAGTTCTTCAGCCGAGTCGAGCAGGTCTTCGACAATCTCCAAGCGACTCTCGCCTCTACGTACAGGACGAGCGTCCAGGACAATCGGGACCGCATTGCCGACTAACTGCACCGTCGCCCACTGATAGGCGTACTCATCGCTCTGCTCTTTGGTCCCGAGAATCTCGTCTTCATGGCCTGTGCGGTCGCCTGTGAACGGCTCGGCTTCGGTGATGTCGATGGCGACGATACCAGCTCGAAAGAACTCCTCCGTCTCCGCCGCCTCGCCCAATAATCGGCCGATAGCCTGTCGGTACATTTCCCGAATCTGTTCGATGGAGAGGTCTCGAAGGTGTTCACGATGAGCGTGGCCCAGTGGTGTTCGCTCTCTAGTCGATTCGTAGGTGAAGCTGCGAGCGCCCTCGTTGGCGGCTAAGTTTTCTCGGAGGCCCAGATACGTTTGTAGGTCCCAATATGCGTTCTCGTGTATCTCACAGCCCTCGTCACGGTCTAAGGAGAAGGCGGGAAAGACGACGCGACTGACGTGGTCAGTGAGCTTCTCCGCCTGCTCAAGGACAGTCAGATCGTCGGGTTTCGGTTCGTCAGAATCGTCGAGGCGGTGTCGAAGCTTTCGCTCCGGTTCACGGGGAACGTCGACGCCCTCGTTCTGGGCTTTAATCAGGACCGTTCGAGCAGCGGCCTCGACCGTCTCGCGAAGGTCAGCTGTGAAGCGTTTGTTCCAGCTGCGCCACAGCGTTGACTGGTCTGGCACCGTGTCCAATCCAAGTTCCTCGCAGAGGTTGGAGTGGGAATCGAGATACTCGACCAAGGGTGTTTCGTGGTCCCACCCGTGGAGTTCCTTCAGGACGAACACCCGAAAGAGAGTGTCCATCTGAAAGCGTGTCGCCCCTCCATAGCAGTCGTGAGCGTCGAACCGGAAGTAGGCAAGCGGGAGTGACCAGACGAACTCCACGACCGAGTTATGGCTCTCGGAGCCGAACCACATCTCCGAGACCGTCCGGACATCAGATTCTAATCCGGCAAGCGAGGTTCGATCGTACAGCGATGTCGAATCATACACCGGCCACTCGACAAAAGAACGTTGGGCGAGCCGTCGAAAGACCGTTCGGCGAGATACAGGCGTCGAAACCACTACGAGACACAGACGTACTATATTGTGAGCCCGACTGTCTCACGAGTCAGAACGTTCGCGTATCCCGAGACGGACATCCGAAGGGACGGCACCCCAGTAAACGATAGTGACTGGAGTGCGAGCATCGGATTACCGCCTGCCGCCCCGAGTTCATTGACGGCGGCTTCGATCTCGCCGAACGCCTCCGCAGTTTCGGTCACCTCTCGATCTGCACACCGTGCCCCAATCGGAGTCGGGAACGTCGCTCGAACCGAGTCCTGACCGACGACCGCCCAACCACCGTTCATTTCGGCAACTTGGTTGACCGCAGTTTGCATCGCGTCGTCGCTTGCGCCGACAGCGACCAGTCCCGGTGTTTGCCATGTGTGAGTGGTTGCAACGGCACCTTCCTCAAGGCCCAGCCCGGTGATGAACCCAGTAAACCCTGTTTCATCGTGTTCTGGCTGCCTGTCTAGGAGCGAAATCTTGAGTACGTCTCGTTCGGGTGCAGCAACGAGCTTTCCGTTCTCGACTCGTGGTTCAACTGTTGTTTCGCTCGATATCGGTCCGTGCTCGTGTTTGATCGCTCTCACGGTACCTTCCGTCGCTGCGGTTTCGGGAACGTGAAGTACGTCGTTCAGTTCGACGTTCACCGAGTTACAGAACGATTCTGGATACTCATGTGGTCGGGGCTCGACGCGTGGTTCTCCGTCACGAACAACGACATCACCACCGCTGACCACGGTATCGACCTCGACTGTTTCGAGGTCATCGAGAAGGACGATATCGGCGATATGGCCAGGAGTGAGCGAGCCGCGTCCGTCGAGACCAAAGTGACGAGCAGGATTGAGCGTCGCCATTCGGATTGCGTCTGCTGGGTCGACGCCCTCCTCGATAGCGCGGCGAATCACTGCGTCCATGTAGCCATCATCGACGATATCCTCAGGCCAGATCCAGTCAGTTGAGAGCGACAGTTCATGCGAGCCGATTTGTTGATAGGCGTCTGCCAGTATCCCGATGTCATCCCGGAACGATCCGTATCGCCCAACGGCGTGTATCCCGTTTTCCAGCCGTTCGATCAGCTGTTCGGTCGAAATGGCCTCGTGGTCGTTCGTGACGACCGATGCGAACGCCGTCAGTTCGTCACCCGAACACCCTGTCCCGTGCCCTCCAATCCGTTTGTTCTCCTGTTGAGCGCGTTCGTATAACGCCTCGGACGGCGAGTCACGTCCGACTATCTGAACCCAAGCGGTTTCTCCGACGCCGACGACTCGCTCGACTGTGAGCAGGTCGACGAGTTCGTCCGTGGCTGTCTCGTCAGCTCGTTGGGGGTCGAAGAGATCGAACAACTGCTGTGGCGGCACGGTCGCGAAGACCGCAACGGGTAGCTCGGCCGTCGCGTCGAGGAGGTGGCGGACACCAGCCGCGCCAAAGCTACTCCCGAACTCACTAGTTTCGGTAACGACGGCCGTGGTCCCCCCCGCGAGTGCATAGTGGTACGTCTGTTCGAACGGCTGGAAGGAATCAACGTGTACGTGGGCGTTGATGAATCCTGGCGTGACGACCTGCCCTGTGGCGTCGAGAACCGTCGTGTTTTCCCCGATGATCGGCGTCGCATCGGTGGGAAGCGCTGCGACTCGCTCGTTTTTGATGGCGACGTCACGTGCAGACAACTCGCCCGTCTCAGGAATCAGTACGTCTCCACCTGAGATGACGAGGTCGGCATTCGACTCTCCGAGTGCAACGGCTTGAAGCGGATTCATCTGCCTGGCCCTCCCGAAATTCGGTTTCTCGAGAGTTCGCTCACTATGGGTTTCAGCGTTCCACAGCGGTCGATCGTCCTATTGTTGGTGGTAGCGTCGTGCATATCAGAGAGGTTGTTCGGTTGGTAGTTAACGTTATAATTGCGTATACGCAACGACACCCGCAGTTTCATCTGTAGGCGTGCGAAAGCTGTTTGATTGTTCGACTATGAGATTGCATATGCGCGAGTACGTCTTGTCCGCTGAGTACGACCGTGGAGCCGATCCAGTGATGGATATTTTCATCGACAATCCGGATCTCATCGGTCGTGCGCTACGCGTCTCAGTATCCAACACGGGATTGTGGCGCGTCGACCGCTTTGTGGGTTCAAGCGAGACGTTGAATCGATTGGAAGCGGTCGTGACAGACACCACGATATGCAACGAGTGTCTCGGGAGCATCCAAACTGTAGCTACGAGACCGAGTACGAGGTGATCGAGGACGGTACCGAGAGTCTCCTTGTGTACGCGTACACCTCTGGCGGGCGGTACTGTCACTCCGTCCCGCACCTCGTCACCCGAACGATTGGCGAAGGACCACTGTTCGACGCACGACGGCGGAGAAACGTGTACGAGTGGCGCGTCCTTCTCCCCGGTGATGCTTCTGGTGGGGAGATTTTCGACCGTCTTCAAGATGGACTGCCGAGTGGCGTCAGCCTGTCGTTGAAACAAGCTGGAGCCCCTTCATTGTGGTCGACGGTTGATGTCTCGCAGACTGCTCTCTCCCCTGACCAGCGCCACGCGATTGAGACGGCTGTTGAGCTTGGATACTACGAAACGCCGCGGGGGTATCACTCGGCGCGGTCGCAGACGAACTCGGCATCCCAAAGTCGACGCTTCGATACCGTCTCCGCCATGCGGAGCAGTGGGTGATCGAACAGGTCTTCGGGGAGAGTCGGACACCCACAGAGCGTACCGACCGCATCCGCTCACAGTGAGACACACTCACACTGTCTACCGATCACAGTACTGGAGACAGTAGCAATTCCCCACTGCATCCGTTCCATGCATTGAGAGCACTAGTCTCAACTCCTCATAACCATCGCTTCTGGATGTCTGCCGGTGAAAAATTGCTCTAGGAGGGTAAGACACAGAAGGAAACAGCGACTTAGTTACTTCAGATGTTCGTAGCCCCAGTCTTCAAGGATGTCCGCGAGTTCAGATTCGTGGCGGCTACCGAGTTCGACGAGGGCTTCTCGAAGGTCGGTAACCGAAACGTCCTTCGAGCGCATATCTAACTCGTCCGCGACGGCGTCGAGGACTTCGGCTTCAAGGTCGGCATACTCGTCACGGAGGAACGCGACGTGTTCGTTATTTCGGTCTTCTTTCACAGTTTGGCGCCGGACGACGTACGGAATTTCGCTGGTGCTCATAGAGTCGGTTGTTGTGTCGGTCGGCTCCTTCGACGTGGATGCTTCGCTTATTCGCTCCTCAGTCTCTTCATCGCCACTGTCGTCGGCGAATGGATCGCTACCAGGACCCTCTTTCATTCCTCCCATTAGACAGTCACCTCATCAAGAGCTCCGGGTTCCGGCGGGTTGGGTGCCTCAATACCGGCCTGTGCTTCAAGATACCGCGCGAGACGATCGTACTGTGCGAGAGTTTCGAGTTCGTAGTCCCGGCGTCGGTCGCGATGCTCGCGAACATACGTAAACGCCGAGCACTGCTGTGCCCACGCCCCCTCCATTAGCGAGGTGCGGTCGCCAAAGGTCTCCGGAATCGAATACGGGATTTCATTGAGAATGCGCTGTTGGTCATTCGTTCCCTTTACACCAACTGGGACCGCTGCGAGGACGCCAATATCGATTTCGAGGGTATCCTCCAATCCAGCGACGAGTTGTTCGAGTCCTTCGACGGCGGCCTGACCTTTTGCGCTCGGTTCGACCGGGATAACGAGTGAACGTGTCGCGTTGATGGCGTTGTGTAGATGCGGGCCTTCGGTAGCTGGCGGATCGCAAATTAACACGTCGTACGTTTCCCGGACGTTCGCGTCTGCGAGGACGGATAACAGAGCGGCATGGATATTGAATGCATCACCGACAGCCGAGGCTTGCTCCTGTTCCCGGCGAAGCCAGTCCCCGAGATCGGCCAGTTGGTTGTGCTCTGGAATGATATGCACGCCATGCTCGGCCTCAACAATGAGGTCCTCGAAGTCACCTTTCGGCCGTCGGATCATATGCCGAGAGAGATGATCAACGTCGCCTGAGCGATTGTTGTCGACGCCGAACAGCCGGGAGAGGTTGCCCTCCTGTGGGTCGAGCGGAACCACGAGCGGTTTCAGACCTGCGCGAGCGTGCGCGACAGCGAGATTCGCAGCAGCTTGTCGTCTTCCCGACGCCCCCAGCCTCACTGTACGTGCTGTAAGACAGCATACCCTGCTGTTGAATGGCCTGCATTAAATAACCAATCGATTCAACTGAGTAGTTGAACCAATTGGTTGAATCGAACGATTGAACCCACAGATTGAACCGACCAATTGAACCGACCAATTGAACCAACTTATTCTGCCGGTTAAATGGACTAAATGATCGAAAATTATGCGTCTCTTGATGAGATTTGTGTCCTCTCAGTGGGTGGAGAGCA
>NZ_CP184843.1:0-213708 GCF_051122755.1 Haloarcula sp. NS06
TACAGGATTACAGGATAGTCAGCGACAGGAACACGATCTGTCCGACTACTTTTCTGGTAGTTGGATACGGGCCTACATCCTAGAATCGTACTCTCCGCGAGTACCTGCTCTACTAGATTTATCGGTTAAGCAGTGAGGATATCCGATCCCAGTCAGCGAGGGCTAGGAGGGCGAGGGCAATGATGAGTCCCAATCCGAGAATGCCACTTCCGACCCAGAGCCGGATGTCCGTGAATTGGAGCACCTGCGTCATACCGACGACCAGTGGGATGAATCCAAATACAAGGAAACCTGCATAGGGGAGGTACTTTTCGCCGATCCGTTCAAGGAACACTCGTTTTGCCCGGGCATTCTCCTGTGCTGCGACAGCGTTCGCCCGTTCAGTTATTGCCCGCTCTCGGTCGGCGGCGGCCTGTTCGTATTCCGCTAGCGCACTCGCTGCTCGTTCAAGTCGATCTAACTCTTGGTCTGAAAGATCAGCGAGTTCCTCGTTTTCGATCCGTAATGAGGTTTCTGAGGGATCAATTCCGGCTGCTCAAATTCGAATGGGTCGGTGTTATCGGATTCGCTCATATGGAAATTTGTCCTTGATGCGTCGGTGATGGTATTTGCCGTGTGATGCGGCGTTCATCAACCCGTTGTAGACCGATTCCGGGACGTTGAAGTACTGGTACACCCGGCCACCGTGGAACTCGATTTCCAGGGTATTTGTTGCGGAGTCGTAGCCGACACTTCGAAGGTTGCTGGAGGAGACAGGTGTTCTATTCATGCTCTTGGTGTTTTTCTATGTGAGCAGTGTATTTGACACTCGATTCTCACCAATTGATAGGAAAAGAGCTACCATAAGCTTTCGCCGGCCGGATAACCGATATCTCACGGCCGCGAGAGGGAGTTGCTGTTTATATCAACGAACCTCATTATTGAGAGCCACACAACCTAGTGAAGAAGCTCTGTTGAGACGTCAATAGCGGGTACGATTCGGTCGGAGTGGCTTCTAGTCGGTTAGCCACTCATCAAGTACTTGGCTAGTTTCTAGACGCACATTACGTAAACCAGGATTTCGACTGGTGGGTGTCGCTCTACATATAGCGGGATGGGGTTCATACGAACCGTCCTAACTATTCGAGTCGAGGTGTCTGGGAACGTTGGCACGAAGTACTTATAGATGCCTTTCGGACGCCCAATATGGGCCTCTTCGAGACCTTGTTTAGTTCATCCACCACCGATTCCGTGCATCAACCGCAGCAGCCAGCGCAGCACGAAATTTTTCCAGACGATGAGTACAACGTGGCGTATGCTGTCGCTGCCCGTCGGGAGGAACTCGGCGCTTAGAACAGCTTCTCGAAGCGGATCAAACCTCCCCGACTGCCGTGGAGTCAGAGCCACTTCTTCGGAAGGTCATTGATGATATAGAGCGTGAGGGAGAACCATCTCTTCGCCTCCGTGCCTCGGGTGAGGAGCTCGTCGACGATCTTCGTGAACTAGTGGAGCAGTGGGACGATCAGATCGATGGTCAAATTGGCACAGTGTGGTGGCCGATTGGGGCGGATACCAGGTTCAGGTTGTATCTTCACTATCTGGAGCTTCGCGCAGACGCGGAGGATGACCAATTTTCGTTCCCAGAGTCTGCTGGGCAGGTGCATACCCTCGTTCAGCGGGGACTCAGTGTAATCGAAGACGATGACAGCTCAAAGCTTGCAGTAGTCCATAAGCAGGATATTCCTTGGGAAGAACCGACAGAGGCTGCTGATTAGAGCCGTCTCTGGTATTTCTGCCTTTCTGGTGACGGAGGATCTACTGATCAATTTCCTATTGTGTGATATCTGTTCCTCATAGTGGGTAGAGGAAGCGCTATTTCTCGCCTGTCTCTTCGTTGCTCGCGAGAGCTATTCTAACCCACGCATCAAATCCATCCGTTCAATTCATATACCTAATCTATGCACCTAATCAATTCACCTAATATTCTATCTGGTGGGTGGTTCTCGGGAGGCTCCACGAAAGTCCTGTATTAACGCCCTACTGTCCTACTTGGGTGTATTATGTGATAACCTAATCTGAATTTATAATCTGAATGTAGTGCCTCCTGGTGGGTGGATGGATTCTCTAAAACCATTATCAACATACATTGGGTGGGGTAATTGGATCTATTGATTAGGTAAGTAAATTATGTGGATGAATTAGGTGAATGGGTTAGCCGTATGTCTGACGTACCTTTATTATGCGAACGACCGATGTGGAGAACACATGCCCATCACCTATACCATCTACTCGGAATCAGGGGGAATCCACAAAACAACGTGGACAGCGAACCTCGCCGAGGCTCACGCTCGACAGGGATTCGATGTCCTCGTCATCGATCTCGACCACCAGGCCGCCAATCTCACCTACCTCTTCGATGTTGAGGAGGGGCGTGACGATCCCGAGGCAGACAATCTCGTCCGACACGTCCTCGGACGACCCGACGGTGACTTCGAGGACCTCATTCGCAGCACCGACGAGGGAGTCGACGTCCTCCCGGCGCACGATATGCTCGAGGAATTCACCGAACTTCTCCTCCAACGTGAACGCTTCGAGGAGAATATGGGCGACGAATTCAACCGGTACGAGCAGCTCTATAACGTCCTCTGGGAGGAGAACAACGTCCAGGACGACTACGACGTCGTCATCATCGACCCGAACGCTCGTGCTGAGATTATGCTGTATAACGCCATCTATGCCACTCGAACACTCGTATCACCGAGTAAACCCGCTGGAAAGGGCAACAAGAGCCTCGAAGGGCTCGCAGGGCTCTTAGAGAGTATGAGTGAGAACCTGGGGATCGACGTCGGCGTCGCCGCAGTCATCCTCTCGGGTGCCGGTACAACCAGCACACACAACCGCTACATCGAAGAAATGGAAGATGAATACGGTATCGCCGCGACGATTGGCGAGCGACAAAGTATGATGGACGAGATGTGGGATGCCCAAGGCACGGCGTTCAAAGTCGTCGAGGAAGCGTGGCACAACGGGGAGGCGGGAACCCGTCGCCTCCGCGAGCGCGAAGTCGAGACGCTCGAGACCATTCTCGATATTGCCAGCTACCTCACCGATGAGTTCGGCGTCGAACCCCCTCAGGAGCCGGAACTCAACATTGAGGACGCGGAGGTGATGTCCTAATGGCGGGGTTGAAGAAGGGAACTGGGAGCCTCGATTTCGACGAGGAGTCGGACGAGGAGCCCGAAGAGACGGACGAGACCGAAGCATCCGAATCGGAGAGGGAGGAGAGAGCAGCAGAGACGGAGACGCAACCCGACGCACCGACGGAATCCGATCCGACCACAAAGCCCCCATCTTCGGAGGAAATGCCACAGGAAGAGACCCAATCACAGGCGGTGACACCGTCCCAGTCGGGCGATTTCGATCTGGATGACCTTCCGTACCTCGTGCAACGGCAGATGCGCGGTGCGTCGGTGAACGCGGACCGAACCAAGCAACTGCTGCTCGAGGTTCGTCCCTTTGTCAAAGAGGGTGAAGAGGACTTCTTGAACGACCTGCAAGACCTCGTTGATGGTCCTGTGTACAAGGGTGACGCGCGCGAAGCTGCGATGGTAGTCGCACAGGAACACCCCGAACTCGTCGCCGAGACACTCCGTGAGTGGGGAATCGAATATCTGGATAAATAACCCGCAAGCGTCGAGATTCGCGCTCTCCTCTCTCCCTCAGATCCTCCTCGGAAGTTTGACTGCGACAAATCGGTATACAGCAGCTGCAGCACCGGCTGAGTCACTCGTCGACCGGGTGGGAAGTTGGCTCGTCGCCGGCGTCGTGTTGACCTCGCAGCTCTTGATCGTGCTCGGCGAAGGCGGCTTCAGCGCGTTCAGCCAGCTCACCCGCCTCAATGTGCGAGTAATGCTCGCGAACGATCTCTTCGGAGTTGTTCTAGGTATCGGGCCGCCTCGGCGTGACCGTACGCCCGGACGAGCACCTCACCGACACCACGACGAGCGCCGTGTGGAGCTGAGATACCCGTGTTTATCGTCGAGGTCGATGTCCGCGTCCGCCGTGAGTCGTTTTAGGACCTCGCGAGCGCCGTGCGTCGTTAATGCAGGCGGTTCGATACCATAGTCAGCAAGCAGTTCGAGAGGTGACGCCTCGCCGTCATTCACTTTCTCTGTGCGAATAGACTCGACTTCAGCCGGGTCATATCTTCGGGCGGTCATCGTCTGGGCAAACGTCTCCACCAGTGTCGGGTAGTCCAGGGTCGGGAACACCGGCCACTCCTCGCTTGACGCGTCTGTGATGCGCTTCAGCCGCTCCAGTGGAGGAACAGCAGGGTCTGGTAGCGGTCGGTCATCCCATTTCCCCGTTTTTCCGAGCACCTGGATGTTGTTGTCCTCGAACGAGACATCCGACCACCGCAATCCATCACGTCCGCGCCGATCGTCGTTTCCATCGGCGAGGACCTCGGCGCCGCGAACCCCTGTGAAGCAAAGGATGTAGACGAGTGCCCGATCACGAGTCGCCTTGATCGCCGTTTGGCGGTCCTCCGCGACAGCGTCGATGGCATCGTGTGCTTGTTTGTTCACATACTCCAGGAGACGTGCTCGATGCTCGGCCGACCAGGCCTGTTGTTCTCCGCTCTTCCGACCTGTATCCTCGGGGAGTGGCTCTTTCGCCCGGCGTCGCTGGGCGATGTTCCCCGAGAGATAGCCTTCGCGAGCCGCCCAACCGCAAAATCCGGAGACGTGAGCGTAGTAATTCTGTACCGTGCCCTCGGTCCACCCCTGCCGAGCAAGATACCGCGCGTACTCACGAAGATCACCGACGGACAGCTCCTCAAACGTCACCGATGACGACGAACGATCCTCCGCAAGAAATTCGATGAGCCGATTCACCTCGCGTTCAGCATGTCGTCGATACTGTCCGCTCTCGCCGTTGCGCCCCTTCCCCTTGTCCGAGAGGTAATCTTCGAGAACATCGACGAGAGGTACCGCTGCGCCGCGTTCGTCACCTGAGTGCGAATGCTTCTCGTCGGAACTCATCGCGATCCCTCGCTGTAGTCAAATTCGGGTGGGGTTGGTTCTCGGGAACGAGCCGACAGGCGCCGATATCGCGCAGGGCCGTTCTGAGTGGTTGTATCCCGGGGTTTGAGCGGAGGCATTGGGTTCGCTGTGGCAGACGGCGGCCACCCCCTTGAATCTGTTTACGTTTATCGCACTAAACGTAAACGCTCTACTGGCTCGATTTGAATCTCTAAACCGGCGATAAACACGTCCAAACCCAAGAATGCGCCATTTTAGCCAACTCATAAATTATATACCGCTATACAAATTTGTGGTGTGGGAAGTTCACGTTTTCGGGATCTCAAATTCTACCAACCACTAGACTGCTGACAATTCCTTTGCGTGGCGGTATCGATTGCTGAGACAGCTATGAGTTCAACAGAGATCTGAACCAGTCGATTTGGCGACCAATGTGACGATTTGAAACCTCTCGGTGACGGGCTCAGAACTACAATGACTTCTGAGCAGATGTCGGCAGGTGACGACGACGCCCCCGCGCTCGCGGGGGCGATCGTCTATCACGCTGGGGAAGTCTGTGAAACCGTGGATCATCTCTGGCGTGTCCTCGGAGAGGTTTCGATTCCAGTTGACGGGCTTACCGACCACCGCCAGCAACACAAGGTCGCAAACGGCACTGAACCGATGGCTCGGGTGTATCTCTACCAGGAGATCTACGACCTCGCCCAGAGCGAGGTCGCAGATCGCCTCGAAGATCGCCCATCACTCCTGAAGACGCTTGATTTGGACAAGGCACCGAGCCAGCAATCACTCTCGTACGCGTGGACGCAGTTCAGCCAACAGACCAAACGGACGCTCAACGCGGCAGCTACAGGTATCGCACAAGAAGCCGTCGACCGCGGCGTCATCTTGGAAGCACGAGTACCAATCATCCCAGATGAAGACGATATCGAAGAAGACGGTAATGAACCAACCGTAACACGCGAACACATTCGAAAGCAGGGGAACAAGATCGTCGAGCTCGCCCGAAGGCACGCCTTCGGCGAGTTCGACTCCAACAGGGCCGATAACAGAGTCTACGAGGACGAACAGATCCTCGATCTGTTCGCCTCGGCATGTCTCACCCAAGGAAGTGCCCACTCCGAGGGTGAAGCTGGCTGGTTTCTCGACGAGAACGATGCCTGTGACGACTCGACGTTCCTCCGAGTAATCAAGCAGTTCGCAATGCCGGCTGATCAGGAAGTCTCTGTCCCACTCCAAAAGCAACAGATCGAGGATATCGTCGCGTTCACCGAGGTATTTCGCGAATATCTCATGGACGCGTTCGACACCGCGACCGAGAATATTCTTCAGACGATTCGGTATGAAGATCCATTCGACGACCGCCACGTCGTGGCGGCCGTCGATTTCACGCACGTCCCCTACCACGTCTGGCCGTGGATCGATAAGGACGAACAGATCCCGAAGTCGACGTACCCGCCGATGGTAAGCGGGTACGTCGACGACGGTGAATTGAAGCACGGCTACACGTTCGCGACGATCACAATCGTCGGGAACGATGTTCCGATCATTTTGGGGATTGAAGGCGTCAAGGAACACTCAGACTGGGAGCCAACTGAGACGCCCGCTGACTCGAAAGCAGACGTCGTTACGCGTCTGCTTTCGAGAGCCCAGCAGTACGTCGATCTGGACGAAGTGCTACTGGATCGTGGCTTCTACGCCAGAAACGTCCGTGCAGAGATTAACAGTCGTGGACTGTTGTACACGATGCCAGTGGGGAAATACGAGTCAGATTACAAGGCAATCAAGCGCATCAAGAGCAAAGATGGGGTAGACGCCGCTGTCAACCACGACGTCCCCGTCGGGATAGACGGGGACGTCGACCATACCGCAGAATATCTGTACGTTCCAGCCACCAGTGACGACGCTGACGGTGAGTATGCCGTGTTCGTAACTAACCGCGATCACGTCGATCCCGACGAGATCGCTCACGTGACGAACAGCTACAGCCGTCGCTGGGATATCGAAAACCAGTACAAGTCGGTGCAGTCTTACCTTCCAAAGACCTCCTCAACAGACTACCGAGTGCGGTTGTTCAACTTCACGTTCGCGGCGTTATTGTACAACCTCTGGCGACTCACCGACTTTCTGGTGAAGATCGGCATGGAGCGAGAAATCAGGTCGCCGCCAGTCGTGACCGCCAGGACGTTCGTCCGGGCGGTCGGTCACTCCCTTCGAAAAGCCGGGTGAGAAGGCGTACTGTTTCTGTTGCTTGCCTGCGGCAAGCCGCAGGCTTCGCAGTCTGAGCACGATATCGGCCATTCCCTCGCCCCCCGCTGTCACTCCTCGCCAGCCAGCAACCGATGCATAGCATCTCCGCAAGGACATCTCAAACTCCGTCTGATTCGACCGCTATTCGTTTGTAGACGCTCTATATCCCGAAAACGTGGAAGTTGAGACTACAGGGGGTTTAGCGAGGCTGTGATGCGCAGTCTCGGACGAAACAGTGACTAGTTCGGCTTCGAATCTCCTCTCAATCGTCTCTTCCTATCGCACTCCCAACTAAATCGGTGGATTTTCGAAATTCCTGACAGCGTTGCCACTCAGAAATCCGCACTGGCCCCGACAGAGTACCTCCTTATCCGATTCCAGTCTCCTTCTTCAGCAGCGTGAGCGTATTGTCGGCCGTCACAATCGGCGCGTGTTCGTACTCACCAGTCAACTCGACTTGGACAAGTAAATCGACTGCTCGCCAAATCGAGTACAACAGACACGCAAACGCGAAGTAGAAGAATCGGAGCCCGAAATCCGTCGACGTCGTCGCAGCCATGAATCGCTTGATCGACCGATAGCCACTCTCAATCTCCCACCGGTAGCCGTACTCACTGAGAAAACCACCACCCCGGTTGGACATGAACACCGAGTACTGTCGATGGTCGTCGTGCTCAGAGTCTTCTTTCCGGCGATAGATCAGCGTCGTCTCGTGCCACTCGTTCTTGCCAAGATGGAGCTTGCGGTCGGTCTCGTACCGGTCTTGATCGCGTTGGAGGAGTCGTTTGGCCTGAGCTTTCTCACTCGTTTGCATCCGTTTCGGCACGACGTAGGACAGTCCACGCTGGCTGATCATCTCTAGAATGTGCTGGCTGTCGAACTCCCGATCCATCAGCACGTTATCGACGTGAACGAGGTCCTCAGCGGAGTCGAGCAGGTCCTTGACGATCTCCTTGCGTGACTCGCCTCGTCGAACTGGGCGGGCATCAAGCACGAGTGGAACAGCGTTGCCGACCAGCTGGACTGTCGCCCACTGGTAGGCGTATTCGTCATTCTTCTCCTTCGTTCCGATTATCTCGTCCTCGTGGCCGGTACGGTCGCCGGTAAAGGGGTCGTCCTCGGTGATGTCGATCGCGACGATTCCAGCTCGAAAGAACTCCTCTGTCCCCGCGAGCTCGTTGATGAGCTGACGGAGTGCCTGTCGGTACATCTCGCGAATCTGATTGATGGGGAGGTCACGAATCTGGTCGCGATGACCGTGCCCGAGTGGCGTTCGATCACGCGTCGACTCGTGGATGAAACTGCGAGCGCCCTCGTTAGCCGCTAGGTTCTCACGCAGGCCCAGATAGGTCTGTAAGCCCCAGTAGGCGTTCTCAGGAATCTCACAGCCCTCACCACGATCGAGCGAGAACGCGGGGCATACGACGCGACTGATGTGGTCGGTGACCCTCTCAGCCTTGTCGAGGATGGCCTGATCGTTTGGGACAGATTCGTCTGCGTCGTCGCCTTGATCCGGGAGGTTTCGTTCTGGGTCGCGTGGTACAGCGACACCCGCGTTCTGCGCTTTGATCAGGATTGTTCGAGCCGCTTCCTGGATCGTCTCACGGAAATCGCGCGTGAAGCGCTCGTTCCAGCCGCGCCACAATGTCGATTGATCGGGCACCGTCTCCAACTCGAGGCGTTCACAAAGTTCGGGGTGGCTATCGAGGTACTCGACGAGAGATGTTTCGTGCTGCCATCCGTGGAGTTCTTTCAGCAAGAACATGCGAAAGAGGGTGTCCATCTCGTAGCGTGTTGACCTTCCGTAGCAGTCCGTGGGCCTCGAAGCGGAAGTAGGCCAGCGGAAGTTCGCAGACGCACTGTTCGAGTGAGTTATGATTTGGGTGCGTGAACCAGACACTCGAGACGACTCGAACGTCCGATTCTAACCCACCGAGTGAGGAGCGATCGTACAGCGGTGTCGAGTCATATGCGGGCCACTCGATATGTTGGTGTGCGATTCGTCGAAAGACGCTGCGCCGAGACTCGCGAGTCGCGACCACTACAGAAGAATAGCCCGGAGACGCTCAAGAGTTCGTCCAACCGACCAGTATAGAGAGTTCTGTGGCTCTGCTGGATTCCTCAATCGCGAGCAGGGGTAATGCAGCTAATCGTTAGATGTAGAGGAACAGTATATCGGTTAGTGAAAATTCGTTGTGTCACAGGGGACAAATCTTATTCTACAAGAAATTCTTCTGTGACACATGGACCTGAGCTGGGCACTTCTCCTTGTTGTCGCCGTCCTCGTAATCGGGTACGGTCTTTACACTGTGTACAATCTCTCAAATTTCCTCGGGGACTACCTTCGTTCCTGACAACCAAATTCTGGTGTTCTTGCTTCCGTATACCCGGTACATTCGCACACCTACTGAACGGTTATTTCACGACGAATTCGCTGGTGAGAACCCGCCTCGTTGTGGTGCGTAGTTCGGTAAGTACAGGTTGGACAGATATCGGAGTCGGCTCTCTCTTTCCCGCTGTTGTTCTATCCGTCCTGCTGAGACTGGGGAATCCGGGACTACTCGCTACTGGTTCGTTGTTCCACGTACTCGCGCGTCTTTCCGTGCAACACGTACTCCACCTGCTGGAGCTCGTCGATCGACCCCGAGCCGGTGACGAACATCGCTGTTCGCAGCTCGGCGATCAGGTCCCCGACGCGTTCGATGACAGCGTCTGGCCCGTCTGTAGCTGGTTTCAGGAATGGTTTCGCCAACCCGCCGGCGCGGGCACCCAGGGCAATCGCTTTTGCCACGTCCAATCCCGTTCGGACACCACCACTCGCAATGACGCAGGTCGTGTTCGGCAACACACTCGATCGTGCTTGCAGCGGTTGGAATGCCCCATTCTCGGAACAGGGTGCCGATTTGTTTCTGTCGCGGCGCGTTCGCGGCTGCTGCGCGATAGGCTTCGATCCCGGACCACGTCGTTCCGCCTTTGCCAGCGACGTCGAGAGCGTCAACGCCTGCCGCAGTTAGCTCTCGGGCAGTCTCCCCGGAGATGCCGTTGCCCGTTTCCTTGACGATAATCGGCACCGAGAGTGCCTCGGACACTCGTTCGATCGCAGCTACACAGTTCCGGCCATCGACGTCGCCTTCTGGTTGGGCGGCTTCCTGGAGGAAGTTCAGGTGGACCGCGAGCGCGTCGGCGTCGATCATCTCGACTGCCTGCTCGACCATTTCGATGTCGTACTCTCGGAGCTGTGCAGCGCCGAGGTTCCCGTAGATGAACGCATCGGGTGCGGCATCGCGGACGACGGTGTACGATTCGAGGACGCGTTCGTCGTCGAGTTCGAGGCCTGCTCGCTGGCTACCGAGACCCATGGCGATACCGGTTTCGCTGGCGGCCCGGGCCAGCGCCCGATTGATCTCCGTCGTGTTGTGGTGCCCGCCAGTCATGCTCTCGATGAAGATTGGGGCAGAGAGGTCGTGACCCAGGAAGTCGATGGAGGGGTCGATCGCGTCGTAATCGAGTTCCGGAAGCGCGTTGTGGACGAGGTGGACGTCGTCGAAGCCCGTGCCTGTCGTTTCGACGTCCCGCTCTTGGACGATTTGAAGGTGGTCGTCTTTTCGGTCTTCAGTCTGCGTGGAGTCCTGCGCCGTCATTAGTCGGGTTTGTACAAGAGATGGGAAAACAATACTGTTGTATCGACTCTCCCCCATCCTAACTATTCTTGAAATGATAATATTCAGGGGTCGCTATGTGTCTGTATTCAGCATTGCGCTGCTATACGACGTAAATTGACAGAGATACCAGTGATAAGTTCGCGTCTCTACTTAATGGGCGTTGTGGGCGAGAGTAGTGTGTAATTAAGGCACGTAACAAAGCTATCCTCTGCGGTCGGGCCCGTTTGTAAACACTACAGTGACCCGGTTCCGTGGCAAACATTTATGGTTTCCAGTTTCGTAACTCTACACAAGATGAGTTACGATACAGAACACGTGCGAAACGCGGGGGACACTCCAGGAACCATCACTGGAATTCCGACGTTCGCAGAATTACTTGAGAACCCGTCCCTCGCGGACCTCTATACATCGATTAGACAGGCAGAGACTGCAACAGGTCCCGAACTCGTCGAAACAACGACCGTCTCCAAAAAGACGGTGTACGACTACTTGCATAAACTGGAGCAGGCGGGCCTGATCAGCAAGGTTGGCGACGAGACCGGGACTGCCGTATACACCGCTCAGGAGTTCGAGCTAACGTTGACGGTCCGTGAGACGGAAGTCTCGATCACTCCCAAAATCATCGAGGTAATCGCCCAGAAAAACGAGTACCCAGCGATCGAACGAGTCCTCGAAGACTACGGCATCGTCACGTTCGCGCTCGCATACGATCTCGTGAACGCACACAGTGAGGGCGAGGTCACAATCCGGCAAATCGCGAGCCTCACAGATCTCTCTCCTGGAACTACGTATGATCTCGTCGAAGCGCTCTATTCGGTTCTCGACCTCGGTGATGACGATTCGACCCCGACGACGTACACACCGGATGAGTTCGATGCGGAGGGGGGCGATCTCCTCGAGGAATACGCCGATAAGTGAACCGAGCGAGGATGTATACTGCGAACATTGCGGACACGGTGATGTTTCGGAACTTGGGGAAGCACCCCAGTCCACACCTACAATCGCTCAAGAGTGCCGTAGAGGAAGCTGGAACTGAAGTTTGGGTGCCAGCAGCGGTCTACCACGAGCTGGCGGATACCGGGAGTGCCGACTCACCGACGAATCCATACCTCGATACGGCTATCGAAGAAGGGCTGGCTTCGGGTAGCCACACCGCTACCAGGTGATCGTACAGCGGGATTCGAGAGTAGTGCTGGACCGGTTGAGAAAGCACGGTTCGTTGCAGATGAGTTTCTCAACGAGCAGAGCAAGTATCCAGAGACGAACAACTGGCAGGACGCGGCGGTGGTCGCGTTGGCAGTTCGATTGTTCGATGCGAATGCTCGAATCCGTGTGATCACTCACACAGCGGACGAAAATCTGGCAAAGGCGTGCGCTCGTATCCCTCCGGAATTCGGATACTACGATATCAAGTCCCGATACTACAACCCACCCCAAACAGCGAAGGTTGAGTTTCCAACCGTTGGCCAGCTCACGTGGAGTGAGTAGAGAGCATTTTGGCGGTTAGACCAGTATTAGCACGTTTACGACTTTAATGTCAACGTCAGCGCGATGTACTGGTCGCCTTGGAATGGGTAGCTTCCCGGCTTTCTGTGATTAGAAGTAAAATCGACGAAAATGTCGAAGGATCACCTTGTCCATAGCCACAAACCAGTCCGAGAACCGTATGCATTGAGAAGGCCGGTCTCATCTTCTGGTCGGGCTTGGAAGTTCGCAGTTTCGGAGGATAGGCCAGTTTTGGGTTGAATCTCCGCCGGTTTGGCGTCCATCCCCCAACGAAGCGCTCGATTCCTGCCCACCTTGAACGAGATAATCGAGCGAGCTTGGGAAATTGCTCGGATTTTGGTGCTCCTACAGAGCGTCGCCACTCCCAAGCGGTGATCCCGATGGGGAATCAGTCGCTCAGTCAGGTGGGATCAGCGCCGAGACGATGATCCCGACGCACTCACCCGCGGTCAACACAGGTGCGTAGTTCATCTCGCCGTCGACACCCGCTTTCAGCAGGAAGTACGTGGGCCGCCAAATATTGTACAACAACACCGCGAACACGAAGTAGAACAACCGCACGCGGTAGTCCTTCGAGGACGTCTTCGCCAGAAAATCGCCTTTAATCGACTTGTACTCGTTTTCGATCTGCCAGCGACGACTGTACCGGCGACAGAATGTCTCGGCTTCATCCGGTCCTACTCGGAGGTTCGTCGCGAACACCGTCGTCCCGTCACCGCTCGTCGGCGGGACGTACAGGAACCGCATCGGGTGTGACCCTGCCTCCACGTGGACGGACGCCGATTCAACAGCGACTTCCTGATCGTCCTCGTCCATCTGCTCTATCACCTCGCGTTCGGAGCTGGTGATCCGCTTTGGAATGAGATAGTTGACGTCGAGATTCGAGAGCGTCTGAAACACCCGCATCGAGTCGAACTTCCGGTCACACAGGACCGTCTCGATGGGGACGTGTTCTTTCGCCCGCTGGACAAGCCGACGGACGACCCGGTGAATCCGGTTCGACAGGTTCTCGTCCCACGCTGAACTCTCACGCACCGGCTCGACAGCCAGGACGAGCGTGATATTCCATCCAACAATCGAGAGTGTCGCGAACTTGAACGCGCGACCCCCATCATCTCTACTCAAATTCAGCGGGGACCATTTGCGAGCGATGGCGCAGTGTCATATTATCACTTTCAATCGATCCGATTCTTTTCCTTGTCAAATTCGATGCTGTAACCACCGGTGCGGAGGGCGGAGACCGCTTCGTCAAGGGTGGTCGTATCGCGAACGAGAGTAGCGACGTCCGAACGATCAGCCACGGGGCCCGTCTCGAAGTAGAACGTTACCGAGCTAGGGACGGTAACCTCAAGGGACAGCTCTCCGCGGCGGATCGTTCGCTCCCCGAGTTCACCTCGCGCGGCTTCGACGGGAAGCCGACTCGCCTCCGTATCAACGATGTCGAGCACTGCTTCAAGTTCCGACCGGACTTGACGCGTGATCCCCCATGAGCCGAGGAGCGCGTCCTCGGAGAGCGACTCGAAGGCTCGATTGAGTTCATCGAGGGTCAATTCGCCGTCGCTTCCAAATCCAATGACCCCGATGCACGTGTCGATGTCGAGTTTCTCCAAGGAAACGAGGCCGAGCCCATCGGTGACCGGACTACGGAGTCCCGGTTCGTCCCCTCGGGCGAGAATGTCACCGCCGGCGTCAACACCGACGACGAGATCGACTTCTAGCGTCTCGCAAGCATCCCGAAGTCCACTGGTCATTTCCCGAACACCTCGGCTAATGTCGATGAGCGCGACCCGTCGTTCGAAGTGGTCGGCGACGAGGGATTCGCAGAACACCAGCCCATCCTCGGTTCTCGTGTCGCCGTTTGCCATACCGACTGTCTCGCTGATCCGCTCGTAGTCGACCACTTCCGAGAGGCTGCGAGGACCAGGCCGGGAGTCGCGAGGCACCGGTTCCCAGGTTGTCCCGCCTAGGATGACGTCGACGCCCATCGATTCGAGAAAACGGGCGGTCGGGATACTACCGACTACGTCGCCACTCCCGCCGATACCGAAAACGAGCGCACGATCGACGTCGAAGGAGTCTTCCAGCGTATTCATATGGAGTCCAATCACCATAGATGTATGTAGATTTGGTCCTCTGCGGCGGTGACGTGCCAACTGGCCGTAACCTGAATCTATCGAACAGATGATAGAAGAGATACTAAACCGAACCGGGCGGGTTGTCCGGACTGAACGGCAGCGCCCATTGAGAGCGGGTCAGATAGTTCGGTGCGATTATAAACGAAAGAACCTAACATACGAAATGTCGAAGCTGGCCTAACGAATAAGGGCCCGTACGTGAGCTTCGAGTAAAAAAAAGTCATCGCTGTGGACAGCACTAGCCGCTGTCCTGACTGTGGCGGACCGATGCGAAATCGTCGAATGTCGCGTAGAATGACCATGGCACCCAATTCCGATAAAGACCGCGACAAGACAGAGGATTCGACAGTACAATCTACGAAACCGAAATCAGCCCTCGAAACGGCACGCCGGCAGCTCCACCATGCCGCAGACCATCTCAGTATTGATCAGCATGTCGTCGAACGGCTCAAACACCCGAAGAAAGTCCATGAGGTTACCGTCCCTGTCGAACGGGATGACGGCACAGTCGAGGTCTTCACGGGAGACCGAGCCCAACATGATAGCGTCAGAGGTCCGTATAAGGGAGGGCTCCGGTACCACCCCGAGGTGACCAGAGATGAATGCGTCGGACTCGGCATGTGGATGACCTGGAAGTGTGCGGTCATGGACCTCCCGTTCGGCGGTGCCAAAGGTGGCGTCGCCGTCAATCCGAAAGAGCTGAGCTCGGCGGAAAAAGAGCGGCTCACCCGTCGGTTTGCACAAGAGATTCGCAACGTCATCGGTCCCAACAAGGACATTCCCGCCCCAGACATGGGGACGGATCCACAGACGATGGCGTGGCTGATGGACGCGTACTCGATGCAAGAAGGCGAGACGACACCGGGAGTCGTCACCGGCAAGCCGCCGGTCGTCGGAGGCAGTAAAGGCCGTGAAGAAGCCCCCGGACGGAGCGTGGCGATTATCACACAACTCGTCTGCGAGTACTACGACCGTCAACTCGAGGAGACGACGGTAGCAGTACAGGGATATGGAAGTGTCGGCGCAAATGCTGCCCGACTGCTTGACGATTGGGGAGCGACGGTCGTCGGGATTAGCGACGTCAACGGAGCGATGTACGACCCAGAGGGGATCGATACGGCTTCGGTCCCCTCGCACGACGAGGAGCCGGAAGCCGTCACCGACTACGCGGATACCCTGATCTCGAACGAAGAGCTACTCACGCTCGACGTCGACGTGCTCATTCCCGCAGCTCTGGGGAACGTTATTACGGAAGAGAACGCAGAGGCGATTGCTGCGGATCTCGTCGTCGAAGGAGCAAACGGTCCGACCACCTCGACAGCAGATTCGATGCTCGCCGATCGAGATGTTGCAGTGATCCCCGACATTCTCGCCAACGCCGGTGGTGTTACGGTGAGCTACTTCGAGTGGCTCCAAGACATTAATCGTCGAGCCTGGTCTCTCGAACGAGTGAATGATGAACTCGAAACAGAGATGCAGGCTGCCTGGCGTGACGTCCAAGCAGAGTTCGAAAGCCGTGATGTCACCTGGCGTGATGCAGCCTACATCGTCGCGCTTTCTCGAATTGCTGAGGCTCACGAGGCCCGGGGGTTGTGGCCGTAATAGATGGGTCAACCTCCACTCAGGCGAACTCGGCAGCCATCCACTCCGCTTGAGCGAGGACTATTTCGGATATTCCGTCTGTCTTCGCTCGGTACCACTGCTGTAGTTGTTTGGTTATTCGGGTATCTATGCATCGCGTTTACACTCAGCGTGATTGGCATCTACGATCCTGAATTCGGCGTGATGAGCTTTACCGATCCCTTCTTTATTGTGTCGAGCTTCCTGGCGGGAGTTTTCATGTGTGCGATGTCCGGGACACTCACGCTACTCACACTCCTTCTTGATACGAAGAATGCAAACGCGGAATTTGTTATACTGATGAGTTTGATCGCCTTTGGCTTTGGTGCAGCCACGATGCGAGTTACATCCAATCCTGTGCAAGCGTGGCTCATCGATGTGTGGAGCGCTATAGTGTGAACCGGCTCGAGGGCAAGTGGTTCGAGAGATTTACCTCCCTCGTCATCACGAGACGGCTTTTTTGCCATCTCGGACGACTCCAAGCACGCCGCCTACTCAGCCTGGTGATCTGGATAATCTTATTCGAAGTGATCGACGGATTTCTCGTACTGCTCGGTCGCGTGTTCCCAGTCGACGACCTCGAAGAAGGCATCGATGAAGCTTCCCCGATCCGGGCCGTAGTCGTAGTAGTAGGAATGCTCCCAGACGTCCAGCGCAAGGACGGGATGAGCGCCCCAGAGCGCGCCCTGGTCGTGCTTGTCGACCACAACGTTGCGCAGCTGCTTGGCGACCGGATCGTACACGTAGGAGAGCCCAGCCACCAGCGGAGCTCGCGGCGGCTTCGAACTCCCCTTTCCAGCCCTCGTAGGTGCCGAAATCGTCTTCGATACGCTCGCGGAGATCGCCAGACGGTTCGCCGCCGCCGTTGGGCGACATATTGTTCCAGAACAACGTGTGGAGATAATGGCCACAGCCGTTGTGAGTGACGCTGCGCATCGCGCTTCCGGATGAACCGAGTTGCCTGATTCGCGGTTCTCCGCCAGCGTTTTTTCGGCGCTATCCAGGCCATTCACATAGCCCTGATGGTGGGTATCGTGGTGCCACGTCAACACTTGCTCGGAAATGTGCGGTTCGAGTGCATCATAGTCGTACGGGAGCGGTGGCAGTTCGGGATCGGATTGCTCGGACATTGCACTTGAGACGTTGTACCCCGTTCATTATAACCATTTGCTGAAATCAAATATTAGTGCAATTGTTATACTTAGTGAATATCTCACCATGACTCCGCTAAAGTCCCGATCAACTGGGCGATCTGTGCAGTTATCTTCTCGATGTTATCTTCCCAGAATATCGGGGAATTGTTTGATGCTCGACTGACCCTCCGTGTATTTCGTGTGAAAGCCTATATGGGTGCTATCTTGGCATTCGAGAGGTTCTCGAGCGAGCCAGTACACTGGGCTACCCAACGGTGACCACGATATTCACACTCCAGGGTACTGATCGGTCCACGGCCGGACTCGCTCTATCGCAGCAGCGACGCTCAGAATGTCTTCCTCGGCGAATCGTCGGCCAACAATCTGCAATCCAACAGGGAGGCCTTCGTCGGTAAATCCGGCCGGAATTGATGCCACAGGGTGGCCGGTCATGTTAAACACCCACGTCAACATAACGTCTGTCGGGACACCCATCACTGAGTGTCCGTCAATCTCCGTTGGATAGCCGTCAGCGAGACGCTTACTATATGGTGGAACAGTAAGAGTTGGTGTCACGAGGACATCGTAGCCAGCCAATGTGTCCTGAATTTCCTCGTATGCAGCAGTGCGAGGTACGTTCTGTAATCGGTCGGTGGCAGCGTCTGTTTCCGTTCCTAATGTGATCGTCGAATGTACTGTGTCTTCGACGTCGGCGGCCGCAAAGTCGATGTCGTATCGGTCTCCGAGATGTTGGGCGAACGCACTGAAAAAGACGCCGACCTGTGTGACATACGCCATCGACAGGTCCTCATAAGATGGCAGTGAGAGGTCGACAGTATCAACAGTAGCGCCAGCAGCCGCCAACTCTGTAACAGCGTCGTTGACCGTCTCACGCACCACTTGTGAGACCGGCTGCAAGTCCAGATTCGGGCTATACGCAACTGAGAGCTCATTAGTTGGTCGATCAGTCGCTCCCGTGTAGTCTGTCTCTGGTTGAGGAACGCTGAATGGATCCCGGTCATCTTGGCCCGCAAGGACATCAAGCAAAACCGCCGTATCTTCGACGGTCCGTGCCATTGGTCCACCAACAAAAAACGGGGAGTGCGTATTAAAGCCATCACGGGGGACGCGCTCGGGGATGAGTCCGAACGTCGGCTTCAGCCCGACGACGTTACAGCAGGAGGCGGGCACTCGGAGTGAGCCACCGATGTCTGATCCGGTCGCGAGCGGTACCACACCGGCCGCAAGCGCCGCTGCAGACCCACCGGAAGACCCACCAGCTGACCGGTCATGGTCGAACGGTGTCGGAGTCGCTCCGACAAGCTTGTTCTCCGTCTTGATGGTGTGACCAAGGGCTGGCGTATTGGTCGTCCCGACGATCACTGCTCCTGCAGCTTCCAGCCGCTCAACCGTGATGGAATCGTCGTCGGCCACATTATCAGTCAACGGTGCGAGCCCCATCGTATGCCGGATTCCCGCTTTTCGGGTCCGGAGGTCCTTGATTGCGACCGGCACGCCATGGAGTGGGCCGAGATCGTCACCACGTGCCGGCTGCATCGTCAGCCATTCGAGCACGGTTCCGTGCCGATTCTTCGGTTACCGTAATAAACGCGTTCAACTCATCGATCGCCTCAATACGGTCAAGAACTGACTCAAGGAGATTCAGAGAAGACTGCCTTCCAGTCCTAATCTCACACGCAAGGTCGCGTACCGAGACGGCTGTGGGTTTGGTCATGTCTCTTGGATGAATTTCGTAGCCAGTTCTACTGATGTATATCTAACATCTCAATCTGTTCTTGGTATCGGTTGCGAATAGTCACCTCGGTTACCTGCGCCACATCCGCCACCTCGTGCTGTGTGCGTTTCTCGTTACAGAGCATTGCGGCGGCATAAATCGCAGCCGCAGCGAATCCGGATGGTCCGCGGCCCGACAGTAACGGATCAGCAGTCTCTTCGATAATTTCGTTGGCCTTTGCTTCAACCTCTTGGGGAAGATCAAGCTTCGAACTGAATCGCGGGACGTACTGTTTTGGGTCTATCGGCAACAGTTCGAGGTCAAGTTCATTTGAAATATATCGATAGGTACGACTGATTTCAATGCGTTCAACACGCGAAACCTCCGCTATCTCCTCCAGTGACCGCGGGATACCTTCCTGCCGACAGCCCGCATAGAGCGCAGCCGTCGCCACGCCTTCGATCGACCGTCCGCGAATCAGATCCTCATCTAATGCCCGGCGGTAGATGACACTCGTTACCTCACGAACGTCTCGCGGGACACCGAGTGCACTCGCCATCCGGTCAATCTCGCTGAGCGCAAATTGGAGGTTCCGTTCCCCAGCATCCTTCGTCCGGATTCGCTCCTGCCATTTCCGAAGGCGGTGCATTCGCTGACCGCTTCTTTGACGAGATTGCTCGCCCATACGCGTCTTTGTCTTTCCAGTCGATCTGGGTGGTCAGACCCTTATCATGCATTGTGCTGGTGGTCGGGGCCCCGACACGGGACTTTTCCTGTCGTTCTTGATGATTGAATGCCCGCCACTCTGGGCCAGAATCTACCAAGTCCTCTGCTATGACGAGCCCGCACTCTTCACAGATCCGCTCCCCTCGGCTAGACTGTTGGATAATTTTGTCTGAACCACATCCTGAGCAGGTAGTCCCCTCAATTTCGTCGTCAGATTGCTCTGTTTCGTGCTCTTCGTCATCGAGCCGGACAGACCAAACCATTGGTTTTTAACAGTGGAACCGCTTCAGCATAAAGTTTGAATAATAGATCTGTCACCTATATCGGAGGATTGAGATGATCGACTCTTGATTTCAGAATGTGCCTTCCCATCGGGAATAACACCAGTGAATCCGGACTATCTCACCATCCTTCGGTTCACTACAACAGGTTTGGCGAGGACCTTCGAAGCAGACGAACCCAATCCAGACATTCTGTTGGGGGGTAGACGAGTGACAAAGGTACCGGATATCGCAAATCGACACGATTTACCTATACCCTCTCGTAGGTGGCTTATGGCAGATCTCAACCCCATTGCTAAACAAATTCATAACCTTAGTCCCGGTTCTGTCAAAATAATACTTGACGATGGATCGCAAATAATACCCCAGATATCCAAGGCGGAGTTTTTTCAGCAAGAATTTTCAGGCAGAGGGGACCCGTGAAAATGAACAAAATCTATATCGATTTGTATCGAGTGAAGATAATGAATCCGTTCTGGTTGGGCGAAAGGGGCCAGATGAGGATACTTGGACGATGGTTGGGTGTGTTCAAGAAGTTGATAGCGTTGATAAATGATAATATCCCAACATCGAAACAACTCATTTGTAAAATAATTTTGGATATGGGGAATCTTCAAGTCCGGTTCCCGTAAATCGAGGGACGTAGAAGTTTACACCACGGTCTCACAGCCTCCGTGGCGGCTCTCTTCGACGGTGTTAACATCCCTTGGCGTGACCCAACAGTCTTGCCAGGGGTTCTCCTCGTGCCTTTTCGAGAAATAGCGCCGAGGTGAAAGCAGACGTCGACGTCGGTTGTCTTCGATAATGTAGTCCAAGAGTGAGCGTCGCTTAGTCGTTTCAGTCGTCGACGTTAGGGACGCCTCCGAAGGGTTCTTTATTTAAACAGCTTTAATCGGGTGCCTACCCAAGTCTATCGTATGTCGTCGATTGAGCTTACGTCGAGTCAGAAAACTATTCTCACGGCGTTGATTAATCTCTATCCTGAGACGGAGGACGCCGTCAAGGGCGAGGATATTGCCGCTGAAGTCGACCGCAACCCTGGTACAATTAGAAACCAGATGCAGAGCCTCAAAGCGCTCCAATTGGTCGAGGGCGTCCCCGGGCCGAAGGGCGGATACAAACCCACTGCGAATGCCTACGAGGCGCTAGATGTCGAACAGATGGAAGAACCGGCGTCAGTCCCACTTTTCCACGACGGCGAGGCCGTCGAGGACGCCAACGTCGAGGAAATTGACCTCTCAAGCGTCCACCACCCTGAACTCTGTCGCGCGGAAATCCATCTCCAGGGCTCCATCCGTAGCTTCTCTGAGGGCGACGAAGTCATCGTCGGCCCGACGCCGCTATCGAAACTGGTCATCAACGGAGTTCTCGACGGGAAGGATGATACCAACAACATCCTCATTCTCCGGATCAAGAGTATGGAAGCGCCGGCCGAACAACCTGAGCACTAATCGATCACTGTCGGTACCTGAGAAAACCACAGTCGTCACCAAGTCGATCTTCCGCTTTGCCGTTCATATGTCGGTCCACGAGTGAACAGTTTGCATTGTCGACGAGATGCTGGCAATCCACCGGGTGGCGGGTATCGGCCTCGGTATCTGCAATTTCGCAGCGGTTGCAGTCGGTGACGACTCCTGCTGTATCCTGGTAGTTCACTCAAGGAGGACGATGATTACTTCCAGAAGGAGCGAGCGACGTGCGAAGACAGCGATTCCCGCAAGCGCGATGGCTGGACCGGGAAACGCCGCGAGCGCCGCCACCACTTCTTCAACGCTGCCTCGAAGGATGTGGTGACCGAATGTGCCGCCTGGAATGCTGGGACGATTGCTGTGGGCGACCTGAGTGGTATCCGTGACAGTGCTGATTGGGGCGACCACGGCAAGCTCGATTTGCACGGGTGGGCGTTCGATCGATTCAGCGAGATGCTGGAATACAAAGCCGCCGAACACGGCATCAGCGTCGGGCGCGTGGACGAACATGACACATCGAAACCGTGCGCCTCGTAAGGGACCACGGACGATAGCCAGCGTGGCGAGCGTGATTGTACGTCTGCGAAGATTGTGGACTGGTCGCCAATGCTGACGTGAATGGAGCCGAGAATATCTGACAGGAGGTGCTCCCGAATCTCACCTGTGACGAGAGGATAGGGATACCGGCTGGATGGCACCGCCTGTGGTGCGCCTGTTCGACAAATCTACGGGGCGACAGTCCCATAAGAACGGATGACCCATGAACCATAATATCTCAACACACGGGAAACTGCGACGTGAAATGGCGCGAAGGATATCATTTAGAGAACAAGCTTGTAGATGGAATATCCTCTAGTCCGGTTGCATATTCGTATGCGACATGCGCGGCAGCGACATCTTGAATCGCGAGACCGGTGCTGTCGAATATCGTCAGTTCATTTTGTGGTATTGCCAATCCATCGCCTGCACTTACTAACTCACCAAGTTCGCCATAGATATCATCTTCATCAAGATCTCCTCGACTCCACGGTACGTTGATCTCACCTGCGTGAATTGCTTGGTCAAAACTATCGACGAAAACGCACCCTTCTGTGAGAATATTCGTATTGAGTTCCTGTTTACCTTCGGCATCGGCACCGATCGCATTAATATGCGTTTGAGGATTGACCGCGCTAAGTGGAACAATTGGTTCTTCAGCAGGGGTCACAGTTGAGACAATATCACATGCGGCCGCTTCATGAACGGTACCAGCCTGAATCTCGAAATCGGGATATGTGTCAATGAATGTGTCCACCGCGTCATCGTCCACATCATTCACGATGACCTTGTTGATTGGCCTGACTTGAGTGAGGGCTTCAAATTGAGTATACGATTGCGTTCCAGCACCGATAAGGCCTAAACTGTGAGCATCGTCAACCGCGAGATGATCTGTAGCGACGGCCGAAGCTGCCGCAGTCCGCTTCCGAGTAAGAACGGTGGCGTCCATGATAGCTAACGGACTAAGCGTCTCTGGGATCAGAGTAGATAATTATCCCCATTACCGTTGGCAGGTTATTGTTTGATGGATTATCCGGATGGACGTTAACCCATTTGATTGCAGCACCCTCCGCGACGAATCAGCTCCCCCGACATATGCAGGCATTGACCGAAAATCACCATTATACTGGGGCAGATCAATATATGACTTCGGTGGCATAACCACAGTCCCTCGCTCGTAGGCTTGGAATGCTTCTTCTACGGCATCTTTTCATCGCCTCTGATCCGGGAACTGATTGTGATTACTTCTGAATTAAGCAGGAGGGATTCCATATGGGCAACTAACCTTGTATCGAACTTAATCCTAGCCCAGTATCAATCCAATCGAGTTGGGACAATTGCTTTATTTCTTGATTTATTCGCTTATTCGTCCTTGGACTTCATCTCTTTTAGACGATCTAGGAACGCTTCCGTAGTGTCCTCCGTGTCAAACGCTAATTGACCTGATATTCCGTCGGTTGCTCTTCGGAGTCTGATTCAATTTCGGAGAGTTTCTTCTCACTCGGTGTTCGTGCTCTTGTTCGTCGAAGTTACCCATACCCATAGGAATCTAAATGTTGGAACGGATTACCAAAAACCTAGCGGGAGAAGTGACAACAGGTCACAGGGTATGGTTAGACCGTTCGATAGAGGTCTGTCGGAACTGCTACTGTAGAGGAGTGGGACAGATATTTCCCAGCACGTTTCAGAGTAGTATCTGTGATACCTGAACATGAGTGGATTCGTGTATTCTGAGAAACCTATCGAGATCGTTGAAGGGGATGGTCCGTATCTTTACGATGACAACGGGGACGAATACCTCGATATGGGCGCGAGCTACGCATGTGTCCCGTTGGGGCATGGCCACGAGAGCGTTACGGATGCCATCACAACACAGCTTTCGGATCTGACCATGTGGTAGGGCTTGTATCCCGTTGCAGTGCGGAGTCAGCTCTACGAGACACTGGACGTAGCGCCCGGTGGTATCGAGAAGGTGTGGCTCTGTAATTCCGGAACCGAGGCTAATGAGGCAGCACTGAAGTTTGCTCGTGCAGCCACCGGTAACACGAAAATCATTGCCACAGTACGGGGATTTCATGGTCGTAGAATGGGCGCGCTTTCCACTACGTGGAAGGACAAATACAAAGATCCTTATGAGCCACTTCTTGAGAACGTAGAGTTCGTCCAATATGGCGATGTTGACGCGATAATCGACGGCAATTCGATGGCAATACAGCGGCTGTCATAGTCGAACCCGTCCAAGGCGAGGGAGGCATCAACCCTGCCTCTCCCAATTTTATGAAGGCTATCCGTGAGGCGACCACAGAAGCTGGAGCAGCGCTAATTCTGGATGAGGTTCAAACGGGGTTGGGTCGGACAGGCAAACTTTGGGCCTGTGAGCGTATAGACGTTGTGCCAGACATACTCACAAGTGCAAAGGGACTCGGAAACGGATTACCCATTGGCTGCGATGTGTCGCGACTGGATTGCAGAAGAATATGGCTACGATGCGTCGACATTCAGCGGGAACCCTCTTATCTCAGCGGCAGCTGAAGCGACAATATCGACGATTACCGATGAAGACCTGCCTATCCATGCTGCCGAGATCGGAACATACCTGCAGAAGCAGTTAGAGGCGGAACTCGGTGATCAGTTCCGGGATATCCGCGGCGAGGGGTTGATGGTGGGTATCGAGGTTAAACGCGGAGCAAACCGTATCCTACAGGAGCTGGCGATAGAATCATCGTGTCCTTGCACTACCTGCAGGCAGGACTGTCGTTCGACTTCTACCTCCACTAATCATCGATAAAAACCACGCTGACCATGTTGTAGATGCACTCGGGAAAATAATTGACTGAATGATGCTCTGTCGTCCAGACGTTTCGATAGCTGACGACGCTGCTTCAGACCAAATTGTCTTAGAGATGGAGAGCAGGCGATGAGACCCTAACGCGCGCCCGACGAAGATAAGGTACGAGGCACTTTCCCGGCCAACTCGCGGCATTCAAGCACGTGTCTCCACGGTGTAGTGGGAGAGCGGTTAACTGGTGAATTCACAGTTTGAACTCTGGAATACTGGTCTTGTTGTAATTCTCTTGCCGTCGTGCGATTTTGTATAGCGGTTTCTTTCCTTGTATCGGTCGTGAGTGGATGGTAGAAAAACTCAATTGAGCATTAATAAATGAGAGTGGAAACAGAGCCAGAGTGCTGATTCTAGCTTAGGAAATGATGATAGATGCAGCAGGCTATCTACTTATAAAAGTCCCGTATATTTGGACTGGGCCCCAATCTGGTATACGCTACGTAGACACTATAACAAATGTACTGTTGTTATTTACGGCTCAGGGCGGATCCGATTCAATAATCAGAATCAGAATTACAGACCTACGCTTGTAATTCCAACAGTTCTATTATGATTTCAGTCAAACAATACCGATCGTCACAGAATATGTGGCACTGCTAAATCGGGGTTAAACTGGGTGCTCCGAAGAGCTCTGAGTTGATGCAACTCGAATCTCTGGTGCTCGAGATGCTTAGATAGAAAAGAGGGCGTGTCCGCCAGTCTGATTAACTAATCTGGCACATGCTCCTTTTGACGGATCGCCGTTATTAGTGGAATCTCAAAGCCCTCTGCGCAGAATTCGGCCTCAAGCTGATGCCAGGTCATAAATCAGCCCTGCGTATCGAGCATACGCCGCTCACACGAGTGAAATTCAAAGAGCCTCAATTTATAAGGGCCTTTATATTAGTCCAATAAAAGTGGACTTTTACGAATTGTGGGCAGCAGTCACTTGCTCATTTACTTCTAAACCATCGGGTTCACCCCGCCGTCCCCTTCACCGACGACGCGCAGTCGGTCGATCACGACGTGCTGGACGAGAACCTCGCCGCGATGGAGGCGACGGGGGCGGACCTGTTCATCCCCTGCGGCACACCGGCGAGACTCACTGCCGCCGACTGACGCCGAGTAGAAAGCGGTCTTCGAGATTCACGTCGAGACGACGGCCGATGACGCTACCGTCGTCGCTGGCGCCGCCGGGAACGTCCCCGAGATCCAGAACCTGGCTAAGGCCTACGAAGTCGTCGTCCCGGACAGGCTGAGAGCCATGCACCTGGACCACACCTACAACCACGAGCGGGCTGGCCGACTACTACCACCGGATCTGCGACGAGATCGATATTCTGATCGTCATCTACAAGCGCGATCTGACGGTTCCCCGCTCCGTACTCGTCGACCTCAGCGAGCGCAAGGAGGAGGTCGCCGTGAAGGTCACTGTCGACAACGTTGTCGAGTTCTCGACCCGTCGAGAACGCCTTCGCCGAGTTGACCTAGGTCAATGATCGCCGAGTGGTACGTCCGCTCGTACGCCGTCGAGGGGGCGACCGGCTACACGACAGCATCGGGAACTTCCTGCCGGAGGCAGCCCTGGCCTTGTTCGACGCGCTCGACGCTGGGGACTGGGACCGGGCCCGGAAGTTTCAGCGCGCCCTGCGGCCGTTGGAGTACCTCCGCGAGGAGCCGGGCACCGGGAGCACCCTATCGGCGGGCAACAACGCTCTCGTGATCAAGCGCGGCTTGGAACTAGCGGGGCTCAACGGCGGTCCGGGCCGCGAGCCGCTGGTGGGACCCCCACCGTCGCCCTGGTTCGGCCCCATTTCTCCCGCAGGCGATGGGTATATGTTACAGCCGGCGCACTCATGAATTATGTCATTGTCAGCCGACCAGGTCCAGGAGTGTCTGCGCGGCGTTGCCGTCGGTCTCCTCACACCGTTCGACCAGGACCTCGAAATCGACCACGAGAAGCTCGCGGAGAACGCCCAAGACTTGTACGACGAGGGCATCCGGACGTTCCTCGCGACGGCCAACATCAGCGAGTACCATTCCCGTCTCAACAGGAGCGCATCGACGGCGCACAGACCGCCGTCGAGGCCCTGCCTGACGACGCCTGCGTGCTTGCCGGCGTCGGCGGCTGCACCAAGGACGCCCAGGAACTGATCCGTGCGTACGACGACGTCGGCGTGGACGCCCACATGATCATGCCGATGGACCACACCTACATCCACGAGAAGGCGGCCATCGACTACTACCACGAACTGGACGCCGCCGCCGAGGCCCCGCTGGTGCCTTACGCCCGCGACTTCTCGACCCCTCCGTTGAATTCCTCGCCGATCTCACTCGTGTCGAGGGCGTCGTCGGCATCAAGTACACGCTGAAAGACCCCGTCAAGCTGGGCGAGGCCGTCAATGCCGGTGCCGACGACGTCGTCTGGGTGAACGGCCTGGCCGAGCCGTACGCGGTCTCCTACTGGGTCGAGGGCATCGAAGGTTTCTCCGCCGGCGTCAGCAACTTCCGTCCCGAGGTCGGCCTCGCGCTGTTCGAGGCCCTCCAGAACGAAAACTGGAAGCGCGCTCGGGAACTGCGTAACATCTGCATACCCTACCAGAACTTCCGCGACGAGACCGGCGTCAAGAACACCATCCCCGGCGCCATCAGCGTCTCCGCCGTCAAGAAGGGCCTTGAACTGGCCGGCCTCCACGCCGGCGAGGTCCGCGAGCCCATCCGAAGCTTTCCCCGAGGACGAGGAACGCGCCGAAAAGATCTACAGTCAACTCGACGACGACATCGCTCGCCTCGTCGAGTAAGCGACCCCCTATTTTGTTGACTGTCTCTACTTGGTGAGCGATTGTTGCGCAAATGGCGGCGCTGGCGGGTCGGAGGCAGTGCAGAACGGCGGGAGGTCAGTGCGACCGAACTCGTTCGTCGCGATGAAACGCGACTAGTTAGCTATTCACCGTGAATCAGCACTGATTCGCTACGCGCAGATGAAACTGCGCGACGTGCAAGGAGGTCCTCACGGCTTCCCGCGGTCTCCGTTCGGCTGGTCGGAGGTCGCTCCCGGCGGTCGCGACCTGTCAATCTAGTTCCCGACATAGGGCGAAGACCACCCAATAGCGGATGATTTACAGGCTCCAATTGTGGAGATACCGGTAGAACGAATGGAAAAGGCACGACCCCTCCGAGAATCTCCGGCAGCAGCGGTGATCTTTGCGAGTACTCTCGTCGCTGTCATGGGCGTCTCACTCATCAGTCCTGCACTTCCAGCGGTGCAGGAAGCCTGGAACATTTCGGAGTCACAAGCCAGTCTCTTGTTATCGGCGTTTACACTGCCAGGGATCTTCTCACACTCCCGATTGGGCTGCTGACAGATCGAATCGGTCGGAAACCGGCTTTGATCCCGGCCCTCATTGTCTTCGGGCTCAGTGGGGGTGGCATCATATTCATCTCTGATTTTACCATAATTCTCGCACTGCGAGCGATCCAGGGTGCAGCGAGTAGTGCGATCATGATGCTCACGGTCACACTCTTGGGGGACCTCTTCACCGGTGAACAGCGACGGGTGTTGATCGGTACCAACGCGGCGATTCTTGCGGTTGGCGCTGCCGGATATCCATTACTTGGCGGTGCGCTCGCAACACTCGCATGGTCAGCCCCCTTCGCGTGTTTTCTCCTTGCGTTGCTCGTCGCTGTACCTGGGGTTCTCCTGCTCGAGGAGCCACATCAGGACGAGAACAACTCGAACTCGAGTCTACGTGAGTTCCTCACCGGGCCCACACCGATGATCCCCTTCGTCGTGCTCTATCTCGCAATCTTCGGCATATTCGTCATCCTCTATGGCGCTCAGCTTACCGCCGTTCCGTTCTTGCTCGCTAACGAATATCACCTCTCTTCAGCAGGTATCGGTCTTCTCGTGGGCTTACCCGCGGTCACAATGGGAGTAACAGCAATGCAGGGTGATCGCGTGCTTCGGTCGCTCACGAGCTTCCAATCGATCGCGCTCGGATTCGTAAGCTACGGAATCGGTCTCGTCGTTGTCGCTATCGCGGACTCCATCTATGTCGTCGCCGGCGCACTCTTACTATTCGGTCTTGGTCAAGGCCTCGCAGAACCGATCACAGATACTGCACTCAACGAACGGGCGCCAGACGAGTTTCGCGGGAGCATTATGAGTATCCGGACGAGCGTACTCAGACTCGGGACAACGATCGGCCCGCCGCTCAGTGTCGGGGCTGCCACTATCTTCGGCTATCAACGAACACTGTTGGTTTCTGGTACCGGTGCCTTCATCATTGGAATGACTTGGTTCACCGTCAGGAGTTTATAATATCTCATCTCCTGGATCCTTAGAGACGAAGCGAAGTTACCTCAAGTGGAACAATCACAACTGGCCGGAACACCAGCACCCGCCCTCCATTGCGGAGACAATGGCCAACGAGGCGTATCCAAACCAGAGTACCATATCGAGCGGGAATGGTCGCTCTCGGGGACTCGGACGACTGAGACTCCCACGAAAGAAATCCCACGACTTCAGTCGTGGAGGAATGTCAATGCTGTATCTCTCGAATGAGGTTCACCGTATCCTTCAGCTAGCCGCCTAAAATCTGCTCTGGCTGGTATAATGTCGACAGAACCTCCATGTCTACGGACAGCACGCTCTGTCGGTGCCCCAATTGCACCAATAACCGTCTCCTACAGCTCGGATTGCAGCGGGGAGAGCGTCACGTTCGGTAGCGATCTCAAAAAAATGCTTGACCGTCTTCGGTGACGTGAACAGTATGCCGTCTAACTCACCGTCTACGGCGAGTTTAACTGACTGGCCAGCAGTATCCGGTCGTTTCAAGCGATATAGATGCGTTTCATGAACAGATGCACCCGCTTCTTTAGTCCCCGAATCAGTACATCACTTCCGTGTGCACTGCGAGCGATTTCCACCGTATTCCCTCCAACTTCGTCTGCCAACTCTTCGACGAGTCCCGTGGAAGTAAATGTCGAAGGAATCACGTCGACTGAATAGCCGCAATTTCGTAACGCAGTTGCTGTCTGGTGGCCTACCGCACATACTGTCGTTCCATCTTGATGCCATCCCTGCTTCTCAGCGAGTTCAACCCCGGTCGGACTGGTGAAGATGCAGGTATTCCGCCTGCTGTGGAGCCTGTCCTGTTGGACAAATGGACAGCATTGGATCTGCGATTGGCGACACTTCCAGTGATTGAAGATAGCAGACGGCTTCGTCGATCCGAGTGTCGTCAGGGCGGAGGACAGCCACCTTCGGCTTAGGCATAGTGAATAATCCAGTGTTGATGGCCTTGGGTGCTATCGAGAACCGATCGACAGATTCCGAGTTCTTCAAATCCCTTGTCGAGTTATCCACTCGTATGGATAACGACGACTCTCACGATTACGTCGTACCCGAGAGTGAGGAAGACCTTGATACACCAGACGTACGTGGCTACGACTTTCGCGGCGAATTCGACTTCCACGAGATGCTTGACTCCTATGCGTCAACAGGATTCCAAGCAACACAGCTCGCAGAAGCCATCGATATCGCAGAACGTATGCAAGAAGCGGATGCAACAATCTATCTCACATTCACGAGGGTGTCATAGAACGAGTAGCACACCAAAGAGCAGGGTGAACGCTGAGGTGGAATGAGTTCAGCGACCCTGCAGGATGATCCTTCGGTAGAGTCGTTCTTCAATGTCGCGGAGACAGAGACTTTAGCGTTGTTTGAGCACCTCTCTTTCGAGTTTCTCGAAGAAGTTCCGACGTGTTCGCCCCGGCGGAGACGGGGCGAACACGAGACCACGAGCCACCAGAGTTGATGCGTGGCTTTCTCCACAGCTACTACAAGGACATCTACGGCATTCGTCCGGTTGAGCGGGAGCTTCGGAACACGGTTGTCTGGCTGAGCTGTGGATTCGATCGACCGCCGTCGAAGACGCGGTCGATCGCTTTCTCACCGACCTCGAACACGTCGTTGACGACATCTTCGACCGACTCGTCGAGCAGGCCGCCCGTCGCGGCCTGCTCGATGTGACCTACTGCATCGATTCAACCGATGTGAGGGCGATGCCCGCCGATCAAGACGCTTCAAAGTGCTACGATCCAACCAAGGACGAATACTACCACGGCTACGGCTGTACGATCGTTTCGACCGGACAAAAGATCCCGATTGCAGCCGAGTTCACCGAGAGCAAACAAGCACCAGAAGAGACGGCGATGCGCGTCACACGTGACGCGCTCGCCGTCGCCACGCCGATCTGGATGGTTGGTGACAGCGCCTACGACACGCTCGACTGGCACGACCACCTGCTGGCCGCAGGGGTCGTGCCAGTTGCCCCGTACAACGCGCGAAACACCGACGATCCGAAGGACATCGAGTACAGGGTCGAAGACCGCATCGAGAAACACAGCGAGGACGTTCAGCTGAAGCAATCAACCTTGGACAAGACGTATAACCGCCGCACAGGAGTTGAACGAACCAACGAATCAGTGAAGGACTGCGGCCTCGGGCGAACGCACGCCCGAGGCCGCGTCCACGCACGGGCACAGGTGTTTCTCGCCCTGTGTCTTCGTCTCGTTGTCGCAATCACCAACTACGAACGCGGAGACAATCCGGGAAGCAAGATCATCACGGTGTGAGAAGAGTTCTATGACACCCTCTCACATTCACATCAAATATTATCTCGTCGGGGTTGCGCGAGGCTGTTGCCTACCTCGTCCGAGAAGGGTACGTGGATGTTCTCATTACGACATCCGGATCACTAACTGAGGACGTCATCAAGACAGCAAAACCGTTCAAGATGGGAGACTGGGACGCAGACGAGGCAGCACTTCGGGAACGAGGCATTAACCGACTTGGTAATCTCTTCGTTCCCTCTGATCGATACGTGTGGCTGGAGGAATATCTATATGATTTCTTCGATGACTTCTTCGCGGAGGAGAAAGTTCGGTCACCGACGGCATTCGCACGTGAGTTAGGTGAGACGCTCGACGACGAGGATTCAGTGTTAAAGCAAGCGGCGGACAATGACGTCCCAGTGTACTGCCCGGCTTTGACCGATGCCGAAGTCGGGAACTTTCTCTACTACTATCGCCAGGGCTACGATTCAGACGTCGGAATCGAGATTCTGGATGACTACGACTCACTCATCGAAGACGGCTTGCTCGCGGACACGACGGGACTCATTGCGGTTGGGGGTGGTGTACCGAAACGCCATGCGATTATGACGAACCTCTTCCGCGGTGGGGCGGATTACGTTGTCTACATCTCGACGGGTATGGAGGGAGATGGATCGCTGTCGGGTGCACCGCCAAACGAGGCGGTCTCATGGGGTAAAATCAAGGAAGAGCGGGCGAACTATACACAGGTCGAGGCAGAGGCCACACTCGTCTTTCCATTACTTGTAGCTGGAGCTTTCAAACTGTAGTGAATATTGTTTCTAAATTGCCTCAGTAACCTCGTCGAGTATATTAGCATCCACGAATAAAATGATATGATCTTCTGATTTGATTATCGTTGAGCCTCGTGGAGTCACGAGTTCATCGTCGCGAGCGATCGCTCCAATAACAACTCCATCTGGAAGATCAGTTATCGAATTCGCAATCTTGCGGTCTGTGAGAATACTATCCTGAGCAACCTCAACTTCAATCACTTCCGCACGGTTATGTTCAAGCATAACGATATTCTCAGTAGGGTTCAGTCGAGTAAACCGTACGATCTCTTCAGCGGTTTCCTCACGTGGGTTGACAGTCACGTCGACACCGACTGTTTCGAATAATCCGGTATACTTAGATTCTCGACGACAGCTACTGTTTCGTCAACACCAAGCTGACGTGCTACCAACGTTACGAGCAGATTTTGTTCATCATGTTCCAGTGCAGAGATCATCAGATCAGCTTCCCCATCTTCTCTCGATTTAAGAAAGATATCTCAGTTGGATCCCCATGAAGCACTGTCGTGTTTGGGAGTGCTTCGGCAACTTCACGGGCTTTCTCACTATTTTGTTCGACTAAACGAGGGTTATATCCATGTTCTTCGAATAGCTTAGCCGTTTGAATTCCGACCTTAGTTGCTCCAACAATAATAATATCGTCTGTCTGACTCCGTAATGACCTCGAAATCACAGAGGCGAAATTTTCCACAGCCTGGGTACTTCCGATAACTACTATGTGGTCATCCGATTGAATGACTGTCTCCCCACTTGGGATTAGCAGTTCCTCGTCGCGGAAGATCGCTGCAAACGTTAATGAATTATCACTATCTATCTCGTGCACGGCTCGTTCGATAATAGGACTATCTTGTCCAATTTCGAATGCAGCCATTCGTACAAGGCCGTTAGCAAAGGTATCCACCTCTCGAGCCGATGGAAGCCCAGAGATGCGGAAAATTGCTTCAGACGTCAGTAGGTTTGTGCATATCATATGATCAACACCGAAAGCATCTGGATGCCCATCCCACGTTTCATACAGAGTGCGATGTCTGACCCGAGCGATAGTGAAAGCATCAGAAACCAGCTTTGCGGTGGCGCAGATAACAGTATTCACCTCGTCATCATCGGTACACGCAATAACCAGGTCTGCCTGTTCGATTCTGGCCTGCTGTAGTGTTTTGATCTCACGTCCGTCTCCGTGTACAGCAAGCACATCGTGTGCATACGTAAGTTCCTCTACAATACGCTGATCACGTTCAATGATGACTACTTTGTGAAGGTCCGAAAGAGTAGCAGCAATCGCTCTCCCGACCTCACCAGCACCAATTACCGTAATCCGCATCGAATCCTTAGTTGAACTATCGTCAGCTATAGATCCGAACAAAGTTTCAGTATTCATCACTAATTTCTGAGACGATTTTGGGTTATGACCAACCTCTAACGAAGTGTCCTGAACCTACCGGTATTCAGTATCTAGAAATCATCGGGTATTATGAGTTCTGTTCCTTAATTCGTCGCCGCCTCGAGGACGAGTGTGTCGTCTTCGAGGTAGTGCTCGACGTGATGGGTGTGTTCCTCGATCGTTTCCAGCTGCTCGCGAAGCATCTGTGCAGTCGCGTGGTCACCGAGTCCTTCCGCGAGTTCGATGTGCTCTCGGTAGCTCTCGATGATGTCGCCCATCATCTCCAAATCGTTCGAGAGCGACGTCCGGATGTCATAGACATCTTCATCCTCGGCTTCGACTGTCGCGTTCTCTGCGAGCGTTGTCATACTGGCGTGCGGGACGCCGCCGAGCGCCTGGAGCCGCTCTGCGAGTTCGTCGGCCGCGTTCTCGACGTTCTCGTACACTTCCTGGAGGAACACGTGAATATCTCGGAATTCCGCGCCTTCGACGTTCCAGTGGTGTTTGTGGAGCTGGTGATAGAGGACGTACGCGTCCGCGAGGTCGGTGTTCAGTGCGTCGATTATCTGTTCCGCTTTCTCCTTTTTGAGCCGGAGTGCGTTCTCTTCGACAGTGCCTGCGCTCTGTTGGGTCTTTCTCTGAGTGCTCATCTCGTCTTCTCCTACGTGCACCCCCACTTATAGGTTAGCAATTCGAAAATAATTTTTTGCGCTGGCGAAATTAGATTTCCAGGAAGAGGATATTCATATCAATGGGCGCTTCGTGATGCGACATCTTGACCTCGCTCCATTACGTCTTTCACCGCCAAACATCGATCTCATCTCAGGTCGGACATTTTAATGACACAGACGATATTTGCTGGATTGTTATCCTGTCTGTTCTTATCCAGCAGTAGCAACTGTCTACGGTGATTAGTCTGGATAGTTCTGCCCATCAATCTTGACCTTTCTGTAGTTGCTCTCCTGTCGCTGTCGAACGATTCTTGAGCTGATCTTCCTCGAAAACGGGTGCTCTACTGATTGGTCTTCAGCAGTTACGCTGATCACTCAATGGTGACAACGCCAATGCCTAGAATATATAATAGTCCACTATACCCGAATCCTTATAATTAGACATTCGAAAGACTAGGTATGGGTGATCAGACAGCCAAAACAACTGTTCGCTCGCTTTCCATAGTAGATACCATACAGCGATTGGATGGTGCGACGTTAGATGAATTAACAACCGAACTGGCAATGGCGAGAAGTACGGTACATGTGCACCTCCGCACGCTTATCGATCATGGCTATCTGACGAAGGAGGGTGAAATGTACCACGTTGGTTTGCGATTTCTCAACCACGGCGAATACGCGCGGTCACGGAAACAGGCATACGTTCTTGCTGAAGAGACTGTATCCAATCTTTCTGAGCAGATTGATGAAGAGGTAGAATTTGTCGTTGAAAACAACGGTCGGGGTATTCTTGTTCACGAATCATTCCATCCGGATAGCCAGTTTGACTCAAAGGATTCTCACACGTCCAAATCGATTACAGCTGCTGGTATCTACTATTATCTTCACAGTGTCGCAACTGGAAAAGCGATACTTGCTGAATACTCGAGGGATCGTGTTGAGGAGATAGTAGACCAGTGGGGGTTACAAGAACAGACTGAGAAAACAATTACCGATCAAGACTCGCTCTTTGAATCTCTGGATGCGATCAAGGAACGGGGAGTTGCGTTTGCTGACGAAGAATATGTTAATGGGTTACGAGAAGTCGGTCGGATAGTAAAAAACCCGGATGGGAGTATTCTTGGTGCGATTGCAGTTATTGGTCCGACATACCGATTCCAGAATGAACGATTCAACAATGAAATTCCAAATATTCTGGATGAATACGTCACGTCACTTGAAGACAAAATCGAAGAAGCCTATCGAAAGGAGCATTTTTAGATCACGGTGATCTCCCATATTTAAGAGCATTACATAAATAGGGGAAGATCGCCCATAAATCGCCAGTACGACGGCAGTAGCGTAATTGTCAACATCAGGGTCAGCCTCAGCGACGACTTCATCGCCATCACTAAGAAATTCCCAGTCTCGATGGTCCTTCCCAGCAGTCAAACCAGTCTTGATGCGCTCACGGACAGTATTCTCTGTATCGCCTGTTGACTCGTAGAAAATACCTCGTCCGGATTTACTGCGTGCCCATCCGATCCCCAGCAGCAGCTGTCTCACCGGATTTGACCGTTTTCCGACTTTGAACAACAGTCAGACGGTCGCCGACTGTTCCCAAATCGGGAGCAGTTCCGATAACCTCAAGAGCAGCATCGCTCGGAATGACTGAAGAGACACTAACTAAATTGTAATTATAGACGTTCGCAGCTGCTAGCGCTGCATCATACGATGCCTTCTCGGTTGAAGCATTTCCGATTCCCCAGACGATTCTAATTTGACCCATATAGGTTCAAATCAGACACCGAAATAAGGAGTTTTCGATTCACTTGGAGCTTGCTTAGCCGCCAGAGCCAACACCTCACGCCCGACAGGCTAACGTCATCAGACTCAGGAACAGAAAAGAACCCTTTCGCTGTTCTCGGTACACAAACCCAGGGCCTTGTTTAGACGCCGAATTTCGGACTATTGTGAGCTTGTACACCGATCAGGGCGAAACAGACACCGTCAGTTCAGCTCGTCTGATTGCTTCTACAGTCCAGATTGCCCAGCTGCTGCAACCAATCCAAGTTGATCAGACCCACCTCGGTGTCCAGAAATTATCGATACTCCTTGACGATACCTTCTCCGACGTTCGGAAAATACTGCTCTCAACCCCTCTGACTAGCGTCTAAACACGGCCGCTGCGGCCCCAAATCATTATATCGCCAACGGTGGTGTAGTTCAGGTCAGCAGAATTCTCAAAGGTGGAGATTGTGACCGCTACGGACACGACTCAGTTTGAGTCTGTGTCTGCACATCACGTGATCGAAACAGGAAGCCTGCCCTCGTGAGAGCAGGATTCCCCGCGCCACCGTGCGCAGGGTAACATTCAATCTCAGCAGTGACCTTCGAAGTCACGGCCTGAACCGAAACCAACAACACAGGACAGGTGGTATACTCTAATCTATGCTGGCTTTGCCAGCCGTGAGTATGATTTCGGCAGTCCTAGTACAACTGAGTGAGATCGGCATCGCGAGTGGCTATGGACTGGTGGTGTTTTTTCTGATTGGCCTCCTCGGCGGTGCACACTGTATTGGAATGTGCGGACCGCTCGTTGCAACCTACGCCGAGCGTATGGAAACCGAAGACCGTTGGTCGGGCGCACTCACCCTCTATGAAGTGCGGCAGCACGCGCTGTTCAACCTCGGCCGGACGCTGAGCTACGCCCTTATCGGGGCTGTCTTCGGGGCTGCTGGCGCGCTCCTCTACGGGACCATCGGGCTCGCCGGGATTCTCGGGCCAGTCCAGGGTGTCGTCGGCATCTGCATCGGCGTGGCAATCCTCGGGATTGGAATCACCCGATTGGCCGGCTACCAACAAGGAGCCGTCGAAGGTGTGATTGCTGATACTGGTATCGGATCAATATTCACGCGAACCTACACAGTGATCTCGACACGGATCGACCGCTGGGTCAACGGCATCGGCATCGTGGGCCTCGGCGCACTCCATGGATTGTTGCCGTGTATGCTTCTCTATCCAGCATTTCTGTACGCGTTCGCACGGGCTGACCTGTATATGGTCTCCTCTCGCTCGGCGTGCTCGGGCTTGGAACGATCCAGCGTGTTCCTCTACGGAACGGTGATCCAGTCAGTGAGCACCCGCCAGCGACAGGTGGTCCACTATGGACTCGGTGTGTTGTTCATTGGGCTCGGATACGTCCTGTTAGCGATGGGGCTCATGCGGTTTGGCGTCATGCTCCCGTTGCCCGACATTCCGTACTATCAACCGATCGCCGGCTCGGAGGCGGTTGCGTAACATGTCCACCTGCACACTCTGTGACCTCCCGCCGAAGACCCAATCATCGACGAGGCCATCGACGGCGAATTCTGCTGTCGGGGCTGTACCGAGGTCGCACGCCTGGTTGACAACGGTGAGGACGTCGACCTCTGGATTGCGGCCGTCCGTGACCGCGTCGAGGCTGCAGGATTCTCGACCGGATGTCCCCGAGGGTGCCGAAACGGCTTACCTCTCGATCGACGGAATGCACTGTCAGACCTGCGAAGGATTCATCGAACTCCTTGCCGAGGAAGAGGACGGCGTTCACGAGGCGCGTGCGAGCTACGCGACCGAAATGGCGCAGCTGGTGTACGATCCTGCCCAGATCGATCGCAACGCGATCGCTGCGGCACTCAGTCGACTGGGCTATCAGGCCCGCGATCCCGACGAGGAAAACGACTCGCTGCGCTCGCGCGTCGAATTCGGCAAATACCGTGCGGTACTCGCGGCGGTACTGATGATGCCTGTGTTGATTCTTTACGTCCTGTTCATCTATCCGGTGTATCTCGGCATCTATCCCGAGAGCTTCCTCTACGGGAGTACCGTCGAGGCGATGGTGTTCGGGCCAGCTAGCGGTCTGGAGCACACTCATCGTTATCGGGCTCGGATACCCCATCTTCCGTGGGGCCTACGTGAGTCTAAAAGTCGGGCGCCCGAACATGGACGTGTTGATCGCCATTGCGGTGCTCGCAGCGTATCTCTACTCGCTGGCCACCTACCTCACAGGCGGGCGCGACCCGTACTTCGACGTCGCAGTGATGGTCCTTGCAATCGTCACTATCGGCAACCATCTCGAGTCACGGGTCAAACGCGCTGCACTCGGCAATCGCGCTGACCTCACTGATTCACGCGTCGAGGAGGCCCGCCGGCTCGACGGCGACAGCGAGGCCACCGAAACCATCGACATTGCAGCGTGTGAGCCGGGCGACCGGCTGTTAGTCAAACCTGGCGAACGGATCCCAGTCGACGGCCAGATCGTCGACGGGACTGCCGCGGTCGACGAGGCACTCGTCACAGGTGAATCTCTCCCGCAACGGAAATCCGTCGGGGACACTGTACTCGGCGGGTCGATCCCTACAGACAATGCGATCGTCGTCGAAGTTGGTCCAGAAAACACCAGCACGATGGATCGCCTCGTCGAACTCCTCTGGAACGTCAAGAGTTCTGCGACGGGTGTCCAGCATATTGTCAACCGCTTTGCGGTACTGTTCGTTCCGTTCGTACTCGGGCTTGCCACGCTGACTGCCACTGGCTGGTTCGTCCTCGGCAACGACCCGAATACAGCTATAATGGTCGGTGTCTCTGTGTTAGTGGTCTCGTGTCCGTGCTCGCTCGGGATCGCGACCCCGCTTGCTCTCGCGGCGGCCACCCGCGATGCCACCGATAATCGCATACTCGTTCTCAACGAGACAGTGCTCGAGCGGATCGACGACTCCGCGGTCGTCGTGTTCGACAAGACTGGGACGCTCACCACGGGGGAGATGGAGCTTGTGGACGTCGCTGGCGACGATCCTGACGAAGTGCTTGCGATGGCGGCCGCCGTCGAACGCCGGTCGAGCCATCCCATCGCCGCTGCGATCGACGATACCGCCCCGCCGACCACACGTTCTGTGTCGGGTTTCGAGAGCGCCGATCGTACCGTGTCAGCCCTCGTCGACGATACCCGTGTGGTTGTCGGCCATCCGGACTCCTTCGACGCCGACGAGTGGACGATTCCAGCGGAGATCGACGCGGCCGTCACGGACGCCTACGAATCGGGCACTCATCCCACGGCGGTTGCCTGGGACGGTGTCGTCCAGGGAATCGTCTCGGTCCGAGATACGCCGCGTGAGAATTGGGAGCGCGTGGTTTCCGATCTCACGGATGCGGACCGGGAAATCGTCGTGCTGACGGGCGACGACGAACGGATGACCGAAACATTTGCAAACCATCCAGCGATCGATCACGTATTTGCAGGCGTGCGCCCCGAGTCCAAGGAAGCGATCGTCCAGGGTCTCCGGGAGCGCGGGACGACGACAATGATCGGCGATGGAACGAACGACGCGCCCGCCCTCGCGAGCGCAGACCTCGGGATCGCGGTCTCGAGCGGCACCGATCTGGCGATCGAGGCGGCCGACGCGGTAGTACTGGACGACCGTCTCGACGCCGTTCCTGAGGTCTTCGAGCTGGCGAGTGAAACACGGGGCCGAATCAAACAGAACCTGCTCTGGGCGGCTGGCTACAACGCGATCGCGCTTCCACTGGCAATGACTGGCGTGATCACGCCGTTGATTGCCGCCGTTATGATGGCGGTCAGTAGTCTCATCGTCGTCTTCAACTCGAAGCGCCGCCTACTCTCGGCGAACGGAGATCAGGTGACTGCGACCGACCTAGCGAAGGCAACGATCAACTTGGATCTCCCGCACACTCGGACTGAACGGTCGACCGCCAAGCATCAACTGTAACCATCCTGCTACGCTTTCTAGCTACAGTCTGCTACAGAACCAGTTTAATCAGCAGATCGCACTCAATTGCTGAAAGCACCCGCTACAAGCAGTGGGAAGACGAGCGTTGCTTCTGCTTCAACCTGCGTGTAATTCGTCCGCTCATCGTCTTTGATCTTCCCCCACGATACTGCCTCGTTCGGGGGCGCTCCAGAGAGTGAGCCATCCCCTTCCATACCAGTCGAGATGTAGACGACGTAATCCGCCCCGCCACGGAACAGATTTGTCATAATCGCGTGGTGTTTCGGGACGCCCCCGCCGACTGCGATCAGACCTGTCGTGTCAGCAAGCATCCCGTCCTCGATAAGCGAGTCATAATCGTCGAGGATCTCGATGCCGACTTCCGAGTCGTATCCCTGTCTGTAATAGTAGAGAAAGTTCCCAACTTCGGCGTCCGTCAGCGCCGGACAGTACACGGGAACGTCGTTGTCCGCCGCTTGCTTCAGGACCGAATCGGGATCGTCGAGTGTCTCCCCTAACTCGCGGGCAAACGCCGTCGGCGTCCGGACCTTTTCGTCGGCGAAGAACTCCTCGAAAAAGTCGTACAGGTACTCCTCCAACCAGACGTATCGGTCGGAAGGAACAAAGAGATTCCCAAGACGGTTGATTCCCTGTTCCCGGAGCGCGGCCTCGTCCGCATCCCACTCTCCCATTTTGAACGGCTTCGCCGTTTTGATAACATCCTCCGCCAGCGATCCCGCGGTCGTGATAAGCACGTCGACGTACCCTTCACGAACGAGGTAGGCGACGACTTCACGCAATCCCGACGAAATGATATTCGACGTGCATGTGAGATACATCGTGGCATCGGCGTCTTGCATTTGCTCGGCGATGTCGATGGCCTCTGCGAGTTGCGTCGCCTGAAAGCCCGTCGTTGCATACGCTTCCAGCATCTCCTGAAAATCGAATTCGCCACGGAAGTCGTAGCCCTCCACGTCTGGCGTGGTCAACTCTTCAGCACTTCCCGGAACAACGTGGTCGTGAGACTTCTCGTCCATACCGGCAATTAGCAGGATGCCGGTTTGAATCGTTCGAGACGGGTCGCCGATTCTCGATACACACAAGTCCAGCATCGGCTAACTGTTCAATATGTCCCAGCCGACGGTGGCTGTTCTCCGACCCGACGACAGCCGTATCGTTGAGGCGGTCGAGTATCTCCAGTCACTCGATGTATCCCCGATTCCAGACCCGATGCTGACAATCACACCGACCGGTCAGGTTCCCCAACATGCGGATTACTGTATCTTCACAAGCGAGACCGGTGTCGAACTAGCTGCGACAGCGGGATGGAAACAACGAGGAGCCACTGTTTGTGCTGTCGGAGATCAGACTGCAACCGCATTATGCAATCGGGGCTATTCAGTCGATATCGTTCCATCGACGTTCACATCCACAGGACTCGTCGACGAGTTATCTACTGATGTCGAGGGCCAAACCGTTGAACTTGCTCGGAGTGCACACGGCAGCGAAGTACTTGTTGAAGGACTGGAAGCAGCTGGTGCAATTGTCAGCGAAACATCCTTATATCGCTTGGAACGACCGGAGACTGCGGGACAGTCGGTTTCACTTGCGGTAGACGGTAAGCTGGACGGTATACTGTTCACCTCGCCAAAGACGGTAGAGTACTTCGTTCAAATTGCGACTGAACGTGACGCTGTCGCTGCACTCCAACGCGAGCTAGAGGAGACGATTGTTGGAGCGATAGGAGCACCAACAAAACGTGCTGTCGACAAGCATGGGATCGCTGTCGATGTTATGCCGGATACAGTGGGTTTCACACAGCTTGCCGAGGTCACCGTACGTCGAATTCTGGATACCCACCAATGAACACATTCCGTCTCCAATCTGTTAGCTGACTTTGAGTGTTCACTGACGTCTCACCGTAAACCACGTTACTCCGATCAAGAAGGCAGCGGCACCAGACACTAACAGGGTTTGACGATAGCCGAACAGTGCTGCAGCCCCGACACTAAGCGGCGGACCGACCGTCGTGCCGAGTCTGAGAACACTCGTCCGAATACTCATAATGCTCCCGCGGAATTCGTCCGGTGCTCGTTCGTTGAGTGCCGTATCCGTAATCGGCTCTGCAAGTCCTTGACCAAGTCCGAATAGAAGGAGTGCACCAGCAACTACGTATATGGAGTCCGCGACGGCGACAATGACGAGTCCGATCCCGTAACTCACGAATCCGAGCGCGATCGATTGGAAGCTCGTGAGCGACCGAAGCACGCGATCACCTTGCATTGCTGTCGCTCCCATTGAAATTGCTGGTGATCCCACGAGAAGGCCGATACCGGCTGAAGAGAGCTGATATTCGTTGGCGAGTAGGAACGGAACGGCGGTGAGCTGCGCACCATAGAGGATGACAAAAATACCGAAGATTGCGAGATAGAGCACGACGAAGGGGGTCATCGATGTGGGCCCGGTGAGGAATGCACGGATACTCGAATTCGTATTGTTCTCGTCGCGCTGTGGCTCCTCGAGCAAGGTTATGCCGGGTACAGCGACGAGCAGCGCGAGGAGAAAACACGCGAAGGGCGCCGACCAAGCGACTGTCGCGAGCGCACCGCCGAGTAACGGATAGCCAGCAGCACCCACCGCGAGAATCGCCGCGTTGGTCCCAATTAGCACTCGTCGTTGTTCACCGGAATAGAGGTCGCCGAGGAGCGTGACCGTGAGCATCGCAATCGCACTACTCGCCGCCCCTTGGATGGCTCGCAGGACCAAGATCAGGGTGAAGTCGGAAATGAAGATGATACCGCCACCACTGAGTCCGAAGACAACGAGCGCCGGGATTAGAATCGGTTTTCGACCGACGCGGTCGGTTAGCAGTCCAATCGGGAGAGTGAGAAAGATTCCGGGAGCGTGAACGCCGACAGCAAGAGGCTGGCCTGTGCCTCCGAAATGTTCCATGCCTCCTGGACCGCTGGGAGTACAGGGCTGATGAGTGAGACACCCATGACAGCGACGAGGGTACTCGCGAAAATCACGGCCGCTGCTGGCGAATTCCGGAGTTTCCGTATCCATTCCATCCGTTCTATTACTCTCTCGGTAAGTGCTCCCCGTAAGTCATCCGCTACAGGGCGGTGGCCACGCTAATCCGTGTTGGAGAAATAGTTCTAATTCTATTGTCACAAGAATTGGAGTGGGAGATCCACTCGATACTGACTGTGGATCTCAATTCAATGTACGACACGTCGAATCACGCTACGCTGAGAACGAGTTTCCCTTGTACGTGTTCTGTCTCACCTACTTCGTGTGCCTGAGCTGTATTTTCGAGTGGGAATTCGGCACTGATCGTGGGGCGCACTTCTCCGGCGTCAATCAGTTCGCTAATCGTTGTTAGGAGCGATGGGGAATTCGACCGCCCACTTACCACCTGTACATCAATGTCGTGGTTGGTGGTGAGCGCTCCGGATGGTTGTCCAACGACTGAAACGAGCACCCCCTTTTTCCTGAGCACGTCAACTGAGCGTGCTGGGGTTTCACCCCCGACTGTATCTACCACGATATCGACCTCATCAATCACTGACTCGAAGCGCTCCTCGCGGTAGTTCACGAACTCATCGACGCCTAACTCCCGGAGATAGTCTTCGCTGTATCCCGACGCTGTGGCGATTACGTCGGCCCCCTTCCATTTCGCCAGCTGGACGGCCATATGTCCGACACCACCTGCTGCACCGTGGATGAGAACTCGCTGGTCGGCCGTGCAATCAGCATACTCGAATAACGCTTGCCAAGCGGTCTGCGTGACGACCGGCACGCCAGCTGCCCCCTCGTGATCGAGCGATTTGGGCTTCGGGGCTAGTTGCTCGGCAGGTGTGGCCGAATACTCCGCATAGGAACCTAACTCCGGGAACCCATTGACACCGAACACTGCATCGCCCGTCTCAAATTCGGTAACTGACGCGCCGGTCTCCTCGACGACGCCTGAAACGTCCATCCCGAGAATGAGGGGAAACGGATTCTCGGGCAGCATCGACACCAGCTGCATTCCCTGACGAATCCGCCAGTCGACTGGGTTGACACCCGCTGCGTGAACCCGAACGAGCACGTCATCATCAAGCGGATCCGGACGGGGCGCATCCTCGTATCTGAGGACATCCGGCGAGCCGAACTCGTGCATGCGAACAGCCTTCATTCTATCCGTCACTTAGAATCATTCCTCGGTCGGTAGGTCCGCGTTGCAGACTCTTAACCACTCTACATCTAGAATACTGGAGGTCAGAGGGTAGGCTGGCAGCGGGGTGAAAAATCACCGTCATCACCTCCCGAAGGATAGACCAACCGACAGGGACCGTCACAGGCCAAACGAAGCCTGAGTCGCCGTTCCAACCAAGTACTTCACCCAGAGAGACTACCATACAGCTATGGCAGCTCCCAATTTCGACGAGTTCGACCACGACGCACATATGCGCGAGACCTTCGAGCTAGCGCGCGAGGCTACCGCTCGTGGCGACAAACCGTTCGGCACCGTACTCGTCCGCGACGATACTGTCATCATGAGCGATTCGAATCGCGAGAGTACGGAGGACGATATCCGCCGCCACCCCGAGCTCCATCTCGCGTATCGCGCGTGCCGAGAGTACGACGCCGATGAGCGCGCTGCGATGGTCATGTATACGAGCACCGAACCGTGTCCGATGTGTGCTGGCGGGATGGCGACAGCTGGGTTCGGTCGCGTCGCCTACAGTGTCGGGAGTGATGAAATCGCAGCGTTCACCGGGAGCGAGCCAACAGTTCGGTGCGCGGAAATTCTGGATGGCGTCAGCGATGTGGTCGGACCACTGTTGAACGAAGAAGGTCGTCAGGTCCACCAGGAGTACGGCTGGTAACCGCCGGACTCCGTTCGGTGAGTCGTCGTTAGTGGCCTCCAGAGACGAAGTGGAGGCCAACGATCCCGAAGACGATCACGGAGATGAAGAGGAGACGGGCACTCGTCGCCGGTTCGTCGAATAAGACGATGCCGAGCGTGGCAGTGCCAACGGCGCCGATCCCCGTCCAGACAGCATACGCGGTCCCGATCGGCAGGTTTTGTATCGCTTTCGCGAGTAATACCATACTGATGATGAGCGCGATGACTGTACCCGCTGTCGGGATTGGTTCTGAGAGGCCGTCAGAATACTCTAAGCCAATTGCCCAAGCGATCTCGAACAGGCCAGCTACAAAGAGCAAGATCCACGACATTCCCCTAGCTCTTGCTCACAAATCGGACTATAGCTTTCGATATCGACAGACAGCCGTTGATTCGATACCTGTTGGACGTGCCGTCTCTATTTGAACCGTACTCCGGCAGTAATGCGTCAATCCGCTGCCCGAATCGATGTCGGTCGTCCTACCCGCTGGACAGTCTCGACAGCATAACCCAGCCATATTCTCGCTCTGCGAACGATCACAAAACCCCCCAGCGGGCAGGGGCCATAGACATCCACCGGGAGGTTGACTACGCTGGGCGCCGAACGGCAAAGACAGAGATCGTGACCACCTCTGACCTCCTCGAGGACACGTACGTCGCAGCGCTACAGCATGATCTCGTAGACATCTCCCCGGAGGCTACGCTCGTGGGTGTGGTACGACGGCCCACTGGCTGGTTCAGAACGACGATCAACGAGAACTACCCGGCACTCGGTCCACCGCCAGACCTCCTGGACGAGTTCAAACAGCGCCACGAGGATTTCAAAATGCAGGGGATGTGTGACGAAGGCGCCCATAATGCTGCCTGGGACGAGGTCGGATTCGAAGACCGGTACCGAACACATCTCACCGAAGCAGCGGATGCTCAGGAGGCAGCCGGTGAACTCACGAACAGGCTTCGTGATGGTGAACACCTCGTCTTCGTCTGTTTCGAGAACACCGACCAGAAACGCTGTCACCGGACGCTGCTCAAGGAGCATATCACTGAACAGCTATAGTGGAAGTCTATCGTGTGCCTCTGTTCGATCTGTGCGATCCGCGTAATCCCAACCCACTCAGCTACACGGATCGATTGACGAGTTCCTCGCCGGCGTCGATGTGGGCGATGTTCTCCCGGACGAGATCCGCGACGTTCCGATAGTAGTCCTCAGTGAATCCTGCGCAGTGGGGAGTGATGAGAACCTCCTCGAACTCCCAAAGGGGGACTCCTCGGGCAGCGGTTCCGCCTCGAAAACGTCGAGTGCAGCCCCACCGAGCGCCCCAGCTTCGAGAGCGTCGACGAGCGCCGCCTGGTCGACCACAGGGCCACGCGCGACGTTGATCAGAATCGCATCGTCACGCATCGCGGCGAATTCCTCGGTGGACATGAGATGGCGAGTCTCGTCGACGAGCGGAACCGCGAGCACGACAAACTTCGAATTCTGGTTTGGTGTAGTAGGTGTGATAGAGGCAGAGATCGTCTATAGATTCGAGCGACAATTGAATGTCTTGTGGCAACGCGCAACTCCCCTATCTGGATGATACGACCGCGTCAGTTAAACTACTACCCGACTTCTTCAACGAGAGTCTCTTCGCTGTACTGTTGGAGGGGGTAGTGACTATCGAGTTCCCGTTCGATGACAAACGTTGAGTTAGTACGAGCAACCTCGTCAAGCGCTTCAAAATCGGAAATCAATCGCTCCACGCTGTCACTGTTTGGCAACCGTGCTAACGCGATAAAGTCAGTACTCCCCATCGTGAAGAAGACTTTTGTTACCCCTTCAATACCCGCAATAGCTTGCCCACTCTCGGTATGGGATTGATCATCCTTCGTAAATATCTGTACAAGGATTGTTACTCCAAGTCCGAATTCGTCGAGATCGAGGTCTAATCGTTCGTTTGTGATGACCCCAGCATCACGGAGATTGTTGAGGCGGTAATGAATGGTCGATAACGGAATCCCCGTTGCGTCACTCACCGCTTCGGTACTCGTCGTCTCGAGTTCTTCTAACGATTTCAAAATCTGGATATCTTTCTCGTCCATACGCTGTGACTCATGCCATAGTTCGTAGCTACTTCAGCTTATTCACTAAATGCGGCCTCAGTTTCGAATAGATGACGAACTTACCGTAATACGCTCGGAGTAATGCCGCGTTCCTTCACTTATTCCCAATCTACCACATACCCTCGACCAACAGAATATGGGGGCCCCAAACACATTCCGATTTCACATTCCGGCAGGCTTAGCTATCATCGGGTTGGGTCTTCTCTGGGGAGCCGGGTTCCCCGCAATTGACATCGTCGTTTCACAGCTTCCCCCACTAGGTGCTGCTGGGATTCGATATGCTGTCTCTGGCTGTATCGTCCTCGGGTATGCACGATTGACTACGGACCGGTTGCGACCAGAAACGACACGCGAACTCCTGAGTATCAGCATCGTTGGCGGGTTCATGTTTGGTGGCTATCAAGCGGGTCTCTACTTGGGCACACAGCACATTACAGGCGCCGTCGCATCCGTCGTCACCACGATGTCGCCAGTCGTCGCAGCTCTTGTTGCAGTCCCCATCCTCGGGGAATCCCGTGGACTTCCCGACGTGATTGGGTTCTGTCTCGGCATAAGTGGCGTTGTAGTTCTCTCACAACCATCAGTGGGTACTACATCACTATCGTCGACGGCACTCGGTGTCGGCTTGGTCTTTCTCGGAACGATACTGTTTGCAGTTGGATCTGTGACAATCCAGTTATTCGACGAAGGGCTCCCTATGGAAGCACTCCAAGGGTGGGCAATGCTAGTTGGGGCAACACTCCTGTTTTGTGGTAGCTTTCTTCGTGGTGAATCGGTGCCGGATGTACAGTCGCTTTCCCCAGTAGCAGTTGTCTCGTTGGTATACATCACTCTCGTCGCTGGAGCCGGAGGGTATCTATTGTACTTCCGGTTGGTAAGAGAGGTTGGCGCGACTGAAACGACACTTGTCGCGTATCTGGAACCAGTAGCTGCAACGGTCGTATCAGTCCTACTCCTTGGCCAAACAATTAGTATGACAACCGTTGTCGGGTTTGTGGCCGTGGCTGCAGGGTTCACACTTGTCAGTCGTTCCACAATGCGCCAAGCGATTGTCAGCCTCCGAGAAACAGATTCATCGGCACATACGGACCACGAAGTTCGTAGTGATTGATGTTGGAAAACGCATTGTTCTGGGTTGCAAATGCAGTCGGATTGGTCGCATTTGCACTCGTTGGTGCCAGTAAAGCCATTCGAGAGGGATTTGATCCGTTTGGCGTCAGTGTGGTTGGGCTCGTTACTGCATTTGGCGGCGGCACAACACGGGATCTCCTTGTCTTGCGAATCCCACTTTCGCTCCAGACACTTTCAAATATCGGGTTTGGAGTGCTTGGAGGGTGTCATAGAAGAGTTCTCACACCGTGATCACGGTACTTCCCGGATTGTCTCCGCGTTCGTAGTTTGTGATTGCGACGACGAGGCGAAGGCTCAGCGCAAGAAACACTTGCGCTCGTGCGTGGACGCGGCCTCGGGCGTGCGTTCGCCCGAGGCCGCAGTCCTTGACTGATTCATTGGTTCGTTCGACTCCTGTCCGGCGGTTATACGTCTCGTCTAGCCGTCGATTGCTTCAATTGAATGCATTCACTGTGTTCCTCGATTCGATCTTCGACTCTGTACTCGATGTCTTTCGGGTCGTCAGTGTTTCGTGGGTTGTACGGAGCGACTGGCACGACCCCTGCGGCCAGCAGGTGGTCGTGCCAGTCGAGCGTGTCGTAGGCGCTGTCACCGAGCATCCAGACCGGTGTATCGACGGCGAGCGCGTCACGCGTGACGCGCATCGCCGTCTCCTCCGGCGCTTGCTTACTCTCTGTGAACTCTGCTGCGATTGGAATCTTTGAGCCGGTCGAGACGATCGTGCAGCCGTAGCCGTGGTAGTACTCTTCAGCGGTTGGATCGTAGCACTTCGACGCATCTGAATCAGCGGGCATCGCCCTCACGTCGGTTGAATCAATGCAGTAGGTCACGTCGAGCAGGCCGCGCCGGGCGGCCTGCTCGACGAGTCGGTCGAAGACATCGTCAACGACGTGTTCGAGGTCAGTGAGGAAACGATCGACCGCGTCTCTCGACGGCGGTCGATCGAAGCCACAACTCAGCCAGACAACCGTGTTCCGAAGCTCTCGTTCAACGGGACGGATACCGTAGATATCGTGGTAGTAGCAGTGGAGGAAGCCACGCATCATCTCTGGTGGCTCGTGCTCTCGTGTTCGCCCCGTCTGCGCCGGGGCGAACACGTCGAACTCTGCGAGAAATTCGAAGGAGAGATGCTCAAACAACGCTAGCGTTTCGGTCTCCGCGACATTGAAGAAGGTCTCTATCGAAGCATCATCTTGCAGGGTCGCTGAACTCATACCACCTCAGCGTTTACCCTGCTCTTTGGTGTGGTAATCGTTCTATGACACCCTCGAACCGTGGTCTTGAAGCCATCGAGACCGCCCAAGACGGGATCAGCATTCTCAACGAAGACGGCTACATCGAGTACGCGAACACCGCCTGTGCAGAGATACTCGGCTACACCCGTGAGGAGCTCATCGGTCTCCACTGGGAGACGTTCTATCACGACGACGATATCGATGCCGTCTACGACGTACTCCTCCCAGAAGCACGCGACGGCCGCTGGCACGGAACCACGACGTTCGTCCGAAAGAACGGGAGCGAACTCGACATCGAACATACCCTCTCGTACACAGAGGACGGCTCACTCATCTGCACGCTCAGTCCACAGGCAACGGTTGACGCCGGCGAGTCAAAGCTGTCTGCAAAAGAGCAAGCGATGGACGAAGCGCCCATCGGAATTCTCCTAACCGACCCTCACCAGGAGGATAATCCGATCATCTACGCAAACGACGAATTCACCGACCTGACCGGCTACGGGAAACGAGAGATAATCGGCCGGAACTGCCGATTTCTCCAAGGCGAAGCGACTGAAGACGAACCTGTCCAAACCCTCCGGACTGCGATCGACAGTCGGGAATCGGCGACCGTCGAGTTACGAAACTACCGGAAAGATGGAACTGAGTTCTGGAACCGCGTCCGTGTCGCCCCGCTGTTCGACGACGATGGAGAGTTGGATCTCTTTGTCGGGTTCCAAGATGACGTCACGGACCGCAAACAGTACGAACAGCAGTTACAGTCCCATAGCGCACGACTAGAGGCGCTGTTTGAGCACTCGCCGGATATGTTTGCAGTCCACGACATCGACGGTGTGATTCGGGATGTTAACCAGCGGCTGTGTGACGAACTCGGCTATACCGAATCAGAACTCCTGGGACGGAAGGTCTGGGACCTCGACCCGACAGCAGATCCCGCGCGGGCGTCGTCGTTCTGGGATACGCTCCCACCGAATACTCCACACCGATTCGAAGGCCAACTCGAGCGCAAAGACGGGTCGACGTTCCCCATCGAGGTCCATCTCATCCGGCTCAATTTGGACGGGGAAGACCGGTTCGTGGCGATGGACCGCGACATCAGCGACCAGAAGCGGCGCGAACGCGAACTCGTCCAACAGAACGAGCGGCTGGACCGGTTCACGAGCGTCGTGAGCCACGACCTGCGCAACCCGCTGCAAGTCGCGGAGGGACGTCTCGAGTTACTGCGTGAGGACTGCGACAGCGATCACATCGACGATATCGACCATGCGCTGGACCGGATGGATTCACTCATCGAGGACTTGCTGACACTCGCTCAAACTGGCGAGGAAGCGATGACACTTGAGTCCATCCAGTTATCGAATCTTGTTGAAACCATCTGGGAGACAGTATCTGCGACTGATGCGATATTAAGGGTTGAAACCGAACGGACCGTCGAGGCCGACCGCGATCAACTCCGGCAGCTCCTAACTAACCTCCTTCGGAACTCGGTCGAGCACGGCGGGCCAGCCGTGACAGTAACAGTCGGAGACACAGCGAACGGGTTCTATGTCGCCGACGACGGAGCCGGCCTTCCTGAGGCCGCGGGAGAAGACGTGTTTGACGCTGGATATACGACAGCCGACAACGGGACAGGGTTCGGCCTCAGCATCGTCGAGGAAGTCGCTGAGCAGGCACGGCTGGACAGTCACAGCCTCTAACGGCGCTTGCGGGGGTGCGCGGTTCGAGATTTCAACCGAGTGAAAACCAGACCGTACTCGGCGTAACCCCGGCTTTCAGAAGTTCCTCAAGAAGCCCTATAGTTATATGTCATTCGCCGGTACAGATATGTTTATATGCCACCCATGCGCCGCCGGTTCCTCGGACAGATAGGCCGCGCTGGCGGGGTGGCCGTTACCGGCATACTCAGTGGGTGCGCCAAGAGTGAACAACCCGAATCAGAATCAGTAACCGTTCGGATCGGGTCGAAGCCGTTCACTGAGCAGAAGATTCTCAGCTACCTCGCCTACGAACGGCTACGGAGAATCGATTGGATTCGTGCCGTCGATGAAATCGGGGCAGGAAACTCGCTATCGAACTGGGAGGCAACAGCATCGGGGGATCAACACCTGTACTGGGAGTACACGGGTACGGCATGGCTGCAGCTCCCGCCTCGCCACGATAGACGGATCACCGACCCCGAGTCACTCTTTGAGCGGGTCCAAGCGGACGCTGATTCCCAGCGACTCCAGTTGGCTGACCCGGCACCGTTCTCGAACGAGTACGTCATCGCTGCCGGCGCTCGATGGGCGGAACAGACCGAGATATCGACCATCAGCGATTTGGCAACCCATATCCGAAACGGTGGTGATACGCCTGGTGTCGCCGTCAACGAGGAATTCTTTCATCGGCAGGACGGATGGCGTGGACTCGCTTCATATTATGAAATCGAGACTGCGAACGGCGAGCCAATCCAGACCGAACCGTTCATTGTCACGTCGATCGGGCTGACGTACGAACTACTCGAACAGGGTCGCGTGCAGATTACGAGTGGTTTTGCGACTGATCCGCAGCTCAACCGGTCGACAGTTACAGTCCTCGAGGACGACCGCGACTACTTCCTCCCCTACCGACCGGCCCCGACAGCGTATGCTCCGCTCATCGACGAACATCCGGAGGTATTCGAGATTCTCTCCCCTGTTGGTTCAGCACTCGAATAAGTCGATAATGCGGAACCTCAACAGCCAGGTCCTCCTCGATGGAGAGCATCCGTTCGCGGTCGCAACACAGTTTTTAGAGGGCGAGGTGCTCGACGATGCGTAGATACCTGTCCTCCCTCCCCGTTCTGGGAACGATCATCGCTGTTGTGCGGTCGTCGTTCCGACGGAAACTTACTACGGCGCTCCTCGTCGTCTTCCTAATCATCAGTATCGGCACAGTCGGACTATATGTACAGGTGGGGGGATTGTTGGAGGACAACGTCGAACAGTCGATGACCGCGGCTGCCGAGACCGAAGCGGACGAATTGCGAGAATGGTGTGGCAAGAACCGACTCGTCGCTCAGCTCCTCTCCGAACATCCGGTCTTCGAGGATGGCGACCGCACCGAGGTTCGGGAGTATTTACAGGCACAGCAAGGGGACAGATCTGATACCGAGATCGTTCGGGCATACGTAATTGATCGGCGGAATCAGACTGTTTCGGTCAGTTCAGATGGAGAAATGGGGACAACCCATCGAAGAACTCGGCTGGACTGAACGGTTCGCCTTCCAGGATTTCGATGACGTGCAGGTGACTGACCCGTATGCAGTACAAAACGAGACGGTTATCGGGTTTATTTCCCCAATTCGTCGGACCCCGGAGCAGTTACTTGTCGTCGAAATCGACACCGCGACTATCTTCGATCGCTTCGAACATCCCGTCGACGGCGGCTTTACGCGAGTGGTCAATTCCAACGGGACGGTCGTGTTCAGTGATGATGCAGCCGCGACGCTCACCCAATACCGCGATGGAAATCGTCGTGCACCGGCAGTCAGCAGTGGCCTGCGGGGGACTCTGGGTTTACCGAATCACCAGCCTACGAGACCCAGCCTGAGACAGAGGGAGAGTACGTCGCAGCGTATGCTGCGGTTCCGAACACCGACTGGGTCGTCATCGAACACGCACCAGCCAGTGAAGCGTACGTCATAACCCAGCAAGCCCTTCGATGGATCGGTGGAATTGCAGCGTTCACTCTGCTTGCGCTCGTGGGTGTCGTCGGCGTTCTCGGCCGAGATGTGACCGGCGCGCTCTCTCGGCTAACCGACCGGGCAGAGCAGATCGAAGATGGTCAGTACGACGTGGAGTTCGATACCGACCGGCCGGACGAGTTCGGCGACCTCAACCGGACGATAGCCTCGACACGGATGCCCTCCAGCAGCGCATCGAGGAGATCCGCGAAACACAGACTGAGCTTGAAGCATCGAATGCGAGTCTCGAAGAGCGGTCCGAGATGGTGAACGTGCTGAATCGCATCCTCCGTCACAACGTTCGGAACGAGGTGAACGTCATCACTGGACGAGCTGAATTGGCTGCGTCTCGCATCGACGACGAGGCGGCCCAAGCAGATTTAGAGGCTGTGCAGAATGCTGCGTGGGAACTCAGTACGATTTCGTCACGCACACAGCGCATCAAACAGCTGCTCGCCGAAGAGAACGCCGAGCCAGAACCCGTTGATTTGGACGATGTAGCCTCGAAGTTAGCGGGGGTTGATGCCGACACCCCATGCGCAGATGTCGAATTCAACGGTGAGACAAACGACAGAGCTATCCAAGCGACACAGACGTTCCCGACCGCAGTCGCAGATGTTGTCCACCAGATTGCGACGCACAATGAAGGGGAAGTTCACGTGGACGTCACGGTCACCGTTACTGACGCTGGAACAGATGAGGAGAAGGTTGTTCTTCGAATCGATGACGATGCCGACGGACTCCCCGAATTAGATGTTCAAGCTGTCAACGCAGGCGAGGAGAGCCCGCTCAATCACGCGGAGGGGCTGGCGCTCTGGTGTCTCGAATGGACAGTGACGAAATCTGGTGGGGAACTACATGTCGCTCCCGAGGATACGACTCTCAAAATCAAGCTCCCTACTGCTTCAACCGGCCCGTAGACAGCTATTCGCTATTTTTACTTATTGCTCACAGCGACTATCGGAGTACTAGTTCCTGTATCTCTTGATGGGTGATCCAAGAGTCGCTCTTATGCAAAGCTGCGGAAAGACCGTATTGTTACACTGAACCGGCGCTAATTTGGCGATATGGTTACTGCTCAGCCAGCGTTCGGAGCGATGTTTCGAGAGCTGATCGAGTTGGGCGTTGTCGAGATCGACACAGAGCCGCTCGATGCCCGCATCGAGCGGCGACTCAAGGAATTCTGGGAGAATACGTCCTGTCCACGGTGTGGCCATCAGAGCATTGTAACCTGGGAGAGCATCCGTCTTTAGCTAAGAGGAGAACCACGTGACAGCGACGGCTTATCGAGGCTTCTTTTCGAGAGGAATGAGGAGGCAACCGCTGTGCACACAGAAGCCTCCTCATCGAGAATCATGCGTCGGCTTACTACACTGTTTCCCTCCGAGTTCCTCGAAGAGCACGCCGAGGAACTCGGCATGGTCGAGCGAGAGGGCAAGCTTCAGGTTCCAGTCCTCGTGTGGGCGCTCGCGTTCGGCTTCGCCGCAGGCGAGAGCCGAACACTCGCTGGGTTCAGACGCTGCTACAACGCTACAGCCGACGAGACAATCTCGCCCGGTGGCTTCTATCACCGGTTGACGCCGACTCTTGCAGAATATCTCCGCGACCTCGTCGAGCGCGGCCTCGACGAGGTCGCTGTTCCCGACGCTGTTGACGCTGATATCGACCGATTCAGAGACGTGATGATCGCTGATGGAACGGTGTTGCGGTTGCACGAGTTCCTCTCTGAGGAGTTCCAAGCCCGTCACGAGGAGCAGGCTGGAGCGAAGCTCCACCTGCTCCACAACGCTACCGATGAAACGATTGAACGGATCGACGTAACGGATGAGAAAACGCACGACAGCACGCTGTTCAAGACGGGTTCGTGGCTGCAAGGGCGGCTCGTTCTGCTTGACCTAGCTGCATTTCAAATACCGTCGCTTCGCGTTGATCGACGAGAACGACGGCTACTTCGTGAGTCGGCTGAAGAAGAGCGCGAACCCGGTGATAACAGAGGAATTACGGGAATGGCGCGGTAATGAGTGAGGAATCTTTTGTGGGGTCGGTTCGATGTGCTGGCAATGGGACGCGAGCGACGCAAAGAGATCAAGCGTCACATCTCAGAGGAGAAGCTCGACGAGCTTCTCCGCGACGCCGAAGACAAACACAGGATTCGGCGTCTCGGGTTCGTGAAGAATCTCTACCAAGGCGACACGATTGCGGAAGCTGCCGACCGGGAAGCTCGGTCGGCAGCGACCGGCCGCCGATGGGCGGGTGCTTGGAACGAAGGCGGAATAGAAGAACTGATGCCGAGTTTCGGGGCGGCCGTCCCCGAAACTCGACGAGGACGAACAACAAGAACTGCTCGAACTACTCCAAGAGGGCCAGCCATGGAAATCACAGGAGATACAGCATCTTCTGGCCGAAGAGTTCGGTGTCGAGTACCACCCAGATTACCTCGGGAAGTTTCTCCGAGATCTTGGGTTGTCGTACGCGAAACCCCGGCCGAAACGACCGAATAGGCCAGAGAATCCCGAGGAAGTCCTCGACGAGCGCGTCGCCGACGCGCTTGACGAGACTGACGACCAACCCCACAACAAGGAGGAAGGTGACGAAGAAGACGGATGGATTGTCGACGACGATATTTGTACAGACGGCGGGACAGTCATCGGCTTTTTCGATGCCTCACACCCACAGCCGTACGATAATTCGCGGCGGGTGTGGTACGTCGATGACCCGCATGTTGAACGGCCGCTAGTCAAGACCGAAGACTCAGCGGTCGGATTCTACGCATTGAACGGAGAAAGTCTGGTTCGCTGGACTGAAACAGAGGAGAAAGAAGAAGATTTGCAGCGTCTTAGAGACGGTCCGCGAGCAGAATCCGGGACAGCGGATTCTGCTCGTCTTGGATAAGCACGGATCGCACATCTGTGAATACACGCGCAAGCGCGCACATCAACTAGGAATCGACCTGATCTTCCTTCCATCAGGTTCGCCGCATCTCAACCCAATCGAGCAAGTCTGGAAACAGCTGAAATGGACGATGTCGCCGATTATCGTCGGCGACGAGGACGAATTTCACGAACTCGTCAAGGACGTATTTGAACAAGTGACACAGCGAGTCAGCTACGCTAAAAAGTGGTGTGAGAAGTTCCTTAGCGTTCAGAAGTTATCTTGATGATTACCGCGCCATTCCCTTGGAGGGCAAGCAGATCCACGATGTGGTCGATGATCTCTCGCGGAAGTACATCGACGTCGAGGTCGAAGCGGAGTTCAAGCGAGGGCAGTACGAAGGAACGCGCTCGCTGGATACGAAGCGATTCCGCGTCGTCGGCGTCCGTGACGAGGACGCCGACGACTACCATCTCTACATCACGAACTTGCCGCGAGACGAGTTCTTCCCGGCGGATCTAGGAACGCTGTATCGGTGTCGATGGGAGGTAGAAACGCTGTTTCGTGAACTGAAGACGCAGTACGAGTTGGATGAGTTTCACACAAGCGACCCGGATGTCGTGAAAATTCTGCTGTATGCGGCGTTGCTGTCACTGCTGGTGAGTCGTGAGCTGTTGGGTCTGGTCACCGAGCAGGCTGACGACGAGATCGTGTTTCCGCCGCAACGCTGGGCGGCGACCTTCCGGTCGCACGCCCAGCTCATACTCCACGAACTCGGTGAGTATCTCGGTCACTCGCCACCGCCGTTACTGGAGCGATTGATCGAGGACGCTCAGAAGATTCACCAGCAACGACCGGTCTTACAGGAGACGCTCGCTACCGCTACACAACCGAGGTGTGAGTCTTAGCTAAAGACGAATGCCTGGGAGAGTATCGACCGAATCTGGTGCCGTGACTGCAATTTCAAGCCGGTTTTCACCTACGGCACGCCGTTTCACGAGAAGCACCTCTCCTGCGGCGAGGTGCTTCTCGCGTTCACGCTGTACGCTGATACGTTGCTGAGTATCAACCAGATCGCGCCGTTTCTCGGTCGAGCCTATAGAACCGTCTATACAGCCATTCGGGACGTGGAAGGCGCGGTTCAACGCGGCTTCCCCGTCGTCTGGAAGCTACTCGACCAGACAATCGATGAACCGACGCAAGTCGACGAATCTGGGGAGGTTTGTTCGGGCTACAAAGGCCAAGAGCCGCCGCGGAACAGCCGTTCTCGCGGCGGCTCGTCCCAAACAGGCCGATCACGCTGGCGAGGTCGTCACGGTGATCAGCTGACGCTCGTCGCGGCGTGCCGCGACTCGCTACGCGTGATTCGCGGCCAACTGGGCATCGACTACAGCGGCGATCTTGAACCGGTGATACAGGAGGCTGAAGACCTCTCCCAGCCGCTGGGAGAGGTCTGGACCGACGGACTCCAAGCGTACCGACAGATGGAGTTTGACCATCGCACGGTCGTGCACAAAGAGCGGTATGTTTCACCCGACGGCGTCCACATTAACCAAGCTGAATGCCTGTTTTCGCTCGTTCAGCCGTGGCTGCGGTAGTTTCGCGGCCTGTCCAAGCAGGGCTTGGAACAGGCCGCTCACACCTTCGGCATCGTTCGGTCATTCAACCTAGCGGGTGACCCGCCGAGTCAATCGTTGATTGTCTCGTTATCGGGGCTTTCCGCAATTCTACATAATGAGTGACGGTTCTTAACCAACACATATCTATTGGATGATTTTGTGTTGGTTAAGGAAGCTAAGAAGGATGAGGCAAGGCTAAAGCAGGTATGAGACTATATTCTATGTAAGAAACGCAGGTATGAGTGTCATAGAACAATCGCAAAATATACGCCAAGGGCTCTCGACTCGAGAAAGTCGACTCCTTGCACAGCTCGCTGGCGCGGGGCACCAGATCATCACCGTCGACGACATCGAGACGACGCTGGAGGTTCCCCCAAACACCGCCCGCGAGATTGCCTCCCGGCTCACCGAGAAAGGCTGGGCTCCACCGACTGTTTCCCGGCCAATACCTCATCATCCCACTCGCAGCCGGCGAGGAAGGCATGTACACCACCCACGAGTACCTCATCGCCGCCCACGTCGCCGAGCCGATGTACATCGGCTACTACAGCGCCCTCAGCCACCACGGGCTGACCGAACAGGTCCCACGGACGGTGTACGTCGTTACGCCGACCCGAGCGAAAAGCCGGGAGATCCACGGTGTTTCGTACCGCGTCACGACAGTCACCGGGCGGAAATTCTTCGGCGTTGACCAGACCTCGATCGAGGGTACGACCATACAGGTCAGCGACCTGGAGAAGACGCTGGTCGACTGTGCGGACCACCCCGAGTTCCGTGGTGGCCTTCGGGAACTCGCAACCGCGCTGCGTACTGCCGACGAACGGGGCTGTGACTGGCTCACTGTCGGCGAGTACCTCGAACGCCTCGACAACGGCGCTGCGACCAAGCGGATCGTCTACCTCGCCGACCAGCTCGGCATCGACCTCCCTGCCCGCGAGGAACTCGTCGCGTCGTTCACGAGTGGGTATTCCTCACTGGACCCGACGCGACCCGACACCGGGTCGACCGACAGTACGTATCGCCTCCGGATCAACGTCGAGCCAGCCATGCTGGAGCCCACGGAGTCCTGACCCTAGGTACGAAGTCGGCGTACCTTCTCTGCAGCGTCGAGAACGGTGCTGTTCAACGACGAACTATGGGTTTGTGCCACCATCGACGGCCTCGAGATCGGGCTCGTCGAACTCGAGGGCTTCCGCGACGGCATCCGGAAGCTCCGGGCGAGGGGCCGTTTCGTGGCGCTCGATTTTCTCGGTCTTGCGCGTGTTTTCGTAGAGGGCACGTGCGACCGGAAGCCCACGGAGATACTTGTAGTCGTGGAGGACCTCGACCCCCCGCTCTGTGAATCCGTAGAACTGGGCAGGGAGATCACGTTTCCCCTCGCTTGGATCGTACGTGTAGCGTGCGAGGAGCCCGGCGTCGATCAACGTCTCCAACTGGTCTTTGATGGCCGCCTGGCTCTTCCCGGTCATATACTCGAGTTCGGCGAGCGACATCAGATGGGCGGGATGGCCCAGCAGCTCCTGGATGATGAGATGGCGGGTATCCTGGGACAGCAGCTTGAACAGCCGTTGCTGTTCCGCGAACGGCCCTGCATCGGCCGCGCCAGTGTCGGTTTCGCTCATACGTGCTGGTACGAGGTAGGACGCTATAACAGTTAGGGTCACCCAAGTTGGTTAATCCAGAAAAAACCAAAGTGATTCAGAAGGGATAAGGTGGTGTGGTTTGAATCGGCGGCTAATGACTGACCCAGGCCCGCCGCCGGATGCTGGAGCGGTGTATGACCGTTGTTCACGAGGCCGTCGGGGGCATCGAACTTGAGCCTGCAGAGAAACGGGAAATCTGGCGGTTCACCCAGCGTGAATTGCCAGTATCTCTGGAGTCAACGGACATCGTATTTCATCTTGGGGAGCTATCGCGACCCCTATATCCGCCGGCTTCGCGCCGTCCAGAACGAACTCACGAAGCAGCTCGGTGCCTATCCGTTCATCATGGGTGACCTCCTTGAACTCCCGACTGACCGGCTCAATACGTTCGATATTATGTTTTCGTTGCTCGCGACGTACAGCGACTACATCGTCGGGGTCTTCGAGAAGGAGAGTGGTGGGGAGGCGCCTGAATTGGGCGAGATTGATGACCCACCGTATTTCGACAAATCGTACGTGTTCCCACGTGATTACGCGTGGGCGACTGACGAGAACTTTGACTCGACACAGCACGTCGTTCAGGCCGCCCTTGAGATTGCGTTCGCAGACGATTTGTCGGAGGATGACGTCCAAGCAAAAATCGAGTCGCTCGTTGATCGCGCCCAAGAAAGCGGTCTCGACATCGACGAACAAGAGGTGTGGGATGTGATCGACGACCGGACAAATGAGGACGAAGAGCCGGCAACGTACAGTTGGGTCCATCTCAACAAATTCCGTAAATTCGAACTCCACGAACGGTGCTTCCCGTGGACGACAAAGGACGAACTTCGAACTAAGGTTGACGAACTCCCGTCCCCGACACCACGTCCGGAGTGGGAAGAGTGTGAGGACCAGTGAATTATTCTGTCCTACTCGCTTGGCGGTACACTCATCATAGTGAGTCGGCTCGGTAGTTTACTCTCGGGTAAACTACTTTGCTACGCCCGGCCGAATACATCGTTATGGAGGCTGGTTCGGGTGTCGGTGACGACACGACGCCACGGGAAGTCATCCACTTCATTACACAGCAGACACGGTTTTCGCTTATCAGCGATATTCTCGCTCACCCCCAACAGCTCCCATCGATGTACGAACTCGAGGAGCTCAATCCCAGTGTGAGCGATGCGACCGTCTACAAGCACATCCAGAAGCTGATCGACGCCGGCATCGTCACGGAGGTCGCTTTGGACGACGACCAGCGCCGGCAGGGGTATCCCTGGAAGTTCTACGGCCTCACCGAAGACGGCCGCGAGTTTCTTGGAGAGGGAAGTTGAGACTACAGCGGGTTTAGCGGGACTGTAATGCGTGGTTTCGGCTGTTTCAGTGATCGGGAACTGGCTCAGATTGCTCTCCAAACGGCTATTCCTATGAAATTTCAACGACATGCGCGAATTTCGGCGACTTCCGACAGCGTTGCCACTCAGACACCGCGCTATTACGGGTGGAGAACCTCACTATCCGATTCCGGTTTCTTTCTTCAATAGCGTCAGCGTGTTGTCGGCTGTCACAATTGGTGAGTGTTCGTATTCACCGGTCAATTCGACCTGTACGAGTAGATCCACCGCACGCCAAATCGAGTACAGGAGACACGCGAACGCGAAGTAGAAGAATCGGAGTCCGAAGTCCTTTGAGGTCGTCGCGGCCATGAATCGCTTGATCGATTTGTAACCGCTTTCAATCTCCCAGCGATACCCGTATTCAGTGAGGAAGCTACTACCGCGATTGGACATGAACACCGAGTACTGCCGGTTATCATCATATTCAGAGTCCTCCTTCCGTCGGTAGATCAGCGTTGTCTCGTGCCACTCGTTCTTCCCCGAGATGGAGCTTGCGGTCGGTCTCGTATCGGTCTTGACCCCGCTGGAGCAATCGCTTGGCCTGGGCTTTCTCGCTGGTTTGCATTCGCTTTGGGACGACATACGACAGTCCACGCTGGCTGAGCATCTCCAGAATATGCTGGCTGTCGAACTCACGATCCATCAGTACGTTATCGATGTGAACAGCGTCTTGGGCTGAATCCAGCAGATCCTCAACGATTTCTTTCCGACTTTCGCCCTTCCGAACTGGGCGCGCATCCAGCACGATTGGAACGGCGTTGCCGACCAGTTGGACCGTCGCCCACTGATAAGCGTACTCATCGGTCTTCTCCTGTGTCCCAATAATCTCGTCTTCGTGCCCGGTCCTGTCGCCTGTGAACGGGTCTGCTTCAGTAATATCGATAGCGACGATCCCCGCTCGGAAGAACTCCTCTGTCTCCGCTACTTCTTCCAATAATCGATTCACGGCTCGTCGGTACATCTCTCGAACCTGTTCAATCGGGAGATCACGAATCTGATCCCGATGGGCGTGTCCCAACGGCGTCCGGTCCCGGCTCGACTCGTGAACGAAACTGCGAGCCCCCTCGTTAGCAGCCAACCGTTCTCGAAGTCCGAGATGCGTTTGTAAGTCCCAATACGCGTTCTCGTGGATTTCACAACCACCACCACGATCTAACGAGAAGGCTGGCAAGACAATACGGCTGACGTGGTCTGTAATCGATGCTGCTTCGTCGAGGACGGTTTGATCGTTTGGGTCTGATTTGTTCGCTTCGTCATCTTGCGATGGAAAGCTACGTTCTGGCTCGCGCGGAACAGCAACGCCCGCGTTCTGGGCTTTGATGAGAATCGTCCGCGCAACTGCCTCAATTGTCTCACGAAGATCTGCAGTGAACCGTTCGTTCCATGTACGCCATAGCGTCGACTGGTCCGGGACTGTCTCTATGTTTAGTTGCTCACGGAGATCAGGGTGGTGTGTGAGATACGTGAGGAGTGCCGTTTCATGATTCCAACCGTGTAGTTCTTTGAGCAGAAACAGTCGGAACAGTTGGGCCATCTTGTACTGAGTAGCTCCAGAATACTGGTCATGTGGCCCAAACTCGACATACGCTACTGGGTAGTGAGATACGAACTCGTCGACGGAGTGGTGGTCCTCATGGTCGAACCATGTGGAGGCAACGGTCCAGATGTCTTCTTCCAGACCGGCGAGAGAACTCTGGTCATAGAGTGGCTTCGAATCATACGCTGGCCATTCAGCGTATGACTGCTGTGCGATCCGTCGAAAGACACTGCGTTGAGAGTCACAACTCGCAACCACGCGATAGACTGGCCACGATATGCCCAAAAAGTCGTCTGACTGGTAATAGAGAAAAACATATACAGCTCTCAATGTCGCTAAGCAGTTTGAGTGAGCATTATTCAGTACAGATGCTCTACATAGCACCTCTTCTCGTAATCTGACTGAATTACTACCAGTTCACATACCCCTCACAAAGCATTTACACACTCATTTCCACGCAACAGTATGAATCGTCGACGATTGCTTTCTATCTCAGCACTTTCCCTGTCTCTCTCCGGTTGTATGGAGGTGAGCTTTGGTGACGATACTGAAAATAACCCTCCAATCTCAACCGCGACAGAAACCGAAACGGAGACGTCGACCCTCGACCCCGAGACAGAATCCTCCACACCGTCACAGACGCCGGAACGGCCACACGATCTCTATATCGTAAACTACACCACCACGACAGAAACCGCAACCGTTCGTGTCCGCGATGAGAACGGGAACGCCGTCGTCGAGGGCCAGTACGAACTCCCATCTGAACGCGGTATTGAGTTCGAGGATATCGGTGCACGGGAGACGGAGTACACGGTCGAACTAACGATAGACGGGACCGAACTGATGGCGCTGACGTGGTTTACAGCCAGTTGTGCCGCGGTCGACGAAGCCCCACGGGGCTCTCGGGACGGGTACGTTCAACTCCGCCGAGACGGTTCCGACAGGCTCCAAGCGACCCTCGCCGTGGACGGCTGTGACGCGATCATCGGCCCGGAATATCCTACCGGGCCCGCACAGGGGTTTCGCGTCGAGGAGTAAGATCAGCAACGGCATGTTCGGTTAGTCGCTGCCATGGTCAATACACCCACTGAACGGCTGTTTCACTCCAAATCCACTACTAACAACCCGCCTAAATGTGGTAGGAGCTACGGTCAGTACAGACAAGACATTTATCTCCTTCTCCAGACACCCTACTCATGAATCATCGATTGGTCCTTTCCATCTTTGCCCTCCTAGTTGCAGCCTCACTCATCGGTGCTCCGATCACAATGTTAGACTGGGGCCAGCAGGCTTCTCTCAGTACTAATCCCATCGAAGAATCCGACATCAATAAAAACAGTCCGGTACTCCAGTATGAGGATCTCCCAAACTCCGCGCAAGATTCTGTTCGACGAGCTATCGAATCCCCTGACGGCTACCACATAATCTACGGGCAAGAAGACTTTCCGGAGCCATTCAACTTCGGTGACAACATTAACCCCGGCCAAGGTCAGTATGTGGTTGTCTATGAGGAGCAGTACTATCGCCTTCGGACGAGTGCGAGCGGTGGATTCTTCTTCGTCTACTTGTTCTACCAACTGCCGTTCATCATCTATGGGATTCTCCTTGCCGCAGTTGCGTTCCTGCCGTCAGAGGGTTTGACGGGACTTCGCACTGAGGCACTCATTACTGTCCCCGGAATCGCGTTTCACCTGCTTGGCCCCGAATTTGACTTTCCACTCCTTCCCCCAATGCAATTCGTTAAACTTGGCATCCTCGCCGTTATTGTTGTCCTAGTAGGACTCCTGGGGTCGTATTTGAGAGAGAAGAATATATTGGCTGCAAACTAACGGCGACCTGTCTGCTGACTACCCAGTAACACAGCTTAGCCCTCCGTATCGTAGGTTTGCACACCTATTGAACGGCTGTTTCACTCCAAATCCGCTTATGACAATCTGACTAAATGTGGTGAGGGGCTACGGTCAGTACAGTCCACTTAGTGACCACTGTACCACGCAGAAAAACACGGAACAACCTATCTCCCGTCAGTACTACCTTGGATAAATAATCCTTTGACCAATCAATGGTTATTACTGCCCAACATCAGAGGGTTCTCTATGGAAAAGGGCCTGTTCTATGGGTTTCTTGTGATTGGTCTTTTGCTAGTTGGTACGACAGGTGTTTTCCTCGGAACAGATCTTGTATCAGATGAACCGCAATTTCGTGAAGCACCATCACCACCATCCGAAATAAACGAATCGTCTGCTCTTAGATACGCTGAAACCCTTGAACAGACACGGTTACACAACCGACTTCTGAATGAGACGTCACCTGATCGAATCGAAATTAGTTGTAATAGCCGTTCTGTAGCCGGCTCATCGAGTAGCCAGTATGCGTTTGTTCGATGTAGCTCTACGACATATGATGACGGTTCGGTTTCCGATAGCAATCCCTACACTGTGATGTACCGAATCCATACAGCGGGATCAACTCGTGTAGAACGGACGGGTAGGCGAGCCAGTCCAATACAGGACAACGCGACATCGCCACAAGGTTTCCAGTCAGTTCCCCTCTCCATTTATAATTTCGATAAGAATGAGATCCGAATCAATACCACGGCCACGGTATTGAATTCATCTACTGCAGTTGCACAAGGTGAATATAGAGTATCGGTACAGCCTGAGCATGGCGTAGTTCTCGATACGGTCTTTACAACGCCTGGAACGTATCGAATTCACACACAGACTTCGGCGTTGACTGGAAATGAGACGTGGACTCTCGCTACCGATCGTCAGAGACTGGTGATTTTGGTTGGACCGGATGGGGTGCGAATCGAAGAAACAAGACTCCCTTGAGTCCAACATATCTGTATTCAATTTGTACACTTACTGAACAGTTGTTTCACTCGCAAGACAGGGGGAGAAAGCTGTGTATCAAATCCGTCTCCTGGAACCCCGAGTAGTTGTAACGGTACAATCAGCCCCACTACTATTTTGATTTAGGTCCGAAAATACCAATAGTGGCTGGCATATTTGTAGAAATACCACTGATGGAGCGAGATGACTTCGACGAGACGGCCCCTGGCGAAATTATCCCCACGACGACACCAAAGGGGACGTATTCGGCGTTCCGGCCTGACCCGCTTCCCCCCTCAACCGACACTGAACAGCTCATTACACCGCTGGCCGAGGCGACACAGGCACTCGGTCGACTCCACGGTATCGGCCCGCGCGTCGGCTCGAGAGAGATCCTGATCGAACCGTTCATTCGAAAAGAAGCCTTGGAATCCTCGCAAATCGAAGGAACACATGCTACCCTCTCGGATATCTACGCCTATGAGGCCGGGCAGGAAGCTCTCATTGACGAAGACAGACAGCAGGGCACTCAGGAAGTCGTGAACTATCTGCACGCACTGACGCACGGATTGGATACGATCACAGCTGGCGATCCAATTACCGTCGAACTGCTGTGCGAAATGCACAACCGGTTGCTTTCGGGCGTCCGTGGAGATGAGGCCAACCCAGGAGAACTCCGTACAACCCAGAACTTCATCGGCAGTACGCCATACATCCAGGACGCTAGGTACGTTCCGCCACCACCGAACGAGATCCCTGACCTTCTCGAAGACTTGCTCGAGTATGCGAGCCAAGAGACGAATTTACATCCACTCCTCCGAATCGGGCTGATTCACTACCAGTTCGAGACGATTCATCCGTTTCTCGATGGGAACGGACGACTCGGTCGGCTATTGATCAGTCTCCTCCTACAACGTGACGGTCTTTTGCCCGAGCCGTATCTCTACCTGAGTTCCTATTTCAACGCACGACGGTCAGATTATGTTGATCATCTCTTGGCTGTCAGTCAACGCGGCGACTGGGAAGAGTGGCTCCTGTTTTTCCTGCGTGGCGTGCAGTCGCAAGCAGATGAGGCCCACCAGCGGGCCAACCTGCTAGTCTCACCTCCGAGAAGACTATCAACAGCGCTACCAGAGCGAGCGGTCTGAGAATATCCTCGAACTGGTGATGCGGCTCTTCGAAGATCCGTACTTGGACGTGAACACAGCAGCCGACTGGTTGGATGTCGAATACAGCACAGCCAACCGACTGATCGGACAGCTCGAAGATGATGGAATACTCGAAGAACTCACTGGGAAAGAGCGCAATCGGTTCTACCGTGCAAGCGAAGTCTTCGAGATCATTAACAAGCCAATCGACCAACTCTGAACGATTGACCAGAGAGGGCTTGAGGCATATGCATTGAGCTGACCGGTCTCAACTACTGCGCTCAATTGGAAGTTGAGACTACAGCGGGTTTAACGGGACTGTAATGCGCGGTTTCGGTCGAATCGACGATCGGAATCTGTTTCAGATCCCTCTCCAAACGAGGATTCTTGTTGAACTGGAAACTAATCCGAGGCATTTCCAAGACTTTGGATAGTGTAGCCACTCAGACGCGGCGCTAACACGGAGAGAGCCCCTCACTATCCGATTCCCGTTTCCTTCTTCAACAGCGTCAGCGTGTTATCAGCCGTCACAATTGGCGAGTGCTCGTACTCACCGGTCAACTCAACCTGCACGAGCAAATCCACTGCTCGCCAGATCGAGTACAACAGACACGCGAATGCGAAGTAGAAGAACCGGAGGCCAAAGTCCTTCGAGGTCGTGGCGGCCATGAATCGCTTGATCGATTTATAGCCGCTTTCAATCTCCCAGCGATACCCATACTCGGTAAGATAGGCGCTGCTGGTGTTTGTCATGAATACCGAGTATTGCCGGTGGTCGTCGTGCTCAGAGTCTTCTTTCCGACGGTAGACCAGCGTCGTCTCGTGCCACTCGTTCTTCCCAAGATGGAGCTTGCGGTCGGTCTCGTACCGGTTTTGATCACGTCGGAGCAACCGTTTTGCCTGGGCTTTCTCGCTCGTCTGCATTCGCTTTGGGACGACATACGACAGTCCACGCTGGCTAAGCATCTCCAGAATGTGTTGGCTGTCGAACTCCCGGTCCATCAATACGTTATCAACGTGAACGAGGTCCTCGGCAGAGTTGAGCAAGTCTTCGACGATTTCTAGTCGTGTCTCTCCCTTTCGGACCGGGCGCGCATCCAGCACGATTGGAACGGCGTTGCCGACCAACTGGACCGTCGCCCACTGGTAAGCGTATTCATCGGTTTTCTCCTTCGTGCCGATGATTTCGTCTTCGTGTCCGGTTCTGTCGCCTTTGAACGGGTCTGCTTCAGTAATATCGATAGCGGCGATCCCAGCTCGGAAGAACTCCTCTGTCTCTGCAACTTCATCGAGTAATCGATTTACGGCTCGCCGGTACATCTCTCGGACCTGTTCAATCGAGAGATTACGAATCTGATCGCGGTGGGCGTGTCCTAACGGCGTCCGATCCCGGGTCGTCTCATAGACGAAGCTGCGGGCTCCTTCGTTGGCAGCCAGCCCATCACGAAGCCCAAGATGCGTTTGTAAGTCCCAGTAGGCGTTCTCATGGATCTCACAGCCGTCGTCCCGATTCAGTGAGAAGGCTGGGAAGACGACACGGCTGACATGGTCCGTAATCGATGCTGCTTCGTCGAGGATTGCTTGGTCACCAGTGTCTGATTCTTCCTCGTCACGCTGAAAGGGAAGCTGCCGTTCTGGTTCACGCGGAACAGTCACACCCGCGTCCTGAGCTTTGATCAGAATCGTCCGGGCGGCTACCTCAATTGTCTCACGAAGATCCGCAGTGAACCGTTCGTGCCATGTACGCCATAGCGTCGACTGGTCCGGGACTGTCTCCAAGCCTAACTGCTCACAGAGTTCTGGGTGGTGGGTGAGGTACGTCCGGAGTGCCGTTTCGTGGGTCCAGCCGTGAAGTTCTTTGAGCAGAAACAATCGGAACAGTTGGGCCATCCCGTACTGGGTTGCTCCAGAATACCGGTCGTGTGGGCGAAACTGGAAATACGCTACTGGGTAATGGGACGCAAACTCGTCGACGGAGCGGTGAGCTTGGTGGTCGAACCATGTGGAGGCAACCGTACGGATGTCTTCTTCCAGGCCGGCGAGAGACTCCTGTCATAGAGTGGCGTCGAATCATATGCTGGCCATTCCGCGTATGACTGCTGTGCGATTCGTCGAAAGACAGTGCGTTGTGAATGGCCGTGGTGAATCGCCAGACGTAGCGTGATTTCACGGTTTCAGCGATTGGTTGATGTTGTGAACAGCACACATCAGAACAAGCTCACGAAATTCACCGTACCAAGTTCGCGCACGCACGGCGTCGCCGAGCGTGCGCTTGATCGTGGAGAAGACGGTCTCACACATCGCTCTCTGGCGGTATCCGAGGCCCATCGATCCGCGCGTTATGCGCGTGATCGATGGGCCGGTACTCACGATGTTTGATTAGTGGTCTCACGCCCTCTTCGCGAAGTTTCTCGCGTAAATCCATCCAATCGTAGCCTTTGTCGGCAGCGAGGCTGGCAAGGTCGCCCGCGTTGCGGAGGGCGACCTGCCAGCCGAGCTGCGTGTCGTGGCGTTTCTCAGTCGTACAGTGAACGTCCAGAATGGCTTGGCTTTCTGTGTCGACGAGAGCTGTCGCTTTGAGTGTCTGAACCCGGTAATCTCGTCCGCTGACAGTAGTGTTTGCTGAGCGTTTTCTCGGTCGAAGAACGTTGCGTCGACAGCGGCGTGATCGGATGGCTCGCGCCCCTGCGCCGAGAGGCGCAGCAGCACTCGCCAGAGTGCTGTCTTGATTCTGTCAAACCACTTGACTAGTCGTTGAGCGGTCGGGGAGATCGGCCGCGTCGAGGCCGATCTCCCCGAGTATTTGTGGCATCTCGCTCAGCAAATCAAGTGCTTCTCGGTAGGATTTTTCCAGGTAAACCCGCAGACAGTGCAGCGACACCACCGCATACTCGGCGAAGCCGCCACCCCCTTCGGGCGGCTTCGCCTCGCTCACCAACAGCATTTTTAGCTAACTGAACGACTTTGCTCGTGAAGCGGGAAATTTTCGACATGAACCATCGGCGGTTTCCCGCTTCATACCCCTAGTTCTCAACGGTCGAAGCCGACGCTATCCGGTGATTCACCAGAGCCTTGTGAATCACAACTCGCAACCACTACGAGATGCTGGCCACGGCAGGCTCAAGAATCCGTTTACTGCTCAGTACAGAATAAGTAGTTAACAACCGGATATCGAACTTACTGAATGTTGGCAGTAACCCGAGCTGACCATAGAGAATGTACACAAGACTTTCATTTTAGCTGGAGCGATCAGACGATGTGACTTCTTCATCCCGATTGGTTCCCGTACTGCTTGCGGTGCTATTCCTCACTGCTGGTTGCCTATCGCCAGCTTCGGCCCCGGAAGACCCGTCATCGCCGACCGACACAGTTCCTACGACTACTGAACCACCAACAAGCCCAACAGCAACCACGACAGAGTGTGGATGGGCCTGTTTGGATGACCAACCCGACCCCAATCACTCAGTACAGTTGGAAAATAACTGGAACCAGAGTGTAGATGTCCACGTGCGAGTCATCCGTGATGCCACGAACACGACAGTCCACAACGAGACCTACACTCTCGAACCGGGTTCGGAGCGCACTGCATACAATGTTGCGGAGGCCGAGCCGAATGGAGTCGAGATCTTCGCTGTTACCATCACAGCCCTAAACACTACCGAGAACACTCAAATCCAAACCAGCGAATGCTTCGGCAATACATTCGCACAAATCCGAAATGATGGAGAACTCTTCGTATCCTACTCCGCCTGCTAACTGCCGTTGCGGTACAGTTCATAGACGGTACTGACCCAAATTAGGCGGCTCGGTTATCGGTCTGCTACACGCTGAATTCTGGCCCTGTATTAAGTTGATACCGGGAACATCAACGGAATTTGGTAGAACATTCGGCGGTACGTTCGCACACCTACTGAACGGCTGTTTCACTTAAAATCCGCTAATAATAACCCGCATAAATGTAGTGAAGAGCTACGGTCAGTATAGTGAGCAGTATTAGCAGCCCATAGCTGTGGAAACGGTCTGGGAATCAATGTTTCCGTTGTCATCAATACGGACTTCTGCAAACCGGGAATTACAGTCGAAATGATCAGTCGTTACTGGGTACGTTCCAGTTGTCTGTGTTGAATCGTCGGTCACTTTGAGAAGGTAGCCCGGAGACCGAATTTCAAGCCGAAGTGTCCCGTTCGGCGGAAGTGTTTCTCTCGGCTTACGAGTGATGAGTGACTCTCGTTATGAATCAATTCAACAGAGACGGTTCGGTTCCTCGGGCTATCATTCCAGATCTGAATTGGCAACGTTTCACCGGCTCCATCAACTTGGATAACGGTCGTGGGTTCAGCTTTTGTTCCTTGGTATGGGGCCGGAACAGATGGATCAATCGCTGGCGTGTCAGATATCGTTACGTCAGGCGGACCACTGAGGTGCGAGAGAGTGGGAAACAAGAACACCGAAGCGACTATGCCGGCACTGATAACGAGAAAGACCGCAAGAAGCGGGCGTATATTCATACTTCAAGCGACTTCTCTCTGTACGTATCTGTTTTCTGGTAGTTACATTCGGAGACACACTGAGCCCGTATTTTTGAAACCAGTACGAAATTGATTATGGCCAACACGCACTCTGAAATGCATGATATCCGTCGCTAAACAGTGCCACCACCGGCCCCACAAAGAATATACCAAAGTGCACGCGACATGAAATCGATAAGACGACTGATGGGTTAAGACACTAAAGATCTCTCCTGACGGATTTCAGATATTCTATAAAATGGGTACACCAGCAGGGTTTCAATTCAGTGGCCGCGCTCTCATTATGTTTGCAGTCGTATCGTTAATCATATCGGGTCTACTCATTGGTGGTGTGGATAGGTCGAGCGATGTCCGCGTTGTAGCGGCCAATGAATCGCAGGTATCTCCCGATGATGAGGTACTCAGGTACAATAACCTCTCAGAAGGGGGCCAGGACGTGTTCGACCAAGGACTCCGTACTAATGGATATACCAGAGTGCATCAATTACCACCAGATTTCAACTATCCAGATGACGAGATGGACTATACCTATGTCGAGAAAAACGGGACGATATACAGTGTAGGCACTGGGTTCAGTAATTACATGGCAGTTCTTCTCGCGGATGCAGTCGGCATCGTGGTCGGACTCGCGGGGATCATCCTATTGCTGGGCGGGGTGTACCGCCGCAGGAACGGGGAAACAGACGCTACAGAGGGCTGAGTATCGGTAGAGTGTCCCTTTGAGAGTTTAGCTGCAATTTGCCCGTCGATCTCATTCAAAACTGCCACTCGGACTCCAGCTCTGGAGTCGTGTCGAATCATATGCTGGCCACGCAGTGTCTTATTGCAATGCGGTTCGAGAAAAGCAGCGCGTCGAGATTCGCAGTTCATAACCACTGCGAAATGTCGGCTACAATACGCTCAAGAATCCATCTAACTGGTCAGTACAGACAAGACATTTACTGATGACGGGTCACTCGTCAGTTGATGAAGCGACGATCACTGTTGTCGCTCTCGGTCTTACTGATTCCATTTGCTGGCTGTTCCGCAGAGACTGACCCGGATGTTGCAGAAGACATCTTCGTCGTGCTCGATAATGAGAGTCCGGAACAAGCCACAGTGGCGGTATCAGTCGTAAGAGGCGATTCAACCGTGTTTGAAGGCGAAACAGCGGTCAATCCCAGTAACAGGAAAAATGTGTATCCAGGCATCACAGAGACTGGCGACTATACGCTCACAATTTCCCTCGGTGATGGACGTGAACAGGAGTATCCATTCAATATCGAAGAATACGATCTCCGGATGGGATCGAACATCATCGTCTCGATAAACGAGACTGAGATTGAATTCAGTATCGAAGAGTGACTAGCGTCACGTCTTTTGTCTGTTTGACATGCAAATCAATCCGCACACCCACTGAACGGCTGTTTCACTCCAAATCCGCTAAAGAGAATTCCCCCCTCGCTGTGGTGAGTAACTTCGGTCAGTACAGTGATTGTAACTCAAAGGCCACAAATGTCATAGGTTGGCCGTGGCCGAGACCTATTTCCGGGTTGAAACTAAAGCGTCAAAAGGATACACTACCGATTGTCAGCCGTTGGGTCGGCTTCCTCATTCACCAGGCGATACACTCCGAGCGCTAATAGGACTATCCCAGCGAGCCCAGCCCCGTAGCCGAGTGCATCCACGAGGCCACAGATCTTGCATCTTGAGGCGGTGATTATACTGTATACCGTCCCGTTTTTTTCCACAAGGGCAGTGGCCGATGTGTCTCCAGTTGGATACTCGAAATCTGGCGGTGACTGATACACCCGGATAAATTCATCAGCACGAAGTCCTTGGTCGAACAACTCTTGGCTCCCCTCTGAAAGGTTACTGTACCTGAGCACTTCGTCATCGGGAGAGACATCCGATTCATCCACCTCCGTGACGAGAACTTGGGTTCCCGTATCGGGGGCAACGAAAAGGAGTAGGCCAGATATGACGAGTGCTGCTACTCCAATTATAATGAGAGCCCGGCCGCTGAATCGAAATCCTGCTGGTGTACCCATTTTGTAGCCTGTCTGGAATGAATAAAGTGTGTTTTCTAATTCCTAATACGTCAGCTGAGGTTGCAAGCGCATCTTCCGTGCAAGAATTTATATCCGTTATGGCACCGTTGGCCTCCTGCTCGGGATATGATCCACGCAACTTCTCCAAGTACGTTCCTTTTGTAGTCAAAACGAGCATATATTCCTAATCTGAACGTAGGAGAATGGATCAGAACCGTAGAAAATAGAGATATTCGGTATATCCGCTGCCTGAGTCCAATTTTGTTCGATACGCGCCTTGAACTCACTTAGAAAACAGGAACGAGCATCAGTACACGACGCGAGATTGTTACCACCGTTCGCTTCGTATCCTCGGTACCTGGGCTAGACCATCGGAACAATCGGTGTCCAATCTCGTCAACGTACCTTGTCAAACGGCGGCTTGCGAATCGTGAGTCCACCTGCAGGGTCGACGATAATCGATGTCTCGCCCCAACCATAGTTTTCGTCCTTCGTGACTGTCCATCGCGTTGCTGTACTGGATCCGTTCGCAAGCTCAGCAGTAATGCGATACTCACCCCGTCGGTATGTAACACTATCCTGCAAGATACCCGAAGTAGGGGCGAGAGTGTATTCAGTGGAAAATGCCTCAGCAGGAGTGAGTCCGCCGAGAAAATCCACGGTCACCGATAGTTCATGAGTTTGTGTATCCATATTATACACTCGATAGCCTGCCGATGAGCCCTCACCGGGTTGTTCGACATTCTCATCCGGTTCCTCGGCTGAAAACACATCTTTGTACTTCCGGTGTCGATTGTCGAGGCGTTCAACTCGAACGGTCAGCCCGTCGCCGACGAAGTAGACCGCCGGGCGTTGTCCGTGGTCGGCGTGGGCCCCATCGGCGTAATTAGCGTACCCACCACACGCTGCAAGGGCGTAGTGACCGCCATGAGCGGCAGTATCGTACACACCCGTACATCCGACTGAGACGGTCTCTGCATTGGATTCGTGGAGCGAGTTGTACACTCTTGCATATTCGAACTCTCGAACGTACGAAGAGATGGTTTCAGGGCTCAGGCTGTCGGGGCGGTCAGGATACGACTTCGGTCCATCTGGAGTTTCGCCAAAGGTTCCGGAGTCGGTATATGAAGCGGGAGTCCTGGTATTGTTGTCCGTGGTTGGGGCGGTACAGCCCGCGAGATACGTGCTGCACGTGACGAGTCCTGTCTGGAGTACCGTTCGCCGGGAGGGCACAGTAGTTCGGTAAAATTCGTTTCCGGTGATAAGTTTTCTGTCGGCGACTACACGCCACCTGTCCAGTACGCACACTCACTGAACGGCTGTTTCACTCCAAATCCGCTAATGAGAATCCGCCTCGCTGTGGTGAGTAACTTCGGTCAGTACAGGTGATGTATATCTCTCCACTGTAGCAAGTCTAATTTCAATCTACAGTAATTGTGTAGTAGAAATCATTTGAATGAGGGTTTCCGAATTCTTCGGAAATACTGAAGCCCCATTCATAGTCGCCTGATGGTGCATCGGAAGAGGCAGAAACTGGGAGAGTAATATCGACGCTGGTACACTCTTCCCACTTCCATACGGGTGGTGAGGAATCTAATGCACGATCAGGTGCAGGAGAAACCATCTCTTCGTCAAAACTCAAGTCGATAGCGGGTGAATCATGCACTAAATGTCCGAACAATTGGAACCTGGAGAGGCTATCAATATGAATATCGATCTCATCCGAATCCCCGGGTGAAAGGGTCAAAATATCCGCTCTGACATTCGGAGACCAGCTATTTCCATTGGAACAGGCTGGCTCTTCGGACCCACTTCCACCTAAGCAGCCTGCTGTTATCCCTGTTGAGACAGTTGATAAGATTCCAAGATAGTGACGGCGCTTCATAGGCTCTTATTCATGCTCCCAATATGAACCCATGCCGAAAAGACAAAACCTCACTTGGGTAATACGCATCCAGATTGATCAGTTAATGCAGACAAGATTCCCATGAATCTCATTTCGTATGCATTGAGACTGCCAGTCTCAACTATTGGTGGTGTGGCTGGTGCGTCAACGAGGGCTATCTCGAGGCGCATTACGCGCAGCGGGCGAGTGCGATGGCGCCACTGCCGGAGGACGACGGCCGCAAGCCCGGCGACCAGCAGCTGGACGTCCGAACAGCGCCACGTCGACGAACGGGCCCGCGACGCCGTCGAGGTGTACACGACACTCCCGGAGGAAACTGACCCCCTCGACAAGCAGCGAGGACGCTACGCGGCGCTGAAGGCGGCTCGTGACCGAGCTCTGGTGTTCGTTCTCGCGTACACCGCCGTTCGGGTCGGGGAACTCCTACGGGATCCGAACGACCCGCGTCGGCGCGGCGTCCGCTGGGAGGACCTCTCGCTCGACGACGGGAGTATGGACGTCTACCGGAAGAAACAGCAGTGGGACGCCGCCAGTCTCCCCGACCCGGTAATCTCTCCGCTGCGAAGCTATCGCCAGCTGATGGACCCGCCGACGGAGCGCTGGCCGGTGTTTCCGACATTCGACCAACGGACGCTCGCAGAGCTCGTCCAGGAAGAACTAGCCGAACGAGGGGAACGCCCAGAATCGATTACCGAGCGTCGTGAAAAGTACGCTCGCGACCTTCTCTTGACACTTGAGGGGGATATCCGGCCGCCGTCGATCACGACGGATGGCGCACGATCGAATCTTCAACGGCTCTCAGAGGCCGCAGAGATTGACATCGACCATCCGAAACACGATTATCTTGCCCCGCACGGTGGTCGCCGAGGGATGGGTGAGGTGCTTGTCCGCGCGTTTGGGTACACTGTCGCTGCTCGGTACTTAGACAACTCTGAGGAGATGGTTCGTGAGCGCTATTCGCATATTGAGGCAGGCGAGCTAGGGACGTTGCAACTGAGGCGCTCGAGAAGATCGATAGTGTACCGCAGTAACTTATTTCGAGTGTGGGGGGAGACCGTCGCGTTCACACTGCTTCGACGGTAAACAGCGAGTCGTCGCTGAGGACGACCTGTACCCGGCGGTGCCAGGCGTCAGCAAAGGCCTCCCGTTGCTGGTCGCTTGCCGATCCGTCGAGAATCCCCTGGAGGTTCCCGATCGCGGGTCCACCGCCAGGAACATCGCTGACGTGGTAGGCCACTTCGACGGTCTCGTCCGTGTCGGTTCGCCGGAACCGGAACGTCGGGTCCGCCGTGTCCGGGTCGAACGCGTCGAAGCGCAGGAGGTCGCGGCGGCCGCCATAGCCGCCGGCGAGCCCGCTGAATCCGTCATCGCCGGTCGCGCCAGTCACGTACGAGATGATGCGGCTCATCACGCCGTACGCGGCATCGTCCTGCGGGCCGGCCGTCTGGACCTCGATTTCGCTCCGGACTGGATAGTCGTCGGGATACAGGGCGTCGAGCCCGAGCTGGACGATCCGATAGGCACCCGAGGCTGTCGGACAGGAGTGTCCGGCTTCTTTCACCGCGTCCCGGTAGGTGACGACGAACGGCTCGCCCGGTTCGAGGACGCCGAGGGCCTCCGCGACGGGGTCGCGGATTTCGATCGGGTCGGCGTCGTAGTCGACCTGCCAATTGGTTCTCGTCTGGGTCGTGTCAGTCGCAGTCGAATTCGATGTCATGAGTTGTGGTTGTGATCGTGTCTCGTGGTCAGTAGCGGAGCAGTCGCATCCCGTTGAGGATGACGAGGAGGACGCTGGCCTCGTGGACCAGCATTCCCGACGCGAGGGTGACGTAGCTGGTGAGCACGCCCGCGAGGAGGACGGTCACGGTCAGCACCGCGAGCCCGACGTTCTCGAGGACGTTCCAGCGCGTCGCCTTGCTGAGTTTGACCGCGTACGGGATGCGTTCGAGGTCGTCGGCCATCAACGCCATGTCAGCCGTTTCGATAGCGGTGTCCGTTCCCGCAGCACCCATCGCGATGCCGACATCGGCAGTGGCCAGCGATGGCGCGTCGTTGATGCCGTCGCCGACCATCGCGACGACGTGGCCGTCGGCCTGGTAGCCCTCGATGACGGACTGCTTGTCCTCGGGGAGGAGTTCGGCACGGTACTCGTCGATACCGACCTCCTCGGCAACGGCAGCGGCCGTCCGATCGTTGTCGCCGGTGAGCATCACCGTCTCGATGCCAGCGTCTTGGAGCGCCGCGACGACCCCAGGAGCGGCCTCCCGGAGCTCGTCCCGCATCGCAATCGCGCCGATGATGTCCCCGTCCCGAACGACGTGGACGACTGTCTCGCCGCGCCCCTCACGCTCGCGGACGTAGTCGGCGACCCGATCGGGGACATCGACGTCGCGGTCGTCCAGCAGCGCGCGGTTGCCGACGACGACTTCCTGGCCATCGGCATGGGCGATGACGCCCTTGCCGGCGACCACGTCGAAGTCGTCGGGATCGGGGACCGACCTGCGCCCCACGTCCGTATCGTCCGCTTGGGCGACCGTCGCTCCACCGTCCGTCGCAGCCGTCTGGCGTTCGCGGGCCATGTCGACGATGGCGTCCGCGAGGTGGTGTTCGCTCTTCTTCTCGGCGGTCGCTGCGAGCGAGAGGACGTCGGCGGCGGCGACGCCGAACCCCTCGATACCGGAGACGGTGGTCTCGCCCTTCGTGAGCGTCCCCGTCTTGTCGAAGGCGACGAGATCGATCTTGCCGGCGCGTTCGAGGTGTTCGCCGCCCTTCATCAGCACGCCCGACCGGGCGGCGTTACCGATGGCCGAGACGATGCTGACCGGTGGCCCGATGACCAGCGCGCCCGGACAGCCGATGACCAGCAGCGTCAGCGACAGGATCGCGTTCTGCGTGACCGCGTACGCGCCGATAGCCAGGGCAATGACGGCCGGCGTGTAGTACTTCGCGAACCGGTCGATGAGACTCTCCGTGGCGACTCGAGCCTCCTGGGCCTCCTCGACGCGACGGATGATCCGTTCGAGAGTCGTATCCGATCCCGCTCCCGTCGTCCGGATTTCGAGCGCCCTCCTGGTTGACCGTCCCGGCGTACACCTCGTCGCTGTCGGCCTTGTGGACGGGCGCGCTCTCGCCGGTGACCGGCGCCTGGTTGACTGCGCTCTCGCCGTCGACGACGGTTCCGTCGACCGGGATCTTCCCGCCCGGCTTTACGACGACGACTTCGCCCTCTTCGACATCGCGGGCGGAGACCTTTTGGAGTGTCCCGTCGCGACGGACGGTCGCCGTGTCGGGCGTCATCTCCAGTAGCTCCTGAAGTGCCGTCCGGGTCTTCCGCATCGTCCGGCCTTCGAGGTAGCTGCCAAGGCTGAACAGGAAGACGACGGCGGCGGCTTCCCAGTACTCCCCGATGACGATAGCACCGATGGCGGCCAGCGTCACCAGCGTCTTGATGCCGAGCGTCCGGTTGGTGACCTCGTGGTAAGCGGTCTTGGCGATGTCGTAGCCACCCACGACCGTCGCGAGGACGAGGATGGCGGCGCTTGCCATCTCGAAACTCGTGAGGTAGCCGAGACTCCAGCCACCGCCGTACAGCAGGCCGCTTGTCGCCGTGACGATGGCCTTCCGGTGGTTCCGGTAGTACTGCGTGATCGATTGTTTGTTCATAGTGTTAGGCGGGCTGGGGAGTGTACCCCTGGTTTTCGATGGTCTCTGCGAAGGCGTCGGGGTCAGCGACGCTGTCGTCGTACTCGATCTCGACGCGGCCGGTCGCGTAGTGGACTTCGACGTGCTGGACGCCGTCGACGTTCGACAGGCGCGTTCGACGGTACTCGCGCAGGTCGGGCAGTTCGAAGTTGAGGACGCGGAATTGGGTTGTGTCGCTCATTACAGTTTGAGATAGTGCCCGTACCTCAATAAGTATTTTTTATATGATATGTTTGAATTCGGATACGAGTCGTTGGAACAGTCAAACGGGTCGTCTAGGGCTTTCGCTATCGCGGGTCCATCCTGTACTGGATACCTCGACAGACACCTACCCGACTCCTGCCCCGCTACCTTTTCCCGCGTGCTCGCGCTCAGTCCTCGTATGAGTGATTCCGATACCGACCACCGTCTCGACGACATCGCGGTGCGAGACACTCGGATTTCGGACGCCATCGACGAGCCGATGCGGGCGATGGTCCTCGACATTCTGTCCGAGGAAGCCCTAACTGCGACCGAGGTCCACGAACGCCTCGACGATCGCGGCATCGACCGGACGGAGAACACGGTCCGCCATCACATCAACGAGCTCCGGGATGCGGGCCTCGTCGACGTCGTTCGCTTCGAGGAGGGGCGTGGTGGGACGACGAAGTACTACCACGCGAACACGATCGTCCTCTCGTACTCACTACCAGATTCGGCCGACGCCGCCGTCGAGGAGATGATCGACGCTGCCCAGCCCCAGATCACGGACGCGCTCACTACGCTCACCGACGAGTACGACGACGCTATTGAGGAGATCGTCGAGGATATGCAGCCCTGCGAGCACTGCCAGACCCAGAAGTACGAGACGTACGTTCTTCTGACCGTCCTGCGACGTGCGTTCGTTCGCGCCCACAGAAATTCCTGAGGGGAACCACCCCTACGCTGGCAGGGTCTTAGAAGGAGAACCGATCACGCGCGGATTGCATCGCGAGGCGAGTCAGGAGTCGCGCAGGGCCACGCTTTGGGAGGTCCCGTACAGTCTCGATGCTGGTCGGCGGTTCACTACCACCAATGTCTAACTCCCAGTCTGTCTCGTCCATGAAGCGTTCGACAGCCTGATTTACTCGCTGTCGCACGTCGTCCGAGTCCATTGTCTCGGGCACACCATTCCGGAGGACGACGTCGCCGTCAACGATCACTGTCTCGACGTCGGCCGGGACCGCGTTGTTCACGACGTGTGCGGGAACGTTGGTCAGTGGCGTGAACTTCGGTTTGTCGACGTCGAGGAGGATAATATCCGCGCGCTTTCCCGCTTCGATACTGCCGATCTCGTCGCCCATCCCCAGCGCGCGTGCGCCCTCGATAGTGAGCATTCGTATCAGTTCCATCGAGTCGAACTGCCCGGCTGAACGCTTGAGATTTGCCGCCAGCCGAGCTTGCCGCGCTTCACCGAACATGCTGTACGAGTCGTGCCAGTAGTGGTCGTCAATCCCTACTCCGACGTCGACGCCGGCGGCTCGAAGCTCGGGAACGGGCGTCCACTGCGTCTCCCCGTCCGGATTCCAGTACAGAAGACGGACGGGCAGTGCGCAACAGCCGCGTCCGCCTCGGCGGTTCCCTGGATGTCCTCTTCGTCGCCGAGGCGGAAGTGAGCAGCGACCAGTCGGTCGTCCAGGAGTCCAACGTCGTCGAGCAATCCTACCGAGTCCTCGCCACCGTTCGCTCGTGCCATCGTGTTACTCTCCTCGAGTTCGAGCAAGTGCGTGTGGACGAGCAGGTCCGGATACTCTGCGGCGAGGGATGCGGTCCGTTCCCACAGCTGCCGGGTACACGACCAGTCGTCGTGCGGGCAGATCGTCGCCCTGATTCGGCCGTCGTACGTGTCGTGGTACGTTTCGACGAACTCGCGAGCACGGGCGAACTGCTGATCGACTGGTTGGTCCCAGAAGAGGTCCGAGATCGCCGGGCCGAAAAATCCGCGGAGCCCTGCTTCCCCGAACGTCTCCGCACCTGCGGCAGGCCGTGCGTCCATGGAGTTCACGGTCGTGACACCGCCCAGGAGGAAATTGAGCGCTGCGAGCTCGACGCCTGCCTCGACGAGGTACTCGAATTCGCCGTTCCCTAGTCCTGTTAAACAAGGCCGTCCCACTCCCGAGCATCTCCGTCAGCTCGAGTTCGCTAAACGCACCGATGAGCGGTGTCATCTCCAGGTGCGTGTGGGCGTTCACCAACCCCGGCATCACCAGTTTCCCGTTCCCGTCGATAACGGTGGATGCTTCTAATTCTCCGTCTCCTGCACGTGATGGTCGGACTTCTTCGATACAGCCATCGGTGATGCATACTGTGCCGCGCTCGTACAGGCGGTTCCGCTCGTCGGCTGTGAGAACGAGTGCATCATGGATTGCCAGATCGACAGCCATCGTAAATTAGGAAGTGGATGTGACAGTTACCGTACTGGACAACCGAGCAGGCCGGCGAAGGCTGTTCTTCCAGGTGGTGTTCCCCTCATTTGGGATATCATCGGTCTCTACTGGTCCCATTAGCCTCTAATACGTCGGCGTGATTTAATCAGATTCCCCTTTTGAATCTGAAGTCGGATTCCGTGGAGCTTGTGGAGGTTTGCAATGTTTTCCCCTCTTCACGATAGATCATCTATGGCCGACGGTTACGATGCCATAGTACTGATACCCTCATAGGCAGTATATTCTAACCAAAACCGCAATAGATGATCCCTACAATGATACACCTATGCAGGCGACGATAATCGACGGAGTTCTTGAATCCCTTCGTATCGGTGTCGGATTTCTCTGGACGGCGGCGTGGGCGATCATCATGGGCCTCACGATTACGAGTCTCGTCCAGGTCTACGTCTCGAAGGAGCGGATGGCACAGGTGCTGGGTGAGGGCGATCTAACTGGACTTACCAAGGCGACTGTGTTCGGAGCAGCAAGCAGTGGCTGTAGTTTCGGCGCCGTCGCCATCGGGAAGGGCCTGTTCAAGAAGGGGGCGCACGCGGTGAACTTCCTCGCGTTCATGTTCGCGTCGACGAACCTCATCGTCGAACTAGGGCTGATGATTCTCATCCTGCTTGGCTGGGAGTTCCTCGTCGCGGAACTGCTCGGCGGCCTGATTCTCATCGCCGTCATGGCCGCCATCGTCCACCTCACGCTTCCCGAAAACCTGTTTAACGAAGTCCGCGAGAAGCTCAACGAGCGCGACCGCCAGGCGGGCGTCACGGAAGATCCCACCTGCGGGATGGAGGGGAAAGACGAGTACACGCTCACGACCGACGGCGGTGAGACGCTCAAATTCTGCTCGGAGGGCTGTATGGAGACCTATCGCCAGGAGACGTCGAGTAGCGGCGGGTGGCGTGACGAGTTGCTGTCGTGGGGTGGCTGGTACAAGGTCGGGAATCAGTACCGCAAGGAGTGGTCGATGATCTGGAAAGACATCGTCGCCGGCTTCCTTATTTCTGGGTTCGTCATCGTCTTCGTCCCGCAGTGGGTGTGGAACACGCTGTTCATTCAGGGCGACGGCCTGCTCGTGACTGCCGAGAACGCCGTCATGGGCGTCATCATCGCCGTCCTCAGTTTCGTCGGCAGTATGGGCAACGTCCCGTTCGCCGTCGCGCTCTGGGGTGGTGGCGTCAGCTTCGCCGGGATCATCGCGTTCGTCTACGCCGACCTCATCACCGTGCCCGTCCTGAACGTCTACCGGAAGTACTACGGCTGGAAGGTGATGCTGTACATCCTCGGCGTCTTCTTCGTCACGATGGCGTTCACCGGCTTCCTCATGGAGCTGCTGTTCGACGCGCTGGGTATCGTTCCAGATCTGGCGGGCGGCGAGACGGCGACTGAACAGACGTACTTCGAGCTCAACTACACGTTCTACCTCAATATTATCGCCTTTGCGCTCTCCGGGTTCCTTCTGTATGTCTACCGGCGGGGACTCGGCGCACCAGGTCAGTATCGAGATCCGGTGTGCGGGATGCGAACCGACGATGAGGGCCCGAGTGCGTCCCACGATGGGACGACGTACTATTTTTGCTCAAAGAAATGCAAGCGTACGTTCGAAGAAGAACCAACGGAATTTACTAATCAAAGCCCGCAAATATCGAGCCACGATCACGATCATGACCACTGATGATCGCACTGTGGTTCATCCGCTGTGATGGGGTTCATCATCACAGTTTCAATCCGCAATTGTCACACCTACTGCGCTCAAATAGACGGTATGAATAGTCAAATCCCGCAACTCGGGGCTGTCATATGAATCGCCGTCGAGCAGATACTGTCGTCGGTGTGCTTCTCGGGTTCGTTCTCCTGGCCGGCGGGGTACTCAGTTGGCGGGCCTATCAACAGCGTCGGGCTATCGAGCAATCGATGGGGTCAATGATGGGTTCATCTATGGGAACGATGCACGGCCCAGACCCCCTCTGGTACGTGGTTGGAACCCTGCTGGTTGCTGGCGTTATCGGTGGCGTCTATTACGTGGTCCGGGGAGAACTCACCGATCCAGAAGTGGCCGACACAACGGCGCCTGTCGATCCTGCACAGACATCGGCGGCAACAGCTACGTCGATGGATGATGACGCTGCACCGGCGACGTCTATCAATCCTGAATCGGACCCCCAAGCACGCGTTCTCGATCTCTTACCGGATGATGAACGACGCGTCCTCGAACCCGTCCTGAACTCCCCCGGAATCACGCAGATTGAACTTCGGGATCGATCTGAGTTCTCGAAGAGTAAAGTAAGCCAGACCGTGAGTTCACTCGAGGAGCGAGGTCTGCTGTATCGGGAACGACAGGGTCGGACCTATCGTGTGTATCCGAGTGATGACCTTCGGCAGCAACAACCGGGAAAATAGTCGCTATCTATCGGGCGCTCTCCCTCTCGAATTCCGTAGGTATGAACGGTCTCCCTCGAGCAAAACGGTTAGAAGATGTTATAGACGTTCTCGAACGTTCTCCTGTATGGATTCACACCCATGTCGATAACTCCCGAGCAGGCCTACGAGTAACCGAGGAGAGAGACAATGACCAACTTCAAACTCGGCCGGTGGCTGCTCGTGGCGCTCGCGATTGTCGGACTCGCGTTCGCCGCACCGGCAGTCAGCGCACACGACAACGCAACGACCGCTGACGACGCGCCTACGGACAATGCCACCGCAGATGAATGGGCCACTTGGATGGAGGCACAGATGACCGAACACATGGGCCCGGGTAGCGTCGAGTGGATGGAGTCGCACATGGGTGTGACCGTCGACGAGATGGCCCAGGACATGGCTGACGGGGAATACCACGACGGGGCTGACGACGGCTACAACGGCGGGATGTACGGGCAGGGCCACTGCTGACGGCTCTGGCCGTTTCGATCGCTCCAATCGAACACCACAACTCACCAACGCAAGATAATGACGCAACTCACCACTCACATCGGACGCACTGCTCGGCGACTCGCGATCCTCGCCGTCCCGCTGCTAGTTGCGGCGACTGGACCGGCTGTTGCCCACGGTAGTGGGAGCTACGGCGGCGGCATGATGGGGGGCGGCTGGGGCCTCTTCGGTGGAGCGATGGGGCTCTGGGGGTTCCTCTGGATGGGGCTCCTCATCGCCGTTCCGCTCTACATTGTCTATGCGCTCCTCAATCGAGGCTCCGGTGGGAACGAAGAGCAGTCGCTGTCGGTTCTCCGTGAGCGCTACGCCCGCGGAGAGCTCTCGGATGACGAATTCGATCGGCGGCGAGAACAGCTCGAACGCACCGGATGACTGGAGCAGCTGCTGTTCCAGCCGATACATCATATTCCCAACGGCCGCCGTTGCGGCACCCAACCGTTAACCCCGTAGACGGGGTATGATACTTCATGGAATACACAATACAGACTTCAGTCACCGGTGAGTTCGACGACGTCGTCGACACGACGATTGCGGCGCTCAAAGACGAAGGATTCGGCGTCCTCTGTGACATCGACGTCCAAGCGACGCTCGAGGAGAAACTCGGCGAGGAGTTTCGACAGTACTGCATCCTCGGTGCGTGCAACCCGGGGCTGGCACACGAGGGCCTGAACGAAGAGATCGAACTCGGCGCACTCCTCCCGTGTAACGTCATTGTCTACGAAACCGACGGCGGCGAGGTCATGGTGAGTGCCGTCGACCCACAACAGCTCGTCGGCATCGCCGACAACGAGGCACTCGACTCGATCGCGAACGAGGTCCACGACCGGTTCGAACGCGTTCTCGCCAGCGTCGCGGACGAACTCGAATCATCGACCGAGATCTGAACCATGACATCATCAAACCAACTCGACACCACAACCATCGTCCTCCTCATCCTCGGGGCGATCATCGTCCTCCCCTTGCTCACGATGGGGATGGGATTCGGCGGGATGATGGGATACGGTGGAATGATGGGTGGATACGGGACGACCAGCGGCTGGTGGCCACTCGTCGGGATGCTCGTCCAGCTGGTCTTCCTCCTCCTCCTGCTCGGTGGCGGATATCTCGTCTTCCGTCGCGTGACGGCATCGCAGTCGTCGCGGAATCCCGCAATGGAGGAGCTGCGTATGGCATACGCCCGCGGAGATTTCACCGAGGAAGAGTTCGAGGCGCGTCGGAACAAGCTCGAACGCTCGGAGTGACGGTCCGACCACCAACCTCCGGCGTTACTCGCGTCCGGCCCCTTGGAATCCGAAATCTGTTACCCTCACAGCTTTCGGATGTGAATAGAAGTGTGCTAAAAGCATAAGACCATACTAGCTACTATGACGGAAGTTATCCTGTTCACACAGGAGACTTGTGGAGCGTGCGCAACGCAGCGAGAGAAAAACGAGGGTATCGAAGATGCGTATCCGGATGTCGAGTTCCGGGAGGTCGACATCCAGACCGATCTGGAGACGGCCGAGGAGTACGGTGTCCGAAAGACGCCAACGACGCTCGTGTATGCAAACGGGGAACAGACGGCCGAGTTCATCGGCATCGTCGACCGGGACGAATTGGAGGCTGCCATCGAGAGCGCCGGCCAGCAATCGCCCGGACTCACGAACCGGCTCGCCAGCATCATCCGTGGATAACAGAAGCCAACCAGCTACAATGACAGACTACAGTAGACGCCAGTTCCTGGGAGCGCTCGGTGCTGGCACAGTCGCGAGTGCGGGATTCACCCAACCAGTCGCCGCACAGGAAACGCCCGTCGTGAAGATGGGCAACAACTACTTCGACCCGATCGGGCTCCACGTCGAACCTGGCACGACCGTCCGCTTCGAGATAGCAGCCGGAGCTCACTCGGCGACGGCCTATCCGGACCGCGTTCCCGCCGACGCCACCGCCTTCGACAGCGGGACCATCTCGCAGGGGAGCTTCGAGCACACGTTCGAGGTGCCCGGAACGTACGACTACTACTGCATCCCTCACAAGACGGTCGGCATGGTCGGTCGCATCGTCGTTGGTAGCCCTGGCGGTCCAGCTGAAGACAGCCCGATCCCGGACGGCGAGGTCCCAGACAGCGAAACGATCGTCCAGAACGGCGCCGTTGCCGTCGGCTCGGACGTCGACGGCAGTGGGAGTACCGATGGCGGAATGATGGGTCCAGGGATGATGCACGGCCGGAACGGTGGATGGTTCGGTGGGCTGCCGTTCGTCGGCGGGGCACTCGGGATGCTGGGGCTGGTCGGCGGCTTCCTCTACTGGGCAATGGGTCGAGGCGATGCACCTCCAGAGAGTGACGATTCCGCTATGGAAACCCTCCAACGTCGTTACGCACGAGGCGAGATCGACGAAGAAGAGTTCCAGAAGCGTCGTGAACGGTTGGAGACTGGGAGTGAAGACCCATCTCGGTAAGGCGCGGTGTCGTCGCCATTTCTACACGCCTGAGGTCCCTCGCTCAGGAGTCCTTCGAAGACCTGTTCCTACGCCGCGGCACTTCTCCGCGGAACGTAAGCCGCACTCATCGGTGCCCAGAGAACGAGGGACACAGCAGCAACCAGAGTCCACCGAACCGTTTGCCCGATCAGACGGTCGTAGTGAAATCCGAGTCAAACTATCCAATTGAGCGAAGCTGGATATAGTGCTGTTTGGGTCTTCTCCCCTACAGTTACCGGAGTAAGTAGTCTACTGGCCTGATCTTACTTCTCCTGTGTAATTCGGTAGTAGACGCCGATTGTGAGGACAGCTACGAGGAGGAGGTATCCAGTAGCCCACACCAATGAGAGAGTCGTATCTACGTCCGTTGTGAGTCCGGTATCGACCATCACACGGACGGGCCAATAGCCGGGGAGTAGTTTCATCCACCATTCGGGCTCGGACTGGATGAACAGCGGATCCTGGAAGAGTCCGATATCGAGCATCGGGAGAATCAGCATTAGCCACATCCCGGCTAGGCGGTCGAAAACGGCCCCGACGAGCATCCCGATGAGACCATACGTGACCGAGACGACGAGCATCGCTGCGACGAACCACCAGAGATGCTCAGGCTGGAAATCGACGAGCATCACACCAACTGAGACACCGGTGACGATGAGAGTAATTGCTGCGAGAACCCCAAACCGGGCAGTGATTACCTGTCGTGCACGATAGCCGGCGACTGCCAGACGACCGTCCGTGTCTTTGGCTTCTCGCATCAGGAACAACCCGGCGAGTCCGGCGATGAGGGCGCTCGTAATCGGCGTCATAATCACGCCGTGGACCTCAGGCATCCCTCGCATGACCGTCACCGTCTCACCGTCGACGAGCGTCCGAACCGGCATCTCGACGTCCTGGGTGACTGCGAACGCCAACGTGATGAACGAGACCGGTAGGACGACCAGTAGAGCGACGAGGACGTAGTTTCGCGCCTGTTCTTTGATGCCGATTGTGAACGCCGTTGTCGTACGACTCATGCGGACCACCCACCACTGGTGCGCATCGTCACTCCGAACACTGCGGTGACGAGTACAAGCAGGACTAGGAGGTATCCGGCGACGAAGCCGAGATCACCCGTCGTATATGTGCCTTGGAACATCGCCTCCTGAAGGAGTTCCTTTGGATGATAGAGCGGGAAGTATTCCACGAACTCGGGAACGTCGGCGGCCAGCGGACTGTCGCCACTGAGGAACGCATCCATCATTGCAAGGAACACCACGACGAGCGAGCCTTCGAACAGTCGTGGAAGGAGCGCCCCGACGAGTGCGCCAAGAAACGCATAGACGAGGCCGGCAAGTACGAGGAATACGAACGTCAGGACAGGGGCTCCCGGTGAAATCGTCAGCCAGAGAACGCCGTAGTTTACGGCAGCCACGACAACGGTCACTCCTCCGAGCGCCGCTAATCGAGTCGCAAGCAGTGTTCGGGGTGGATAGCCTGTCTGAACGAGTCGCCGATCGGCTGCACGCGCACTAATCATCTGCGCGAGTCCCATCAGGCCGGCAATGATGGCGACCCCGAATATCGCTCCGAGAAGGCGACCTGAGCTCGATCGGAATCGCCTCGACCGTCGGCATACTTGGTAACCCAGCCATTGCTTGTCCCCAGCCTTCGATAACGACAATCGGAAGGAGAAGTGCTAGGACAACATTCAGGGGGGTTCTGAGGAAGGTGGAGACGTTCGCCCGAATCCCCGTCCAAACCCTATTCATCGGTCTCTTCCCCCCGTTCACTGGCCGTTGCATCAGTCTCGCCTTCCTGGTCAGTCACGTCGTAGACCTGTCCGTCACGAACCTCATAGATGCGGTCGAGACGACTTTGCTCTTCGATCAGGTGTGAAATCATCGTGACAGCTGTTCCGTCGGCAGCGAGTTCCTCGGCGAGATCCCAGAACGTGAGATACGTTTCCCAGTCGAATCCAGTGTAGGGCTCGTCCAGCATGAGGACGTCCGGATCGTGCATCAGGGCGATACTGAGATTGATTTTCTGCCGGTTTCCACCACTGAGTTGGTCGATTCGGTAGTCAAGGTACTGCTCGAAATCGAGTTTCGACGCCAAGCGGTGTTTGGCCTCGTCGATTTCTTCGGCGGTCATTCCGTATCCGGAACCGAACAGTCGGAACGTCTCTCCGACCGTCAAGCGGTCGTAAAGCAGTGGTTCCTGTGGACACCAGCCAACGGTTCCCGTCCGTTCGACTGTTCCGGAATCCTGTTCGAGGACACCGACGAGGATGTTCATGAGCGTGGATTTGCCCGACCCGTTCGCGCCGACGATCCCGACGATTTCCCCCGTCCGAATTTCGAGATCGGCATCGGTGAGGACGGTCACTGACCGCGTAAATGGAAAACTCGATCCGTACGTTTTTTCAATCTCATTAGCACGGACGAGTACCTTGTTGCTTGTAGCTTCTCCTTTGGTGGTTGTGGACGCTTCCATAGGTGTATACACACGCTTCTAATTCACTGCGATTACTGTTTCAAATCAAAACTATTTGCAGCAAACTCGTAAGCAATCAGGAATTGAGTATACAGCTAATGCTAGACTCTAAGCATCAGATTTCTCTTGACTTTCTGTATACTGTTCCCTATACGTTGTTTCACAGTTCTCACTGCAAAACTGCTGGAGTGAACCACCGACACGGGTGGCTAGTCCGTCTTCACCGACAGTGGTTCCGCAATTTGCACATTTGAGTGCGGATTCAGTCCCCTCGGCATACGCTGATTGAGCAGCGTTCGACAGCAGTTGTACGTCGTATCGCCGCACGTCAGTCAGTGGTAGATATTGCTGCGCCCAGTTTCCGACTGTATTCCGCGGCGGCGTCGCAACAGCTACGATTTCGCCCACCGCAGTTGTGAATACGTGTTCTACGGCTGGGGTCTCGAGGATCGATTCTCGAAGAGAATCCGTCTTTCCGAGCTCAGGCTGGAGGCGTACCATGACGTGTATCCGGTTTTCGTACTGTGTGAGGTCGAGATCAACGGTGAATCGACGAATGACATCTTCTTGCTCCAACTGACGGACGCGTGCTGAAACGGACGGGGGTGAAAGATTTACAGCCTCAGCAATAGTGCTGTAGGGTCGTCTCGCGTTCTCCGCTAAAAGACGGAGGATTTCGCGATCCGTGTCGTCAAGTTCTGGTTGGGTCATCGAAAGGCGGAATGGGGGTGGGTGTGGGGGAGCTACGACGCAGGTGTGGGGTGTGACGGTTAGACGTACTCCTCCGGTGTCGAGGTGAACGTCTCCTTGCAGCCCTCGGCACAGAAGTAGTACGTCTGACCGTCGTACTCAGCTGTGGCCGCCGGATCACTTTCATCGACGTCCATTCCACAGACTGGATCAGTTGCCATTCGGTTTCACCCCACATCAATGGTACGAGGGCCTGAATCAAGCAATTTGTTCTTAGCAATCCAAAGTCGGGATACATAGCGATTTGAGCCGTGCTGCACGGTTTGGCTTTTCTGACTCCACAATCAACGGTTAGTACCTCACAATCCCGAACTATCGTTCGAGTATACCAACGGATTCCTATCTGTGTCCTATATAAATACTGGAGTCTGAACCAATTCTAAACCTATGGGTCACGATCCACCACACGACAATCACGAGCAGTGAAGACCCCACAGGTCCATCCAAATTCGTGGATGCTCAAGCGTCGACGTGACGATCCGATTCTTTCTTGCGCCGTGCAAGTAGCAGTCAAGTAGTCTCTAGTTCCGCAACGAAGATAACGTGTCGCAGGAACGGCAGCGCGTGGTGAGCCTTCCGTACCTGCTCAGTAATCGCTGGGGGATCGAGATCATACGCTCCTAACAGTCGTTCAATGAGAGCCCGGAGCGGGCTCGTGAGTAGCTGGAGGTACAGCGTCGTCCACTTTCGGAAGCGTCCGACGCTGTGTTTCGTGATATCTTCGACCGCTTTGAGCTCAAAGCTCGTCTCGTCGAGAGCAGCTTTGTATCCTTCAACAGTACCCAAGGACGGCATATCCCACGCATCCGCAAATGAATCGACCAATCTCCGTTCCGTTTCAGTCACGTCTGACTGCATCACGAGATCGGAGACTACGAGAACCCCCTCGGGTTCGAGGGTATCTGCGACTGTAGCGAAAACGCGATTCCGCTCGGGGAGGTATACGAGTGCGTCGATGGCTGTACACGCGGTAAACGAGTCCCTGGTAAACGGGAGTTGTGTCGCGTCACCGATGATGAACTCGGAATCGAGGTGCTTACCCCGTGCGTTCTCGGTTGCCATCTGGATGTTGTACGGAACGAGGTCGACACCAGTGACGTTGAAGCCGAACTGATAGGCGAGGTGGAGGGCTGGACCCCCCGACCGCAGCCGACATCGAGGAGGCGCACTCCGTCGGTTGTGGGTAGATGCGACGCGACCCTTGAGCCGACTTCCGTGACGAGGCGACGTTGACTCGAACCGGCTATATGTGGCTGGTACCACTCCGAGTAGCCGAGATTGAGGAACTCGTCAGTATCGAACAGGAGGTCGAACGCCCGCCAGATATCGGCTCGCTCGCCGCGGTAAGAAAACTGGTCGGTGATTCGGTGGCGGAGAGTACTCTGATCCATCGGCCACCTACTCGAGTTCGGAAACCTCCGAATAGCAGTACTCGGATTCGTCGCAGTACGCGAGGTCGGCACACCCGCGAGGACGCTGGTAGTCGATTCCCTTGTGCCGTCGGAGATACGTCACGTATCCGTCGTCGACGCGGTCCAGGATGTCGTGACAGATCCACTTCTCCCTAACCCACGTAGTGCCCAGATTTCGGTACGGACACAGGAAGATCGTCCGTTCGACCGAATCAACCTGTGGCGTCTCGACGATCCGGACACCGACAAGGCGATAGGCGATGCGAAGACGGGTAACGACCGATTCTGGCGTATTCGCGCCGAGGAAAAGGACGTATGCAAGCACGTATCCGAGATCGTGGAGGAGTCGTCGAATCATTGTTTAGGGTGTCGACTGCCGTCCCAAAGTATCTTGACCAGGTGTTTTCTGTTCAGATTTCGGTGTACACGTCACCTGTCTTTCCGCCGCCGAGTTTGTAGACGGTGAATGTGTCGGACTTCGTCCCGCCCATCCCCGGCGATCCAGCCGGCATCCCGGGCAACGCGATGCCGTCAATCGCCGGCTCTTCCTCGAGCATCGTCGCGATAACCTCGGCAGGAACATGTCCTTCGACGACGTACTCGTCGAGGACGAGTGTGTGACAGCTCTGTAGATCCGATGGAATACCGTGTTGGCGCTTGAGATCCGTCACGTCCTCGGTTTCGGTTTCCCCGAGCGTCGTGTCGAGCTGTTCCCGCAGGTACGACGCATATTTTCCACAACAGCTACAGCCTGGTGAACTGTATTGTTGGGCGTTCGTCACCGCTAGCGTTCCCTCGATATCCCACTCATCCCCACTCGATGACCCCAAACAACCGGCGGTTCCGAGTGCGACTGTCGTCGCACCGACCCGTAGTAGTTCGCGACGAGTTACGGCCCGTTCCATATGCTCGTCACTTGGCTCGGAAGTATTCAATTGTACGTCGACCTTTCCTGTGTATTGAGAACGGATTCAAGCACGACGGGGAAGGTGACTTTCAGTTCTGAGGAGGAAACCCCAAAGGTCAGAGTCCCGTATTCGTCTCTATGTGGCGACCCTCATCGGTCGAGGGTGCTGCCGTGACGGTTTTCCGTCAACGAGCATATCGGCCTTAAATTGCGCCCAACATGACCCAGAGCATGACTCGTCGCACCGACTCCGACACTTCACTCCTCGAAACTGTGGGAAATACGCTCTCGTCGAACTGATGCGACTCCAAACGACGTCTCCACTCTTTTCGAAATAGACGTGCTATAGCGAGTTACTTGCGATAAAAGCCTCAAGTCACCACCCCAGAGACTGTTCTCCCGGTTTCGATTCTTAACAGAAAGCACGGTAAATCGTCGTTACGTATAGATATGTATGAACTCCCCCAGCCATCTAGAAGTTCGAGAAGGTGCGGACATCAACCTGTACAACCAGATCCTCATTCCACTCTACGGAGCTGATATAAGGGACTCAGTGGTCCAATATGGCCTATCACTTGCAGAAACGTATGATGCGGCTCTCCACGTGTTATATATTCAAGATGAGGAACGCACGGAGGTGGAATCCGATCAAGTCACTAAACAAGAGGAATGGGACGCAGCAGCGGTAATTGAACCCGTGGTGGATCAGGCCCACTCGCTCGGACTCAATGTGATACCAGCAGTGGATAGTGGGCACTCTCCAGGTGTTATTCGGGAATACGCTGAGGAGAATGATATCGATTTGCTTGTCCACCAGAAACCTACACAGACTAGATTAGCACGAATTCTCCGGAGAGACGTCTCCAGCCACATCATTCAAAATATCTCTCTTCCTGTCTTGACGATACCTGATATGGATCCCTCTGATCCGGTAGGAGAGTTATCTACTAGTCAGTTCACAGATATTCTCGTGCCTACGGATGGATACGACGAGGCATCTGTGGCCTTCAAACATGGGCTACAAATTGCTAAACGGTATGATGCAACCCTACATGGACTTTTTATCATTTCCGAACAGTCCTATTCGAGTCGGCCTGGATTCACGTGGGAAGAGGTCACTGACTCTTGGGAACAGCGGGGAACTCGGCTCTTGGAGGACATTACGGAGAAGGCAGCGACCTTGGACGTTCCTGTCCGAACTACGTTGAGCTTTGGTCAACCTCAGCAGGAGATTCTCAAATACACTGAGGTGACTGACATCGACCTTGTTACAATGGGGACACGAGGATTGACTGGCATTCGTCGGCTATTACAGGGAAGCGTCGCAGCTCAAGTGATCGAGGAAGCAGATTACCCCGTTCTAACGATTAACCGAAGGACAGCTGAATTGAAAAAACACCCGTACACCTTTCTTCGAAAGACAAACCAGAATCGGAAGTCAAGGATATATTGAAATATTATTTGTAATATACTAATTTCAGTCTTAAATTCGGAAATTCTAATTGCGTATTAATCCCCGTTTCTTCTACCAAACCAAAGAGTGTTAAGTTCGTTCTGCTGAATAAAGCGCGCGTACTGACCAGAAGGAAAACCAAGAAACGACAGGGCTACTCCTGAAAATCGTGTTTGTCTTCACGTTTAGGTGCATCAGATGGACGTTAGTGCGAGCAACGCGAAAAGTTAACTGGCAAATGGCTCCACGGACTGAGTTGTTGAACTAGCTCGTCCATGCCGGATGGGGTTTGGCCCGTAGTCGATCCCGACGGTGCCGACCCTGCGGCAAACTTGTAAACGGCGACGAGTCCCCAAATCACCAAGCCGAGCAGGATGATGCCCGCCCTAATGTCGATGGGGACCACTGCAGCGTGTTCGATTGCTCCCTCGCTATCGACTGGGTGCCCGGCTCCCAGTAGCATGTCGAGCAGGCCGATCACGACGACGCCCAAGACAACCAGGCCACCGCCGACGTACATGGCGATTTGGTCTGCCGTTGATAAGTCACTCATTGGTAGTCACCCGAGGAGTTTCCGTAATCGCGTGTTCTCGAACAGTTCCATCTCACGCAGGCGGTTATCGACTGCCAGGACGCCGCCCGCTCCAAGTGCCACAATGGTTCCGAAGACCATGATCCCAAGGAGTTCACCCGTGACCATACCGTTGGCCCAGCCGCCACCGTAGCCGTTGATGAAGTAGAAGAACAGCATCATGAAGGCACCAAAGAAGGCGGCGGTCCTCGTGAGGACACCGAGTATCAGCCCGAGACCGATGGCGGTTTGCCCAAGCGGTACCGCCACGTTGACGAACGCCAACAGGATGCCGTCGCTGAACGGCGTGACGAAGGGGGCGAGAATCGTGCCCTGAGCGGCTCCGCCGACGAACCAGCTGGCGTCGAAGGGCCACGCCCAGATTTTGTCAAGGCCAGCGTGGAGCATCCACCACCCGGCGGTCAGCCGGAGCAGCAGGATCCAATACGACAACCAGGCTCCCGAGACCGAGAACGACGTCTCGGTTCCGAGAAAATTCGTACGGATGGATTGAGTTGACATGGCATACTTCACCTCACGGCTGATTTTGTCAGATGTAGTAAAAAAGATTGATGGTGTTCGTGATTTCTAAGAGTCGGGGCTCATTTCAGGAACGCGGATATCCGAGGTGAGTTGGATGATTCTCAAGAAGGAATTCGGTCACCCTCTACGGACTGATTGTGTGCTGGGGCGTGTAAGCGGGAACACTGATGAAGCCGAGCCCACCGAATTCTGGATCTCGGAAAATTCGCTTGAGGGACTCCATTTGCTGATTTAATCCTCTGTACTTACCGATCCTCCCAGTAGCTAACAGATTCTGAGAATTTAACTCGAGCGGATGTCAATTAATCAACTCCCATTGGTTAGTCATTCCTCCATAGACACGGTTTAAAACTCGTCGTCTCGAGAAAATACGGGCAAACAAAACAGGGTGGCGGAGGAGACGCAGTAGAACTGTACTCGGAGACCGGTCAACGTCTTCAATATCGATCCCGGCAGCGGCACGAATTGCTGCTCCCAGAACCTTGGGATTACGAGTTTCAAGAAAGTATCTCACAACTGTGGCGAAAATGTACTCCGTTTTCATCCTCTGATATAAACTGTCAGGAAAATTGTGTAATTGGCCGCTGTTAGCCAACTCTGCGGCCAAGAATCCCGATTCAACGGCCTGTGAGATCCCCTTTCCGGTGAGTCGGTTTGCGATACCTGCAGCATCACCCACCCGTACGACGGAATGCTCCGGTAGATAGGTTCTGTCGGGATCAAGGCTTGGTCCCTCGGGAATGATTGCGACGTTCGTCCGTTCCTGCGACGGGACTGGCCACCCATTCCGCTTACAGGCTTCCCTCAATGCCTTCATATAATCACTAGGCCGGTCACTGACCGTCCAGCCGATACCAACGTTGGCTCGTTGCGATGTCTTCGGGAATGCCCACGAGTACCCTGTATAGTTCTCCAGAATTATCCGGCTGTTCGGGTACAACTCGGTGAAGTCCCCTTCGACATCACTGTTAAGCGCTACCATATATCCTGAATACTCGTTGGTTGTTCCGAGCGCTTTACTAGAGAGTGATGGCTGACCGGTTGCATCAACGACGAGATCATACTCATCGGTGAACTCGTGGAAATCTGTCCGTGTGATAGACTGGTTTTCGTGGATGTCAACACCCTTCTCTGAGAGTTGTTCTGCCCAGGACTGCTCAACGACATTTCGGTCCGTTATATATGTATCCGCAGCAGGAAAGGTGCCGGCTCCAGTGCGGTGGCGATCGGCGTCGATTCCGTCATACACCTCCACTTCCATCGCTGGCAGCGGATTGAGAAAGCCGTTCTCTACAGTCGGCTCGAGTGGGATCTTCGATACCGCTGTCATCGCTTCTCCGCAATTAACGCGTTTGCTATCGTAGGACTGCCGCTCATATAGTTTGACGACGAATCCAGCGTCGTCGAATCCAGCAGCTGCTGCAAGCCCGGCCATCCCTCCACCTATTACCGCAATTTTGGACGTTCGTGTCATCGGTTTTTGCCAATCTTTGAGGCCATCGTTAAGCTCCCAACAGCATCCGAAGTGACCCACGAACGCCCATCGGGAGTCCGATCGCTCCGATGAAGAACGTCATAAGCCACCACCACGTGTGATTCATCTCCTCTTTCGCATCGGCGAGATACCACACGATGCCGACAGTCACGACGAGTTTCAGCACGAACGTCGATCCGGAGAATCCAGTCGCCTGGTACACGAGATTCGTCACGACCAGCTTTGGGGAGTAGCCGAGGAACGTCACACCGATGAGATTCTGCGCAGCGTCCCACAACTGGCCGAAAACGGCCAGCAGAATTAGCGGGTGTCGAAGGTGTGTGATATTGACGAAACTCGCGCCCCAGTAGTAGAGTGCGGTTACGCCGAGCGCTATCCCCGTCGTCGCGACAGGAACCCATAGGCGGAGTGGGGTCGATGTCGAGAGGCCGTGCCAAACAGCCCACCAGACGGCCCCGACAGCCCACACCGACCCGACGAGCCCGACTGTTAGCGGGATAGATCCGATATTTTGGTCACGCAAGAGTGCACCGACACCGAGCGCGAGGATGGTGACAGCGGTGACGACGATGTAAATCGATGGCGTGATGAACCACACCGCGTAGTCCCCGAGCAGCCCGAGATCCTCGAGGGCGCGCATCGCCCCACCTGCGATGATGATCGGAGCGAACCCGTAGGCCAGTCGTGCGTCGAACGTGACGTCGAGTTGGTCGAGATACGCACGTAGTCCGGGGAGGCTGTATACGACTGCCGCGAGGTAGATTACCGTGTTCACCGCGTTGTAGCCCTGGACAGCACGAACCCCCTCGTGCGTGACTGGCTGACCGGCCGCATCGGCGACGACTGGTCCCCAGAGATACTGCCAGATGAACCGGTCGTAGACCAACGTCGGAAACACGAGGATGCCCCCACCGAGGAGGACGAGCGGGGCCAGCAGGTACAGCGCCCACCACTCGCGTGAGCCGGTCTCCGGAAGGACAGTCTCGACGCGGCGGGTGACAGTACTCACGACCCGTTCACCTCCAATCGCCACGTCGTGCTTTTCGAGCGCCCCCACTGTTCGAGTGAAACGATTGTGAGTTCGTCCTGGAGCTGGCTGAGATACTGCGCGACTGCCTTGGGAGATCCGTCGAGGTCGCTGGCAATCTCGCGAGCCCGGAGGTATGTCGGTTCGCTACTGGCTGTCTCGACGAGGTACCTTCGAACCGTGTGCCGGGAAATATTCGACATTGATCTAGAGGTGACGGTTAGCGAAGAAATCCGAAGAGCTTGTAGTCGTGATCGGGGGTGTACCGCCGGAACAGGAGACTGTTCGTCAGCACCGACACCGACGAGAACGCCATTGCTGCTGCAGCGAGCACGGGCTGGAGGAGGCCGAGCGACGCTAACGGAATCATCGCCGTGTTGTAACCGAGCGCCCACACGAGGTTCTGTTTGATCTTCTGGAGTGTCGCGTCTGAGATTCGGATCGCCTTTACCACGTCGAGCGGGTCGTCTCGCATCAGCGTGACGTCTGCAGCTTCGATGGCGACGTCGGTGCCGGAGCCGATTGCTGTCCCGACGTGTGCGACCGCGAGTGCCGGAGCGTCGTTGACGCCGTCACCGACCATCATCGCCTGCCGGCCCTCGTCTTGAATACTGTCGACCGCGTTGGACTTGTCCTCAGGAAGGACTCCTGCGCGGACGTTCTTCGGGTCGATACCCACCTGTTTAGCGACCGCACGGGCAGTTCGCTCGTTGTCGCCCGTAATCATCATCACGTCAACTCCCCGCTCTTGGAGTGCTGTGACAGCCTGCTTGGAGCTTTCCTTCACTGTGTCGGCGTCGGCGACCACACCCACGAGCTCCCCCTCGTAGGCGACCAGCATCGCCGTCTTCCCCTCGTTCTCGAGGCGTTCCATCGTCTCCTCAGCGGGAGAGGGGTCGATCCCGTTGTCCCGCAGCAGCTTGCGGTTGCCGACCAGCACCTCGCTGTCACCAATGACTGCTTTGATCCCGTGGCCCGGAACGTTCTCGAAGTCGTCAGGCTCAGTCACGTCCAGGCCGCGTTCTTCGGCCCCTTCGACGATTGCACGGGCGAGCGGGTGTTCGCTGCCGCTTTCAGCTATCGCCGCCAGTCGAAGCACATCATCCTCTGAGAGGCGCTCACGGGTGCTGAGCTGTCCACCATCTGGGGTCGGCTCGCCACCGTCAGTCACCACATTTCCATCGCTATCAAAGACGACCACGTCGGTGAGTTCCATTTCACCCTCCGTGAGGGTGCCCGTCTTGTCGAAGACGACCGTGTCGACGTCTTTTGCGCGTTCGAGGATGTCACCGCCCTTGAACAGGACGCCGTTCTGGGCACCAATCGTCGTCCCGACCATCGTCGCTGCGGGCGTCGCCAGCCCCAGCGCACAGGGACAGGCGATGAGGATCGAGGACGCGAAGACAATTATCGCGAACTCGAAGACTGAAACGGTCCCACCGACCGGGGCCGGGCCGCCAGCAACCTGACCCCACAGCGGGAGCCAGTCGACGAAGCCAGCGAGAGCCTCGGGGAACAGGAACCAGACGACACCCCAGAGAAGGGCGTTCGCGATGACCGCAGGCACGAAGTACGCGGAGATGCGGTCGGCGAGATTCTGGATGTCGGGCTGGCGCGACTGGGCCTCCTTGACTGTCTGGACGATCTGTTGGAGGGCCGTGTCTTCTCCAACCTTCGTCGCCTCCACGACAAGGACGCCGTTCTCGTTAATCGTCGAGCCGACGACCTCATCGCCCTCCTCTTTCTCGACAGGCACAGATTCGCCAGTGACCATTGACTCGTCGACGGCAGACTGACCGTCGACAACGACACCGTCTGTGGGAATCTTCTCACCTGGACGAATTTTCATCCGGTCACCAGTTGTGACCTCTTCGAGTGGAACTTCTTCTTCACTGCCGTCCTCGCGGACAATGGTCGCCGTTTCGGCTTCCATTTCGAGGAGCTTTCGGAGGGCCTCACCCGCTTGGCCCTTCGACCGAGCTTCGAGATAGTTACCCAACGTGATGAACACGAGGATGAGGGCTGCCGTGTCGAAATAAAGTCCACCTGCAATGAGTTCAGCAAGGACTGCCACAGAGTATAGATAGGCCGTTGTTGAACCGATCGCAATCAGCACGTCCATATTGGCGCGGCCGTTCTTCACGATCGCCTTGTACGAGTTCTTATAGAACGGCCAGCCGAGGATCGCCTGTACCGGCGTGGCGAGGAGGAACTCAACCCAGCCAAGTTCCACACCGAAGACGGCTTCAGGGACGATCGCGCCACCGAGCAGATAATTGTCGATGAGGAAGAAGAGCAACGGTGCCGATAACACTGCCCCAAAGAGGGTCAACCTGAGTTGTTTCCGAGTTTCGGCTTGACGGGCGGCATCTCGTGCGTCCTGGCCCGACTCTTCGTCGGCACCATCTTCGCGGACGGGCGAGTAGCCAGCCTCCTCGATAGCATCGTACAGCGCACCAATAGATACTTCCGCAGGATTGTAGGTGACCTGTGCTTCGTCGGTTGCGTAATTGACCTCCGCATTAACGACGCCCGGAATATTTTCAAGAGCGGTTTGGTTGGTCTCGGCGCAGTTGGCACAGGTCATATCGGAGATGGCAATCGTTACCGTCTCAGAGACTGCGCCGTACCCGGCCTCGTCGATCGCGTCGTAGATTTCTTTGAGCGATACCTCTTCAGGGTCGTAGGTGACGGAACCCTCGTCGGTGGCGAAGTTCGCATCCGCCTCCGATACCCCGTCGAGCGATTCGAGAGTGTCCTGGATCGTCGCCGAACAGTTGGCGCAGGACATTCCCGTGATATCAAGATGGATTGTTTGGCTTGTCATGCTTGTTCTACTATACGGGGTCTAGGTTTAGGCGATTTACTGCTTCGAGAGGCGGGGTTTCGACTGCAGGAAAATTTGGATTCCAAAGACAGCGTTACGCTCCCTCTTCGAGTCGCTGATACCGATCGTCGAACCGTGTGAGACAGGACGGACAACAGAAGTGATAGATCTCTCCGTCGATTCTCGTCGTTTCACCTTGATTATCAACGGTATTGTTACATTCAGCACAGGTGAGTGCAAATTCGACGCCATCAACGGACGGCGTCCATTCAAGCTCGTCAATTAGTGTGACGGTGTAATCTGCTACATCGATCTCGTTAAAGAGTCCATCTACCCACTGACGTACGTTCTGGGCTTCAACACGGGCATAGAACCAAAGATCTCCTTCGGAGGTCGTGAAGACGTGTTCAACGCCATCTGACTCTCGAGCCCGCTCGCGGGCGGCCTCCAACGACGCTGAGCCGATTTCGGCCTGAATAAATACCGGTACACCAGCTCGGAGATGAGCCCGGTTGACGTCAATCGTGAAGTTGTTAATGATGCCAGCTTCCTGTAATCGCTTTACCCGGTCAGAAACGGCTGGCCCCGACAAGTCGACCTCCTCGCCAATATCGCTGAACGGGCGGCGGGCGTCATCAGCGAGTAACGAGAGGATTTCTAAGTCGGTTTCATCCAAATTGCGCATACGACCGCTTCGTCTCGCAGGATACATTATTGTTGCCCACAACACACCTTCGAAATCGGTGATCTAGGGCTGCGACAACATTGGATTCTAAGCAGAAAACCACATAGAATACTCGCCCCTATCTACGAATGGATATGACTCAGACAATCACCGTCGAAGGAATGACCTGTGAACATTGCGAGCAGACCGTCGAAGAGGCACTCGAAGAAGTTGAGGGGGTTACGTCCGCTACTGCGGATCGTGACTCAGAATCCGCGACGGTCGAGGGGTCCGCTGAACGGGATGAGCTTGTGACTGTGGTCGAAGACGCTGGATACGATGCCTCTGCGTAACAAATCCCGATTCTCGTCGAATCGGATTCGGAGAGGGATTGATACGACTGCCAATCCCAGGTGTAGATACTATGACTGATACACTTCCGTTCGATGCCGTCCGCGAGCTCGACGTCGACGGGACGACGTACAAGATGGCCGATCTTCGAGCACTCGAAGAGCAGGGGCTCTGTGACCTCGACACGCTCCCTGTGAGCATCCGTATTCTGCTTGAGTCGGTGCTCCGGAACGCCGACGGCGAAACTGTTACTGCAGCGGATGTCAAGAATGCTGCTGGCTGGAAGCCAGACGTACCGGACGCAGAGGTTCCGTTCTCTCCATCACGAGTCGTCCTACAGGATCTCACTGGCGTGCCCGCAGTTGTCGACCTGGCGGCCCTTCGATCCGAAGTCGACCGCAAAGATCGGGACCCGACCCTGGTCGAACCAGAGATCCCTATTGATCTCGTAATCGACCACAGCGTCCAAGTCGACTACTTCGACTCCGAGGACGCCTACGAGAAGAACGTCGAACTGGAGTACGAGCGCAACGCCGAACGGTATCGCGCGATCAAGTGGGCGCAGAACGCCTTCGAGAACTTCAACGTCGTCCCGCCGGGGACCGGCATCGTGCACCAGGTGAATCTCGAGCATCTGGGCCGGATCGTCCACGCCCGCGAGCGAGACGGTGAGAAATGGCTCCTGCCGGACACACTCGTCGGCACGGACAGCCACACCCCAATGATCGGTGGCATCGGTGTGGTCGGCTGGGGCGTCGGCGGCATTGAAGCGGAAGCGGCAATGCTTGGTCAGCCGGTCACGATGAAACTTCCCGAGGTCGTCGGCGTCCGCCTCGAAGGCGAATTACCCGAGGGCGCGACGGCGACGGATCTCGTGCTCCACATCACCGAACGGCTCCGCGAGGTCGGCGTCGTCGACCGGTTCGTCGAGTTCTTCGGTCCTGGTGTGGAGAATCTCACAGTCCCCGACCGGGCCACGATCGCCAATATGGCGCCCGAACAGGGCTCGACGATCAGTATGTTCCCGGTCGACGAGCAGACGCTCGAGTATCTCGAACTCACCGGGCGTGACCCCGCCCACATCGACCTTGTTCGCGAGTACCTCGAAGCGCAAGGGCTATTCGGAGAACAGGAACCGGAATACACCGAGGTGGTCGAGTTCGATCTTTCGACTGTTGAGCCGAGTCTCGCCGGACACAAGCGGCCACAGGACCGGATTCCGATGGGGGACGTGAAACAGAGCTTCCGGGGACTTCTCCACGGGGAGTTCGAAGACGACCTCGATGATGTCGACGAAGACGCCCTACAGCGGTGGCTCGGCGAAGGTGGTGCAGCTGGTGCGGAGACCGACGGCGGTGTTCAGGTCGAACCCGAATCGGAACTGCACCCGTTAACCAAACGCGTTGAGGTCGACCTCGACGGTGAGACAGTGGAAATTGGACACGGAGACGTCCTCGTCAGCGCCATCACGAGCTGTACGAACACTTCGAACCCGTCGGTGATGATCGCTGCTGGTCTGCTTGCCCAGAACGCCGTCGAGAAAGGTTTAGATGTCCCGCCGTACGTCAAGACGAGTCTCGCACCCGGCAGTCGTGTCGTCACGCAGTACCTCGAGGAATCGGGCCTGCTTCCGTATCTCGAAGAGCTCGGGTACGCGGTCGTCGGCTACGGCTGTACCACTTGTATCGGGAACGCCGGACCACTTCCTGATCCCATCGAGCAAGCGATCGACGACCACGACCTCTGGACGACGAGCGTCCTCTCCGGGAATCGGAACTTCGAGGCGCGTATTCACCCGAAGATCCGCGCGAACTACCTCGCGAGCCCGCCGCTCGTCGTCGCCTACGGCCTCGCAGGGCGGATGGACGTCGATCTCGAGAACGAGCCGCTAGGCACCGACGAGGAGGGGGATCGGTGTATCTGGCGGACATCTGGCCCGACGCAGCGGACGTGCAGGCAGCAATCCACGAGAACGTCTCTCCTGAGATGTTCGAGGAGAAGTATGCCTCTGTGTTCGAGGGTGACGAGCGGTGGGCTGCTCTCGACGCGCCCACTGGTGACGTCTACGAGTGGGACGACGACTCGACATACATCCGAGAGCCGCCGTTCTTCCAGGACTTCCCGGTAGAGAAACCCGGCGTCGCCGATATTGAGGATGCACGCTGCCTGCTGACACTCGGCGATACCGTTACGACCGACCACATCAGCCCTGCTGGCCCCTTCGGATCTGACCTCCCTGCCGGCCAGTGGCTGCTCGATAACGGCGTTGAGCCGCACGAGTTCAACACCTACGGCGCGCGCCGGGGCAACCACGAGGTGATGATGCGGGGAACGTTCGCCAATGTCCGCATCGAGAACGAGATGCTCGACGATGTCGAGGGTGGCTATACGATCCACCACCCAACCGACGAGCAGACGACCGTGTTCGAAGCCAGCCAGCGCTACCGCGAGGAGGGAGTCCCGCTCGTCGTGATGGCAGGCGAAGAGTTCGGTACCGGCTCCAGCCGGGACTGGGCGGCGAAAGGAACGGACCTACTCGGTGTTCGCGCAACCATCGCCGAGAGTTACGAGCGCATCTACCGCGACAACCTCGTCGGCATGGGTGTGCTCCCCCTGCAGTTCGATGATGGCGACTCGTGGGAATCTCTCGGTCTGGATGGGTCTGAGATCTTCACGATCCACGGCCTCGATGACGGGCTCGATGTGATGGACGAACTGACCGTTATCGCCGAGCGCGCGGACGGGTCGACTGTCGAGTTCCCGGTCACAGCACAGGTCGGCACGCCGGCCGCCGTGACCTATATCGAACACGGCGGCATCCTCCACTACGTCCTTAGACGGCTCCTCATGCGATAATCTCTCTCAACTGACTCTATTTCTGGAAGCACAAGCAACACGAAAAACTTTGAGTCCAAATTAGCGTTTCAATCGTGCGTAGACTCTGTTCGGATGATGCCCGCTACGTTATCCATCTGAGCTGAAACGTGTGCGCTCTCACCAGCAACATGCGTAATTAAATCGTCCAGAGTGATCATCCCGATAACGCTCCCGTCTTCAACAACCGGGACGTGTCGAGCACCCGCTTCGTTCATTTGTCTCAGGACTTTTGGAATCTCAGCATCTGCTGGCACAGTAAGTGGGTCACGCGTCATCACGTCAGCAGCTCGTACGTCGTCTCCACTCGTCTCGGCTGTGAGCACACTTAACTCGCTTTCCTCGGTGAGCAGGTTAGCAATCAGGTCTCGATCGGTGATGATACCAGAGATCTGATCGGATTCTTCGACGACCACGTACCTGGCACACCGCGATTGGGAGATCATCGTGTGAGCGATCTCGGCAACCGTGGCGTCAGGCGTGACACGGGCGACCGACTCATCAGCAATACGACCAATGTCCATCCGGAGGTCAGTTGGTCTGGTACCCATGCTAATCAGTACGACTCATAACAGGAAATAGCTTAGCATCAGCTGGTCGTCATAGAAATCCTCCACTCTTCAACCCTGAGAGACGACAATCTCCAAACTTTGTGAAGTTACAAAAAGTGTTACCAGCTACGCCACTATCCAAGAGCGCTGGCTTTTATAATCTAGTCTCAATAAGTAAAGAGAAATGTACGATACGGTTTTGCTCTCGACTGACGGGACAGTTGCTTCTGAGGAAGCTGAATCCCATGCTATCGCGCTAGCAGAGGCCCATAATGCCGATCTTCATGTTCTGTATGTAGTCGATGAGGACGTCGTAACAGCATACAGCGGTGACGAGTACGTTGATGAAGCCGAGGGCCCAGAACATGGCCTCGAAGAACTTGGAACGGAAACAATCGCAGACATCCAATATAAAGCGAAGGAGGTCGGTGTCAATGTTGTCAAAGCAATTGAGCACGGCCGACCGGCTGAGACGATTGTACGGTATGCTGATGTCGAAGATATGGATCTACTTGTACTTGGAACGAAACACCGGCCGGAAGAATACCGGGCCTTGCTCGGAAGCGTGACCGACCGCGTCCTTCGATTGACGACCCGCCCAGCGACCGTCGTGAAGACGGAAGTCGACGAATAGGGGAAGAACAGTCAGTAACGGCCGCCGTCAGGCGTGAGTCGGGCGCGCCGGCGTTCGAACTCCTCGTCGTCGATTTCGCCGCGAGCGTACCGTTCCTGGAGGACAGCGAGTGCGCTATCCTCGGTGGGGCCGTCCGATGGCGACCGCGTTGTCAGCCAGTAGACGATGTAGACGGGAAGGGCGATCAGAAGTGCCATCCACAGCAAACCGATCAACATCATCCCCCAGCTCCATATTCCCCACCCGGCCATGTGACCATCATTCCACATCCCGTCATGCCAGTCCCACATCACTGTATCTGGAACAGCAGCGTGCGTCAGAGTCATTCCAATGATGACGGCTAGCGTCAGTGCTCCGATGACGATGAGTCCCAGAGAACGAATCCCGCGTGCTTGAATTGGATTTTGCATTATTGTACTCCTGAAGAGAGTTCGGCGTGGTTAGCCGAGGATGTATTCGAGGGCGGGGTAGCGCTCGACGAGCGCTTCGCCGCCGATCTCGTACTGTTCGATGTACTGGTCGAGACCCAGGATGCGGCCCGCAGCGAACGCGGCGACCGCGAGGAACACGAGCATGTACGCGAAGTCCCCGTTGATGAACCCGTGGCCCATGTCCCAGTTGCCGAAGTAGAACATGAGCATCATGAGCGCGCCGAAGAACGCCGCGAGGCGAACGAACGCGCCGACGAGCAGGCCGAGGCCGATGAACAGCTCGCCCCACGGGACGGCGATGTTCGCGAACTCGACGAACCACGGCGTACTACCCATCCACGCGAACAGGCCCGCGAGCGGATTCCCGTTCGTCGCCGCGACGTTCGACAGGTAGCCGCCAGCGCCGAACTCGCCGGTGATCTTCGTGAACCCAGAGTACGCGAACGCGTAGCCCATCATGAGACGGAGCGCGAGCACGAACCACGCACTGAGACTGTGAACTTTCCCGCCGACGGTCAGACCGCCGACTCTGCTCTCGAGCTGATTCATGCCGGAGTCGAGTGTGGACATAGTTATTGCACCTTCAACTATCAGTACGGAGGCAGAGACGATATAACGGCGAGCCGGCGTTCTGAGTCAGAAAATCGGCGGGCTATATTACGCTCCTGTCGCGAGTAGAGACGTGTGACCGAGGAGTCCGACCCGTCGGAAATCTTCGCTACACTCGACGACGAGTACGCTCGCGACATCCTCGTGGCGACGAAGACCGACCGACTGTCTGCGAAGGAACTCAGCGATGAATGTGACATGTCACGCCCGACCGTCTCGCGCCGTGTCACCCGCCTCGTCGAGCAGGGCCTCCTCGAAGAGTATACGCACGTCGACCCCGGAGGACGGCACTACAGCGAGTACGAGGCTCGTCTCGAACGTATTGAAGTCCTCCTCCAGGCAGAGGGCTTCGATGTCCAGATCGATGTCCGGGCGGACCCCGCCGACCGGATTACGACCATCTTCGAGGAGATGCGGGGAGACTGACTTATGGAACACACGCTATTCGTCATCGGCAAACTGTTCACGACCGCGTTAGCACTGGTCATCGCATATCAGGCCTATCGCGGGTACCAACGACATCACACGCAGTTACTCCTGTACGTCGCCGCCGGCTTCGCATTGGTCGGGCTTGGCGGCCTCCTTGAAGGCGTCCTCTTCGAACTCCTCCAGGTGTCGATCTTCGAAGCAGGATTCGTCGCAGCACTCGTCACCGCAGCCGGGATGCTGTCTATCCTCTACGCCCTGTATGCCCCAATCCATAAGGATTCAGGACGCCCATTCGACAAGCGGCCTCTGCGCGTCGTGCCCGGTTCGAAGCCGCTACTGTTCGGACTCCCCTCGTTCTCGATAGTGTAGCGTCGCAGTGGGAGTTATATCCATATCGGTCGTACCATATCGTATGATTCGAACACTCGTCGGTGTCCTCGGCGCTATCTCAGCGCTGTTCCCGGACGAAATCGTCGAGCTCTTCGAGAAACTCGCGATTTCGAATCCAGACGAGGGAACAGTGAGAGGGTGGATACGTCCAGCAGTCCGGTCGGAGGGTGTTCTGATAGCTGCGCTTTCACTCTTTAACGGGCGAGCATACGCGTTGCTGATGAATCTTACCGGCGTGTTCGGCGCGATAGTCCTCTTATTTCCCGACCTGTATCAGAGATTTGCCACCGCGTTCCTGTACGAGCGTCCAGAGTCGATAGAATGGAACGAGCGATTCCGCTTGGGCATTCGGGCTATCGGCGCACTCTATGTCTTTTTAGCGGCGAAGACGTACAGGGAGCGTCACAACGATACTTGAGCCTTCTCGCTATTGACACCTGGCGCATCCGATGTCTAAGTTCGTTACGGCCGCAGGTATCACTTTGAATCTAAAGTTTGAGCCCCACGATATCAGTATGATCGAAGGGGAAATCCGCTAAAGAGAGGAGGCCGTGTGTATCCCTGTATGACGACGACGATCATCGTGGAAGGCATGACGTGCGGTCACTGTGAGCAGACGGTCGAAGAGGCCCTCGAAGAGGTATCCGGCGTGACTGACGTGACCGTCGACAGGGAGAGCGAACAGGCGAGCGTCGATGGTGAGGCAAATGTCACAGCTCTCGTGGAGGCCGTCGAAGACGCCGGGTACACCGCTTACGCCTGAGAATCGCGCGGACCACTCCGAGACAACGGCCAACCGTTGTCTTTGAAGCTTCGCTACGCTGGTCCTGCTGTACAGTTCAGTGGGGAAGATTCAGGGGGCCAGCGGATCCACCTCTACAGAGAATATGGGCTATGGACGACCACAAAGATACAAATGAGAATCCCCCTGGAGGGGAACACCAGCAGGACGACAGCAGTCACCAGCACGAACACGGCGAGCAGGATGAATCGGACGCCGAGTCGGACGAGCAGCGGGTAGAACAGGAGCTACTGGAAGAAGAGGCACACCCTGCTGCGGAGAGTGAGACTGTGCTCGACGAGCAGCACGAGCACGCTGGGCACGAGGGCGAAGGACACGACCACGGTTCCCATGAGGGCCACGGTGAGGGGCATGGCGGGATGCACGAGGGCCACGAGCAGATGTTCCGCCGGCGCTTCTTCGTCTCGACGCTCCTGTCGATCCCAGTCCTGCTATACAGCGAAATGCTGCAGGAGTGGCTCGGGTTCTCCGTCCCCGCGTTCCCGGGCAGCGAGTGGATCAACCCCGTCTTCGCGGTCATCGTCTTCGCGTACGGTGGGATGCCGTTCCTCCAGATGGCGGTACCGGAGCTGAAAGATCGGTCGCCGGGGATGATGACGCTCATCTCGATGGCGATCACCGTCGCGTTCGTCTACAGCCTCGCGAGCGTGGTCTTCCCGACGCAGTCGGCGTTCTTCTGGGAACTCGTCACCCTGATCGACATTATGCTGCTGGGGCACTGGATCGAGATGCGGTCGGTGCGACGGGCCTCGAGTGCGGTCGACGAACTGGCGAAGCTGATGCCGGACACCGCCGAGCGGATTACCGACGGCGGCGACACTGAGGAGGTCCCGGTGAGTGAACTCTCCGAGGGCGACCTCGTACTCGTCCGGCCGGGTGCGAGTGTCCCTGCTGACGGCGTCGTCGAAGAGGGAGACTCCGACGTCAACGAGTCCATGATCACGGGCGAATCGAAACCGGTCTCGAAAGACCCCGGCGACGAGGTCATCGGTGGGACGATCAACGGCGACGGCAGCCTCCGCGTGCGCGTCGGTGCGACGGGCGAGGAGACGACGCTCGCGGGAATCATGCGCCTCGTCGAGGAAGCCCAGCAGAGCAAATCCAAGACACAGGTACTGGCCGACAGAGCGGCAGGCTGGCTGTTCTACGTCGCCCTCGCGGCGGCAGTCGTGACAGCAATCGCGTGGACGCTCGCGGTCTCATTCGACGCAACGGTCATCGAGCGCGTCGTCACAGTGCTCGTCATCGCCTGCCCGCACGCACTCGGGCTCGCCATCCCCCTAGTGGTCGCAATCAACACGTCATTGGCGGCTCGCAACGGGATGCTGGTCCGGGACCGTATCGCGATGGAGGAGGCGCGGAACCTGGACGCCATCATCTTCGACAAGACGGGGACGCTCACCGAAGGCGAACACGGCGTCGTCGACATGGCGACCGTCGAGGGCGTGGAAGAGGACGACGCTCTCGCGCTGGCAGCAGCCGTCGAAAGCGACTCCGAACACATGATCGCGCGAGCCATACGCGAGGCCGCCGACGAGCAGGACCTCACCGCACCTGACGCGACCGACTTCGAGGCGATCAAAGGCCGGGGCGTCCGTGCGAACGTCGACGGAAATGAGGTGTACGTCGGCGGGCCAAACCTGTTAACCCAACTCGATAGCGAGATACCCGACCATCTCCGCCGCTTCGCTGACGAGGCGGGACAGAACGCTCAGACGGTGGTATACCTTGTTCGTGAAGGCGAGCTGATTGCCGCGTTCGCGATGGCTGACGTAATCCGTGAGGAGAGTTTCCGCGTCGTCGACGCGCTCCACGATCTAGGCATCGAGGTGGCGATGTTGACTGGGGACTCCCAGGATGTCGCCAACGCCGTCGCCGACGAACTGGGCATCGACACGGTGTTCGCGGAGGTCCTCCCCGAGGATAAGGACGAGAAAGTCCAGGAACTCCAAGACCAAGGGAAGCTCGTGGGGATGGTCGGCGATGGTGTGAACGACGCGCCGGCGCTGACGCGGGCCGACGTCGGTATCGCGATCGGGAGCGGCACCGACGTCGCCGTCCAGTCGGCGGACGTCATCCTCGTCCAGAACAACCCGATGGACGTCGTTCGGCTCGTGAAACTCAGCAAGGCGAGCTACCGGAAGATGCAGGAGAACATCGTCTGGGCGGCCGGCTACAACGTGTTCGCGATTCCGCTCGCAGCAGGCGTCTTGGCACCGATCGGGATTCTGCTCTCCCCCGCTGTGGGTGCGCTCCTGATGTCGTTGAGTACGGTCATCGTCGCCATCAACGCACAGTTGCTCCGACGCGTGGACCTGTCCATCCCCGAGCTTCCAAGCGGGACACCAGCGACCGACGCACAACCTGCAGACTGAAACGCTCTCGATCGCTTCGGAGCTACTTTCAATTGAGTTCGGTTGATGGACAGCAAATGGCGACACTGCGTAATTTCGGTGGGTATCGCTACGCGGTCACCGATTCCACAGTTTTCCCGAGGGGTACGTAGTTCGGTATACACAGACGCTTCCTCTGATGGGCGACATTGTTGCGCCAGCACTAGGTTTATACCGTTAGACGGACTTCATTCCGATATGAGCCTCGAAGAGACGGTTGACTACCTCGCCGAGGAACTCGACCTCGAGCGAAGTGAACACGTCCGTGAGGTTGGTCAGTCGGTCGCCGAGCTTCGCGACTGATCAAAACATTTCTCTGAAGTCCCGTTCGACCAGTCCGTTCTCCAGATACGTGATGAACTCTTGTTTCGTTGGTCCTTGACGGTCAAGTAGATCGTCCCGTCCTGCTCGTTCGAGAACTGCCTGCGCGAAGTCCGTACAGTGAGATTCGTGCTGCCCAGCATACTCTGTGAGGGCTTCTCGCCAGTGCATATCCAGCTCGAACTCGGCTAATCGGATTTGGATCCCATCTTTCCGTTCGACGAGGTCGACGTCCAACTCTTCGAGTTGCTTGAAACGGAGGTTGTTCCGGCGGACCGTGATGAGCCGTTTGGAATCGACGATATAGGGATCGACCCACTCTCGCCAGGAATCGTCGTCGACGTGCGTTCGTGGCATCTCAAAATCCGGGTCCACACTCTCAATACAGAACTGCAGCATCGCGATGCCAGTTCGATGATTCGCATTCGGGAGGGAATGACGGAGGATCAAATTCGACATCACCTCTCCAGAGACGGTCGGAAGTGGTGCTCCCCAGGAGACGTGATCGAGTGCCTGCTGGACCTTTTGCGGTTCGAACTCCTTGTAGAGCCGGAACTCATCCTCATCTCGAACATCGACCGCGGCTTCGAGCAACTCTACTAATCGGAATGCGACAACCTGCCCAGCACGGGGGAGGTCACGAATACGGTCGCTCAGCCATTCCTGATCGAAGTCGATGTCTTGGGCAGATTCGATCTCTGAATCGCCTTCGTAGAGCGCATAGACTGGAGCTTCGAAGGGGTACCCGATGAGCTTTGTCGACTCGTCAGATTGCTCTCGCTGAGACCGGATTTCTGCTACCGATGCCGAGCTATATTTGAGTGAGAAATTCTCGGCCTGTGGGTGGTGATAGAAGACGAGCCGAGCCATCTTACTGTGGATTCGTGGGAAGTGGGTAAAGCAGTCCCGCTTTTATAATGATTCTACGACGGAGTGGGTGCGTTCACGTCTTCTAAATACTGACTTTCCCACTCACGTCGCGCCTCGATCTCCCGCAATCCGCGTTGCGTGACCGTGTACACGTTCGTCCGCTTGTCGAGTTCACCCTTCTCGAGCAGTCCTTTCTCGACGAGGTCGTCGAGATTCGGATAGAGGCGGCCGTGGTTGATTTCCTGTTCGTAATAGTCGTCGAGTTCGTCCTTGATTGCGAGCCCGTGTGGTTCCTCGAGCCCGGTGGTTACGTACAAGATGTCCCGCTGGAACCCAGTCAGATCGTGCATCTGTCTGTTTCCCGTTTTTGAGGGGTGGCATATGTTTTCTCTGGTACTCAGAGGCGAATATCCGATACGACAGGGTGGAAATTCCACTTATGAACTTCGAACATTTATATAGCGGACAAGAGAAGTCCGCGATGGAATGTCTGACCTAATCGTCAAAGCAGCCGTGAAGGACGCACTCTCGGACCACAACGTCTCGGCAGATTTCTACGACGCCCTCAACGAAGAGGTCGCCGAACTGCTCGACGACGCCGCAGAGCGTGCCGAAGCGAATGACCGGAAGACGGTCCAGCCCCGCGACCTGTAGGCCCGCTTAGCGTAGCCAACCCCCGTCACTCGAACGTAGCTTTTTGAGGTTCCTGTACAGAAGTTAGGAAACGGAGATGGCGGACGCACCGGATACCGAACGGCAGGCGGTCGACCCCGACGCGAAAGAGGTTCTCAGCGTGTCACAGCTAAACGACCGGATCGCGTCGGTCGTCCAGGACACGCCTGCCCTCAACGGCGTCCGTTGTATTGGCGAAGTCACTGACCTCCACCAGAACAGTACGGCGCTTTACTTCACGCTCACCGACGGCGGCGCCGAGCTCCCCTGTATGATCTGGGCGAACCGCTACCGGGAGATGGACGTCGATCTCGAGGACGGGACTGAAGTCATCCTCGAAGGCGATATCGATTACTGGACCGAAGGTGGGAAAATCGACCTCAAACCGTGGAAGGTGATCGTCGTCGGCGACGGCGATCAAGCAGCTGCTGTCGAACGACTGCGAAGTGAACTCGAAGAGCGTGGCTGGTTCGACGACGAGCAGAAACAGCGCCCGCCGGCGTTCCCAGAGCGGGTTGGGGTCGTAACCTCCCTCCGTGGCGATGCCCGCTATGACATCCAGAACGCGATTCACGAACAGGACCCTACCGTCGACATCCTGGTGAAGGACGCCACCGTCCAGGGGTCGGAGGCGCCCACGTCCATCGCGAACGGCATCCATCATCTGGACCGCTCCGAGGACGTCGACTCAATCATCGTCGGCCGTGGCGGCGGGAGTGATTCGAACCTCCAGGCGTTCAACACCGAGCGGGTCGCGGAAGCTATCTTCACCGCGAACACCCCGACCGTCACGGCGATCGGGCATACTGACGACCGGTTAATCGCAGATCAGGTCGCGGATGTGGCAACGATCACGCCGACGGCCGCTGGCGAGTATATCGTGAATTCCCGCGAGGAGTTCTTCGCGGGCGAGGTCAAGCCGCTGGCACAGCAACTCGACGCTGCGTACGAAACCTTCCAGCAGGAGCACGAACATGAACGAGAGCTTGCTGAAGCAGTCGACGAGGCGGCCGTACCCGAGGGCCTCCCGCCGGTCTACTACAAGGCCGCAATCGCTGTGCTGTTGTTGCTGTTGTTGGCCATCACTGGGCTTTGGTTGGGGGTGATCTAAGCGTGGCAAACGACCAAGAGATCCACGACCGGCTGGCCCGTGTCGAAGAAATCATTGAGCAGCTCGATGCGGACGAGTGTGACCTCGATGAAGGGACAAGGCTCCACGAGGAAGGTCAGGAACTCTTGGCCGAGGTGCGAGAAATCCTCGACAACGGGCGTGGAGAGGTCGTGGAACTCGAGTAGAGGCCATCCTAACCTTAACCAACAGACAACGGCATCTAACCCCGTTGTTGGTTAACGGTACCTTTGCAAGGTGAACGGACTCTCCGGTTATAATTTACTTTAGATTTTTGCGCCAGTTGGTGGCCAGAAAGCATATACCGATCTTCTAGCGATCGCACCACCATGGACCGGGGCTCAACCGGTGCATACCCACCCCGCACATATGATCACACGGGCAGTCACCATCGAAGACATCGATGATCTGTACCTGACGTGGAACAGCCATATCAACGGTTCCGCCCTCTATCGCCGCGCCCTCCGAGATGAGATGGAGCTTCGCGACGTCGACCCCGACGAGCTTCGAGATCTCTTCGAACGGGCCCGCGAACAGGGCTACACGAAAGACGAGATCGTCGACGAGACCAACCGCTACGCTGATCTGAAAGCACTCGTCGACGACGCAGAGGAGTAACCCGCTATGTCACAGGACAATACGCCCTCCGAGACGGCTTCGAATCGCGCTGAAAGCCAGTCCACGGCATCGAGTAGGCTTCCCAGGCAAGCTATGTTCATCGTCGTCGCCCTGAGCCTGTTCGCTGTGGAACCCGCCGCCGCACAGACGAATGCCGTCTGTAGTGCGGACAACCTTCCCAGCATGATCGAGGGCTTCTTCCAGCTTACCACGGCGCTGGGCATTGTCGGCCTCGCAGTCGTGTGGCAGGCTGACTCCCTTATCGAGATGTTCACGATCACGCCCGAGCAGAAGAAGGGCCTCAAGCGGCACAAACGGTCGGCGATGAAGTCCGCGGTCGTCCTCGTCGCCCTCGGCCCACTCTACACCGTCGCTGGATCGATGATGAACCTCCCGCTGGCGCAGTGCGTCGACCTCGCCCCCTGGTAGGCGACTACCATCCCCGTCGCGAGCCCCCATGACACAACGAGAGCTCTCCGTGCTAATGGCCGCCCTGTTCGTGACGAGTTTAGTCACAGGTCTCGTCACTGCAAGCCCGCCACGGCCAGGCACGGAGGGAAATGGGCTCACTGAGAATGAATCAGCGACGCTGTGGTCTCGCGACGCGGACAACTACATCACCCAGGAAGAGTACCAGCAGCGCTACGGCGAGAGCCGGACCGCGATGCACCAGCTCGCAAACGGGACGGACATCACGTTCACGCGCCCGCCGGCGACAGCTGCAACGTGGACGCGAAACGATTTCGCTGATCTCGAAGCCGGTGGGTCGGATACGTCCGTGCATCCGCGCCACGCGTCGCTCGAAGATGGCGTGTTTATCGAGGACGCCCACGCCACGGTGTTCGCAGTACAGCCGTCGACGCGAGGTCACTTGGAGTCGGGTGACACACCGCTCTATATCGCGCCGAACGGCACGATGCGGGGGTTCGTCGACTATCGCGTTCGCGTCCCGAACGGAAGCTCTTCGGGGAACACGACGATCGAGTGGTCGCTCACGAGCAACGAGGTCGAGGAGGTTCGATTGCAGAAGGACGGCGAAACCATCGTCGAGCGCGACGGCTCGCACACGCCGGCCCTCGACTACCAGATCGAGGATGACTGGAGTGCAAACCTCACGCTTGAAGCCGAGATCAGCGTCCGGTTGAAGAAGACCACGCGAATCGACCGAGGCGACGAGACCGATGTCGAGGTCACGTACCGAACCGAATCGCTCAACGTCTCGGATTCGATCGCCGTCGAGATCTACGACCTCTCGGCGTACCCCTACTACGCCGAGTACCCCAATGGTGACGCCGGTCTGGCTATCTTCCAGTCCAGACCGTGGCAGGGGTACACGCTCACGGAAAATGGAAGCGCACGAGTGCGTGGCGTCTGGCGGTTCTACACCGCACGGAACACCAACTGGGATACACTCGTCAGGTCGAACCGGACCGACAGCGCCACCGTCGAGTCTGACGCGATTCCGGTCTATGTTCACGCGTATCCGTCGCGAATCGGCCCGCGTGCCGAACCAGTTCGCGATGGCCCAGAGATCATCGACACCTGGGGCACTGACCGACCGTCTCCGGACGGCACTCTCGGTGAGAACATCAACATCGACATCGTCAACCAGTCGTACACGACGACGTACGGTGTTGCGGTTCGCGCCGAGAGCGTCGACCGCGACGCGCTCCAGGTAGCGGGGATCGTGCGGGGTGTGAACGCCTCAATTGTGGCACCTGACGCTGGCTCTGAGCGGCAACTCCGGCGCAGTAATCTGACTGTTGAGGTTCTCCAGCAGAACGAAAGTCAGGCCACACTCCGCATCGAACTCCGAGACAACGAGACCGGCGCACCAATCGTGCTCAGCGATCCCGACCGACGATATCCAATTGGCGGGAGCACTCGCAACGGCTACATCACCATCGCGGAGCAACGTGTCGAGACCAACGCCTCCGGGGTGGCGATCGTGACGATCGACGAGCCGGGCATCTACACGGCTCGGTACCATCCGGGTTCGTGGCTCGGGCACGACCCCGCGTATGTGAGTGCGACGGCAACTGCTCGGTGGCATCCGCTCGGCACCATCGACGGTTGGTTCGCGTTCATTTTCGAGGTCGGCTGGCAGCTCATCCCGTTTATTGTGATGTTCTACGCAGGCAAGCGGATCCTCCGAATGCTCGGTCCAGAAGACATCTTCCAACGGAACCCATAGTCATGACTAGAAACCACCCACACATCAGTCGGCGAACCGCCCTCCGAACAGTCGCAGGTGCTGCCCTCGTAAGCGTCGCTGGCTGTCTGAACGACAATGGCGGTTCTGGGACGCCTGGTGACGGAACGACCTCTCCAGATGGCAACGGCCCACTCACACGTGTCGCTGTCGAGGGGACAACACTCGTCGTCGAACTCTCCGAAGAGACCGACATCGACCAAGTCAACCTCATCCAGCCGAACGGCGAGCTATTCGGAAAGCGTGACGTAGCCGCAGGTGCTCAGCAGGTCTCATTCGAGATTGGCACCGCGTATGCGCCCGGTGAGTACCGCGTACTCGCGTTGAAAGGCGAGGAGACAGTAGTTGAGATCACGACTGAACTCCGCCCCGAGATTCAGATACAGGATGTTGGACTCTATCGGAATAATCCAGATAAGCCGTGGGACGAAGTCTATGGTGAATCCGAGACAGACCGGATCAAGAATGGCGAGGCATTCGTCACGGTAGAGAACACAGGAAGCGGTCCGGAAGCGATAACTGAACTAATCTTCTCCGGGGACGTTCCCAATCCAATTGAGAACCCCAGAGGCAGTGGAATGCACGAAACCGACCGGGTAGTAGTCTCCCCTGGTGAGACGGCCGACCTGTTCAGTAGTTCGTTTCCGTTCGGTACAGAAACTGAGGACGGGATGGGATGCTCCCCAGAAGGGAATAGTGGCCAGTTTACTGTTATCGTTGAGACACGGGTCGGTGGAAATCAGGTCTCAAGCACCTACAACGTTCAATACACTGGTTCCGACGATATGACTGATTGTGAGGTCACGATCACTGAGGTATAACGATGGTCGATCTCATTGATGTCGTCCTTGAGGGTATCAAGGGCGTCGTTGAGTGGTTCATTGGGCTGTTCATGGACGGTCTCAGATCAGGGTATGAAACTCTGACTGAGGGAATGTTCGGGACACCTACTCCAGAGACGAACGGAGCTTTTGTCTTCGGTGAACCAACCAATGCACCCTGGCCAGCGATTCACGATGCTCTCATCGGCGGCGAAATCATGCTGGTTGCCCTCTTGCTCCTCGTGATGAGCGTTCAGGGCCGTCACACGGTTCGGATCTTCAATATTGGAAGTACCTACGAAGCCCGAAAAACGAAGAAGACGGCCTGGGTCGGTGCTTTTCTAATCATTACGTGGTATTGGGTTGGAACTCTTGCACTCTACCTCGTTGACGGATTCACTATCGCCCTGATGCCGGAGCTTTCCTCGGTTACGGAGGCGATGATTGGATTCTTGGAGGTATCTATCACAAACCCAGGGCTGGGACTATTGTTCGCCGTGATTGGTGGAATCTCGATGTGGGCGCTGGAGGCGCTGTTCTACATTCGGATGATTCTGCTGTATGTCTACTTGTACGGAATGCCGATTGCATTTGCACTGGCCTACGGAAACATTCCGGTCGTATCCGATATCGCGATGGGGTTCTGCAAACGGTTTGTCCCGTTGGCTGTCCTGCCGCTCCCGGCAGCGATGGTCCTCAAGGGGTACGACTTGATCTACGGCGGTGGGACTCTCACACCAGGAACAGCGTTTCTCGAATATCTCGTTGCTGCGTCCCTCCCGCTGGTCGCCCTCTACATCACGTGGAAGACGTTCAAATACGCGACCCCGTTGACGGCCAAAGTCGTCGGCGGTGCAACGAAAGGCGCAGCACTCGTTGGCGGTGTCGCCGCTGGAGCCTACGTCGGTGGCGCCGGCGTCGCGACGACCGCCGCTCGGTGGGGGCCGAAAGCCGCCGCTGGCCACGCCGTCGCGCAAAAAGCGGCTGCCCGCGGTGGTCATGGAGGAGACGATGGCGGGACGCCATCGTACCGTCGAACAGAGAATGACCCTGGTGGAGCGACAGCGGAATCGGCGAGTGACGACCATGGGATGGAGTTTGATCGAGGAATCCACTAACAATGTCAGCAGATCAAGACGCGGCAGCACGGCGCATCATGGATCAGTTCGGCGAGGAGAGTCGCATCCCGTATCTCAATATCGATGAAGGAGACGTTGGCATGCTCATCGCCTTCCCCATTATTGGGCTGTTTATCGCTGGCCTCACCGGGATCGAATCACTGGCTCTCCCGTTCGTTGCTGGCGGGCTTGGCTTTGGCGTTGCCGTCATCTACGTCTCACCAACCCACCTGAACGCCTGGACGTGGACCAAAGACGTCTATCGGTACCTCAAACGGCCTCAGGTCACGTTCAGTGCGCCCGCCGACGCCGACACGGGTACCAACGAGTCAGAGCGCAACGAGGGCGGACTCGCGAACTACACGCCGTTCAAGCCGGACGAGCGAACGCAGGATCTCACCAACATCAAGCGAGCGTGGCCGGGCGCTGGTGCTATCCAGCGTGAAGACGGCTCGATGGAGGCATTCATCGAGATCGATCCGGCCAACATGGACTTCGCGATGTCCGACGACTGGGCACAGCTGCAAGACGCCGGAGAAGAGTTCGCCAACAAAGAGCTGGACTCGAAGCTCAAACTCCACGCCACAACCCGTTCATTTCCGGTCGAGCAGATCACCGAGACCATTGAGGAGCGCCTCACTGACGAAGACGTTACGGAGAACCCGATTTTCCGGGAACTCCTCGAAGAGTACCGGGAGACACGGCCGAAGGAGATGCGTGACCGGGGCATCCAGCAGGTCCGGTACCACATCGGCGTTGAGGTCAGCCCGATAGAAGTGTACGACCGCTTCCGTGACGAGGGCACCCCCGCAGAGAAGCTGACCCAGTTCCCGGTCATCGGGTTCCTGTTCAACCCGTTCGTCACCCGCCGTGAGGACCTCACCGACGTCGAGCGCCGTGCCCAGATGTTCGAGAAACTCGACAGTCGCGTCAACGACGTTCGCTCCGAACTCATACAGCAGGCGTCGGGGTGGTCCGCACGCCGGCTCAGCACGGTCGAGCTGTTCGTTCTGAATATGGACTTCTGGAACGGCCGCGAACACGACTACGACGAGGCAGAACGTGTCGTTCGCGACCAATCGATCATCGGCCACTCGCGCCGGGAGGACCCACACGATGCGTAACGTGATCCTCCAGACCGGTGGTGGCGCGCTTGGCCCCGTCGCCGGGTGGCTCCAGAACCTGACACCAGCAGAGAGTGCAGTACTAGCCCTTGTGGTGGGTCTCGGCCTCGGCGTCGGCAGTAAGTACCTCTGGGACCACTTCACTGCGGATGATCAACCAGACGTGGACTTCACCGATGTCCTCGACGAGGAGACACTCGAAGAAGGCGAGGCCGAACGCAAGCTCCTCGACGACATCTCCGAGTCGCACAAGACCGTCACCGCGCCCGGAGCTGTCGAGTGGGAAACCCGAGCCGCACGGGTCGGCGAGCAGTGGACGACGACACTGTACATCGCTAACTATGCCGACTATCCCAACGACGGATATCTGAGTGACCTCTTCGAGATGACCGACGTCCAGTTCGACCTGACGGCCCACATCACGCCGAAAAATCAGGAGCGGGCTCGGAACGAACTGCAAGACATCGCGGACGACCTCCAGGTCGATGCTGACCTCGAACAGAGTATCCGGAGTGCCTACCTGCAGGAACGCGCCAACGAGGCCGCAGCGACGTACAAGGCTGTCGAGAACGGCGCGAACGTCTTCGACCAGGGGATGTTCATCACGGTGCGGGCCGACGAAAAAGACGAACTCAGAGATGCCGTCCAGACGGTCAAGAGTGCGCTCCGGGACGACCCGGCGAACCTCACGCCGAAGACCGCCATCTGCCGGCAGGATCTCGCCCTCCAATCCGCCGCGCCCATCGGTGACAACGAGTTCGGCCGGACGTCGATTGCGCTCGGCGGCGCCGTCGGCGCGTTACTGTCCTCGCCGCACAACGCGACGATCCTCGAGGAGGGCGGCGTCGAGTTCGGGATTCACAAGGACAACCAGAGTCCTGTGGTCATCGACCCGTTCGCCCGGGACAACGGCTACGCGATGTTCACCGTCGGCGACACGGGGTCGGGGAAGTCATTCAGCTCCAAGCAGAACTTCATCCGGTCGATCGAGCAGAGCAAGGACCGGATCGGCATCATCCTCGAACCGCTGAACAACTGGGCTGGTGTCTCAGAGGCGCTCGACGCCAAGCGGATCACAGTCGGCGGGACACTCGGGCTGAACCCCTTGGAGATTCGGGAGACACCCGAACACGTCCAGCGGGCGATGGGCGAGGACGCGAGCCCGTTCAACGAGAAGCTCGACGACGCGATGAGATTCCTCACCAACTTCTTCGCGCTCCGCGGCATCTCGCTGGGAGACCGGCGAACCACGCTCGAACTCGCCCTCAAACGTGCCTACCAGCGCAAGGGCATCACCGACGACATCTCCACGCACAGCAATCCGAGTCCGACTATCCGCGAGATGATGGACGTGTTCGAGGATATGGTCGACGACCCCGAGGAGTTCGTCGTCCGGTCCGACGAGGAGGCCGGGAAGATCAAGGAGGATGCGACGTGGCTCCTCGACCAGCTCCGCCCCTTCGAGGACGACGGTCGCCACGCCAACCTCGGCCAGGAATCCGACTTCGACATCCGGGACGAGAAGGTCATCTACCTCGATCTGGCCCAGCAAGAGGGGAGCGTGGACAGCAGCACGGCGCTGACCATGCAGCTACTCATCTCGCTGGTGTACGAGCGGGCGAAAGTCTCGGAGAAGGAGGTCGTGTTCTACATCGACGAGGCACGCTACATTATGCAGGACGCCGCGAGCCTGGCGTTCCTTGAGACGGTGTTCCGCCACCACCGGCACCACGACCTCTCGATCCGGCTGGTCACGCAGACCGTCGACGAGTTCTTCGAGCACGCCGAATCCGAGGCGATTCTGGACCAGTGTGCCGTCAAGCAGTTCCACCGTCTCGACGGGATGGACAAGGAGTGGGCCGACGAGTTCGGGCTGAACTACGCACAGATGCGGTTCGTCCAGGACGCCGTTCCTGGTAACGAGGACGCCGGCTTCTCCGAGGCCCTAGTGGGCGTCGACGGCGAGTGGCGTGGGATCCAGGTCAAAGCGATGCCCAAGGAGAAGCAGGTCATCGACTTCGAGCCAACCGAGCAACGGCGAGACTCACTCCCCGGGACTGGTGAGAATGCTGTGGACGCGGAGGTGCAGGCGTTCCAAGACGATATTGAAAGCCGAGCGACCGACAACGGACAACACACACCTGAGCGGACGCCAACAGAGACTGATGGCGGTGAAACGGGAGGTGACGACGATGCGTGAGTATCTTCGCGTGACGCCAACCTCCGAACGCCTCAATCCGGAGCGTCTGCCGCAGGCACTGGAGAGCCTCCACAAACTGACCTCAACGGACTCGACAGGGCTAGTTGACAAACTCAATCCGCTACATAGCGACACACCGATACAATTCGAATTTCTCGCGCTGAGCGAGGGGGCAGATGACCCCGTCGAATTCTACTACGGTGCCGACGACCATCTGGATACCCTTGAGAAGCGGCTCCAGTCGGTCTATCCCGAGACGTTCGACATCGAGCGTACCGAGGTCGACGTCGCATCCCGACTCGTGCAGCCTGTCGAATTCGACCAAGAGACATTGCGTCGAGCAGTATAACTCGGGCGGGCTCGGGTATGAGTTCGGCCCTGACGAGCAATACGAACGTGGCACTGACGACAACAAACAAGCGGGGCCAGCAGACGCCGAATCAGTCGCGGATGGAGGAACAGTCGGTGACCAGTCTGCCGACCACTTCATCGAGATTGGTGATACTGCCCTCGAACTCGCCCCACCAGATGCGATTCCTGAGGATGAGCCACTCACCACGCTTGCCAAACCAACGGTAACATCGGAGGGGACGATACTCGCACGGCCAGCGACCGAATCCGTCTCCCCACTCGGCGTACGGTGGCAAGGGTCGGCGACTCGGAAGCAAGACTGGATGACCTCACTCTTGCCAGTTACTGCCGACGACGAAGCAGAACTCCCAGCCGTCGATCAGCCAGGAGGTGCGCTCGCGTCACTCGTCGACCATCTGATGGAGGCGACAGCACCGGGTCACGTTCCAGGTCGTCTTTCCAACGACGCGAGAGCTGGCAGTCCGATGCCGACCTTCGCAAGGAGGACGTCATCGACGGACGAGACACACTCGCTCAGGAAATTATTGGCTCCCTTTTCGAACTCGACGATCAGTCGGAGAGCCGGGACAGAAACCAGCTGAGCGACGCCGTTGCAAAACGTGTCGCGGCAATCGAGGCGAAAAATCCGAAGCGGTCGTTCACCGCGAACATTCGAGCAGTCGGGATTCCATCCGGTAGTGACGGTCACGATGATCTCGATGAGCGAATGCAATCACTGGTCCCGGTATTCGACCCGCTTGATGGACCGTACTACCAGGTTGCGGCCGAACGGGTACGCAACAGCGGCTTCCGGGCAGCCACGAAAGAACGAAACGCCCGAGCGGCGCTGCAGCGGCTCTGGATCGTGAGATCACGACTGGCCGTGGAAAGACCCGACCGGAGTTCGTCCTGAGCGGCCGAGAACTTGCGCACTTCGTACTCGTCCCCTCCTCGGAACAGCTTACTGTCGAGGGGACACGGGGGACGCGTGCGGAACAGCAGAGTCGGAATCCGTTGCCCCGTCCGCACCAAGACCTCATGAGTGAGTTCCGAGACGGGATGGCAATCGGGTATGCCCTCGACGACACCGGCGAGGCCGAAGACGAGCCGACACACATTCCACCCGGACTGCTGCCCACTCATTACGGCCGGTTCGGAACAACCGGCTCTGGGAAGTCGAAAGCCCTCATCAACGATATGCTGTCGCTGTACGACAACACCGAGGGGCCGACGATCCTCATCATCCCGAAAAACGACGATATGGCCCAGAATTACATGCGGGCTCACGCGCGTCGGTTCGGAATGACCGACCTCGAAGAGAACGTCGTCCACTTCCCGATCCCGGACGTCCTCCCCGGGTTCTCGTTTTTCGATCTCGAACCGTCGATGGAGAGCGGACGGCGCCGCGAAGACGCCGTCCAACGGAAGGCCGACCACTACGAAGAGATTTTGAAGCTCGTGATGGGAACCGACCGCTACGAGCGGGCGACTGTGGCCCCGACTCTCATCAAGACACTCATCAAGGCTCTGTTCGACGAAGAATACGGCCGTGAGAACGGGCTGTACCGAGCATCGACGGACTACTTTGCCCACCGACAGCTCGAACACGTCGTCGACCAGCTCTGGGAAGCCGGGCCACCGAACGAGAACATCGGCGACGCTCCACGGTCGAGCGACGAGGAAGTCGCGCGGACGATTCGACGGCAGCTCCAGTTAGATTCGAACACCTTCGCGAACGTGATGGGTGGTGTCGGAAACCGCCTTGCGTACATTTCACAGGATACGCACCTGCGGCAGATCTTCAACAATACCGAGAACCAGTTCGACTTTCGAGATGTCCTCGACGAGGATACGGTCATTCTCTTCGACCTCGGCGACCTCCGCGACGACGCTGCCCGGATCATGACCGGTGTGATCCTGACCAATCTCGATGCAGCTCTCAAGGACCGCAAACAGGCCCTCTCCCAGCACTCGGACGACTACGTCGTGAACTTGCTCGTCGACGAGGCAGCGTCGGTCGTAGTCTCCGACATCATGAATGATCTCCTCGAGAAAGGCCGGGGATTCCGGCTCTCTGTTGGCCTGTCGATGCAGTTCCCCGAACAGATGGAGGCTGAAGGTGGGCGGAAGATCTACCTGAATGCTCTGAACAACATCGGCAGTTCACTCATCGGGAAAATCAACGTCGACCGGGAACTGGCGCGAGCGATGGCCCACGAAGAGATGGACCCCGCGGATTTCGCCAATCGGATTCGTTCGTTGCCACGAGGGGAGTGGATCGCCAGCCTGCCGAGCCCGACGTTCGGTGAAACGGGGCCGTATCCGTTCAGTCTCGAACCACTCCCGATTCCACCGGGCCACCCCGAGAGCGAATCCCCGCTCACTGAGCGTGAAGAGGCGCAGTTCACTGAGACCCTCTCCTCGATGCACGAGGACATCAGTGACGAACACGGCGTGCCGGCCGCAACAGACGCCTCAACAACGAGACCACCTACCGACGTACACGAGGTGCTCGATATCGCGAGCGACGACTTGGACGTCGCGATTGCGAAGGTGGTTCGGAGTCTCCAGCTTCGAGAGGGCTGCCGTGAAGAGAACGGCTGGGTGGCTGTCGAAGCAGTTGACGACGAACTCAGACGACTCTTTGACGACGTCGAAGCCGAGCCGCCATCGTATGATGCACTCGCGGACATCCGAGAACGATCACGATACCTCGATACGACCGTCGATATCGACGCTGACGAGCTCCGCATCCGGCTCACTGACGCCGGAGAAGAGGTCGCGACACCCGATACTGGTAGCGTGCAGGCCGCAGGTGGAAGTGCTCACGACGCAGCACTCCGCCAGATCGAAGAAGAGCTTACCGCACTCGGCTTCACCGTCTCGATCCTCGCACAGGATGGCAGCGAGAAACCTGACGCGAGGGCGAGCCACCCCGACGTTGACGACCAATTCGCCATCGAAGTCGAAACGACGACACCCGAGAATCCCGCAAAGGTACTCACGAATCTCCGGAAAGCCCAAGCAGCGGGGGATATCCCGCTGTTTGTCGTTCGACCTGGACACGACGAAACTGAGTGGGCCGAGCGTGTCGACGGCATTCTCACACCACCCGTTCGCACCCTCCAGAACAGTGAGACGCGGTTCTACACGACCGACTCGAATCTCACGTTCAACGGCGGAGCGACCGAAGAAGGCGGGGTGACGGCCGTGCGACCGGCGAACGGCGACGAGAATGGGACCCAGAATATCTGGCAGCGTGATGGCGACGAGATCGTCCTTCGTGATGCCAGCGGAACGGAACACATCTGCCTCCCGTCGCTTGGGAAACTCTCGAAAGACCGTGTGCCAGCCATCTACAGCTACGACCACGCTGCCGAGGAGTACGTCGTATATGAGCACGGTGAGCAACACATTTACGAGACGAAATCGGCGTTCGAGGGCGACTGGGTGCGTATCAAGAAGCCATTCGTCCCCGAAGCCGAACTCCCCGTACCAGACTACACACGTTCGACGTATGGCATCGTTATCCTTCACGATGAGGCGGAATCGGTCGTATATGAAAACGATGAGAAGCGTCCACTCTCGGCAATCACCGACGGGCCGCTCCGTCCGGCATCGCCCGAATCAGCGGCCGCTGACGAACTACCTAGTCAGATCGAACAAGCAGATGAGACTGTCGAGGAAGACCAGGAAGACCAATCGCCACCTTCTTTCGAATCGTTCGTCGACGAATATCTTATCGAAGACGTGGATGGGGCCGTGCCGAAAGATGACGTATTCGGCCTCTACAACGACTGGGCAGAGGCACACGGCATCGATGATCCGCTGAATAAGAGCTGGTTCACACGGAAGCTCAACACCCACATCGAGGTGGACTCCACGAAGAAGCGAATCGACGGGGAACCCGTCTGGCATTACACTGGTGTCCGCATTCGCTCTGAAGAGAGATCAGAGTCATGAAATGGACGTACACGGTCCAATTCCCGATATCATCGCGACATCTCGGGGCCTGTTCCACCCAATCAGAATCATGATTTCAACTCACCAGACTCACAAGTCGAGAATCACCCGACAGCGGTATGTTCCACCCAAATTCTCAATGGGTGGAACACCAACGAACCGACCGAAATGGGTGGAACACACTCACGTCCAGGGATTTTCAACCAGATATAGCGGGTGTTCCACCCAACAACCGACGAGCCATAGAACGGGGGATCCCGTCGGGACCAAGGGATTGGATCGAGACGTAGAGCAGCGTGAAGTCTGTGCTGGCTCAGAGCCAGTGAGAGCCATGCGAGGTACTGTGTGAGGATGAGTGAGATTAGTATCGACGAACCGGAGCAGATCCCGGAGACGTTGCTCGAACGCGACCAATGGGTGTGCTGGCGAGAAGAGGAACGAGACGGCAAACCGACGAAGATTCCGGTGACACCAGGAGCTGGTGGGTTTCGCGTCATCAACCGAGTCAGAGACCTGGGCGAGTTTCGAGACAGCACTCGACTACACCGAGACAGAGCACGCCGATGGCATCGGGTTCGTGTTTACTGACGACGATCCCATCGTCGGCGTCGATCTGGACGACTGCCGCGATCCCGAGACAGACGACGTCGACGACGCAGCGCTGGACATCATTGAGCGACTCGACTCCTATACGGAGATATCTCCATCCGGCACCGGCTATCACGTCCTGATTACCGGCACACTCCCAGACGGGCGGAACCGGCGCGGGAAGCATCGAACTGTACGACACAGCACGCTTTTTCACCGTCACTGGCGACCACGTCGACCGGACACCCACTCGCGTTGCACGCCGGCAGGACGCGCTCACAGCGATTCATCGTGAGTACGTCCAGGAGGCCGAGTGTGACACAGCACCCGAGTCCGAGCAGCGTGATGGCACTGACGACCGGTCACCGACGACTGATGCGGTCGACGCCGTCGTTGACGTCGACCTCGAAGACGAGGACCTCCTCGAGAAAGCACGAAACGCATCGAACGGCGAGAAATTCGAGCGCCTCTGGAACGGAAACACGGTCAGCTATGACAGCCAGTCGGAAGCCGACATGGCACTGTGCTGTTTGCTGGCGTTCTGGACCGGTGGTGACCGGAGGCAGATGGATCAACTGTTCCGCCAGTCGGGACTCCACCGCGAGAAGTGGGACGAGGTTCACTACGCTGACGGGTCGACGTACGGCGAGAAGACCATCGAGCGAGCGATTGCGACCACGTCGGAGTTCTACGACCCGGACGCCGGCGACGACGCCGCAGATCCCCACGGTCCACCTGACGGGGTCGCAACTGGCGGGACGCCTGACAAGGCAGACCGGAGTCGTGCGTATCTGGCGGAGAAAAACCGCTTGTTGAGCGAGCGCGTCGACGAACTCGAGGCGACACTGCGAACAGAAGACTGAGCGGATCGAGACCCTCGAAGCAGAAATCGAGCGACTCACCGACGAACTCGGGGCCCGTGACCAGGAGACTGCGCAATCCCACAAGGAAGACTCCGAGTACGGGGGACGAGACCGATGATGACCCAGAGTCAGCCTCTTTGTTGAGTCGAATCTTCAGTGGTCGGTCCGAGTAGTGACGCCGCTTCACCGCCATCCGAAAACCTCTCTCGAGCGTTCAGGTTCCGCGAGCCAAGAAGTTTAACCAACAGACTCGCTTTATCGCGCTATTTGTTGGTTAACTGCGCGCAATCTCGCCGCAAAACGGGGCTACCGTAGGATACAGCAGTTCAGGAAACTATTCCCTGAAGTAAGAACTATATCCTTCGCTCTACAAGCCCACGTATGTCCGAGACAGACGCCGCCGATGGGCCGCCCCCCTTCGAGGAGCCGTTCAGCAGCGACGACGTCGAACAGCGCATCTACGGCACCATCCTGCAGACCCGCGAGCCGACGACGGCAAGCGCGATCGCCGACAGCGCCGACTGTGACCCCAAGACCGCCCGGAAGTATCTGGGCTGGTTCGACGACCTCGGCATCGTCACCCGGCACGACGGCCATCCGGCCACCTACGAGCGCAACGACGCGTACTTCGAGTGGCGACGCATCAACCAGCTTGCAGCTGACCATTCCGTCGAGGACCTGCAGGATCGCGTTCGTGAGCTGACGACGCGCATCACCGAGTATGAGGAGGCATACGATGCCGCGTCGCCGGCCGCCGTCGACGCCGTCGCCGCCGCGGAGGGCAGCGACGAGCGGACCATCGACGACGTGTACGGCGACCTCGGTGACTGGGCGACCGCCCGCGAGGAGCGAGACCGCTACGAACGCGCACGCCAGCAACGCACGGATGGCGAGCGCGACCAGGCGTCCGGGTAGCCCGCTCGGTGGCGCCACCGACAGGCGATGGCGGGAGCCCTGCCCCCATCGATCGTCCCATCCTCGAGTTCCTTCAGACACGGCTCCAAGCCACCGGACAGGTCTCCCACGCGGCCATCACGGATGCAAGCGGCCATCTCGAGCTTCAGGTCGTCTTTGCATCGTCATACTACCCAGCGTCCATCGACGACGCAATCCTGACCGTCCGCTGGTACACGAACGACGACTTCACAATCCACTATAGAGAGGTCCATTCGGAGCACACCTGGGAATGCCGATGGGATCGGCATCCGAACCCCCACAATACGCGCGACCACTTCCATCCCCCGCCCACCGCCCCGACGCCCGGTGACGATGACTCCTGGCCGACCGATCATCGTGCTGTCCTGCGACTCGTCCTCGACGAGATCGAAGACCGGATCGCAGCACTGTGGAACGAATAAGCGACTGCCTCCGCAGTGGCGTTTATGGCGCCGACCAAGGGTGACGGCGCTCAGCGCGATGGGCACCACCACGAGAGTCGCCGTGGCGTCCAGCCTGGTGTCAGCTGAGTGCGGTCACAGGTGAATTCATGTCTACGTTCAATAACTCCGAGACAGCGAGTGCATCGCCGTCAGAAAACCACACGAGCCCACCCCGAGAGACCGAGGACACAAAGCCACAGACATCCTGGCCAGACGATGCAAGCAGCGAGGATGGAACGCCAACGCTCAGAATGAACCAATGTCCGGAGTGTGGGAACCGTCGATTCGTCTCGAAACTCCTTGTGTACGAGGTCACAGGCTACGACGAGGGCGGCGAGCAAGAATTCCGCCGCCAGCACGTCCGTGCAGAGTTCGAATACACCTGCAGTGAGTGCCAGACGACACTCCGGACGCCTCCCGCAGAGCGCCGCGATTACTACGACGAAGTCGCGGTCCTCGAAACAGAACGGCGGGCAGCCCTCCGTGATCAACTCCGCCAGCTGGGCAGCGGTGCTGGCGGCGTCTCGCAGCGCGAACGACGTGGCGGGCACTCGGACTCGTAAGTATCCGCTGACCGGGGTCGTGATCGCACTCGAACAGCCTGAACGAAGAGAGCTTCCCCACTATCGACTCTTGGAATCCACCGGAATACGCAGGTTGCCATCGACGGTGGAGAGCCAGCCCATCAGCAGCAGGAGAGGTACGGGTTCGGCGTACGTGCCCAAGAAGAGCAGGGCGCAAACGACCGGGCGAGCTGACTGCCCGTGATCGTCGTTCGCGCCCGCAAAGGGGCGAGGCGCGCTCGAAGCGCGTCCAGAGCGTGAGCTTCCATGACTGGACCTGATATCCTCGACGACACGACAGATGACTACGAACAGACTCGAAACCGAACTCGTTGCCCAGGACCGGGATGCGGCCCGGGTCTCGACGGCGGACATCGACGAGCGGAGTGCCCGCCGTCTCGTTGATGAACTCATCGAGGACGATGTGGTGACACCGGTCCCAGACCAGCGCGTCCTCGTTCACGAGCCCAGTAGCAAGCCCTTCGAGTCAATCACCCAGCTCGCCGCGTTCCATCGCGGGTGGCAGACCGCCAGCGACGCCGGCGAAGAGGACAAGTGATGCAGCAAACGCTCGTTGGCTGTGCCTTCTGCGACGCCCCGCCTGGCACCGAGACTGGCAAGGCGCACACCTGGGGCCAGGACGAACGGGTAACACACCCGATCGGTGTCGACTGTGCCGTCCAAGAGCGACCGGCTCCCGAGAAGCGCGATCACCACGCCTGCGACGGCTGCTGGGCTCGTCGTCGACGCGCTCGCAGCACTCACGCGATTCCGCGTGGAGGTCGGTCATCTCGAAGGCCCGTTGCAATTTTGCGAGCGATGTAGTCCCGGCGGACTTGCAACGTACTGGACGCTCGACCTCGAGGAGCATCTTGTCCAAGAAGTCAGCAAATAAAGAGGACAAGCGATGTCCGTACGTCACCCCCCGGAACAAGGGCTGAGCCCGTCATTTAAATATTTGTAGCACGATGGTACTACCATGAAATACGCGAGTGTCAGCGTCAAGTTCCCGGTCGAACTCGACACCGAAATCGAGCGATTCCTCGATGAAACGGGGATCTACACGAATAAGAGCGAGTTCATCAAGGAAGCATGTCGGTCCCATCTCCGAGACCTCAATGACGACACGGCGATCACCGCGCTTCGGCTAGAGCAACTGCTGGCGCAGGCCGAACAGAGCCGCCAGTCCGATAGCGATATCGACGCAGAGCTCGCGGCACTCGGGAGAAAGTCGATGCGGACGACCTCGAACAGGCCGTCGAAGAGGCACGGAAAGAGACGTCCGAGCAGGTGTACGGGTCTGACGCGCTGAAGATCCTCGATACGAATCTGTGCGGTCTTCGGGACACTGCGAACCAACGAGCAGGCCGCTGAATTGCTTGCTGAAATCGACCGCGGTGAGACAACGTCTGCTATAACGCGTACATGGTCCAAGAAGCGCTGGCCGCATTCGACCGGACACAGAGTCTCTCTGCGGCGGACCGTGATACCGTCAAAACGAGGTTTCTGACGCGACTGACGCGAATGACAGGGCTCATCGAGGCGCCGTCGAGTCGTGATGTGAGCGACGCACTCCTGCGAGAGCAGCGATCAGCTCCGACCGTGCAGACGCTCGCTCGCGTCTGTGAGATCCAGCCGAAGGACGTTCCAATCCTCGTATAGCGTTTGAGCACCGTGACCGCGCAACCCGACGATTCTCACAAACGACGAATCCTTCGCCGAGCTGGAGCCAGCAGCGCACTCACTCCCTGAAATCACCATCGAACACGTTTCCTGACGGCGCCCAATCTCGCTACGGCAGCGCCTCCTCGACGACCATGTGATTGTTTGACTCGGACGCCATATATTGAAAGCGACGGCGGTATTCGGTATCGATATGGAGTGCCCTGCGTGTGGCGGCCCTGTCACGATGGAAGTGGGGCCAGACCATCCACTCTCAGCATCAGTGGCGGATGCACTGCTTGCTGCTGACGAAGACGAGCAGATCGTCGTCGCCCGAAATTGCTGGGCGTGTGGATGGAGTGAGGAGCGGTCGGTGTCCATCGACTCGATCGAGACAACCGAGGGAGACACCCACGCTGTCGAGCGAGCCGCGCTTCTCGACGACATTATGAGCGAGGCGACGGCGATTGACGACCTCAGGACGCTCGAAGACGCCCTCGCTGAGGTTCGCCGTCAACGTCGTCTCACGACTGATGGGGCCGACGCAACTGACAACGTCGACAGTGGATAGGTACTACCCATGACCGAGACCGACGCGCTCTACGACGTTCGGGAACGGACGGAGAATCCAGCCCATGCATCGGTCGACGACGTGATCACACTCGTCCTCGATCGAGCACGGAAACCGCGTGAGAACCACCACAACGCACACTTCGACGAGGCGATGGCTGCTGTCGTTGATCGATATGGTGCAGAGGCGGTCAGAACTGTCATCCATCGTGTGCTCGTTGAGCACTATCCGTTTCGGACAGCCACGGTCAACCTCGATATACGCAATTTCGATGGTGTTCGGATCGGCACGACGGCTGTCTGGACCCTTCGGGAGTTGAACGCGCAGGGAGAGGACTGGACGCGTCCCGTGAAAGCCCTCGGCCCCTCGGCATCCCGCGCCCCACGCTGCGCTCCTCGTTCCTGTGGTGCTAGCGGGGTCGGGGGACGACCGAAACGGCCTCGCCCTTTCTGAGTCCGCCAGGATGTCGGCTGTGTCACTAACCGTCGGTCCCGGTTGACCAGTGGTTCTCTACGGCCCGCCCCGCTCGCCGCGTTCCGCCCTCCGCGTCGCTCGCGACCGACCATTCCGGGCGTGCGGGCGCTCTCCGCACCGCCCGCGCCCGTTCCGGGCTAAAATGGATGTGCCCTCGGCGCCAGCGGGTATCCCCGTCGGTTGCGCCCCTTGCGGGCTTTCGCGTTCCAGCGCTTTATGCCGCCTGCGCTGTCGCGCGCCACACCGCGGCGCGCGTTCTCGACGACAGTCGCCCTGGACACGAACCCGCCCATCGGGCCGGACACGAGCGGGCATATCCCGCTGGCCGCTCGCTCCGGGCGGGTCGGCGCGCGGTGCTGGATGATCGTCCGCCTCGGGCGCGCTCTCGCTCGCGCCCACAGGGCGCTCGCGAAGGCGCGAGCGAGAGCGCGCAGATGGTTCTGTCGGTCGTTGTCGTCGAGGAAATCCGCGATGTTGGAGCATCGCGGTGTCGGGCGCGTGAGCGCCTTCGGAGCTGTACTAACTCCAATGTCGAGTAAGAACGTCTTCGGTAATGAGGTTTCGGTCGATGAACAGGCTTTCGAGAAACACGATGAAGCCGAGGTCGACGAGGACGGATTTGAGGTCGTCGACGAGACCCCGGAGTTCCGGGCGACGGTCGACATGGAAGTTCAGGCAAAGGTCGATTCCAACCATCCGGACGCGCGGGTCGAGGAAGGTCCGGATCACCTGTTCGGGAAGACCCTCGAACAGGAAGAGCGCATCGAGGCACGGGAGGCCGAGCTGGAGCACATCAGTGCCCAGGCGGAACTCAGTCAGCAGGAGGGACGCGCGAAGCGGACGCGGGAGGTCGTCGTCGAGCAGTGTGGCCGTGACGAGCCCGAACCGGTGGAGCGCACGGATCCCCGAGAGAAGCTAACGCAGGAAGACCTCGGGGCGGTGAACAAGCAAGCGATGCGGATTAAGGAGGAAGTCGATGGCGGCTGGTCGAGGTCAGTCGTCGCGAAGCAGTTGGCCGAAAAGGTGCAGCGCGGCCAAGACATGACGAAGGCAGTACTGGAGACGCTCGAGGAGCTAAAGGCGGTCCCCGGTGCAATCGTTCCCATCGCGGATGTGCCGGACGTCCCGGTCGGGGAGGTGACGGTTGAAGGAACAATCGAGACCCTCTGGGAGCCTTCCTCCTCAAGCATCCAGCAAGTCGGGCTGATAGCAGATGAGAGCGGGAAAATCAAGTTCACCTGCTGGGAGAAATCCGGGCAGACGGTGGTGCGAGAAGGTCAGACAGTTCGGTTCCGGGCAGCAGCCAAGAACTGGTACGAAGGCCGGTGCTCAATCGCGCTGACCGGGTGGTCGGATATCCACTTCCCGGAGCGCGGCCGCTGGTGGGAAGAGTAGCCAGCTGACGCAGCCTTCTTTTTTGCTGTGTGCCAGACCAGACCCAAGCCCCACCGCCCCACCCTCCGCTCCGTGCTCGCTCCCTGCGGTCGCTGCGCGCGCAGCCACGACCTCAATCACGAATCGACATCGAACTCAGAGAGGTCGACCTCTCGGTAAACCCATTCTTCGAAAGCAGCATCAACCAGCTCTTCGAGGGAGCTGTAATCGGAATTGGTTCGAATCGTTGTGTCCACGGCCTCTGGAAGATCGTCTACATCCATCATCTCGTCAAGGTAGATCGGAAGTGCGTTCTCAAACGCCGATTGTGACTCGAACTCGGTCTGCTCACGTACGAACTCATCGGTGAACAGCACTGGCGCGCCGACGTAGTTTAGAGCAATATCGACGATATCTTGATCGGCCCACTCCTCCAGTCGGTCTCGTTCGTCCTCCTCTAGTTCTTCGGCAGCCGCTGCGAACGCATCTTGGATGTCGCTCACGAGTTGTTCCATTCCCTTCATTTCCGCCACATGGGTCGCAGACGACTGCCACTCGATGAACGCAAACGTGATTTGTGCCAAGGAGACCACCGTTAACTGGCCTGGACGGTCCAACCCTGCGTTCGACGGGCCAGCCAGTAGGAGGTCGGGCTGTTCAACGTCGGGTATATCGATGATACCGAGTCGGTCAAGCGTCCCCTTCGACCCTCCATGGACCGATTCGCTGGCTAACCGGTAATATGGCTGGTAGTGGTCCAGATCGCCAGCTTCCTGGAGGCCCCTAATCGACGGCCCGCCACCACCCTCGTATGCGTCTGCCGCCCACCCGGTTCCGTACCCGTTATCGTCGAAATCGGATCCAAACCGCTCTACCAGCTCCACTTTCCCCTCTTCGAGTGAGGCCATCGTCTCATCCGCGATCTGTTCCTCATCAAGGTCGTCTACGTGTTCTTGATACGTCTGAGCGAAGTAGTATTCCCAGAGATACCGGTAGTGCAGAAAACGCTCGGCTGTGTCGGAGCCTGCTTGCTTGATGAAGGAAGTGGTAATTGAGAGTTCGTGAAGGGATCTCCATCGGGCAAAGGCTCCATCAGCAAATCCGCCTTTGAGCAGGTGGTGGATCTCCATCGCGACCTGTACTGCCCGTGCGTGAAGTCGCGTCAGAGCGTCAAAGACGAAGTCCTGTTCCTGAGCTGCCTGGAGCCGATATTCCGAGTTGATTGCATCACCCGTTTCCTGCGACCAGATAATGAACCGTTCAAGCAGTTCCAAAGGTTCCCCCCAGCGATCTTCGATCCCGCGCTGAAATTCTGCCTTGGTTTCATAGAGCCGTCGCAATCCCTCGTCATCCTCGCGGACCTGCTCGTACATGCTATCCCCAACAGCCTCAATGACCTCGCTGGTAGCTTCCGCGATCTCGTCTTCGGTGGGTTCCTCATCGAGTTCTCCTTCTTGGAGAAGTTCCAGAAGCTGGTCGTGGATTGCCTGAGAGAGTGGGTCAGTGTCGTTGGGCATACTGAGTTACTCTTTCTCGTGTTTCAGTAGAGTGGATGATGGAGCTTTGGGAGCAATTGGCGTTTATTTACCCCTCAATGGGTGAGGGGCTCGCCGTACTGGCAAGTTCCCTGAACACGGTGAGAACCATGGCAATCAGAGACATCTACGAAACTGACTTCGATGAGGACGTCCAGACGGAGTCGAGCGCTAACCTGTGTCCCGAGTGCGACGGGCGGGTCACTACCAACGCAGTCGAAACCATCTGCGAGGAGTGTGGGCTCGTCATCGACGAGCAGCGGATCGACCACGGGCCAGAGTGGCGAGGGTTCGACGAAGACGAACGGGAGCGCACGGGCGCTCCGTTGACCGCGGCACGACACGATCGAGGGTTGTCGACGGAGATCGGGCCGCGGGACCGATGCGAACGGGAACGAACTCTCAGGACAGAAGCGACGGCGGCTCGCTCGGATGCGGCGTGAACAGACCCGTGGGCGGTTTCAGTCGAAAGCTGAACGCAACCTCGCACACGGGCTTAGTGAAGTCCGCCGGATCAGTAGTGCGCTCGAACTATCCGAGACGATCCGTGACCAGGCCTGCCAGCTCTTCCGCAGCGCTCAGAACGAGGACCTCCTGCAGGGCCGGTCGATCGAGGCGATGGCCGCCGCGAGTGTCTACGGCGCGTGTCGGTGTAACGGGCGGCCGCGAACGCTCGACGACATCACCGAGTCGGCGCGCGTCGAGCAATCGCGGGTGACGAACGCATACACGACGCTGAACACGGAACTTGGCCTGCCGGCCCAACCCGTGACGCCCAGTGCGTTCATTCCACGGTTGGCATCGGAGCTCGACGTCTCCGATCAGATCCGGCAGCGGGCTCGGCAGTTGGCGGAAGCATCCGAATCGACCGGAACAACCACGGGGGTTCGGCCATCCGGATTCGCCGCAGCCTGTCTGTACAAGGCCGGACGCGAAGACGGACGGTGGCTCACCCAATCGGACGTCGCTGACGTTGCGAACGTCTCGGTGGTCACCGTGCGGACCCACCGCGACGCGCTGGACGAACTGGCTGTCTAAGGCCCACACTGCTGATTTTCGATTGTGTACCTGTAGGATGATTGATGTGAGAGCTATTGTTTAAACCCGAAGACGAAGCATGATACGGCCAGAATACTCTATGACCGACCAGTACGCCGACTACGAAGCCCTCCGACCGCTCGGTGAAGCGACCCACGTTCCCGACGATCAACTCGCCAGTAGTAGTGGCGAGCCCCGGCGGCAACGCTCTGGTGGCGTCGACACGGACTATCCAGATGGCCCGACAGCAGATGAGACCGAGTGCGCTTCCTGTGGAGCGTCGATCCCCGCTGGCCAGTCGAAGTGCCGATTCTGTCTCACGAACCATCTCGAAGGAGCCGACGGCCAGGACACAGCGAATGCCGAACGGACTCTCCTCCACGTCATCCAGCTGCTCGTCGAGGCGTCAACGTTCTACGCCGCCGTCGGGAAGGGATCTGCTGCGGCGACCCTCCTCGCGAAGGCAGATGATGACCCAGTAGTCGATGACTGCAAGCTAATCTACGATCTCGACAAGGAACCGGCCCCACAGCTTGTTGATCAGTGGCCCTCGCTCCCCTCGGCGACACGGGTCACGTCTGAATGTGGTAATCAGCTGCTCGCGTCCGCTCGCAACCGGACACCGTGGACAGAGACGACGCAGCCCCGTCACGACGGTGAGCACGCGACGTTTCTCTACGAGGAAACCGGGGGTGGGGTTCGCTCCGAAGATCGTCTTGCAAGCCTACGTGAGGACGCAGACGACCTCTGGCTGGTGCCAGCGATTGCGCTCCAGGAATCCGTTGACAAGACCGATACCGAACAGCCACGACGCGAGCGTCCAAACAGAACCCACCTCGAGTGTCGAGAGTGTGATCGGGAGACTAAGCATCGATTCCGCGAATTCGAGGCTATCCCCGATGACGAGTGGACCGGGCAGCCAATGTGGGGCTGTCAGCGGTGCGGCACGCCCCGCTATGGACCCGAACCCGAAGCCGGTCAGTAAAGATGACGTCAAATTAACCAACAATTCTGGTGTCGGCTCGAAGTTGTTGGTTAACAGAAGCCAGCTCGCGACCACCCGACGATACCACACCTGCTGACTACCCGCCGGTGTTTTTCGGCGCCGAGAATTGGCGGAGGCGCACATATGGACCCACGCGACACACCCGGCTACCGGCTGCACCGCGCGCTCAACAATCTCACCAGTATCGACGGCGAGCAATTGGAGTCCGTCGATCGAGAGCGGATCAGCACAGCAACGACGCTTCAGAGCAGGTAGAGCTCCTCACCCGACCGGATACGACGGCGGACGGTGACGCCAACGAAGAATCCTGACAGCACGACGCGTCGGCAACGCAGCGTCCTGTGGCCGTCACAGCGTGAGTGGTTGTTCGCCCCCTGAAGGGGTGCGGGCGCGAGACCGCTCCCGAGAACAACCCATGGCAACACTCCAAGCCGCAACGACATCGACCGGCGCGCTCGTATCGGATCCACAGGAAGTCCGCGAACTCTGTGAGAACCACTGCTTCGGGACGCTCAACTGGGAGGTGGATGACGACGGCGAACTGATCATCTGGGGCTACGACAGCTTCGAAGTGTACGAGGCTCGTGAGAACGGTCTTCCTGATTACGACGGTGGCATCGTCACCCACGAGTTCCTCCGGTCGCTCGCGGAGTATCTCGAACCGGACGAAGAATTCGACATCCAGACAGCCGGATTTACCAAGTGCCGATTTCCCGTGCTGGCGAAACGGTACGTCGTCCGCGACGGTGAGGTGCTGTACGCGGACCTCGAGTTCCCCCGACCTGATCGACGAGTAGCGTTGTTCGTCCCCCGGGAGGGGTGCGGGGCGATCCAGTCGTGGGTCGTCCTGCGAGGTGATTGTTCAATGGGCCACCGCGCACTCGTTGCGTACGAACGAACTGACGGACAGTACACGCTCCACTACTCTCATTGGGGTGCAGCGAATCTCAAGCTCAAGCACCGAATTTCGGCTGAGTCGCCGTTCGGTGGCGACGACACCGACTCCAAGTGGGCGAAACAGCTGCTGGCTGAACTGGCCGATGGCCTTGAGGCAGATGCGATCGACGGCTACCTCGCTGACGAGGATCGACCGTCGACGGTCGTCGAGCTGAAGCCCCGCGCCACCGGGCTCACCCTTGAGGAGATCGTCGCTGACCACCTCGACTACCTCCACCACGAGGCGTTCTTCGTGGTGTCGACGACGTTCGAGGTGGCCGCCTATCGGACGCTGTGGTTCGGCCTCCAGTACGACTCGGAGACGGTCGAACAGGGAGAAACAGTCGGGAACGGCGCGCTTGCGACGGTGCGTTGGTACGACGGCGAGCCGGTCGGCGACGGCCACCTGCAGGGACAGTTCGCGGCCCTCAAAGACGTCGTCGGCGATATGCTCGACAAGGGCGTCTTCACGCCGTCGACGGCGAGACAGTACCTGAAACGGAAGCTCGCTGAGCGAGTCGGAGACCGACAGGAGCTGCTCATTCCGACCGAAGAATCACCCTTCGAGACAGCGAGTCTCGGCAAGCCGTAACACCAATCCCTTAGTGGATACCGGGGAACACACAAGTATGTCAAATCAATCTGAAGACGGTCTTCGTGTCTGGCTTGTCGAACGAACGTACTCCGATGACGAACAGAACCTGATCATCCTCACCTACGCGACGCCCGATGGAGAACAGTACTATCGGAAGGAACGCGCACTCACGTCCTTCACCGACGTCCGAGACACGACAGCAGCAGTCGATGCTGAACCCGGCAATCTTGGCATGGTCGATGACCCCGACCTCCAAGAGCAATACGCGGCCGAAGCACAGCGAATGCAGGAAGTTCACGACCCTGACGACGTAATCTGAGGTCTACTGGTCGACAACGCTGCAGGCCATGGGTTATGTCGTAGCAGACCTTAGACGGGGTATGCGCGAACTCGTCTTCGCTCTCGAATACGAGCCCGGCTGCAACAGGGTGGCGGACGCTCTCGCCGACCACCCCGACGCTCGCGTTCGCTCGCTCTCGCTGCACGCCACTGCCGAGCGTCTCTGGCGGGTCGACCATGCCACCGGTACGCCTGAGGCGCTCAACGCCATCGAGGACGCCTTTCTCAACGGCGACTACTACGCTGACTGTCTCGCCACCGAGGACTGCAACGCCACACAGACCACCCGCGTCCTCGACCGCACGGACGACGCGCTCATCCTCTACTCAGATTGGGAGCGCACCCCTACCTGCGCCTCAGTCCCCCACATCGCTCGCGACCACCTCGGCGACGGCGTGCTGTTCGAGACTCGTCACGAGGGTCGCCACTACACGTGGCGACTCATCCACTCCGGCGATGGCGACGTGGCGGCGTTCTTCGACGCGCTTGAGGTCGCCGTCGGGGAGTGCGCCCAGATGGAGATGCTTCGCACAGCGGACACGACGACAGCAGCTGGGGGACGCGACGGGACACCGAGCGGCCTCCCGCCAGCCCAGGAGGCCGCGCTTCAGGCCGCGGTCGAACACGGCTACTACGAGTCGCCCCGCGAGGTCGACGTCGGCGAGCTCGCCGAGCATCTCGACGTGCCGCGGTCAACACTCACCTACCGACTCCGTCGGGCGGAAGACATTTGGCGAAGCAACATGTTGCCGGCGAGCGGGTCACGGAAGAACGGCTGGCATCGCGCTAACGCACGGGTTTGGAATATTCCAACAAAGACATATCGAACTCCCGCTCCTACCGTAAGGTGATGACAGAGAACCCGGATGCGGATACAACGGGGCCAGCGAGCGGCGGCGGACAGCGACGGGAGCTGACCGCCCGCCTCACCGTCCCCGAAATGGACTGTCCCTCGTGTGCCCAAAAGGTCGACAAGAGCCTCCAGCGCGTCGACGGTGTCGTCGACGCCACGCTCCAACCGACAACCGGGACAGCCAGCGTCACCTACGATTCCGACCGCACGACCGAGGCGGAGGTTATTCAGGCAATCGAGAACGCAGGCTACGAGGTCGTCAACGGTGGACACAACACCGAAGAGACATCGGAGGGCGGGATGGAGATTGCTCCCCCGTCAGAGGTGTGGACGAGCCCGCGAGCGAAGAAGACGTGGATTGGAGCGGCGTTCCTCACCGTCGGGCTCCTCTTCGAGTTCCTCCTCGCAGGACAGAACATCGCCATCGCAAGTGTCCTCAACTACCCGCTTCACATTGCGGACGTACTCTTCCTCGTGGCAACCGTCGCCAGCGGTGTCCCGGTTGTTCGCGGCGGGTACTACTCGGCGAAGAACCTGAGTCTCGATATCGACCTGCTGATGGGGACGGCGATCATCGCCGCGACCGGCATCGGCTACTTTGTCGAGGCGGCGACGCTGGCTGTTTTGTTCAGCACTGCCGAAATCCTCGAGAACTACGCGATGGACAGGGCACGGAACTCCCTGCGCGAGCTGATGGAGCTGTCGCCCGACGAGGCGACAGTCCGCCGCGACGGGGAGGAGGTCGCCGTCCCCGCCGACGAGGTCGACGTCGGCGAGACCGTCATCGTCCGCCCCGGCGACAAGATTCCGCTCGACGGCACCGTCGTCGACGGCGGAAGTGCGGTCGACGAGTCACCGATCACGGGCGAGAGCGTCCCCGTCGACAAGACCGTCGGCGACGAGGTATATGCCGGCAGCATCAACGAAGAGGGCTACCTCGAATTTGAGGCGACCGCCCCCGCCTCGGAATCGACGCTCTCACAGATCATCGAAATGGTGCAGGGCGCACAGGAGCAAAAGACCGAGAAGGAGCAGTTCGTCGACCGGTTCGCTGGCTACTACACGCCGGTAGTCGTCGCCTTTGCGATTCTGACCGCCGCGCTCCCGCCGCTGCTCATCAACGGGGGCGCAACCCTCGGTCTCGCCGGCTTTTCACATACCTTCACTGGTAACTGGCAGGCGTGGTTCATTCGGGGGCTTACTCTGCTGGTGATCGCCTGCCCGTGTGCGTTTGTCATCTCGACGCCAGTCTCCGTGGTGTCGGGGATCACCAGTGCCGCGAAGAACGGTGTCCTCATCAAAGGCGGCAACCACCTCGAAGCGATGGGCGAGGTGGACGCCATCGCCCTCGACAAGACTGGTACCCTCACCAAGGGCGAACTCGCGGTCACGGACGTCGTAGCGCTTGGCGGTACGAACGACGAGACGGTACTCCAGCACGCGGCTGCACTCGAGCAGCGAAGCGAACACCCAATCGCCGAGGCGATACTCGAACGCGCCGAAAAGGATGCCGGCGATGACGTGCCGAGTATCGAGAAATTCGAGAGCATCACCGGAAAGGGGATCAGCGCAGACATCGACGGCGAGACGTACTATGCAGGCAAGCCCGCCCTCTTCGAGGAGTTGGGCTTCGACCTGTCGCACGCCCACCTCCGTGCCGACGGCGGCGCAGTCGCCGAAGTGGCCCACGAACAGTGCGAACGCGAGGACTGTGCCGACCTCGAGGACGGCGCGATCTCGCGGTTCGAGAATGAGGGGAAGACGGTCGTCCTCGTCGGCACGGATACCGAATTGATCGGCATTATCGCCATCGCCGACGAGGTACGGCCGGCCGCCGAACGGGCGGTCGCACGGCTACACGAACTCGGCGTCGCGCATGTCGTGATGCTGACCGGCGACAACGAGGGGACGGCCCGTGCGATCGCCGAACAGGTCGGCGTCGACGAGTATCGTGCAGAACTATTGCCCGACGAGAAGGTCGATGCCGTGGAGGCGTTACAGGCGGAGTACGGCGACGTGGCGATGGTCGGCGACGGCATCAACGACGCGCCCGCGCTGGCGACCGCTGAGGTCGGCATCGCGATGGGCGCGGCCGGAACGGACACCGCAATCGAGACCGCCGACATCGCGCTGATGGGCGACGACATCGGCAAGCTGCCGTATCTCTACGGGCTGTCGCACACGGCGAACGGCGTGATCCGCCAGAATATCTGGTCGAGCCTCGGCGTGAAAGCCCTGCTTGCACTCGGCGTCCCGCTGGGACTGGTGAGCGTCGCGGTCGCGGTCATCGTCGGCGACATGGGGATGAGCCTCGGCGTCACCGGGAACGCGATGCGCCTATCGCGGATGACGCCCGACCGGTTCTTCGACGCCTGAATCGCGTCGAAGAACAGAAAACACTGTTCACGATCGGTATTTTTCGGAAGTCAGCTCCAGTAGTCACATATGATGACGATCAGACGCCGGTAGTCGTCTCCTCCATCTTCGAGGAGCGGAAGCTACAGAGATGATTTGCTTCGTGGCAGCTGCTGTTTTTCAGGGGCGGGAATGGGTGAGCCCCGCCATAGGCTCGTGATTCGATGACCTCAGATGACGACCCGTTTCACGACCGCGAGTTGGATCCCGAGGCGGTCCTCGGGACACATACCTTCGAAGACGTCCTGTTCACCGACGAGACGGAAACCCCGGTGAACGTGCTCACCGGCGAGACACCGGCACATTCGCAAGCAACCGTCGAGGAAGCGAAGGAGTTCGCTGCGAGTATCGACACGGAGACGCCCCAGATCGCGCGCCCCGCATCCGTCGAGTCGCAGGTCGAAACACAGAGCAAGCCCTACACGGCGGCCGCGTTCTTCCACTTCAAGGCGACAGGCTCACTCCAACGCCACCGCGCCTACCACGCCGCCTACGAGGCGGACGCGTTCGTGGTCGACTTCGAGGCTGACTACGCGTCGGGCGACCTGACCATCACTGTCGGACGAGCGGACGAGGCCTGAGAATCCTCCGTCACGAGGAGAGTTTTTCGAGCGCCGGCGATGGGTGCCGGCGCAGCAGGAGCGAGCGAGCAATCACTCCCGGTGCGTCGGCGTTTCGAGGTGTTCGAGATGCACATGGTAATTTACGCTCTGGTAGAAGAATCGACCCACGACGACGCACTGGCCACCGGAAAGACGGTGTTCGACCGCCTGGTCGGCGCGGACCCACACGCCGGCGCCGTCTTCGATTACTACATCACGTTCGATGAGGAGGATACGTCCGTTGCGGGGAAGGCGCGATGGGGTGAGTTGCCGACTGCAGCCCCCATCGACTCCGATGACGGCCAAGACCTGCTTGAGCGTGGCTGGGAGGCGACGAAAGAGGAGTTCGAGCGGAATCTCAGCCGGGTGAAGGAGGCCATCGACGAGCTCTCCGACGAGGAGATCATGCGCGACGAGGACCTCGCCCGGCACGCCTTCCACAAGGTCGGTGCGTACGATGGTCCGACGATCTTCCTGTACAACGAATACGCGAACGGGATCCGTCACCGTGACCACCTGGATCGAGTGCTGGAGGTGAGCGAGGAGCTCTGGATCGTGCCCGCCGACGTCCACTTCTAACAGATGTCCCGGATCACAAATTGGAAGCGCGAGAGCCGCACGCCCACACTCGCATACCGGAATACGGAGACCGGCGCTCGGGCTGTCCTACACCGAGCCCCGGACTCGTACCGCTACAAGTGGCGTGGCGCAATCCTCGTCGACGGCTACCCGGTGTGGTCGCGGGGGTACGAGACGAAAGACGCGAAATCGTTCCGTGACGAGCTCCGTGACCGGCCAGCGCCCGAGCTGAGCTGTCCCGAGTGTCCGAGTAGCGACGTGGCAATCGGTGGGAAAACGGCTGACGGCGCGAAAGTTCAGCGCTGGTTTGAGTGTCGGAGCTGTGGGTACGAAGCATCCTCGAGAATCGTGTACGGCGCCGAGCGCTGATTGATAAGGGTGCATCTGCGAGGGCGTTTATTTTTGGGCCGAGAGGGGTGGCCCGTCTCAATCGGGCCAGGTTCACAGATGAGTCTGGAAGTCATCGACCGTCACAGCGAAGCACTGTTCGAGTTCCTCTGGTGTCCCGTCTGCGGGCACGAGGTATTCAGTCACATTCTGTTCGAGGGTGTGTTCTGCAAGAACTGCAACACGCAGGTCGAACTCCAAGAATCCCGAGAGACACGCGGCTACGAGGAGGCCGTCCTCGCCTGCTTCGACACCCACTCGACGTGGAACCTCCACGTCGACGAGAAGCTCCGTCGCGACCTACCCGATGGGTCGGCACGGGTGAAGGTCCTCGGTGCCCCAGACGACTATGAGGTCGACTGGTGGAGTCCGAAGCCAAATGAGGACTGGGAGCCGGTCGAAACGTGGCGAATTCGACGATGTGGAGGAACCAGATGAGGTGTCACATCTGGCTTAGCGATGTTCGCTCCCCATTCAGATAGTAACTCAACAGATCATTGGAGACTGCGCTCGCAGATCGCATTGACGAATCGTTGTTGAATCGATTGTCGTCAACCTAAATCAGCAAACGTATTTATAGGTATGGTTCTTACAGTAGACACAGATGCTCACTAAGGCTGGACTCGCCGTCATCGACGCGTTGAGCACCGGCCGGGAAGCCACAGCAGCTGATCTCGCGATGGAAACCGAATATTCGCAGACTCATCTCTACGACGTACTCGACAAGCTACTCGAATCGGGGTTGCTCGCCGAACACCGTGGGGCAAACAACCAGCGGGAGGTCTCCCTCACAGACCACCCAGTCGTCGAAGCGTACCGGGCCCTTCGATCCGAACTTGGACACGTCGAATGGCCCGACCTTCTCTCGCCGGCTACACTCCGGGTATGCTGGTATCTCGACGAGCCCCGACGTGTGTCTGAGATTGCTGAGCGACTCAAGATTACTCGGCAAGGCGCCCACAAGGCGCTGTCACCGCTCAAACATCGCTCGATGCTATCCCCCTCCGGCCCGGAGTACGCGTTGAGTGAGGACCTCTCGCCGCTGCTGACGTTCGCTCGTGCAGTCGTCCGGCACGAGCACCGGTCGCGCGTCCGAAGACTTGCACCGAGTGCGACCGTCGAATGGTGTGATCCGAAGCGAGCACTCGTCCGCGTGCAGACAGCCGAGGATACGGAGGCACTCGAGGGCGCCACCGACTGGCAACTGACCGGGCTTGCTCGGTTTGCCGAGTACGGCCTGCAATTTTTCCTCGCTGGCGAACCCGCGTTCTGGTATGCTCCAGACATGGAACTCACACCTGCCGACGTAGTGTGCCACACGCTCGTCCTCGATAGCGGGTCCCGCCGTGTCAGTTATGCAATGCTCTTGATCGAGACATCGGACATCGGCCAAGAGACGCTGACAAGGACTTCGCAGTGGTATGGTCTAGAGTCTACGGTGACTGCGATGTATCGGTCACTCCAAGGAGAGTTTCGACATCGCTGAGGACCTTCCTGTCGTCCTCCCGAGTGAAGCAGAATTCAGGGCACTCAAAGAGCAGTACGGAGTCGCATGACTGTATTTAGTGGTAGCGAGGCAATCAGGGCGTTTCTCGAAGAGTTTCGACAGCTGGCTGTCACAGTCCGTAACTGTGTATCTCCTTGGGGGATCGGCGATGACAGTTCACGGGTTGAAAGACCAGACGGAGGATATCGACCTCGCGCTTGGTGTGGTCTCTGAGTTCGAACACGTCTATCAGACGCTCACATCCAAGGGATTCTCAGTGGTCGGCGAGCCAACAGAGTCGTTTGAGGGCGTCGGGAAAACCGTCGAACTGCATCACGCAGAGCGTGGACTCCAGATTGACCTCTTCGAACGGCAGGTCGTCGGGAAAGTGTGGATCACCGACCGAATGCACGACCGGGCTGAAGAGTTCTGGACCGGCCGTCACGCAACAGCACACATTCTCTCCGATGAGGATATGTTTCTGCTAAAAGCGGTCTCCGGCGGAGATCTGGGGAGTGGCCGACGCCGCGACATCGAAGATATGCGAACGTATGCCCAGCGTGGGTTAGACTATGAGGTGATTCTGACGGAGATTGACGATCAGCGACCGTTCAATACTGGCTCCACTGAAGCACGACAGATCCGTGACCGCTCCCACCCGCTATTCGCAATCGAAATAGCGGTGAACTCATTGTCCGGGCTCCCGGATGCGTTCATCGACCGCATCGAAACGTTCGCGACAGCATTCGAGATCGAGTACACCATATTGAAAGCTGTTGACGAGGGCATCAACGGCGTCGAAGCAATTCAAGAGCGGGCCCTTTCGAATGTGCGGGCGCTTTCTGGCGATCAAGAGGACGCCGTCAATGACGCGATTGAGCGACTGGTCACGAAGGATATTCTCGAGTATGATGGTGAAACGGTTCGACTTCGGTGACGCAACAATTCCATGAGAGGGGTGCGGCCGCGGCACCGGCAAGGCTGAGGTTACATCTGAATCCTCTGTAACCACTCAGTCACTTCCGCCCTGACTTCCTCCCGCCGATCGTCTTTGATTGCCAGGTACACACCATTCTCTCCAACCCACCCCTCGTGGAGAAGCCCTCCCGTACATCGGCATCTGGACAGCGGTCTTCTATCGTTTGAAAGCTACTCCCGACGCCATACCCACCATTCGTATTGAACGGGACCACAGTCTTCCCGCCCAAATCGTGTTCACTCAGAAAGGTCTTCATCGGCGGTGGCAACTGCATATCCCACGTCGGGGCACCGAAAAATACGGTGTCATACGCCTCGATATTCTCCACGTTACATTGGAGAGGCGGGGTGTAGCCCTCTTCGTTTTCTTGGTCTACCTGTGAGACGAGCGTGTCGTAATCGACGGGGTACGGGTCTGCCGGCAACACTTCGAACAGCTCTCCACCCACTTCTTGCTGAATGATTTCAGCGACAGCTTGGGTGTTTTCCGTACGAGAGAAAAACACGATCAGTACGCTGTCCTCATCCGCAGTTTGGGAGGGGGTATTCTGCTCTTCCGTCTCGGACCCGCTCTGGTGTATACATCCCGCAAGGAAGCCACCTCCTGCCACTGCAGCTGCCCCTAGGAGTTTACGCCGACTCGTTCTATCGATCTCCGAATCGTCCGAAGTACGTAGGGTATTCTCTCTCATTATGGAGTGACTGAAGCCACAGATCATCGAGCTCTAGTTGGCTTCCGACCCAGGGACAGGAGTGCCGGCAATCGGCAGGGGCTCGTACGGTTCTTCCAAGTACTCTAGCTCTGAATCCGTCAGGTCGATATCGAGTGCGTCGACGGCTTGTTCGAGATGTTCGACGCTCGTGGTGCCGACGATCGGTGCATCAACGACGTCCTGGTAGAGTAACCACGCCAGCGAGAGCTGTGCCATCGTCACCCCCTTCTCCGCAGCGAGTTCCTCGACGCGCTCGTTGACGGCCGGTCCGCCGCCCATCCGGTATTCCTCGTGCGTCTCGGTGAGCTCTTCGCCGCGGGTCGTCGCCGTCATCTCTTCGTGGGGGCGGGTGAGGTATCCTTGTGCGAGCGGACTCCACGGGATGACGCCGATGTCTTCTTCTCGCAGAAGGGGAACATCTCCCGCTCGCCTTCGCGGTAGACGAGGTTGTAGTGGTCCTGCATCGTCATGAACTGTTCAAGATCTAGGTGCTCGCTGGTGTACAGTGCCTCGGCGAACTGGTGAGTCCACATCGACGACGCGCCGATGTATCGAACCTTCCCGCGTCGAACTGCGTCATCAAGGGTACGCAGCGTTTGCTCGATGGGTGTCTCGTAGTCCCACCGGTGGATCTGGTAGAGGTCGATGGTATCCATCCCCAGTCGGTCTAGCGAATTCTCCAGTTCTTGCTCGACAGTCTTCCGGGAGAGTCCCGACGCGTTCGGGTGCGGTTCGTCTGCATCGGAGAAGAGGTTCGTGGGGAAGTAGCATTTCGTGGCGACGACGTGTTCGTCGCGGTCGTACTCTCCGAGAACATTCCCAATGATCTCCTCGGACTCTCCATTTGAGTACGCGTTGGCCGTGTCGAAGAAGTTGATACCGAGGTCAATCGCGCGTTCGATAATTTCGCGCGAGCCCTCCTCGTCGAGCGTCCAGTCGTGGAAGTCGCTCACGCCGAAACTCATCCCGCCGAGACAGATGCGGCTGACCTCCATTCCGGTCGAAGCAAGAGTCGTGTATTCCATCGTCGTGCTCGGTTTGAACAAAGGACGTGAATCGCTTGGGCGTGATGCTAACGAGATACCGCGTTTAAGTATCCGTAAGCGATGCGTACCGCAGTCACATTGAGTGCTGGCCGAAGGGAGCGCTCTGTAATCGAGATTTAGGTCTCGCGCTCAGCTTCCCCCAGCCACTTCACCATTCCCGGGTCTCGGTGGTCGAAGAACTGGCTTTCACCCTCGTTTAGTTCGGCGACCGTCTCCATCTCCTCGTCGGTGAGTTCAAAGTCGAAGACCTCGAAGTTCTCGGCGATCCGGTCGGCGTGAACCGATTTCGGAATGGCGACGATTTCGCGCTGGATGAGCCATCGAAGCACTACCTGTGCAGCGGATTTGCCGTGGCGGCCTCCGATCGTGGTCAACACGTCGTGCTCGAAGATGTTGTTCTGGCCTTCGGCGAACGGCCCCCACGACTCGTGTTGGATGTCCTGTTCCTCGAGGAATGCTGCATCCTCGGTTCGCTGGTAGAAGGGATGCGTCTCGATCTGATTCACTGCCGGGACGACGTCGTTGTGGACCATGAGGTCCATCACCCGGTCGGGGTGGAAGTTGCTGACCCCAATGGCCCTGATTTTGCCGTCCTCGTAGAGGTCTTCCATAGCCTGCCACGAACAGTGGACGTCGCCGTAGGGCTGATGAATCAGAAACAGGTCGAGGTAGTCGAGGCCCAGTCGGTCCAACGATCGCTCGAACGCGTCCAACGTAGCCTCGTAGCCGGTGTCCTGCACCCAGAGTTTTGACGTAACGAACACCTCGTCTCGCGGCACGTCGCTCTTCTCGATTGCCCGCCCAACCGCCTTCTCGTTCCCATACGCCGCCGCGGTATCAATGAGTCGATACCCCGTATCGAGTGCTTCCGAGACACTTCGTTCGCACTCGTCGAGGTCCTCGATTTGATACGTGCCGAATCCGAGAATCGGCATCTCCACACCGTTGTTGAGTTCAACTGTCTTCATAGTAGGTCTCTGTCTACAAAATCAGAGGGACTACGGCCAGATAGCGACGGTGCTAATTGGAAACCGTGTTTAAGTGCTCCTGTGTTTGGAGTGCCGAAGAGAGTAGCTGACGCTCACCCCGCCTGAGGAGTCTCGAGAGCGAGGGTTGTGAGATGCCGAGTTCCGTAGCGAGCTCCTCAGTCGAGGTCTGTCGTGGGCTCTCGTAGTAGCCACGAGAGAGTGCGAGTGTCAGCGCCTCGTATTGCCGTTCAGTCAACCCAAACGGGATAGCATCGTCCGATGCAGCGGAAGTGGAGGTCATCGAGATGAGGTCGAGCGAGATCCCGTAGTTCTCACAGCGGATCCGGGACTCCATGAACGCATCACGGTCCTTGTACACTTTCCTTTCGTACCATCCGTCCGGTGTGACGACGGTCGGCTCGAGTTTGGCCGCTACGGAACTGCCACCACTGAATACTTCCGAGATCGCGTCGGCGAGGTCTATCGTAAGGTTGTGGACGGTTTGCTCGCCCGCGTAGCCGATCGTTGTCGCCTCTTGGACTTCGTCCAGCGATTCCAAGTCGGCTTCTGAAACGTTGACATCGGAATCGATTTTGACGATGAACATCCGGGCGTCCTGTTCGAAACAGAGCCCATGGACGCACTCAATTTGGTCCGGTGGGAGTCTCTCAGTGATACTGACCAGCGGGAGAGACGGTGAACTGAGGGAAAACTCAGTCGTAATTGTCATACATAGACCTATGCTTCCCCGGTAGTTAACGTTCGGGACTCCCGTGTTTACAGGAATTACTCCAACAGGAAATGGTCTGAGCAGCTCCACCCTCGTAGAGCAAATCAGCGGATCCGTTGTAACTCAAGGACAATTCTGGGCTGGTGGTGTTTATTGCCCCCGAGAGGGGTGCGGGGGTCACCGAACCGCCCGCGAGCAACGAATGAACGGGAATGTACCTATGGCCAGTTCGGAATCGGTTCCAGTCGCATCGCCAGGTCAGGCTCACCGAGACGCAGTCGAATACGTCGGCTTCCGCGTCGACGGCCAAGCCGTCGTCCTGAACTTCTCGGAGCATCGGCGGCTCTCCCTCGCACGCAGTCTCGACCTCGTTAACCACAGTTCGCGTATCCAACCGAAGCTACTTACGTGATACAGGCGTATCACAGCATATGAGCACTGACAGCGATGCCGGCGGCGACGGTGAGATGGAGAAGATCAACGTCCGCGTGCCACAGTCGCTGCTGGCACAGGTCGACGACGTCTGGGAGGAGCGTGGCTACGCGAACAAATCCGAGTTCATCCGCGACGCGCTTCGGGACGCCGTCAATCCGCCAACGCAGCTGTCCGAGGAAGCCCTGGATCATCTGGCCGAGAGCCGCAAACAGCGGGAGCAGGGCGAGACGGTGTCGCAGGACGACGTGAAGGACCGGCTGGGCATCGATGACTGAGGTCGAGTGGACGCCAAAAGCACTCGATTTGCTGGAGGGGCTCGAATCGGAAGCCCAAGAGCGGTTGGTGAAGAAACTCGACGAAGCAAAGGACTGGACCTCTCATCGTCTCGAAAAGCTCACCGGGTATCCATACTACAAGCTTCGTGCTGGCGACTATCGTGCGATCATCACCTGGGACCGGGATGAGGATGTCCTGATCGTTGAGGCGGTTGGGCATCGCCGGAATATCTACGACCGTCACCTCCCACCATAACTTGCATTTGAACCGGCGCGAGAATGTGTCGCCGATTCTGACCCCGAAATCGAGCTGATTCTAGCCGGTATACGAACCCTGAAACGGATACAATAGTCAGGGTGTACGCTTCGTAATGCGGTACGCTTGCTCTTCGTATCGGAACTGGGCTGTCCCATCGTCGTAACCAGCGGTCCAGTCAGCCGTTCGGTCGTCTGTGCGAAGGACGACACGCTCCACGTCCGAGGCAACAAACGCGAGGGTATTCCGATACCCGCGATAGCGGCGGCGCATCACCTGTTCGGCGATAAGCCGTCGGTTAGCATTGCCTACCGGTTCGAGCACAAGGGACACGCGTGAACGTCCCTCAGAGTCGGGAGCCGTTCGCCAGCGATCCGAGGTCGCCGTCACTGTTCCGCTGTCACGCTGGGTCGTGACATCATCGGTCGGGACGACAGTCACTGGTGGCGCGTCAATCTCGACGAGGGCTCCACTTTGGGCTGTCGCGTGGCCGTAGCCCGCGACGGCGGCGTAACGTCCGCCGCCGAGGAACGGATAGCTCTGCGCCTCACACGGAGCCATCTCGGAAGTCGCAGCCCGCAGAGCCCAGGTTTCTGCATGTCCGGGTGAGAGGCGATGGCAGACAGCATCCTGAACGTACGGACCGAGGTGGAACCATTCTCCACCCTGAAGTTTGTAGACGTTCCAGTGGCCACACCCCACCGCCTCCCGAGCCCGATTAATGAACGTGAACTCGATACGGGCTGGTAAACTCGTCTGCTCGGTGCTTGGGCGGACGAACGTCGGTGAACTCGCGTCAGCGTTGTGGAACCATGCCGTATCGCTGTCACCCGGAAGCGCAGGAACCGACATGCCTGCGAACTGCGAGTCGGTGGCTGGGCCGGGCGAGTCGGTCGGCCAAACAGCCACTCGAAGCGGCCGCTCGCCCGCTCGGGAGAACTCGTAGACGCCTGGTGGCCGTCCACGTCCCACCCCTTCGGCGCGACCGACCAGAGCGTACTCTCCATGGATAGTTTCACCCGGCGAAAGGCGAACTCGCTCGGGGAGTTCCGGGGTTGTATCAGAGGCAAGTCGCCAGTAGCCATCGTCGGCACGCTGGATGTCAGGCGGATCCTCGACGAGATCGTGGTTCGCCGTCGGAGCAAATATCAACCCGACACGATACGTAAAGTCGCCACTCCGTTCTCCCATCGGATGGGGGATATCGCTAAAGAGTCGCCCGAAGGGGGCGTCCAGTCCAACCGAAATGTGTTCTCGAAGGGGTTCTCGTTGGTGAGCGTTGCTTCGACCGTCGCAGGTCCCTCCGATGTCGCCGTCGACGAGAACCGCATCCTGATGCTTGCGCCATCGTCGGAGCGATAGCGGAGAGGCGCAAGTGCATAGGTACGGTTGGCTGTCGTCAGGTCGATGATGCTCGCGGCCCCGAGCTCCCATTCCTCGTTTTCACTGGGATCATTGGAGGTCGGTGTCGGTGATTCAGTTGGCTGTTCGGTTGGTGTCGTAGTCGGTGTCTCCGTTGTCCCGCCGAGCGTTGTACTACACCCGGCAAGTGATCCGATGCCGGCAGTGAGACTTGCGAGGACAGTGCGGCGGCGCATAGTTCCCTGTTTTCAAGCGGCTGATAAACGCTTTCTGGAGAGTCAAAGAGCCGCTTGAACAGCCGCCATTACTGCGGCAGAGAGGTTTATTTCCCCCTTGAAGGGGGCGGGAGTCCCTTAACGGACACTTTCGAACACAGCTATGACAGATGCACATCACCCCTGGCGAGACGAATCGCTCCTCCACGAACTCTACTGGAAACAGGAGCTGAGCACGGTCAAGATCGCGGATGAACTAGGCTGTACACAACAGACGGTCTCGAAGTGGATGCAGAAGTTCGACATTCCTCGTCGAGACCCACGCGAGGCGGCCCCGAACCGGCGAGGAGCTCGACGCCGCGATGGCGACCCTCCCGACGATGTCGTCGACCTCCCCGACGGCGGACGGCCGTCGCCGACGCTCCCCGAGAACTGGCGAACCGTCTCCCGTCCGGACCGGCGGGTCTTCCAGCGCGCTGATCGCGACCACTACATCGTACTCGGGGATGGAAGCGACGAGTGGCTGGTCGTGCTCTGCAGTCAGGGCGACCGTGCATATCCTGCCCTGCTCGCACATCGGACGGTTGCCGAGGATGCTGACGTAGAACGGGTAATCTGGGAACTCGCTGGAGAGAGCAACGACCTCATCGAACCTCCGAAGGGGGAGCACTGGTGGAGACGCTTCGACTGGCGCGAGCCACCCACCAGCTCCTCGAACGTGGTGTCGAGGCGCTCGAGAAAATCGGGCGCGAACTGAGCGGTACAACGACCGACAGGAGCGCACCGACGACACTGGCTCGCGACTCTACACAGTCTCTAGACCAAATTCAGAGTGCCGGCTTCCAGTATACCCCCACTCCCGAGCAGATTGCCCGTATACAGAGAAACTGAAGAGCAAAATCTGACCAGATTTGATACAATATTGTGATTTCTTTGGCTTAAACCTATGTTGAAAGAGACACGAGTTGGTAATATGGCGACAAGGATGGCCACCCGGCTCGAGAACTTCTTCGAGCAACGAACTGACGGGAATCTCCGGAGTATCGTGAAATACGAGGGAGACACGTACGAGATCGTCCATCTCAGGGATGACGTCGCTGAGCTATATACGACAGACGAACTCGAATCAGCAATTGACGAGTCCCGAATGGAATCGTTGACGGCGCCAATATACGAGAATACCTTTTCAGAAGATCACGGACAGCTCACCTGCCTTGTGCAGTGCTTTGAGAACGTTATCGAGATGAATTTCGTTCTCGAAGACGGGATTGGAGCCGCCGTCGCTCTTGATGCGGAAGCAATGTCCGATGCCCACGGACTTGTCGCTGAAGCAAGGCGGATCGCCCTCGAAGAACGAGAATAGTCGCGGGCAGAAGGCCATCCAACTGTCTTTTGTGAAATTCGTCACGCCTATCAGCGAAGTATTCGATTAACCAACAATTCCCGGGTTACAGAGGTGATGTTGGTTAATGAGGTGTTATTATTGCGCTCGAGAAAAGGCGCCCAGGGCACCAGACAATGCAATCGCGAATCGGTGGGCGTTGCTGCTTCAGGTGACCGAAACGACAGATCAAGAACCCATATATTCAGCTTCCGAGCCGTAGACCTCTACAAAGGACTGAATCACGCGGTGTAGGACGATTCTATCCGGAGACTTCCCTTATGTTTATGAGATTCGCATTAGGTGGTTGTTATAGATTCACGAATGGACGCTGAAGATCAATTTCTCCAAAACGTGTTTGCGGGCGAGAAGCAGTTCGTCATACCGGTTTTTCAACGGAACTATTCATGGGGACAAGAGGAATTAGAAGCCCTCTGGTCTGATATCCAGAATCTCTTAGAAGCCGACTCAATCTCGGAAGAACACTTCATTGGAACCTTCGTCGTTATGCCCGGCAACCACCGACCCGGGACAGTTCCCGAATATCTCGTGATTGACGGACAGCAGCGCCTCATTTCACTCACGCTGTTTTTGAGCGCCATTCGTGACTACGCAGCCGAAATCGGGGGCGAACAGTACACGAACTTCGCTGAGGAGATCAACAAGAAGTATCTTATTGACGAGTTCAAAGACGGGGTTGAGAAATTCAAGGTCGTCTCCCGCGCTGAGGATCGAGACGCCCTCTTCGCAATCGTTGAGCAGGAATCGGTGGATGGGGATTTGGCGGATACTTCAATCTATAGCAGCTACGAGTTCCTCTATGAACGGATTGACGACCTCAACGGCGACGACGAACTACAAACCTTAGATCGGCTCAAACAAATCATCATCCAGCAGCTTCCACTGGTGATGATTACGACGTCAGAAGATGAGAATCCCTATGCGATTTTTGAGACGTTGAACGAGCGTGGACTCCAGCTTGAGGAATCGGATCTTATCCGGAATCACGTCTTTATGCAGCTATCTCTGACCGAACAGGACCAGTTCAACGATGATCACTGGATGCCATTCGAGCAAAAATTCGAAGAAACAGACCGTCATGGCGGGGTGGATCTCACTGAGTTCTATCGGGATTACATGATGCGAAACGGTGAATACGTCCAGAAGAATGAGATCTACCATCAGTTCAAGCAACGAACCGCAGACCTGACTCCCCACGAATTGGTTGACAAATTATCGTACTATGCCGATCTGTACCTCTGGATCCATCGGCCTGGAACAGCCCCCCGTGAGGAGCTGACGGATGCGCTAGAACGCATCCAGTATCTGGAAATCGGGACTGCCCACCAATTGATTCTGAATTTGCTTGACCGGTGGAACTCCGATGAGCTCAGCCTCGATGAGCTCCTCGACATCTTTCACGGGCTAGAGAGCTTCGTGCTCCGTCGATTCATCTGCGGTCGTAGTACCCGGGGGTACTATCGGACGTTCCCAATTGCGGCCCGCTCAATCGAGGATGGCAACGAGAAAGAATCGCTGTTCGCCTATCTGAAGAGTCAAGGGTGGCCTGATGACGCAGAACTCTTCGATAATATCAATCGGTTCGATATGTACAACCGGGATAAGAAGAAAACGTGGCTGATTCTCTGGACGCTCGAAGAGCAGTTCGGCCACCAAGAGCCAGTACAGTACGATGAATTAACGATAGAGCATGTGATGCCTCAGACCATCGATGACAACGAGTGGGGTGACGAATGGAAGGATATGCTCGGCGAAGAGTGGGAGCGTATTCATGACCAGTGGTTACACGCACTGGGTAACTTGACTCTCAGCGGGTACAACCCCGAGCTCTCGAATCGGCCGTTCGCGGAGAAGCGAGAACTGCTTATGCAAAGCCACGTCGAACTGAACGGCTATTTCGAGGATTTGGAACGCTGGACTGAGGTCAATCTCAGGGAACGTAATCAAGACCTCGCCGAGCGCGTCGCATCAATCTGGACAACTCCAGATATCGACGATACGTAGCGTTTGTTTTGCGCCTGCGATGGGTGCAGGCGCGGTTCGGAACGCATTGCGCCTGTGGAATGGAATCCATGAAAGACCCAGAGACAGCTACGGTCTTCGCAGGCCTCGATGGGCGAACCGACACCGAACTACCCGACTGGTACGCCGAGCAACACGGGGGTCCCGAACCGATCAGCTTCAGTGCGGCGATTCGAGAGCTTCCCCAGGCAGTCGACACAGCAGTCGCGTATCGCAATCCGTACACCGACGAGTGGGTCGAAACAGAGCGGTTCAACGCAATTGTCGAGCCCTCGCGGTTACAAGCAGAAACGAATGGGGGCACCGAGGCGGAGTCGCTATTTCACATCCCGACTGACTCGTACTCGATCATCAACCCCGTCGACGTCTACAGCCCGCTGGAGGAGGTCCTTCGCGAGGAGACCATCGACGGGACGCCATTGGGCGACGTGATGTTCGGCGAAATCCGACGCTACCGGGGTGGCGGCGAGGTCCACATGGACATTATGTTCGACGGCCTTGAGGTGCGTCTCCCCGGCCGGTCAGACCCGATTACGATGGGAGTCACGTCGGGGTACGACTTCTTCGGCGAGCACGCCGTCTACGTGGAAGGCTTCGCGCAGGACGGTTACTGTTCGAACACGATGCGCTCGCTCACCGACAAGGAGGTGATCAAGCACGTCGGCGACGTACGGAACTTCCAGACGTGGTGGGAGGAACTCCTCGCACAGGTCGAACTCATCGCCGACGACCTTTTCGAGTTCATCCGGGACGCACAGGACATCGACCTCGACTTCTCGGAGCTCCCGTTCACCGTCACGGAGTTCTACAGCCTGCTTGGTTTCCCGGACTACCTGGCCGAGCGTGCCGCCGGCGATGCAGAAGCAAATGCGGCGTCCCCCTTCGAGATCGATATGTGGACGCTGCATTCCGGCGCGACGTACGCGCTCACCCACTTCTTCCAAGGGAAGGAAGGCGCATCCCTCGATCAGTACGTCCGCACAGCCAACGACATCCTGTTCAATCCGGAAGGCACGATCGAGCGCGTCGAACGAGCCTACGAGGAGCAGCTGGAGGCGGACGGAGATGAGGGATCGCAGGCGTCGCTGGCCGGCGAGCGGGCGCTCGCGAGCATCGAGCGTGTGAACGAGGACCTGCAGGCCAACGTTGAGCAGTTCGAGGAGCGTGAGGATGCGCTCCGTGAGCGGTTCCAAGATGCGATGAGCTGATTGTCGGAGCGGCGTTCACTGAAACGATCCTCAAATAGCAGCTTACGTGAGCGGTTCCGGTTCCTCGTTATATTCGACTGCTAATTCGACATCCTCAGGACCGGGTTCATCGCGTTCCGCTTCCAGCGTCTCAAGAGCGTCTTTGACCGGGAAGAAATCCGGCTTCTCGAGTGCATCTTCTGTCGCCCAGGCGTATCGAATCGTTTGCTCGGAATCGATAAGGAACACGGCACGCTGCGGGACGCGCTCGTGGTTCTCCCATTCGTCATAACAGACATCATACGACTCGGCAACCCGCCCGGAACTATCACTAAGTAACGGGAAATTGAGGCCGTATTCCTCGGCGAATGCTCGGTGGGCGTAGACGCTGTCACCAGAAATTGCCCAGACATCGAGCGCCGGCGTCAGCTGAAACCACTCTGCATCGCGAATCGCACACAGTTCGTTTGTACAAACAGGACTGAAATCAAACGGGTAAAATACCAGCAACGCAGCCCGATCATCCGCAGTTGTCTCATCCAGGCTGTACTCGGTTTGTTCTCCGTCACGGAGACCTGGAAGAGTAAATGACGGTGCAGACGCTCCCCTCGTTCATCATGCGTCACAGTAGCACACGAAGAAACGATAGTCTTGGGGCTAACACCCCCACCTGAATGGAGGAGCCTCAGATGTGGGATGTAATTCACTGGAGTCCGTATGTCAGGAGTTCGCCGTCGCCCACTCAAGAAGGGGTTCTAATCTCGAACGAATCTCATCCCCCTCGTCAGTTAGCGCGTATTCGACGCGTGGCGGAATTTCGTTGTACTGCGTCCGTGAGACGAGTCCTGCCTCCTCGAACTCGTCGAGACGTTTCGAGATTGTCGAGGTGCTCGCTGTCGGAAGGTGGTCTTCGATCTCCGCGAACCGCAGTGAGTCGTGTGCGCCGATGATGCTGACGAGTTGCATCGCGTATTTTCGGCTCAACGTGTCGATAACTCCTGTGAGCGGACAGTAGCACGTCCCCTCAACATCGCACGTTGGCGCCGGTGAAGTAGTATCTGCCATAGCTTCGTAGCCTCCAACCTACTCCATAGCTTCGGACTCTGGAGTATAAGAACTTCCCGTCATAAAGTATCAGTATAGATGACTCACACCTCCGACTATGATCTCGTGATTCTCGGTGGGGGCGCCGCAGCCTTCGCCGCGATCACTGAAGCGAGCCGACGGGACCTCTCGACGGCGATGGTGAATACCGGCTTGCCCATCGGCGGGACATGCGTGAACGTCGGCTGTGTCCCGAGTAAGCATCTACTCGCCGTCGCCGAGAGTGGCGCTGCAGCGTCGGAGAACCCCTTCGACGCCGTCACATATCCCGAAGAGCCGACTGTCGACTGGGCCGACGCCCTCGACGGCACCAACGAACTCGTCGAGCGGTTCCGGCAGGAGAACTACGTCGACGTCGCCGAGCACTTCGAGACCGACATCTACGAGGGCTACGGCCAGCTGGTGGACGACACGACCATTGAGGTCGTCGACGGCGCCGACGAGGGCGCGCACATTACTGGGAAGAAGGCGCTCGTCGCGACTGGAAGCTCACCGTGGGCGCCACCCATCGACGGCCTCGACGACATCGACTACTACACGAGCGAGACAATCCTCGAGGAGCGCGACCTTCCCGAGAGTATTCTGATAGTCGGCGGCGGGTACATCGCGCTGGAGTGGGGCCAGATCCTCCACCGTGTCGGCGTCGACGTGAGGGTTCTCCAGCGCTCCGGTCACGTGCTCTCAGGTATGGAAGGCCAGCTCGGCCGGGAGATGGAACGAGCCTTCCGCGAGGAAGGGATCGACATCATGACCGGTAACGACTTCCAGCAGGTTCAGGGTGTGGCTACCGACAGTAGTGCTGACTCTGGTCAGCAGGGCGTCGCTGTGGAGACTGTCATTGAGGGCGAGAAACGAGCGTTCACCGCCGAGGCGTTGTTCGTCGCGACAGGCGTCCAGCCCAACAGCGAGGACATCGGCTTGGAAGCAGTCAGCGTCGAGACCGAATCCGATGGCGCGATTCGCGTCGACGAGCATTTCCAGACGACGAATCCCGACGTCTACGCAGCGGGCGACGTGATCGGCGAGCCCGAACTGGAGACGGTCGCCGCCAAGGAGGGCAATCACGCCGTCAAGAACGTCTTCGGCAACGAGGGCGTCAGCATCGACTACGATACAGTCCCCGCAGTCGTGTTCACCAGCCCGGAAGTCGCAGCCGTCGGGACGACAGAACGCGAGTATATGGACGAGCACGGCACCTGTTCGTGCCAGACCATCCAGATGGCGGATGTCCCGCGGGCGAAGGCGGTCAAGAACACGGATGGCCTCGTCCAGGTCGTCAAACGCCACGAGACCGACGAGATCGTCGGCGTCCACATGGTCGGACCTCGTGCCGCCGACATGATCATGGAAGCCACGCTGGCGGTGACGTTCGGCCTCACCGTCGACGACATCATCGACACCGTCCACCCGTTCCCGACGTTCAGCGAGGCGTTCAAACACACCTGTCAGGCGTTCCGACGGGACACGTCGACAATGAGCTGCTGTATCGAATGAATCTCACTCCGGGTCGGCCGGCGCAGTACTGCGGAGGAGCATCGTCTTCACGCGACCGACCCCATCGAAATCACGGAGCCGATACACGAGTTCCCGCACCCGCGCCGCATCGCCATGACAGAAGACGGTCTCTAAACACCACTCGCCCTGGTGGGTGTGGCTCATCGTCTCGATGACGTCCTGAAACTGGTGCTGGGCAGTATGGAGATCGTGAATCACCTCGTGGTGCTGGTAATCGAACGCCAGTACAGCGACGACCTCACCCGAAACCGCTTCGAGTTGTGAGTGCCCCTCGATGTATTCCTGCATCGCTTCACGAATCGCCCGCGAGCGGGAATCCAACCCCTCAGCCTGCCACGTCTCGTCGAACTCCTCGAGAATGTCCTCAGACACGTTCAAGCTCGTGCGCATACTCCCCAATTGATCCCCTACTGTCTTGAACGGGACGAGCGGAAGCCCATCTCTTCGGGGGTGGGTCTGAGCGACAGCACGGCCCGTCAGTCTACGCGCTACGATTCATCTGGATGTGCCACGCTTTCAAGTCCTCGCTCAAGCAGTTCGGAGTACGCTTCGGATAGCTCCATCTCCTTGTCCTCGGCGTAGTCTTTGATTCGACCGTGCAACGTGTGGGTGATGTCTATGTTGGGACGCATCGACCAATAGACTTTAAGACGTTGAGACGTAAATAGATACTGTCGTGAGGCGAACCAACACGTTCGCGATCCGCCCACTCTCCGAGGAGGACGAGCACCTGCTCCGCGAGTTGTTGGATGCCTCGGCCAGCCTGTGGAACGAGTTGAACTACGAACGCCGCCAGCGTTTCTTCGACGGCGACAGCGTGTGGGACACCGCCGACTACCGCAAACAGTACGTCGGCGTTCTCGGCTCTGCCACCGCACAGCAGGTGATTCGAAAGAACACATCGGCTTGGCAGTCGTTCTTCGCCGCCCGCGAAAACGGCGAGGACACCGCCCCACCGGGCTACTGGGGTAACGAAGACGATGGCAGGGAATTGCGGACGTACATCCGAAACGACCAATATACGCTGGAAATCAGCGAGCGCTCACGGCTGGAAATCCCGGTCGGCCAAGCCCTCAAAGACGAGTACGGACTTGGCTATCACGACCGCCTTCGCCTCGAAGTGTGCGGCGCTCCGAAATGGGACGGCGAACAGGGCCGCTTGGAGATACAGTACGACGAGGTGACCGACACGTTCAGGGCCTTTCAGCCTGTTACTGTGCCCGATTCTCGACAGGATTCACCACTGGCTTCAGAAGCAGCCGCGCTGGACGTGGGCGCGAACAATCTCGTCGCCTGTACTACCACCACCGGCCAGCAGTACTGCTACGACGGCCGCGACCTGTTCGCCCGCTTCCGCGAAACCACCGAGCACATCGCCCGCTTGCAGTCGAAACTCCGCGAGGGACGGTATAGTAGTCGCCGGATTCGACGTTTGTACCGCAAGCGAACGCGACGGCGTGACCACGCACAGGAAGCCCTCGTGCGAGATTTGATGGAACGGTTGTACGACGAAGGCGTGGCGACGGTGTACGTGGGCGACCTCACCGATGTCCTCTCGACACACTGGAGCGCCGAGGTGAACGAGAAGACCCACCAGTTCTGGGCGTATCGCTCGTTCATCGACCGGCTTGCGACGACCGCCGAGGAGTACGGCATCACAGTCGAAGTGCGATCGGAAGCGTACACGACGGCGGAGTGTCCGATGTGTGGTGAACGCGACGATACAAACCGAGACGGCGACGTGTTTCGGTGTTCGTGCGGCTACAGGGGACACGCCGACCTCGACGCTTCGCGGACGTTCCTCGAACGACAGGCTGGCGAATCGGACGTCGGGCCGATGGCACGGCCCGTGCGCCTCAAGTGGGACGACCACAACTGGTCGGAGGCATCATCCTCTCCCGAGAGGGTACGTCCCAACGAGGAGCGCACAAACCGGAGTACCGGCAACGGGAAACTTGCCCTCCATGAGTGGATAGCCACCATCCCCACCGGAGGAATTCCACGGCTTCAGCCGCGGGAGGATGTCAACCCTCGATTATTACGGAATTCCCATTTCGGTCTTAACAACCGCTATACAGCGCAGGGATAGAGAGATAGATGAATGCTCCACGGCGAGGCGTTACCAGTATTGGTCGGCGCGATTGCTCTCGGATTTGTACACGGCATCGAGCCCGGACACGGATGGCCGGTCGCTGCGAGCTATGCGCTCGATCAATCCAACAAGTGGCTCTACGGACTCGCCAGCAGCTTGCTAATCGGCATCGGCCACCTCATTAGCAGTCTGGCGATGGTCGGCGTGTTCTTTTACGCGAAATCCTACTTTCAGTTGACGCAGGTGAACGAGCCGATCTCGATTCTTGGCGGCGTTTCCATCGGCGGTCCGGTCAGCATCGTCGCAGGCATCTTACTCATCGGACTCGGGATTCGAGAGTACACACACGGCCATTCTCACCAGCACGAGGACGACCACGATGGGCATACTGAGGAGCAGTCGACCCACCACAGTCACGGCACGTCACCCACGCACGAACACGCCTCGGATGGGCTTCTTCTACGGGTGAAAACTCGGCTTGGAGAAATCGGAGGGGACTCCCGAGCACAGGACCGATCCGGCTACTGACACCGACCACGGGCTACTCGGAATCGCCTGGTTCGCATTCGTCCTCGGGTTCGCTCACGAGGAGGAGTTCGAGATTATCGGCCTCTGTGCCGGTTCGACGTACTGTCTGGAACTGATGACCGCATATGCGCTGACGGTCATCGTCGGCATCGTCGGGTTAACGATGCTCCTCATCGCCGGCTATCAGGAGTACGAAGAAACGGTGGAGAAGTACACACCGTACCTGCCGCTGTTCTCAGCGATCGTCCTCGTCGTCATGGGACTCGGCTTCATCGCCGGCGTCTTCTGAATCACGCCGAACGCTCTCCACCGTCCCATTCTCAGTGAGGTCTATAAGCGCGCGATTTAGCAGTTCCCGGAGGACGAACTCCTCGTAATGCTGTGTTGCACAGTACTCGCAGGGCTTCATTTCTCGTGCCACCGCTTCGATGTCGTCGCCGTGCTCCCCATAGAGCGTCTCAACGAGCCCTGCTAATTCGGCTGTCGCGGTTTCCTGCGCCCCAGCGAGCGTCTGCTCGGCGTCCTCTGGAAGGTCGTACAAGAAAATCCGCGTGTTCGACTTGTAGAACTTCCGCGTTCCGCCGCCAGCTTCCTCAAGACGGGGCGATTTCAACCATCCCTGCGTCCTTCAGGACGTTCACGTGGTGGCGCACCGTCGTCTCGGCCTTCTCCTCACCGCGACGATGCAGTTCGTCGTGAATCTCTTCGATCGTCATTTCTTCGGCAGCGAGCATATCGAGGATCTTCGCCCGGACGTCGTTCTCCAACGCTTTCGCTTTCTCCGGGGCCGTCGTCCACGACTTCACGGATCGGCACGTCGGATTCGAGGAGCGCCATTCTTGTGAGGACGTAGGGGAACGACGATAGTAAGAGTAACGCTACACATTCGATAGCAGTCTTAGTTGTTCGATACCGCTATAATACTACGTCGTAATGATTATCCACTTCGCTGGTTAACTCGCGACCACGATGGGAACGACACACGAACAATTCAACGTCGGGGGAATGTCCTGCTCCTTCTGTGCCGAGAGTATCAAGAAGGCCTACAGCCGGACCGACGGCGTCGAGGACGTCGACGTAGAGTCTCGCCCACGAGGAGGTCCTCGTCCAGTACGACGATGACCGCCTGAGCGAGGTCGAGGTGAAGGACACGCTTCGGGATCTCGGCTATACCATCCGCGACCCGGACAAAGCGAAGCGATACGAGCAACAGCAGGCCGAGCTCGCTGACGGCAAGCGCCGCCTCCTGCTCGCCGGCGGCGCATCCATCGTCGTTGCTGTGCTGATGGGCTGGATGATCCTAGTGATGGGCCGCTTCGAGTCGACATATCTCATAATGGATCTGGTGACGCTCGGGCTGGCGCTCGGGACGATGTTCGGGCCTGGGCGCTACATCAAACAGAAGGCGTTCCAGAGCCTTCGCCGGGGGATCTTCAACCAGCACGTTCTCCTGGAAGCGGGCGCATTCGCAGGGTTACTTGGTGGGCTGCTCGGTCTGTTCGTGTTCTCTGGCTTCCCGACCGTCCACTTCTTCGCCGTCTCCGTGTTCATTACCACTTATCACATCCTTCTCGGAGTACACCAGCCTCATCGTCCGCACACGAGCCTCACAGGCCGTGCAGAACCTGCTCGACCTCCAGCCCGACACAGCACGCCGCGTCAGTGATGACGGTGACGTCGAGGAAGTCCCCTCGACGACCTCGACGTCGGCGACTCTACGTCCGGGTCAAGCCCGGCGAGAACATCCCCGTCGACGGTGAGGTCGTCGAGGGTAGAATCCACAGTCGACGAGTCGGTTGCCACCGGTGAGTCCATCCCCGAGGAGAAGGCGAAGGGCGACGGAGTGATCGGCGGCAGCGTCAACGAGACCGGGACGCTGCTCATCAAGGTAACTGCAACGGGCGAGGACGCGTTCCTGAACCAGGTGGCCCGCGAAATCGAGGAAGCACGCGCTATGAAGCCCGGCATCATTCAGCTCGCCGACCGCGTCCTCAAGTACTTCGTCCCAGGCGTCTTGACGATTGCCGCGCTCTCGTTCCTCTTCTGGGTGGTCGCACCGCTTGCGTGGGGTGCAGCCCCCAACGTCCAGCGCGGGGCGTTCGCAGCGCTGGCGGTCCTCGTGCTCGGCTATCCATGTGCCCTCGGGATGGCGACACCGCTCGCGCTAATTCGGGGCGGCGGGAAGGCCGCTGACCGAGGCATCCTGATGCGCTCCGGTGACGCCTTCCAGATTTTCCCCGACGTCGACCACATCGTGCTGGACAAGACTGGCACGATCACCGTCGGCGAACCCGCCGTCAGTGAGGTCGTCGCCTTCGGTGCCGACGAGGTGGATGTACTCACGACTGCGGCCAGCGCGGAGGCGTTCTCCGAACATCCACTTGCCGATGCGATCCTCGAGGCCGCCGACGAGCAAGGCTTCGAGTACGGAGATCCCCGACGCCTTCGATTCCGTGACCGGCAAGGGCGCCCGGGTAACCGTGGCCAGCGACGACGTGCTGGTCGGGAAACCGGGATGGCTCAGCGACGAGGGGATCGACCTGTCGAAGGGAGACGCCGATATTGAGCGACTCCAAGGCCGCGGCCTCACCGTTGCTGGAGTTGTTCGTGGCGGTGACCTCATCGGCCTGATCGGTATCGGTGACGAGGTCAAGAGCGACGCCGCTGCGACCGTCAAGCGGATGACAGAGGTCGGCATTACGCCCGTGATGATCACCGGGGACAACGAGCGCACCGCGAACGCGGTCGCCGAGGAGGTCGGCATCGACCGCGTTATGGCAGACGTGCTGCCCGACGAGAAACGCGAAGAGATCGGTCGCCTGCAGGACGAGGGTTACCGCGTCGCGATGGTCGGCGACGGCATCAACGACGCTCCCGCACTCACGCAGGCGGACATCGGCATCGCCATCGGCGCAGGGACCGACATCGCCATCGAGTCAGCGGATATCGTCCTGATGGGCGACCGGCTTGGTGGCGTGATGGACGCCTACGAGATCGGGAAGAGAGCTACCGGAAGACCCGTCAGAACCTCGCGACGGCCTTCGCGTTCAACGGCATCGGCGTCGCCGCCGCGACCACAGGGCTCGTTCACCCAGTGTTCGCGATGCTTGCGATGGTGTTGTCCGTCTCGGCCGTCCTCGCCAACAGCTTCGCTGGTCAGCTCCTCTCCGGCGAGGGTGTCAACACCAAGTTCGCCCTAGAAGAACGGACCGACAGCGAACGTGGAGACAGCCGAGTGACGGCCGACTAAGCCACGACGTCGTAGCCAGCCTGTTCGATTGCCGCGTTCACGTCATCGTTTGAGACTCCATCCTCGAGGACCACCTCAACCGTGTCAGCGTCGTGATTGGCCTCGACCCGACTCACACCGTCGAGGTTTCGCAGGGCGGTCTCCACGTTCTGTTCGCACCCGTTGCACGACATCCCGGTGACGGAGATCGTCTTTCGCTCCATACGGGGCTGTAAACACTCGCGGGGGATGACTGCATTACGGTAACTGTTGTATCGGTTTTATCTCTATTCAGAGATGGGGCGTCATCGTCCGGAGAGTTGTTTGTGTCGGCCCCAAAGGGGTGGAGGCTCTTCGAGATGGGAACCACTAACGACGAAGAGAGCGACGAATTCCCGCCAGAGAAGCGGCTTGAAGCATCGAACACGCACCTGATCAAGGCCGGTATCGCGACGATTCCCGATATGGAGACTCTTCAGGAGTGTGTTGCCTACGAGAACGCCCATCAGAACCGGACGCAGATTCTGCGCCAGCTCAAGTGGAAGGCTGAAGAGCTGCGTGAGGACGAAAAGTAAGCCCTATTCTTAACCAACACACTCTGCGTGAGTTCCCCCTATTGTTGGTTAATCCGCTGTGCCTCGGTTTTTCGGGCCCCTGAAAGGGTGCGGGGCAGCCAGCAGCGGCCTCGCGAGCCTAATCATGTCTCTCGAGCTGAGCTCCAGCGCCAGCACCGCCCGCGAAATCGCCGCCGCCAGACAAACAGACTTCGTGGCGTTCCTCCACCGAGATCCCTTTGCCGGCGATGCTCTCGCCCTCGGATTTCTCCCTGGGTTTCGGGAAGACTGTGGGTATCAGACGGATCAGTACCTGAATCTCGAGATTCCCGTTGGGATGCTCGACAACGACTTCCGGAATCCCGACCTGGAGCGGTTCGTCGACCGCTTCTTCGAGCACGAACCAGAGGTCGGGGGTCATCGGGGACGTCGACGAACTCGACGACGTCGACGCCCACGTCGCTGCGGCTCGTGAGATCCGAGCGAGGCTATCCAGAGGCCGAGCTCATCGTCGTTCCGAAGTCGCGGGCGGTGATCGACGCGATACCCGAGAACCTCGTGCTCGGGTATTCACGGGGATACGCCGACCGCTTGGCCCATGAGTTCTCTGACCCAGCCGATTGGAGAGGGCGGCGCGTCCACATCCTCGGCGGGAGTCCACCCAAGCAGCTCGACGCAATTCGACAGCTGACCAGGCCGAACACTCACCGACGAGCCACCGGCCGACATCGTCGGCATCGACTGGAACGGCCTACATCGCGGCGCACAGTTCGGTGAGTTCTGGACGGCCGACGGCTGGGACGACAGCGGTCGCGACGCCGACCACGTCACCGTCCGAAAGACGGTGCGCCACAGCCTCGCTCGCGTCCGTGAGTTTTGGAGGACCCACGGAATCTGGCCCGAAACAACACCGCGAGACGAGGGGCTCGACGTCGAGTACAAGGGACCGAGTCCTGCCGATCTCGAGGACGCCGCCTGTACCGAGTGCGGGACGAACGTCTGGCGAACTCGCCGCGGCCCGTACGTCGCCGAATACGATACCGGCGCAATCTGTGGATGCTGCAGCTACGAGTGCTACTTCAGCCACCGTCACCGAAACAACCTGGAGGAGATCGCTGGCGAGCAGAGCATCTACCTCCCGCCGGCGTGACTTCGCGACCTGTTTTTCGTGCCCCCAGAGAGGGCGAGGGCTCCTTCGAGAGTCCTCAGAGGTGACTTCCAGTGAGTCAACAACAGCGTCCTGAGCAACGTCTCGATCGACGAGATCCCGGTCGATATCGACAACACGCAATCAGCGGAGGTCGATTCCGCCGACGTCCCCGACGAAATCGAATCCATCACCCGTGGGCTCGCCGGTGAGCAGCCACCTACGAATCCGCTGGTCGTACTAAAAGCGGCCCGGTGGTGGTACATTCACGGCAAGGGCGGTACGGATCCCGCCTTCCAGTGGGCCATCGAGTGGGCGCGTCATCTTGCGACTGACACGCCTAGCGACGTCGAGCGGTTCGACGAGTTCCTCGAGTACCTCATCACGGTCGGATTGGCCGAAGAAAAACGCTCTCTACGCGATGCCAAGACTCCCTAGAACTCTGGCAGTTCGCCTAGATTGTCGCTCGCGATGTTGTTCCCGTCAGTCCGAAGGTAGGTTGTCCCGTCAACTTCTACTGTCCCGACATCATCACCCTTTGTCCATTTCCCGTTGTCATTCTTGTACGCCGTACAGTACTCTTGTCCAACCGATAAGCTGAGGATGACGGCCATTCGCGATTTGGTATCTCGGTTGACTAGTTGATCTCCATCGTCCTCATATACCTGAACTTGTTCGATAGAGTCACCACTGTATCTAACTGCAGTGATTACGTAATCTGCCCATTTGCTCATGCCACAGCGTACTCAGACGTGTAGTGTAAAATGTTGGAAAGTGGAGTGAAACTGAACACGTTGCTGACGGCTGGAGAGCTAGTTGGTGAATTTCTGTTTTTGCGCCCCTGAGGGGTGCGGCGCGTTCTGAACTGCTGCAGTCGCCGTGAACTCGATTCGGAGAACACAATGGCTACGACTAGTGACTCGTCGGTCTCCTTCGACCAGACCGACACGCGATCCGACGAGATGAACAGTACGATCAAACAGTGGATCGACGACCTCGTCGCCGGCGTCGACGACGCACAGGCCAGCGAAGAGTTCCAAGAGTGGCTCGATGTCCAGAGTCGTTTCCACGACTACTCCTACCGAAACACGCTCCTCATCAAGCGGCAGTGTCCCGAGGCGAGCCGGGTGGCGGGCTACCGGACGTGGCAGGAGGAGTTCGACCGCCACGTCACGGAGGGTGAGTCGGCCATCTGGATCTGGGCACCTATCATCTCCAAGCAGTGCCCGGAGTGCGAGAATTCACCGAGCTACCACGAGGACAGTGACTGTGAGTACGACGAGACGCCACCCGAGGAGTGGTCCGAGGGCCTGGTCGGGTTCAAGCCTGCTCCGGTGTTCGACGTCTCCCAGACCGAGGGCAAGCCGCTTCCCGACCTCGACACGGAAGCGACCGGGGACGCCGGCGACCTCGTCGAACAGTTGACTGCCACCGCTGACGACCTCGGCGTGACGGTGCGGATCGTACCAGCTGAGGAGTGGACCCACGGCGAGGCGAAGGGCATCTGCGAGCAGCTGAGTCTCGTCGACGTCCAGCCGCTCGTCGAGGTGCGCGATCGGGAGAATGAGGCCGACCTCGCGCGGACGCTGATTCACGAGTACGCCCACGCCCTGCTCCACTTCGACGTCGACGACGACACCGAACGGTCGAAACGCGAAGTCGAGGCCGAAGCCGTCGCGTACGTCATCGGGCGGTACTGCGGGCTCGACACGAGCGGATCGGCGTTCTACCTCGCTGCGTGGGAGTCGGACGATCCCGAGGTCATTCGCGAGCGGCTCGGACGGATCAGTCGGACGGCAGAGGAACTCATCGACGTCCTCGAAGAGTAACCCTCGCGCTTCACTTGCGGAACAGTCCTACGAGTAGCATCAAACCAGCAGCTCCTATCGCGAAAGTCGTTTGAACTGCAGAGAAACCCCCGCGAAGTGCCATTCGAGTATAATTTGGATTTGAATGGTAGAGGTCGCTCGCCATCCTAATTATCGCATCAACTAGTGGAGCCAACACATCAAATACCAGCGCCTTTCCAAAATTCACCCCTGCTTGACCCAGTCGGTACGCAACCGTCACCAAGAAATTCGCCTTCCCCGTCAGGAAATGGCGGTTTGAAGGTGTGACGTACTGTCCCCTGCCGTTGGTCGGGTTAAATGGCCATTTTGCGAACTTCACAGCCTCAGTAAACAGCGATGCCACAAACGCGATAAGTCCCCGAATCATCTTGTGTGTTATGTAGTAACTAGTGGCACATTAAATTTCGTTCTCAAAAGGCACCAAGCCAGACGGCTAAGTGAGCCAGATCAATTCTCTATGTCAACATTGGCTTCCAGTTTCTGGAAGTTTTTCTGCGCCCGCCGAGGGCCGGAGGCGCATTCAGATCTCCGTCGAATGATGACTGAACCCTATCTCACGACGGTTCTCGAGGAAGCCGAGCACGTTGCCGAGCAGCATGACCAGGTCGCTCGAACGACAGACAACCAAGCCCACGAGTACCTCCGATACGCTGTCCTCCGGGTGCTCGAAGGCGAGTCGGAACACCTCCCAGCAGACTGGACGCCGATCGACGGCGTGACCGTCGGCTACGGGAGCGACGACGCGATGTACGACAGCTGGAGTGACGCCGTCGAGTGGTGGGACCATATTCCGCCGCAAGAAGGGTGCACTCGGTTCCGCATTTTCTATCCTGCCGAGTACGAGACGGTTCCTCGAACCATCGTCGACGCGATGGGAGCACTCGGCGCATGGCGCGTCTGGTCCGGTGACGCTGCCGCCTGCGGGTCCTATGACCACCGAGACCGTCGCGAAGTCCACTACCTGTGGCGAGAGGGGCATCCGATCGAAGCCCGGCTGGTTCGACCGGCTGCAGAGCCCTGACGCCGCTACGCCTGACGGGGGCCAGACAGGAGATATGCGTGATCGGATGGTCGTCGCAGAGTCTTCTTCTCAAAGCGACGATCTCGATCCCCGAACGAGGCGAGCCGTCACCGAGGAAATGTCGATTTCGTTGCTCGAAAAAGGCGGTCGGTATGAGGTGCGATCCGGGTCGGGAAACCGATACGAAGTCGACGTCGTCAGTGAGTCGTGTTCCTGTCCCGACTGGCAGCAGCGAGCACCCGATGGAGGATGCAAGCATCTGCGGAGAGTCGATCTCGAGATCAAGCGCGGCAGTGTTCCACGGCCCGACGGGCGACTCCCGAAGACATCGATTTGAGGCCTTTTCGCCGAGGGACCGTTTTTTCGGAGCATATCGTCTACCTCGGAACGTCGTCTACTCCCGTCGCTGCAATCCACTTGTTCGGTTCGTTCTCCAGGATGTCCCCAATGTAGAAGGACACGTACGACATTAGTCGAGCTATGGAATTCTTCACGGCGGCCGACGTTCTCAGCCACAGAACGGCCGCGACACCAGATGAGCCCGTAACTGTCGATCTGGATGACTCGATTCAGAATGCCTTGACGCTCATGCTGGAACACGATTTTGACCAGCTCCCAGTGGTGAGCGATGATGGTGTTGAGGGTACAGTCACGTACAAATCGGTCGCAAAATACGTGAAGTCAATGGACGATCCGCGGGTCGAGGAGACCTCCGTCAAAATCGCCCTGAATACGAATCCCGAGTTCGTGGACCGAGACCACGATATTTTCGAGTTGTTCGATACGCTTGCCGAGGATGACTATGTCCTGATTGGCGACCAAGATGGCCTGGACGGGATCCTGACCCGCTACGATATCCTCTATTTCCTCGAACATCAGGTCGAACCGTTCCTCCAGATTGGCGAGATCGAGGAAAGTCTCCGCCACCTGTTCCGTGCATCCTTTGATGACCTAGACCAGGCTATCGACGAGACGTTCGCCGATCGCGCTGAGCATGACGAGAGCTATGAGACGCCTGATTGCCCCGAAGACTTCTCGTTCGATGACTATCGGATGTTCATAATGCGAAACCTCGATCACCTGCCACCACGCCTCTCACAGGAACGCGATATGGTCGAAAGCCTGCTTGAAGATATTCGCGAGACGCGGAACGCGCTTCTCCATTTCCGGGCCGAAGCCGATGAGGTTGATCGGGACCAGCTGGATATGGCCCATGGGTACTTCACTGGCATTGCAAGTACCGTGTAGGGCACCACCAAGTCCACCGAACTTCACCGGTACTCTCAATCACTGACAGAGATTAAATATCGAGTCTACAATGGGCAATTGTAGAGGTAGCTCTCGTTATGGATTGGCCGTATTTAACGCAGACGTCCGGACCTTCGCCCGATGCGAGCGAAAACCAGTATTTCACGATCGAGGGCAACGTCCGGAACCACTGATGTGGACTTCCCGAACCATCTCGTCGACGCGTTCTTCTCGAAGGTACTGCACGAAGTGCCCGAAGCCTATCCGAATGATCCCGAGAACCAGTACAAGACGGCGCTCGAAGTCACAGAGCGATATAATGAGGCACTTGATGAGATGGGGCTGGACTTCCTCCAGCTCCGAATTGTTGACCGGTCCTCATCACGCCCCCAGCCGTACTATGGGCTCCAAATCCATGGACTGGATAGCTCCAAGTTCGATGCCTTTCTCGACTCGTTCGCAGAGACAGACGAAGCGACGCTAGAGGAGAAATACCACTATCTCCACGGCTCAAAATACCCGGTCTCGGAAGTGGCCAGCAAATCGCAATCGGATTCAATTGCGTCGAGAAAGCAGGTGCAGGAGGCTGTCAAAGCGCGAGTTGAATCGGAGAAGGACTCGATCACAAAGACGACGGAGACGTTGCTCTCCAAGATCGACGAATGGCGTGACGAACTCCAAACGTACTGGCGGCGGACGACGTGGCAACGGTTCAATACCTTCCCCGCAGTGCATCTCTACCTGCTGGAGATGGAAAGCATCATCACCAATATCGATGTGCTTGCAGACCGCGGTTCGATCCCGCCGTGCTACCGAGAACTACGGAAGCTCTTGGAGAATTTGAGCTGGTCGGTGTTCGACGATCTCCTGTTCATCAACGCAGAGTACGCTACCATCTACGATGACTCCTCAGTACCGGCGCATACCCCGCCACGTCCATTCTTGTCCGCTAATCAGCAATGGTATGACTGGGTTAGAGGTCGACAGACTCCGAGTTTTGAGACACAGCGCAGTCAGCTCCGGGACCGTCTCTACGACCACAGTACCCGGTCACGACTCAGCTACGACGACAAGTACGGCATCACCAAGGGTACCATCACCGAAGTGCTCAAGACGAACCTCTCCTACCCGCTCTACATCGCGCTGGCAGGACTCGAAGTAGAGACCACCGAGTCGGTCGAATCGTTCGTGACTCCTGTCAACCCTGCCCATCTCAAGCCTGGCGTTCGCCGCACGATACAGAATGTCGTCCGATCACTGAAAGAGGGGCGACGGCTTGGCCAAGCTTGACGAGGAGTTCATCGATACTCTCACCGACGAACTACTTGACATCAAAGCCAACTACCTCGTACCGCCGTTCCCATCCAACAATCACGTCATCGGTTACTTGGATTCGCTCTGGCACCACGAGCTTCCTCCCGCCTCGATGACTTCTACGGCGAGTACAGCTTTTTCATTCACTCATATCCGTCTTCGTGGCAGATCCACCCTCACTCTTCCATCCTCGAGTTCAAGATTCTCGCTCACGAGATTGATCGATTCAGCCACGCGGTTTCTACCCTCATCGAACAGTATCTCACAACGTACCATCGGAATTGAGGGAGGCCGGTGATTAACCAACAATCTATGGCTCTGGCGAGTTGTGTTGGTTAATACGAAGGGTCCCAATGTCCTACGAGCCACCGACGCCGCCGGCAGACCTTCCGGCGGACATCGTCGACACCCTCAACGAATACTCCTCAGACCAACTCCGCCACGTATCACGCTATGCGGAAGCGTTGGCCGAGTACAAAGAGCGAACGGACCGTCTCGAGTCGGACAACGACGACGAGGACGAAGAGCGCCCACCCGATCTCCCGGACGACGTCCTTACCAAGGCAACGATCACGATCAAGGAAATCAACGATAACCGCTACTACTACTGGCAGTGGCGAGAGGGCGAAACGGTAACCTCCAAATACAAAGGTCCAGTCAAGCCGGGCGACTGAACCGATCGGGGCCACCCGCCCGATAGCAATGTGTTCGCTCACTAAGACGAAATCAAATCAGGGAATCACACCCTACGTTACGCAGAGCGCCGGTTTGACCGCGCAGAGCGGACGTCGGCACCGTCGCGGAGTTTGTCCGGACAGTACGGACACACCCGTGGCGTATCGACATTATCCGGGGTAAACACACGAGCATACTGTGCAGTAACGAAGGACCCGCAGTTCTGGCATTCGGGCATACTACGGACGCTATACTATACTGATATAGGCTTTCTGACCGAACGGGCCGTCTGAGCAACGAAGCACTCGTGAACTACGGACAGCACCAGTGATGCCCTGCTGCACAATACCCGACTGCGTCCGAAATGACGGAATGAGAGACTTCCGTCTGTATCCATGAGCCTCAGAAGGCGGCGATCGACTCCGTTCGCAGTAGCGGGACAGACCACAGCCGTGGCGACGGGACGAAGTGAAGAAGGAGTGTCAGCGCTCGGGTCGCGGGGCAGTCTCGTACCGTTTGATGTCGTCGGTCTTCTCGACCCGGTCGTAGATTTCTCGAAGCGTGTCTTGTGCGCGGAGGAGCTTGTGGTCCTCGAGGAACTGCCGGCCGCTCTCACTGATCCCGTAGAACTTGTACGGGAGGTCGTTCTGCCGGCGGTCCTCGGGCAAGAGCACCTCCTCGACGACGCCGGCGTCGACGAGCTGCTGGAGGTGCTGGCGAATCGTCGTCTGGCTCTTGCTCGGGTTGACGTAGTCGAGTTCCTTCAGCGTCGGTAGTTCCGACGGATGCCCGAGGATGTCCTGGAGGAGCGCGAACCGCGTCTCCTGGGTGACGACGTTGAGTCGCTCCCGTACGGAATCGAGATCGCTTGGCGGCTGATCGGAGGTACTCATTACTTCGTTGTTCGGGTGGTGCGTGCAAAAGCGTTTCGCCCTAATACGAATCGAGTAGGAGCGAATCGGTCTATGATGAGGTCGCCACATTAAAGCACGCTATCCGAGTATGCACGGGTAGATGAGTGAGGATCCAGTCACTGTTGATGAACTCGCTGCGAAGGCCGAGGAGTATCTTCACGAGACCTCACTCACGCCGGCGGAGTACGAAGCGCTGAAACAGAGTGTTGCGGAGCTCACGCCGATCTTCTCGGCTGAGCATTCGTACTTTGTCCTCGGCAGCTATGGTCAACCCGAGATTCGCCGTCTCCAACTCGTGAAAGATCGCCTCAATCGGCGGGCCGGCGCGTATGCATTTTTGATGGTCGACATCAGAAGTGAGTGGACGAATACCTATCTCAAGTTCCGTCTGCTCGCTGATTATACGGATACGATCGTCGGTGTCGCCGAACACGCCCAGGGAGGATTTCTGGTCGAACAGGGGTATTTCACGGCCCTGGAGGAATATTTCGCGAAAACGCACGTATTCAAGCGCGAATACGAACCACTCGACCTGGAGGACGTTGAGACCGGAGTGACGAGTGAGAATCCGTATAGTGGTATGCAGACGGCGATTTTTGAGATGTTGGACGATGGCGGTCGGTTATGCCGGTGGACTACTGAAGACGAGCTCGTCGAGTGTGTTGCCACCCTCTGAGCGGACACCTGTGACCTGACGTTCGCTGGCGAAGTCGGCTGGTATTCGATAGCCCAGTACCCGATTGGCGATGGCTGCAGAATGTCGTGGACGAAAGGGGTGCCCCCGGAGTGTGAATGGGACCCGTCAGTCCGACACCCCTCGGTGTGAATGGGCAGCCACCCTCCTCAACACGGCGTTCCATTTCGTCATTGGAAGACGAGGCAAAGCGGTGCCAGCGAAACGGTTTGGCGGATATCCCACCCCCACACCCCTCAGTGTGAATGGTCCCACCACGTGGGGCACCACGATTAAGCTGCTCCTAATAGCGGAACCCGACCAGCGCGGACGCCCCTCCGCCTCCGCGCTGGCGCGTCGGCTTCGGCACAAGTGCCTTGCCTTTAAACAGGATACTACTCGAAGGACTGTTTAGACTCGTGTGTATTAAAATTATCTATTACTGCGGTGCGACACACTAGCCAACCACTGCAAACAGCCAATTTTACCGTATTACCCGCTCTACGGGTTGTTTCAACCTCACGAGACTGCTAACGGCTCTCCAACGACACCAGCGTCATCTAAACAGCTGCCATCCCCTATGCCATACCATTCACACCGAGGGGTGGGGGTGTCACCATCCCATCAACGTCTGGAGCTCCGGTGTCGAATTGATCAGCCCAGTTCGAGTGCTCTCGACGTCACCCTGGAGTGAGTACGATCTGAACTTTCCTTGATCGCCGCCTTCCTTCTTCTTGGATTCGAGAACGCCAGTCGTCACGTGTTTGTTCAGGAGTTCAAGTGCGCGATTGTACCCCTTCGGCTCCACTTCAACATCTCTTGCGACTGTTTGGTACACCTCGTGGATCTCGGACGTACGGAACCACTCCTTCTCCGGGTTGTTCCGATCAAGTCGTGTGAGTGCAAAGAGGAGTAACTTCCCGGACAACGGCGTCCCTTTCACCATTTCCATAAAGAGTTCGACCTCGACGAGTTCGTCGGCCTCGTGGACGTGCTCAGCGGTCACGATGTCGTCTCCTTCCTCGTCGGCAATTTCACCCGCATTGCGGAACAATCGAACTGCGCGTCGAGCGTCTCCGTGTTCTTCAGCTGCGAGTTCGGCTGTTGTTGGTATCACTTCGTCATCGAGGACTCCGTCGTAAAACGCGTCGCGGCGATTCTCGAGGATCGCGATAAGCTGATCTTCTTCGTACGGCGTGAACGTTCGGTGTTCCGGTTGGAGTGTGGATTGCACCCGGGACTCGATTTCGCCTTTGAATTCGATGTCGTTTGAAATCCCGATCGTGAGGACTGGGAAATCCACGTCGTCTTTCGATTGTGTCCGTGAAAGCGTGTAGAGTACTTCGTTGACCTCGCCGTGCTTGTCGATTTCGTCGATAATGACGACGAGCCCACCCGAGAATTCCCGCTGAACGACGGGCCACAACTTCTGATCCCGGTAGTGTTCTGCTGAAAGGCCCTGATAGGGAACTTCAAGCGGGTTTTCCGCTTTGGCGTTCACCTGTTCTGCAATCTTTCGGAAGGTGGAGGTATACGTAGAAATCGGGTCCGGGTTAATGTAGGCTGTAACGATGGGCGAATCCGTCCCGTCCGTTGCTGCTTCGAGGCGCTCACAGACGTGCCTTGCAACTAGTGTCTTCCCTGTCCCGGTTTCACCCCACTCTTAGAACGTTGTCCGGAACGCTGTTCGTCCGCATTTTCCGGAGATTCTTCGCCAAGAACGTGATGTGGTCGTCACGGCCGACGATCCGGTTGGCGTCTGGTACGTTATCGATTTCGAGCAGCCACGGTTTTTCAAAAATATTCGATTCGTCTTCTTCGTTGTCCTCGTCGACATTCAAGATCTCGTCGACGGTCGTTTGCGTGGATTCGTTGTTTGGCATAGCCGGACCAATTCATCCCATTCACATATAGGTTGTCCACCCACGGTGTGATTGATTTCAAATCCCATTCACACTGAGGGGGGTGTAACTGATCCAGGGTACTCCCCCCTCAGTGTGAATGGATTCGGCTTAGAGAAAGAGATTCACAATATGAATACATATCACTCCACCATTCACACTCCGGGGGGTGTCGACGTTGTCGCCCACTTGTGGTTTTTTCTCACCGAAGACGATCTCCGTCCATTGACCCATGTATCTCATGGGTCCATCTATCGATAAAACCGAAATATGGTGGTAAAGAGCCGCTATCGGCATCTCAGAACAAGGTCATCCATTCCAGGTCATTGTAAAATCGGTCAACTCTACCTCTCGTGTCTCGGCGAGACTCCGTCGAATATCCGTCTGATCCCAACCCAAGGGCGAGAGGACGCTTTCGACAGCGCGGACGAGTTGTGTCTCGTAATACGATGGATCGTATGTTTCGACCTCTTCGTGGGCGAGTACGACGCGTTCCCGTGAGGATTTCTCGTCATCAACCACGACGTACTCAATATCTTGCCCGGGATGGACAGCGAGGTCCTGGTCGCGAGCCCGTTTCAGCGCTGCGACGTTCTGTGTGTTCTGGGTATAGCCGTCGAGTGGTTTGGAGACACGATTCCGTTCGACGAGTCGCTCCACCGCTACCTCACCGGCATGGAGTTTCGAGACTGCACGGTCGAGACAGCTGAGGACTGCCTCTGGTGACTGCGTCGTATCGAGGCGATCGAGGCATTCTCGCTGGACGTCCTCAATAAATGGTGGCGTCGACCGCTGGCGGGCTTCGATGCCTCTGATCTTGAACTCGTCCTCATCGACGACCTTTCCGAAATACTTCGTTAGTGCGCCGGCGTCGCTCTCGCGTTGTGGGACGAACGCCACCCAGTCATAGTGCGATTCATACTCGAGGCGGATGTCGACTGCTTCGGTGATCTCGGTCGCGAGGGCCTCGAGGGACTCGCGGTCCTCGTCGTCGACGTCGGGGTTTGGGGTCACCCAGATGGAGTCGACGATGCCGTGGACGACACGCCAGCCGCCGGCTTCGAGGCGTTGCTTCGCCGTCAACAAAATCTCGCGCGCGAACGCATTGATTGCCTCGTGGCACTCGATGCGCCCGTATTTGGCGTTGTTAAAGCCTTGGTACCCAAAGCAGGCGACGAGGATCCACTTCAGCGCCCCCGACCGCCCTTCGAGTTCGTCGAGGCGCTCCTCATCAGGCTCGTCACGCTCTTGTTCGCGACGGATGGCGGCTTTGATCTCGTCGCGCGCATCGATGATCGGCTGGAGGACGTCGACGAGGTAGCCCCGGTCGTCACAGATCGAGTACCCGAGTCCGGGGACGTCCTCGCGGTCGCGATGGCACTCGCAGCGAATCACGTCCGGCGAGACGTTGTGCGTGCAGATGATGTTCGGATACAACGAGGAGAAATCGAGTTCGTGGACATCCTCGTGGAGTCCGACCTCAGGTGCGAAGATGAACCCACCACGATCGGCATCGTGGAGCACCCCTGTTGATTTGAATTTCTCGTGGCGCCAGGAGTGCCACGGGACGAGGACGCCGCGTTCGTGGGCTTCACAGATCTGGATGGCTGTGAGGATGTTGCCGATCGACGCCCAGGCTGCCTCCTGTATCGGCTTGCGCGACCGCGAGACCAGGTCGAGGACGCCGTCGATGTTGGTCTCGCCAAAGAAGAACGTGTTCGATCGGTCGATGATTGCTCTTCCGGGCACGTTGTAGCGCGCCGGCGAGTGCCCGACGCGGCCGTAGCTCGCGTAGGTCGAGCGGCTCGCGAGCTGCTGGAAATCGCCCTCTGGGGTCCGGCTCGAACGAGAAATTGTCGGCGCCATTGCTGGCAGCCATCTCGTACAGGGTCGGGACGATCTCGCTCGTCGAGCAGACGAGGACGTCCGGATCGTGGTCGTCAAGCGCAGCTTGGACTGTCGTCAGGATATCTGCTGGCGGGCCCGTGACCGTCTCGCCGCCGACGGCAAGTTCGGTATACGCATCGCCTGTTGTCTCTGTCGAGTGGGACGTCGAGTCGCAGCGTCGAGAGATCGCTCGTTGGCGTCGGATCTACATCGTTCTCGAGACAGTACCGAAACTCCCGCGAGAGATCGACATTGAAGCAGGCGAGATCCCCCACAGGGTACTCGGACAGCTGGCGTGCCTGTCGAGCCAGCGAGGTGATCCGATCGATGTGGACAACGTCGACGGCGAGGACGTCCTCGTCGTCGCGACGGAAGCCTGGCCGCCGGGCGACGATATCGGTCGCGACGACGTCCGGGTGCCGTTCGTACACGCTGCGGAGTCTCGTGAGGTCGATCTCGTCATCTGGTGCGCGGGATGCGACGTAGAAGCGCGGCGAGTAGTCTTCGCGTTCGGTCGCGACGGCGCCGTCAGCCGTCGTCTCCCATTCGAGGACACGGCCATCATCAAGGAAATCGAATGTGAATGGCATTTTCTATCTATCGTCCTCCAGCATAGGCACGCCAACGTACGCTCACCCGATAATCGGCAGTGTGTTGCTTCCGGAGTTCAGGGAATCTGTGTGACACGGCTGCGAAGGGCGTGGAACGCGAATTTGGGGCTTTCCATCCATTTTCCACAAACACTTCCGGGGCGCTGATCCCCTTCTCCGTCCATCTTAACCAACAAAACCCACGCTTGCTACGGGATGTTGGTTAAGTCTACTAATTACGGTACTGAGGCGCTGTATTCGATACAAATTCATTCGAGAACCTCGAGATCCTCGAGTCCCAGGGCATGGAGAGTATAGTGACCGGGACTATCTTCGATCAGCTGTTTGAATGTCAGCCGAAGTGTGTTCTCCTGCTCCATCCGATGTGCAGTTTTCAACACGATGCGATCAGGCGGCACGATCTCGTCAGGTGCATCGAGACGCACTGTCCGATGAAATTCGATATGTCGGACCTCATCTCCCTTCCGGGGGTCCTTTCTCTCTTCGTGTACGCTTCCGACGGAGGTCTCCCACGGATTCTGAAACGTCACACCGCCAGCCTCAACCGGACCGTCTCCGGTAAGGTGGATTCGAATTCGATCACCTGATTCCAAGTCGTTGATTCTCTGAAAACGATCCGTTGCCATACGAACGGTCTAGTACCCCGTACTAAAAACCATCAGTACAATCCGTCCTCCGTTGTACCTGCCTCGGAGTGTTGTTGCCGATCGTCCGCCTCGTTGAGTGCGTTTTCGAGTTCAGCGAGGCGGTCTTCGTGTTCATCGAGTCGGGCTTCCTGTTCGAGATCGATGCTGATCAGCGCCGGCAACAGCGGGTTTTGGTGGTTCAACAGGCCACTCGCGTCGGCGTGCTCGCGAGCGTACTCGAACAGCTGGTCGAAGCGCGGTTGGTCGCGACGACGGAGCGCCCGACGGAAATCCGTCCATCGCTCCTCGATAGTTCGCAGCGCATCCCGATACGTCGGATTGGTGCGCCCCATTGACTATCGCCCTCCAGCACTCGTCCAGGCATCGAGTAGTGGGTTCGCAGTGAGTGATGCGGTCGTTCCGTTGGCCGTCATCCCCGTTCCGACGCCGTCGGAGGTCGTGGTCGGGGTGGAGGGCGAGGCCGGTTCCAGCCCGACCTGTTCGGCACGTGCGCCGAGTACCTGACGCCAGTAGGTAAACGTCGTCTGGTAGTATGCCCCATCGTCGACGGGATAGACGAGCGTCTCGAACTCCTCACCCGTGAACCGTGGCCCCATCCGGGTCTGCTCGCACTCGAGACGGCGATCAGCGGCTGTCGCGACCGGCGCCGCGAACTCGTCCGCTTTGCTGCGAGTAACGAGCACCGGCACCTCGTACCCATCCGCGTAGGTCGCCAGTCGAGCGAGCGTTCGCGCTTGGAGTGTCCCGGCGTGGGCGTCTCCGAGCGTGTCGTCAGTGCGGTACTGCGCATCGACTGCCGGGGCGACGATGAGCGACGGGGTGTGCGAGGACGCGTCCTCGTTGCGAGCCGTCGACTGTCGACTGCTCGTCCCGGTGTCTGCGGTAGATCTCCGGATAGATTGGTTCACCGCCGTCGGGAGATCGCAGACGGTGCCGTAGTGCTGGTAGGCGGTGAACCCGCGCGCGACGTGGATCCGGTTGAGCAACCGCTGGCTGGGGGCGATTTGGGCGAGCGTGGTCGTCGTCGCGTGGCCGTTCGCGTCGACCCAGAAGGCGGGCCCGTCGTGCGAAAAGGAGATGGTCGAGCACGAGCGATTGCAAGATTGGGACGCCGCGGCCTCCCTCGACGTCGAGCAGCGTGATGCCGTCCTCAAGTGACGGCAACAGCATCTTCTCCGTGGTTGGGTCGGCTTGATCGGCAAGGGTTCGATTGCGGTTAGCGTCCCGGGTCGGTTGATCCACCGCTAATTGGTTTGATATCGATGTAGAGTGCTTGGGCATACTCGACTAGATGGCCATATTCCCGATAAGCTGCGGCGTGTCGCTTCCGCGTTTCCGGGAAGGTTTGGGACAAATTTAGAACCGGCTCCGTCACCGGATTTCTACTATGTTTCGTCTGTTTCTGGGAATGTTTCCAGAACGGTCTTTCAACCCTCAAGTAGTGATCGACCTTTGGCTGTACTGAATACACAGCGCGCATCTCGAATATTGATGGATGAGATCAACATGTTCCGGTAATTCGACACATCTAACCATACTGGTATGTAATCAGTTATCAAATGGAAATTTCGGTCGACGAAATCGTAACCGCGGCGGCCGCAATCCTCATCGCCTCCCTACTCCAGCCACTTCTCCCAAAGACCATTACTGATATCGACCCTCTCACTTTCCTGAACAACCCGTATCTCCGGGTCGTGCTGATCGCCATAATTGCGTTCGCTCTGCTCTGGTGGCTCCTGTCCTGGGCCCGGAACACGTTCGGTAACAGTGGTAGTAGTGGCCGGTCCGCCGCATTCGTCGCCACGGCTCGAGGGAAGCCTCGGCGCGATGTCTCCGAGTGGGAGGTCGATAAGTTCGGCGTGAAATGGCGAGTGCTGCACGGCCGCCAGCGCAGTCTTGGTGACGCCTACGCGTATGCTGACTCACCGGTCTGTCCGGAGTGCGGTACCGATCTGATGACAGACACGAAATCGCGGCGATTCCGGGATGACAAGCCGATCTGGAAGTGTCCCGGCTGCGGGTTCACGCAGGGGCGGCCATCACGGTTCTTGTATGAGGAGTCGGATGCGGTAGAGCGCGAGGTCGAACGGGAAGCCCGTAGTTCGTGATCCTGTGATACAACCGGTCTACTCAGTTGATCCGGTATTTTATGACAGATCACGGCCCAACTACGTGGTAATGAGACGGCGACAATCAGTTGACCATCTCTTCTCCGACCAATCAATCCACGAGTACAGGCGGGAGCAAGAGACAGCGCTGAAGGACGAAATCAAGGGACTGTCCAACGACGAGCTGCAGGACAGCACCGACCTCCTGACCCTGATATTCACGTCAAGATACATACCGTCCCCGATCCAGCTCAACGACTACGATTTGGAACAGGTCGGCGAGGTCGAGAAAGAGGTCCCGCGTGGCCAAGGCCTGCCCGGCCTCAATCAGCGCGGTCGGCCTACTAAAACGTACCAGCGGATCCGTGTGAAGCTGCCGTTCGACGGCGACAGCGACCTCCTGCAGATCAATCCTAGCTCCTCAAAGCTGAACAAACCGCGCTACAATGAATTGAACCGGAACGAGGTCGTCTACCACGTTGACTACACAATCGGGAATAAGGATGCGGAACAGGTCCAAGCCGAAATTCAGTCAGAGGTTGACGAATGGGTGGATAAGGTGGCGTGGTTCGTGGAACAGCTTGAGGATGATATCGCGGAGATGGAGGAGCAGCTGCGGCGAACCGCCCGCCGCTCGATTGAGGAACGGCGGGAGATCGTTGATACAAACCATGCGGTGATGGCCGAACTGGGTGTCGACACCGGTGACACCGCGGAACCTGGATATGTAGTGCCGGAGAAAAAGCGAGAGATTGAGCTACCGTCACCGGCTGCGGACAGTGATGACGAGGTGCTCCAGGACCGGACCTTTATCGAGGTCTTGGATCTGCTTGACGACTTAGGACGTGATCTGGAACGATCCGCCACGCCGGTCCGGGGTCTGGATGAGGAGTCGCTACGGGATATTTTCCTGATGGGGATTAATTCGCATTACTCCGGGTTCGCGACCGGAGAAACGTTCAACCGCGGTGGGAAGACGGATATCCTGCTCCGGTATGATAACGAGAACCTGTTCATCGCGGAGTGCAAATTCTGGGATGGACCATCTGTGTATACGGACGCGGTTGACCAGCTCCTAAACAACCTGACTGTCCGGGATTCACACGCTGCACTCTTGATCTTCTCACGGCGCCAGGACTTCGGGACGGTTGAAGACCGGATACGGGAGGCGACGATGGCGCACGACCGGTACGTTTCTGAGGTGCCGGAGATTGCAGATCACGGCGTATATCGACTGGAGTCGGAGAGTGGGTATCCGGTCCGTGTCGCGGTGAAAGCATTCGATGTCCGGGAATAGGCATAGTACGGCTGAGCCACTGGAGCACGAGCAATCGGGCCTCGGCGAGTTCAGTGCCTGATTGGTGGCGGCGTCACGGTCGCTGCATCGGCGACGTAGCTACCGAATCGACGAGCGAGTACTCTCGATCCCGGATGGTACCTTCTGCCGTGAGGCGGTCTTCGAGATGCTTACGCTCGGTCTTATCCGAGTGTGCCTTCCGCTGAGAGAGCATACGTACTATGCGAGGATGACCCGTCTGTTATCGGGCTAGCACCCATCCTGTTCATCTGATTCCGTGTCCGATGGCCATGTTGGGCCCTCTGGGCGGGGATCTCATCTACCAAATCCTTCTCGAACTGCGAAGCTCTCCAGGCTATCACGTTCTCCTTCCGCTGGACGTACTTTTCGTCGGTATCCAGCCACCGGGCAATCTCCTCGTACCTGTGACCAGCACAGAGCAGCACCATCAACGCGAAATCGAAGCGATCGAGATTGCTCTCGTTTGCATCAGCATCAATCCGGTCGAGGAACGCCTTTGAGGCATCACCGACGAACTCCATCAGTATCTCATACCGCTCTTCGTCATCAAATCCATCAAATGTGAATCCCTCCGTGATGTTGTTCCTAGGGTCACTCTCTTCGGTATCCCAGCGAATTTCTTCGAGGGTTGCTCTTTCACAGTCGTGAAGTCTCGATAGGCGCTCTGGATTCTCCTGTTCCCAGGTTGTGATTGTGTCGGCTACTGCTTCAGATTGAGCGTGTTCGATATAGGGCTCACACCCTCGCTTCGCGATGACTGACTCGATGTTCTTTCCCGAGATCGTCAGTAGGACGGACGCACATCGATCAGTCTGTTCGAGGATCTGTGCGACTTCACGACGCGATTCGAGTTCGTCAAGGCCTGCACGTTTCTGCGCGTCGTGGACGAGGTTGTTTCTGCGTTCTTTGACCTCGACAAGCGATCCGTGGTCACCTCCGGTCAGTATTTGGATATCACAGAGTTTCTCTAATCGCTTCGCGTGCCCCATACTCCGAACGTGCTCGGTGATGCTGTCGAGACGAGCTTCCTCGCGAAAGAGTTCGTTGAGGACCGTTTCTGTCGTCAGCTCTTCGATGAGTGCCGAGGCGAGGAGGAGATACGAAAAGAATGACCGCTCAACGTCGCTGTCGATCTCGTCGGTGGACCGGAGTTTTCAGCGATTTCAGCACGCTGTTCGAGATAATACTCGAGGACGTTGTCTGCGTGCCCGACGAGAGAGTTTTGGCGTTCTACGTAGGCAACTTGGAGGAGTAATTCCTTCTCGAAAGGGGTGCTCTCACTCAGCTTCTGGCACTTCTGGAGCGAACTTGTGGGGAGATGGCGAGTCAAATAATCGATGTCGTCGTAGACGAGCGGCGTATTCGTCGGGCAATTGTCTACGATTGACTGAAAGTCGTCGTTGTCAGCGAGCTCGCTGAGTGCAGCACGTATCTCGTCGACACGAAGTTCCCGAACATCTTCTGACGCCTCTGAGTCTTCACCGACCGGAACAACGCGGTACGACGCATCTCCAACGATGACGACCGGCCCTTCCAGATCGAGAACCTGATATTCCCCGATAGGGCTCAGAGAGACTGTCTCTGCGTCTATTTCGAACGATAAATCGAGATTAGTATCGTCGCCCACGCGTCAAAAACTGCAAAGGGCTCTATTCGACTTGGGCTTCGTACTCGTCCCAAAGCGTGTCGATGTCCGTGCCGGTCTCCTCAGAGATATGGCGCAGCAACTGCGCCCTGTTCTCGAACCGACGGAGCTGGCCCTTTGCGCTCATAGTAGGACATAATCGCTCCTGCAGTAATAAATCACGGGGGTGCATTCCTCGGTCAACAAAACGAGACCTACCAGTTCTCTAATCACCTCGTAGACGACGCGCTGGTGCGAAATGATCGAGTCGATGCCCTTCTGGCAATGGGCACTGATTTGCTATTGCTCTTCTGAGGCGGTGTCTGAGCCGTCTGAAAGTGACTGATTCTGTAATCGACCAGCAGGATAGTACCGACCCTCGTCTTTGCTGTAGAGGTAGGTCTGGATCGGTCTAAGAGTGTTTGAGTTTCGCCCGAAGAGAAAGGCGAGCCCCATCGGGCCAGCTATGAAGAGATGAATAGTCGATGTTTTTGATAGTTCTTTGATTGCGTCTCGTACCTTGGTACGGAAAACACCTGCAGCATGGGCTGCCTGTGCCGGGGACAATTCCACACCAGGCCCATCTTCCGGTGTCAATCTGAGAATACCGTTGAAATCCGGAAGGTCGTTATGCATTTGGTCGATCTCCGGTTGCACATCGGCAGCGATGTTGACGAGCACCGCCAGCTCCGCTCCGTGATTCGGTTGTCGCTGGAGATCTCCTTCTAACCCGCTTTCCTCTTCGTCGATATCGAGTCTCCATTCTGTCATCCCGGCAGGACCGGTGGGTTGCATCCACGTTGCTTGGATACGACGTGTGGTTGGAAGACAGTAACCGGCCGCGAACGCAGCGGGAAGATGCGTTCGGCCACGGAATCGGAGGGTGCGGCCCGATGCGTTTTGAATGAGACTGTCCGTTACCGTAGTTAACGCCGGGAGTAGACGCTGGTTCCATACTTCTTGGGATGGTGGACCATGTTCGAACGATCTCGACCAGTCAATAGCAATCGCTGGATCGTTGTCGTGAGCGGGCGATTCGTAGGTATCAAGTGAACATTCGAGGGGCTCACCGTCCGGCAAATACCCATCTATCCGCTCGATGCGCTCTGATAAGACGGCCTGGACGATCTCTGTAGCTTTGTCAGACGTGGTCTCCTCTACGGGGGAGCATTTTCCAGGCGGAAAAGTCGTGGAGGATCGGTGCCTCGTTGAGTATCGATTTGGCTTCTCCAACGCTGATATCGGGACATGGCACAACGACCACGAAAAACTCGTCATCCTCGTCCCAGCGCTTGTTGAATCCCGGCAACTCGTCGTTGAGAATGATGTCGGAGTCGGCTACGCCCTCACTGACGAGCGCAATACCACTGGCCGTTTCCGGGTTCTCCAACTGGTCGATAATCTCATCTCTGAGTGGCTCTGGCTTCAAATCGAAGATATCCCGCCAAATCGGCACCCCGTGTCGCTCGAGTTCCGTTTGCAGGAAGTTGGCGATGTCCGTCTGTTCGTGCTTATAGCTGAGAAATACACGGCCAGTTGGATCAGTCATATATCGTCACCGACGTTGAGAGTTGTAGCTGCATCTGGGTTGTCAATCCGTTCTAACTGCTCGTATTCCTTACTATCATGGAATAGATAGGCGTTGATCGTGAATTGACCTTCTTCGTCCTGTCCAACGATGAAGAGGAGCGGATGTGGACAGTCGTAGCCGTCGTCGTTGGCGATGTCATTCATCGCAGTCCGATCGACCCGACTGAGATCGGGTGAAGCGCCGGGATGGTAGTGCCATTCACCGAGATAGTCGATGCCAATGCTCTCCCTGGCGTCTTTGAGCCACTCCTCGACTTTGTCGGTTCCGCGGAGGAATCGAGTTGGTTCTTGAATGGAGTCCCGCGGTGGGTCGCGGGCATTCACCACCAGTGCTGGCCCATCGAGACGGTCGGTTCCAGCGAGAATACCGCCCGTTTCACAGGGGTGTTCTTCCCGACAGCGCTCATACATCGCTTCAAGACACGTGGCCGGAATCTGTACGGTGATTGGTGATTCCGGTGCTCGCCATATAGTTCCGTCCTGGAAGGGAGGTGTGGCCTGTGAAATGGTCGGCAGCTCGTCGCCACTACCGGTCTCGAGTACGGTGAAGTGATTCTCGCGCAGGCTCAATGCCGTCGCCTGATCGAGAAGTCGTGTCACTGTCCCTGCCCACGTCATCACCCGGTCCGTTCGGATAACTGATGCTGGGTGCCAGCAGCCGACTCGCTCGGGGATGGCATCCTCGTCTTCGTCCCATTCGATCTGTTCTTGCAACCGCCATGGATCGAACGCTTCGTTGTAATCGCTGTACGGAAAGGTATGTGAGTAAGCTGTGAAGCAGAACAACCGGCTCGCTCGCCGACCCATCGCAGCGGAGCAAAACACGACCGGGTGATTCCATCTAATCGCATCCAGAGCGCGACGAACTCCCCGTGACGCGGTACAGTCAATTACTACCTCCGCTTCTCTAATTGACTCCGGCAACTCACCGCTCGGTGGAAAGGCGCTATCCACATCAAAGACTTGGGCGTACGGTGCAATGGATTCGAGCCGGTCCGCGATTGCTGTCGCCTTGTTTCGTCCTACCTCATCGATTGTTAGTGTGTGGCGAGCCACGTTGCCGATCTCATACGTGTCGTTGTCGACGATGGTAAGCTGCTGACAGCCGGCTCGAACGAGGTTCTCGGCAACCATACTGCCGAGCGCTCCCGCTCCAATGAGTACGATGTTGCGATCCAGAAACCACTCTGTCATATGCCCGCGTCTGGTGAGCTGCTCATGCGACCAGTTGTCCGAGTCCAGCCACCGAATCTGTTCCTCTCCAGCTTCCCGTCGTTCGGCTATCTCTGGCCCCTTTCCAGTATCTCGAAATCCGCCGGAAAGGTCATTCGGGTCCTTGAACTCCTGGATCTCGATTGGTTGCCAATAAATGATCTCGGGGTCGCCGTCGACCGTAGCTGGGATGGGGAACCCGATTAGAAGAATCTTGACCGGTTCATCGTCCAAAACGGGCTTGATATTTGCCCGTAGTTCGTACGGGTCGGTCTCGGTGCCATCGAAAAACCCTTCCAAATCTTGCCACGTTCCCGGGGCCTCCCACGGGGGTTCAATCGGCACCTCTTCTAACAGTGCCCACGCTCCGGAAACAGAGTCCTCAGGATTCGCATCGATGTATCCACCCCATTGTGGCTGATAGACGACTTCATCGTCGCTATCTTTGAACGTACCAGTCGCGTATGTCTCTTCAGCAGTTGGCAACGAGCGGAGATTGACCGTCCCCCACTGTCCATACGTCTCCCTCCATTCTGAGAACGACTCCTGCGTCTCATTGAATGCGATGGTCGTGGCCGAAGCCGAGTTCGTATCGAAGGCCGGGATTTCAAACGGTTCGTCTGGTTCCCGGAGTTCCCCTTTCGCAGCATTACTTAACCACCGCAGTGCTCGGTCCATATGCCAACAGAGCCGATCACGGCTTGTGCTGGGTTCGCCGGTGGCTCCCGTTTGACTGAGGGTGTGCCCATACCGAGCAACACAGATATCGCCTCTTCGCCATGGAGTATCGTTGCTCCCAGCCACGTTCAGCTTCTGGTGGGGGAATGTGGCGGAAATGGTGTTCTCTTCTTGATCTGCAGGGTAGATCCCAATTGAACCTGCGGGGTACGTATCCCGTAGATGGAGATACCAGTCCGTCTCGCGTGGCACGTCCGGATGGGGTTCTAAGTCGTCTGGAGAAAGCCTGATCTTGACGATCCACCGTCCGTTGCTATCGTGTCGATATGGCTCTTTGAGGACGGTGACTCCGTCCCGTTCGGCAATGGCTGCAACGGCTTCTGTAATTTCGTGGGGAGGCATTTGTTACGTCAGCTGTCCGACTCGGCGAACTGGTGGTCAGATGGATCCTCTACCTGTGAGGACGACCCTACTGACATGGCTTTCTCCCCTCCATCGTCGGAATCGTCGTCGCTTCCGAAGGGAGGGAATTTCTCACCGAAGAGCTGGTACCAGTAATCCCTCGATGTTTCTTTGTCCTCCTCATCCAGTGCTGTCCGCGCGAGCGCTGCGGCATCTTCGGCCTTATCGTAGAACGCCGCGAAATCGTCCCCGTCGATTTGTTTGAGGACGTCATTCTCGGGGGTTTCCGGGAGCCCGTGAGCAGGCAAGACGGGGGTTTCCTCGGCCATTGCTTCGGTCTTGAACTGCCGTGTGAGTTCTTCCAGCGTCCTTGTCACGCCTTCAGCGACGCTGTCGATATCATGAGGACAGCACTGACCAACGATGTGCTCGAGGGGATAGCTTGTCGGTCCTTCGACGTCGGGTGTCTTCGTTCGCCGCCACCATTTGATGGCTTTGACGACGTTCACGTAGTGGCCATCCGTGATATCGTTTTTATTAATGGTGAAGGCGATAGTCGCGAGGGGATGGGTATTCTCCCACTTGTTCTCATCTCGATGTGGGATCTTGAGCGGTTGGTCCTTCCACTCGTCGTCGCCATCTGCCGACATATTGAGGGCCTCCGCCACGGTCGAAAGGTCGTCTGGACTCAGGGCTGTGCCAACGTCTAGTGAACCCAGTGATTTGACGGCTTCACGTGTTGCCTCGCTCGGTGCCGCTGTCAAGACGAGATCGATCTCCACCTTCTCTTCCTCGATCTTGTAGGAGTGCGCGTTCGGTTCCCACTGCCCCACATAGTGTTCATCCAGGAACGGCTCGCATTTTCTTAGCGCAACATCGGTATCGAGATCACTGCTGAGATCAGAGACAAAGACGACGTCAACGTCGGATTTCTCGTCTTCCTGCGGTCTGAGTGCCGTCCACCGACGGTAGCTCCCCTGTAGAAAGTCTGCAACGTAGAACTCGTCGATGTCCTCGTCACTCTGCAAGTGATCGCGGAGGGTTTCGTGGCCCTCCTTGTAGGCATCATTGTGCTCGTCCTGCGGGCGGATGTCTGACAAGAAGGTCTCGAACAGTGTGGGGAGTGTGGTCATAGTGTATCGATGTTCTGGAATGTTTTAAGTGGTTGTTGCAGCAGGTGGTGACTCAATGATCGCGTATTCTCGATCCCGGCTCGTGCCCTCGGCCTCGAGGAGGTTGTACTGAGCCATCTTCGAGAGATAGGACCGGATGGTCCGTTTCGTCCGTGGGTCGTCGACTTCGTCCGTATAGCGCTCGTGAATCTCGCCCGGGCCGAGCGGGCCGTGCTCACGAACGATGTCGTAGACGACGCGCTGGTGCGGCGTGAGTGAGTCGAGGCTCTTCTGCTTGATCTGGGCCCGAGCATCCTCGGCGGCGTCCAGGAGAATATCGTCGGTGATGCGCTCGTGGTTCTCGCGATCAGCCTTGCCGGCGGCCGTTCGGAGGATGCCGATTGCGAGGCGGGCGTCGCCGGTGGCCGCGTCGGCGATTCGATATAGCTGGTCGTCGGTGATGACGTCCTCGTCGAGCCCCCACTTCGCCCGCGCACTCAGGATATCGTACAGCTGCTCGTCGTGGTACTTGTCCATCCGGACGTGTTCGCTGGAGCGCAGGCGGCTCACGAGGCGGCCGTCGACGCGGCTGAACAGCTCCTCTTCCTTGTTCGCGATGCAGATGATCGCAAACTGCGGGAGGCTGTGGAGGTCGTAGATGACGCTGGGATCCTCCAGTTGGTCGACCTCGTCGAGGATGATGACGGTTCGAGAGCCGTCGTGCTGCTGGAGGCGATCGACGAGTTCGTCGTGGGGCGTCGACTGACGGTGGATGTCGATGGTCGCGCCGAGGTCGTCGAGGATCTGATAGAGCGTGCGGAATCGGGTGTAGTTCCGCCAGCAGTTGACGTAGGTCGCCTCGACGTCGAGGACCTCTTCCCGGAGTCGTTCGGTAACGAACTTCGAGATGCAGGTCTTGCCGGCGCCGCTGGGTCCGGTGACGATGGCCGTGTCGGCGGGCTCTCCGTTCGTGATGGGCTCGAGGACGCTGGAGAGATGGTTGACTTCGGCGTCGCGATGCTCAACTTCCCGAGGAACGAACCCGGCCCGGAGGACGCGAGCATCGCGAATCATCTGTCTCTGACAGACTGATTTCGGGTCAGGTTACAAAAGCCTGACCGGGTTGCTTCCGGAAACTCCCATGATAGTACCATCTTGAGCACCCAAAAACCTACGCTGTATCTCGATTTGTGTTCGTGGAAAGTCGAGCCTTCCGGAAACTTCCGGAAACTCAGCTCCCACTACTGATTTGGCACTAAGTGGGTGATTTCTCTTTGGCCCTCCAACGACAGGATGCCGGAGTAATGGTCATTATCGATAGAGTGACAAGCAAATCTAATCCGGCCATCGAGCTTCAATGCCATATCTTGGAGTTCAAAACGGAACACGGGTAATCCCACCACAAGTAGCCGACGGCACGACTGTTACTTGTCCTGCGTGCGACCAACCGATGGCCGTTGTACGGTCTCACGAACGAGGTTCTGCTTTCATTTCTCGTCATTTTCGGCACCACGAACAGGAGGGTCGTTCTGAGATGGGCCAAACTACAGGTCAGGCAACCTTTGCTGATCTTGTAGATGTCGGCGAGTGCCCTGGTGAATCGGACGAACATATGAAAATGAAGTCGATTGCGTATGCTCGATTGGAACACGATTTCCCTGATGCGACAGTTGAGCTTGAATCCGGTATCGACGGCCGAATTGCGGATGTCCTGCTCACATTCGACACTCCCCGAGAGCCCTATGGAAGGGGTATCGCGATAGAGGCTCAGTATCGGAATCAGGGCAAAGATATCGAGGCAGTTACTGACCATTATCTACAGCGTGACTATAGCGTTGCGTGGCTCGATGAGGGCGATTTCTCAGAGTACGATGTTGATCTCTCCGGAATACTGTCCGTCTGGCCCTATGCGCTTCCGTCGCGGTCTGATATGGAGGGGTACCCGGAAGTCATCAGGTGGCTCTGGCAAGAGAAATCGCCCACTGTTGCGTTGGAAATCCCTATACCAGGAGAGTATTGGGCTTCGTTCGATAAGTCGGATGAATGGGTGACTGTCGCTCAACAAGATCTCCGCCGGAAGGGACGCGCTTGGGCGACTGTTTCTCGCTCACCAACGGGTCAGCTTACTCTTCAGCTCGGAAAGAAGGACTGGGGCTGGGATGGCGATACCCACCGTGTCACCGTTCAACTTGAAGATTCGGATACCCAGGAACTCCGATCATTCACTGATAACTTGGAACGGCTAGCGTTTGGACCAGATCGCCCGAGTGAGGAAGATCGGGAACGCCCTTGGCATGATTTGACGACTGCTTGGTTCGCTGGCTCTCCTCGTGTTACCTCTTGGCTTTCGGCTTCCCTCTCTCCCGATGACGACGTGGTCCTCTCGTTAGGAAAGAAACATCCCAAGGAGACTGACCGAGTTAGTGTTCAGATCGACGATACTGCGACTCAGGCTCTGGACGACCTAACCACACTTCTTGAGAGGTCCTTCGAACTGGAGGCCTGACTTCTACTACAACGGCTGGTGTTCGAGGATGTGCTCCATAATGAGCCGTTCGCGGGCGTCCACGAACTCTTCGAACGTCATCTCCTTTGCGCCCTCCGGGATATGATGAGTCTGCTTGTAGTCGTCCGTTCTGGAGTTCATCCAGTCCTCGAAGTCATCGTCCGATTTCATCTTGTTCGTCTTGTCAATCAGTAACTGGAGGTTCCCCACCCGGTCAGCATCTGCTTCTTCGGGGAGAACCGATTTGGGATGATGTGGTCGATATCGTAGTCTTTGCCCCGTGCCGGCTCATCGGGGTAGTGTGATAGCTGCAGAAGGAACTCGATGTCGCGCTTCCCGTACTGGAGCTCCTCGAAAAGCGTGGTCAACTTTTCTTCGGTGAAACGGAGGGAGGTTCCGTAACTGGATGCCACTTCATCACTGATCCGCTCAAGTGGGAACTCCGAGCTCTCTTCCTCTCGGATAACATCCCGGACGAGTTCTGCGATCTGGTTCGATGATTGGCTGGTGAATCCGTTGAGTCGGGCTGCACAGATATAGTAGAGAATGTCACGACGTCGCCCGCGACCTTTGATTGAGGTCGAATCGAGCGAGGGATTCTCGTTCTGGTAGAGGTAGTAGGCGATAGGTGTGTAGAGGGCGGGACTGAGGATGTAGGTCACCGTCGGATAGTAACTATTCAGAAGCTCAGCGAGTTGTTCCATCGTGTTCGAGAACGTATCGGTGAGCCAGATCTCCTTCAGATTCCGCAGCAAGTCGAGTGCTGTAGTTGTCGAACCGATACTGGATCTCGTTGCCGTTGATTGCGAGCAGTACCTTCTGGACGTGCTTCGTAGCAAAAGGAGCGTTCCCACCGTCGATGATCCCGTTCAGTTCGTCGACCATCGAGTGCACCTCGTCCCGTGCGTTGATTTCCGGCGGCTCCTGTTGCCAGCTACTAGTCATCAACGACAGGAGGATTTCGGCACGATTCGGTGTCACCCCTCCCTGATTGATCCGTACGAAGACGTCGCGAACACGGGTGATGTCGTTCTCGTCTTCGGTAAAGAAGTGGAGCTTCTCGTCCTTGTGGACCGCTCGATAGAGGTCCTCGAAATTACGCTGAGCGTTGAGAATCAGACTATCTGAATTCTCTATCTCGGGGTGGTTCTCGACCAGCTCCTGGATCTCTCCCTCAATTTCCTGGCGTTCTGCATAGAAATCGTCGTTGTCAGAGATGGACATGATTCGGTTGACTGGATACCAGTATGCATTCGCGGTTGCGGACTGCTCAGAGCGGAAGGAGAAGTCGTATTTATTGCCGAGTTCCGAGTCCGCTGTCTGCGGGTCCGAGAGGAGGTTGAGATAGAGTCGCTTCCTGAACCCACGAACTGGCCTTGTTCCGAGGGTGGTTGTGTTTCCGCTCGTAGAATGATCCGGTCAGACCGATATTGAGCGCGGTCAGTCGCTGCTGGCCGTCGAGGACTAGTTTCACCGGTGACGGGAGTGGGTCTTCAGAATTGTGCGGGGGGTTTCGATGGGTCGGTGTTGTGAGTGACTGGGGAAAATTTGGTTCGTCGACGTAGTGGGTGACGAAGCGATATTTGGGCTGAGCCTGTGCTTCCTCAGCCGAGAGGTTCCACTGAAGGAGCGCACCGATCGGATAGTCCCGTAACAGGGAATCAAACAGATCCACGATGTCACTCGTTTCCCAGACGAACTCCCGCTGAATCGCGGGTAAGAGATAAGAATAATTTATGTTTTCCACGACCTCAGCGATCCGCTTGGTTTCCATATTCCGTCTTGTGGTATGCTGGTTTTATATATCTACATAGTGGTGGTCGCCTATCATTTATAACGAAACAGAGCAATTTCTGATACGGAAATGAGCTTGAATATCCCACTTCCTGCGGGTCTCGGGGACTATGCTTGGCTCGAAACTCTTGTTCAACGTGAAGAAATTGATCAAACGATTCCTCTCTATATCGAAGCTGATGACGGGATTGAGGTCGTCGCTGTTTCCCTTCTCTGTGAAGATGATCTTCGGATGATCTACCGGGCACCTAATGGCTGGCAATTGCTCACAGAATATGAGTTGTCCGAGGACCCGATTATTCACGTAGACGACCTCCTTGATGCTGTCGTTGCATTTGTGGGAACAGACGCGAGAGTTGTTCAAAAACTCGCTCAGGAACTCGGTGAGAAGTTAGAGGAGCATTGGAAGATGGGATTTGTTCCGTATAGTCAATCTGGGAAGGGGGACAAATTTGAGGAACTTAGACAGGACTGCAATTGCTCAGGGATTGACGACCCGTCAATTGAGCGTGTTCCGGGAATGTCCGAAATCGAGGAATCAGCAGAATTTCGCTGCCATAACTGTATGAGCTTATATGGTACTCGAGTATCAGGGTCGTAGAATCGATCTTGATGAGGTGTTCAGTGCTGAGTGGCTCTTCACGAATTCGACTCCGGATGACATCGTGGAGATCGGTGCCGAAGATTCATTTCTCGTATATTCTGATGGTCGACCAATAGACAAAACAGAACGAGTCATCGGCGCGATGACTAGCTATGGTGGTGACACGAGTTCTTCTTTTGCCCGATATATCCCTGAGAACCACCAGGGATTGCTCTATATTCGAGATGACGACGCGGCTGGATACGTCACTTGGGAAGAGCTGGATGGAATACAGGTTCTTCGACAGCTGTATGTCCGGGATCATTACCGGCGCCGGGGGATTGCTGAGGAATTGATTCAGACTTGGTGCCAGGAGTACTGCGAGGATGGTGTCTACTACATCGACGAACCGAACGACAAGAGCCGATCTCTGTTTTCAAAACTGGGTCATATTGACGGTGACGGTGAGTACGAAGCGATCGAACTATACCCGATTCGCGGAGTCGGAAATAGTCTCGACGGTAGCCAGACTCTCCCTCAATAGTTCATCCACGCTCTCATCAACTCAATCAGCCAGGTCTCGAATTCCCTCTACCACACTCTTTCCTTGCCAACCCACGATCTGATCTGCGTGGTCTTCAACGAAATTGGGCATCTGCTCGTTTCCGCGCGGTGTAACACCCAGAATAGGCTTGCTCTCGATTTCAGCTAAAATAGTTTCTTTCTTGATCCATTTGCTGTGTGCTACGTACATTCCCCCGAGTATTATTACGACCGTAGCTGGCTTGATCTGGTCTTCCCGGAGCGCCTGTTCCAGCTCCTCTTCGGTGTCAGCATCGATCTCATCCACCTTCGGTACTGAGTAGTTCCGGAAACTGAAATTCGGGTAGTCGCGAAGTAGTTCTACCATCCGATTGTACTCGTCGCTGTACTCCCAAGAGTGCGAGATGAACAGTCGGTATTCGCTCCGACGGTTGCTTGAAGATCTGCTGTTGAAGCTCATAACTATATGCGAATTGTTGACGGCTTACCCGTTTAGTACTATGGTCCTCTCTGATGCGGAATCCAAATCTGCCGATATTCCAGGGGGAAGAACTTATACTATTTAAAAACGGATTGTTCATACGGTTATGAGCCAAGACACCTCCTCCCCATTGAAAACCACCTGGGAGGCTGCGTTTGATGATATTCGTGGCAGTCCAAACCCCGAATCAGCTGTTCGATTCGTTCTGAAGTCAGCTGTTAACGATCTACCTACCGGATTCTATCGCGATGATGGAGACCGCCTACTGCCGACCTACAAAGGGAACGATCTCGGAAAGGAGTTCACCGTTCGAGAACTCGGCCCCGTTTATACAGTAAGAGCCTGTCATAGAATCCATCTCATAGCTTGAGCTTCTCGCGGCCAGGGTTATCGCCCCGCTCAAAGCTGGTGATTGCAACGACGAGCCGGAGACACAGCGCAACGAATACTTCTGTTCGTGCGTGGACGCGGCCTCGGGCGCGGACGTGCCCGAGGCCGCAATCCTTGACTGCGTCGTTAGTTCGTTCGACTCCTGTCCGGCTGTTATACGTCTCGTCCAAGATAGATTGTTTCAGCTGAACGTCCTCGCTGTGTTCCTCGATTCGGTCTTCGACCCTGTACTCGATGTCCTTCGGGTCGTCAGTGTTTCGCGGATTGTATGGAGCGATTGGCACGACCCCTGCGGCCAGCAGGTGGTCGTGCCAATCGAGGATGTCGTAGGCGCTGTCTCCGAGCATCCAGACCGGTGTATCGACGGCGAGCGCGTCACGCGTGACGCGCATCGCCGTCTCTTGATCTGCTTGTTTAGCCTGTGCGAATTCCGCCGCAATTGGGATCCTCGCGCCGGTTGAGGCGATTGTACAGCCGAAGCCGTAGTAGTACTCTTCGGCTGTTCGATCGTAGTTCCACGATGCGGCGTCGTTGTGTTGGATCGCTTCGACGTGAGTCGAATCGATGGAGTACGGTGGAGTCGAGCAGGCCGCGGGCGGCGGCCTGCTCGACGAGTCTGTTGAAGACATCGTCAACGACGTGTTCGAGATCAGTGAGAAACCGGTCAATGGTGTCTCTGGATGGCGGTTTGTCGAGACCGCAGTAGTACCAGACAAGGCTGTGTTGGAGTTCTCGTGTGACTGGACGAGTGCCGTAGACATCCTCGTAGTAGCAGTGTAGAAAGCCGCGAAAGAGGTCTGGTGGTTTGTGAACTGGCGTTCGCCCCCGCTTCGAGGGGGCGAACACGTCGTAATCCAGCAGAAACTCGAACTCAAGATGCTCGAACAGCGGTACCGTCTCGGTAGCCGCTGCATTCAAGAACTCGTTGACCGAAGCTACGTTTTGCAGGGCTTTGGAGCTGGTGGACACAGTTTCCAAACCCTGCTGCTTCGCACGTGACGCTTTCTATGACAGGCTCCAGTAACGCAATCTGGGGATAACAGTCTCCCTGAGCTCAGTTCCTCTCAACCATCGCTCTTCGAGCCGAATGACCAACAGTCGGGCCTTGTCCCGACCGACAATTCCCTGAGCCGCAGTTCTACCGACACTCAGAACCAGCAGGGTCTCTCGTCTGGACAAAAAATCGCTGGCGGTGCTTTGCTCCTATATGCTGCCTACAAAGGGCTGGAAGCCTTTGCCTCTGCAGGCTCGTCGACTCAAGAGTCCTCTTCCTCCTCAGGCGGAAATACTGGGCAATCACTCCCTCGCTTAGCACGCGCTGCAACTCGACTTGAGGACAAGCAGTACAACGTTTTTGTCTCCCACTCGTGGGAGTACGACGAACACTACGAGCGTATCGTTGATTTCCTTGATGAGGTTCCGTCGCTCAAGTGGCAGAATCATAGTGTCCCTTCAACTGACCCCCTGCCCGTGGATACCGAGTCTGCCCTTCGTTCTGAACTCCGGAACCAGATGAAAACGGCGTCGGTTGTCGTCGTAAGTAGTGGAATGTACGGTGCTCACAGCACTTGGATCCCGGAGGAGCTGGAACTCGCCGATGAACTGGACAAGCCGGTGATCGCAATCATTCCAGAGGGACAATCGAAGGTCCCCGAGAAAATCCAAGAAGTCGCAGATACTCAGGTAGGATGGCGAAAGGCCTCGCTTGTCGACGCACTCGCTGAATATGCCTGATTCAACCGACGAAGCGGCGGTTGATCTCTCAGAGGATGGCGCCGATACTGACGATGGAGACACGCCCGAAACAGAACCTGAACACTCTGAAGAGGTCACTGGAGGGGACCCTGCTGAGCCATCTGAGGAGGAAGATGTTACAACTGGACCGCTGGCTAATCTAAGTGAGGACGAGAAGAATCGACTGATGGAGCAGTACATACATTACGGGGAGGTTGCGATCGAGACAGCCAATCAGCGAGTCCAGATGAACCGCTTTTTCGGTCTGATTTTAACCTCGATACTGGCCGGTCTCTTTGCTCTCGCCCGCGGCAATCTCACAACCACTAACGCTGCGATCGTTCTCTTCGCATCAGGATTCGGCAGTCTGATTTGCTACTTCTGGTATCAGAGTCTTCAATCATACCGCCGGCTGAACAAAGCTCGATACGCCATCCTGAATGAGATCGAGTCGGTCCTGCCTGTTCGTATGTATCTCGATGAATGGCGATATTTGAAGCGAGAGAAGCCTGACCCGGAAATCGTTGATCCCCGTCCAGCTGAAGATGCTGACCACCGCTCACATACGATTGTGGAACAGTGGTTCGTCCGCCTATTGGCTGCTGGATACATATCTGTCGGAGGGTATGCCGGAGGATTCATTTTTACTCCCCAAGTGAAGAGGTTCATCCCATCACTGCCGGACCCATCGGTGGTTGGTTTTGGTGTTGGTGGCGTCCTCTTGCTCGGCTTAGCTATCCTCTTTAGGATTCAAACCCGCTGAGAATACTATGAGACGCTTCGAAACCGGTGATTCGGTCCGAATCGATATCCCGGACGAGACAGATCCAGATCACGAGCGCCTCCATGGACGTCGAGGAACAGTCGTTGAGATCATCTCAGACGATGCGGGGGCTGTGACTGATGATCAACGAGAGGGCTATCTTTTTCGGGTTAAAATCGCTAATGGTGACACCGTTGACGTCCGCTGGCGGGATCTTCGGCCAGTTTGATTGGCTATTGTCTGGTGCTATTTCTGTAGGGAGGTCACTAAACACTAAGTTCGCGTACTGAATACATCTCTGCATTACGATGCTCTCACTTCCTCCGCTTGTCGATAACGCTAACAGAACACTAGAAGACGCTTACAAGCGGATTATTCCTCAGATCGAGGAAGGCCGTATCGCAACTGGCTACTTTTATCTCTCAGGATTTGACCTCTACCGGGAAGACCTTGAAAACCTGGCTGACCCCGATGAGCTCGGCCACGCTCCGCTTCGGATTTTGATGGGCCGTCAGACGAATAGGGGAACTGCTGACGAAATCGGTGAGGGACAGAATCTCAAAGAGGAGCTCAAAAGAGAGGTGAGAGAAAGCATCTCGGAGCTGAATAACGCTCAAATTGGCCGACTAGACCGGCTACGAGACTTTATCGCCGAAGGCGAGGTGAGCGTCCGTGTGCGAAATCCTGAAAACGGTTACTTCCACGCAAAGGGTGCCTCATTTCGAGCGCCACTCGAAGATGACGAAGATTGGGGACAAGACGAGGATGAAGACACCCGCCCATGCGCTACAGTTGTCGGCTCCTCGAACTTCACCAAGAGCGGCCACCAGAACAACATCGAGCTGAACCTCACGAGTCAGGATCGACACAAGGCCGAAGCGTTCGAGGAGTGGTACGACAACCAGTGGGCCAACGCCGAGGAGTTCAGTGAAGAGATCATCCGAATCATCGAGAACAGCGAGGAGTACCAGGACTGGAAGGAACAGCAGGAGGACGAGTCCGACCAGGAGACGTCATCTGAGGAGCTGGGCACGTATCTCGAACCGTTCGAGCTCTACAAGCTGCTCGCCTACGACGAACTGAGTGGGAACGTCAACATCCGTGACAGCCCACTGTACTACTTCCAGAAGCTCGGGTACGAGAGTGCAAAGGAAAAGCTTTCACAGTTCAACGGGTGCATCGTCTCCGACTCGGTCGGCCTGGGGAAATCATTTATTGGCGGTGAACTCCTCCACGACTACCGCCAACGTGGCGACCACTGTCTCCTCATTGTCCCGGCAAACCTGACTGATCAGTGGGAAGACCTACTCCAGAACGACACTGACGAAGACGGCAATCCGTACTTCGGGTTAGAGGTAGACGGCACGCACCTTGACGTGATGAGTATCAGCAAGTTCCAGAATCTCTCCTACGACGAGGTGCAGGACCTCAAAGACGAGTTCGACGTCCTGCTTATCGACGAGGCTCACCGGTTCCGGAACTACGGGAAATGGCGACCGAATCCGGACCACGATGATGACTACAAGGGGACGCGACGACACGCGAATCTCAGGCAACTCCGCGGAAAGACGATGATTATGCTGACCGCGACCCCGATTAATAACAGCGCTACCGACCTAAAGAACCTCATCAGCTTGTTCACCAGCCCGGAGGAACTTCGGAACAAGGCGTCACTCGACTTTGATGCGTTCGACGAATATATCGAACTCTCGGAGACGCGAAAACGCATCGCATCCGGGAAAGAGGAGGTCGGCGACGACGAACAGCAAGAAATCACCGAGCAGCTCCAGCGACACTCCTCTGAGATTTCGAATATCCTGAACGAAGTGATGGTTCTCCGGACGCGCAAGCACGTCAAAGATCAGATTCAGGACAGCGAAGACTTCGAGATGAGCTTCAAGCCGCCGAAACTCAACAAGCAACAGTACTCCCTGCCGGCGGCCTACCAGCCAATATATCGGATGCTTCCCGACGTGATGGACGCCCTCCACCTTCCCCACATCACAGTCAAAAATCCGAAAGCAGGGAGCACGCTGAAAGCCCTCTACAAGCTGAACCTCCTCAAACGGCTCGAGTCCTCAACGTACGCGTTCGTCCAGTCGATCGAGACGCTGCATCAGAGCGAACGCCAGCTTCTCGGCCTTCTTGGTGAACTCCCTGAGGACGAAGATATCGATATGCTCCGAACTGTTCGGGAGGGAGATGACTCTGAACTCGGTGACTTTGTCGAAGGAGCCGACGCTGCTGAAGATCTCGAACAAACACTCGAAGAATTTGGTTTCGATACCACCGCTATTCAATCGGAAGAAGGAGCTGATACCGAGGGAGATGAACTGGCAGACGCCACCATCGGCGAGGTGAAGACGTACATTAGGGAGGACCTCACTCTTCTATCGTATTTCCTCTCGCAGTTCATCGGTGATGTCGCCCGGGATGCGGGTGATGTGAGTGATTATGCGGTTTCCACGCGGCAATGGCTCGCTGACCACGACGCTGGTGTCCTCCCAGATATTCCTGAAGAAGAGATGAATCCGATTCTCTACCCGAATAGTGACTTGAGCGAAGTCGACCCTGCCACACGCGACTTTTACGAGGCCGTCTTTTCACTCCGCGAGTTCCGCGACCCGAAGATCGACCGACTTGCAGATGTCCTCACGAATCACGATCAGAAGGTGCTCATCTTCACGCAGTATCGGGCAACTGCAGACTATGTCTATCGAACCCTCTGTGACAACGAGGATTCACCACTCACAGAGGCGAACAGTGCCGTCGTCAAGGGCGGTGACGAGAATAAGCAGGACATCATTCAACGCTTTGCACCCGAAGCGTCAGGCTACCAGCAAACGCTCGCCGAGTCGGGGACTCAGAGCTACAGTACGTAGTGGCCACTGACACGCTGAGTGAAGGGGTTAATCTTCAGGACGTTCATGTGGTGGTCAATTACGACCTGCCGTGGAACCCGATGCGGATTGTCCAGCGTGTCGGGCGAGTCGACCGGATCGGGAGTACCGCCGAGAAACACGTCCACAACTTCTACCCGGACGGCGACATCGAGGCGGCGATCAAGCTCCTGAAACGCCTACAGGCAAAGATCAACGATATCGCGCTCATTGTCGGAAAGGAGAACAACATCCTTGATCCGAACGAAGATCAGGTTCTTGAAAAGACAGGTGTAGATACGGAGAAGACTATCGGGGAATTACAGGTGGACGAGATCGAGGACTCTCTCCAGAAGTCTCGTGAAATTGACGACGTGAATGAACTCGACGACACGAGCAAGAATCCGCTCCTCCGCAATGCGGGGAGTAATGAACACGCTGCGTTCGAGCGGTACCTTCTGAAGCGAGAACTGAACGAGGATTACGACCTGACTGCGGAAGACTTCGAGTACGCTGAGGACTTCTTCGGTGACCCGCCGGAAGAACGGGAATTCCTCTACACGAATGTAACTGACCACGATGCAGGTCCTCGTCCGGGCGTATTCGCCCTTGCCCACCTCTGGTTCGACGATGATGACCACGAGTCCCCGCTTGGTCGCGTCCGTCGTGCTTTCTACTACAAGCCCTTCGCCGACGAGGTCAAAGAGCGGCCCGTGAGCACGCTCAACATTGACCCTTCAGTTGACGGCGAACCGATTACCGGAAATCCAGAGACGGTATTATCGAATCGCGGTGAGATTCAAGCAGTACTTGACGAGCGTCTGGAGGTGATTCGAGAAGGCCAAGTTGAGGGTGCTTTCAAACAGGGAGAGGCCTTCTCGAAGGAACAGGAGACGATCCTCGATTTCATCAGTCACTACGTTCAGCCGAACCACGGCGGTGAGCCAGCTCCTGTCGAAGAGTTCGAAACAATGGGAGAATGGGCTACCGACATCGAAGAGCGGCTGCAGGAGGTAAAGCTCGCGAACACGGATGAAGACCGAATTCTACCGGGAGATCTTTCGCGAGAATTAGCAGTACTACTCCTTCCCAGAGTGGCCGACCGGGGAGTTCCTCAGTCAGCTTGAGGAGTTCTCTGGAAGAGAACGTCGAAGCCTCTACTGAATACCAGACGAAACTGATGGGAGAGAGTGATGTACGAGCGAAGCTCGTATGCTGGGGAGTTGTCGGACAGTGATTCGGGAGCTACGGTAGGGGCCCCTTCTGATCCAGTAAATCATATTTCTCCAAGACCAGATCGAAGTACATCTCGTCCATCAGCTTCGGATTCTCAACGCGATGGAAGTCGTCGAGGACAAACTTCACGTCACGACGTTCCAGGCCATACGCGTGGAATGCGGCCGCATCGATTTCAGCCTGTAATTCTCTGCGTTCTTGATCTTCTACCGCTGCCTCGATTCCGCCGAGTCGCTTACGCATTTCTTTGAATTCTTTCCCGTAACAGTTCAATCGGGCAGCTCGTTCAGCGATATAATGGAACCAGTCATCTCCGTCGGTGAGCCGTGGTAGCCTGGGATTCCAATAGCTCGCGCTTGACGATGTGCGTCTCGACTTTAGTTCGCATCAGGAAAATCGAACGCAATGCTGTTCAGGAGTCCCGTTGCCACGAAGAGTTCTTGATCCGTAAATCGCCGGACGTAGGGTGACCGAAGTGGGGACTCTGTGAGGTGTTCCTCTTTAGGCTCAATAGCGAACGGCTTGAACGTGTTAATGGTGTGGAGACAGATGACGTCCTTCGGAAGTACCGTAGCAATTATCGTCCGCTCGTCCCGGGATCGAGAAACGTCTCGAATGCCGATTCGGTATTCAGTGCAATCGAGCAGGACATCTTCTTCCTCAAGTCCGTGACTACGGTGTTCTTCGAGTAGTTCATCTACGTATTGAACTTGAGACTTGCTCGTCTCTGAACCTCCAAAGGCGTCGTAGATTGCTCGTTTGAGGTTCCCCCGGTTGAATTTTTTCTCTCGAACACGGTACTGGGCACTATTCGGTGGATCGTACATCCCCCGACTCCAATACCGGGGGTTGTCCAAACTCTCTGTGTGGGTATTATCGTGTTCGAATTGGTGGATGTTCGCACCCCCATATACTGGATAATCAGCATTATCAGGGGAATCTTGCAATCGGTCTTTATCGGTGGACTCGACGAATTCTTTCGTCAACATATCCACAGACCAAGCACCTCCGATATTCTCATCTAGTAGGTGGTTGAGTGACTACCTTGCTGAGGACATCGGCTTCGACTTGTGATGTGATCGAGGGAAAATTCTACCCTCGGGAGAATAATCGAGAAGCACTTGTCGTGGGATTTCTGCGGCCACGTCCTCGATATTATAGACCACGTCCATACTCCGTTGATTGAAAATACCTCGGAGTCGACTGGTCCTTCCACCATACTCAAATGTCAGAATTGCAAATCGGTACTGCCGATGTATCTGCTCAAAGATTCCCTTATTTTCGAATCCGATGAGGTTCTCTATGTCTGTGTGATCCAGTAGATGCGTTCGGAGGTCTTTCCCCATCACTCCCCCGAAGATAGTCCCGGGAGGAGCAGACTCACCTTCACGCCGTCTCTGGAGAGTCTGAATACCCGCTCAAGAAATAGAGCCGAAAGTTCGTTCTTTGTCGGCATCGTTTCGACCCCCCACCACCGGAGATTGGAGCTTATAGACATCTCCCTGCGTGAAGAAGTCTGCCTGAGTTTCCATCGATTCCTTGTAGTCCTCCCATTCCCACGCAACTTCAGGGCTTGAGAGGAGTTCTTCCATCACACCATCTTTTTCCTCCGACGGATAGGTACGGAACTGCTCATCGTAGCGGATGAAGAAGTCGTCGCGATTCGCGTAGAGCATGTCCCACGGCGGGTTCCCGATGAACACGTCGAATCCACCTCTCTCGAAGACATCGGCGAACTCCAACGGCCAGTGGAAGGGGGACCACTCCGAATTTCCTCGATCGTTATGTCGTCAAAGCCAGCGTCTTGAAATTCTCGCTGAAGGATTTCATCAGATTCGTCCCGGTGTTCCTCTATTCTGTCTTCTGCCTCCTTCCGCCATTCTTGAGCTTCAATACTGGTCTCCGCTTTCTTGTGCTTCTTGATGGCCTCTTTCACGTCCTCAAAACGAGTTTTCACTTCCCAAGAATCGAGATCGCTGTCTCCGTCTTCGTTACTTTCGATGTCCGTATCGAGTTGACCAATTAGGCTGTTGCCCTGTCGTACGTTGAAATCGATGTTGGGGAGCGGCTCCACCTCGCTCGGTTCATCCTCGATATCAGCGACCATCGACAACCAGAGCCTGAGCTTGCAGATCTCAACAGCACCTTCGTCGATATCGACTCCGTACAAATTGTTGAGTATGGCCGTTCGCTTTGCGTACAGTGATGAGGAGCCTTTTCCAGACTCGATTTCCTCAATCTCTTCTCGCGTTCTGGATTCTAGCTCCCAGCCTTGCCCTTCAGCTTCGAGCCGCTGGAAATACTCAATGCATTGCATCAACTGAGCGTCTCGCTATTGGCTGTTTTCGACTTGATTTACGAATGCTCGTGAAATGCGAGCTGCTTCTTGCATACTACGCAACGGGAGGATTGACCAGTTCAGTCGAAAGTCACCCTCGTATCCATCATTTTCATATCGAGTAAAGCAACTTTCAGGTGGTATGACTCTCCAGCAGATCACCGCATCCGATATCGCGGGCTGGGACTCTTTACAGGATATAGCGAACTCCTTTGAAAAACGCGGGCTCAAACCACGCCCGAAACTTGGGGCGATAGCGAATGCAACCGTAGTCCAGCTTGATGATGACGAATTCATCGTCATCGTCAATGCTGGCCCCGGTGAGACTGCCACGGACTTCAAACCGGAAAATCGCTCACGGCATACCAACCTCGTTGCCACCAACGATTTCGAGACCTTCACCTTCATTACGCGAGTCCGAAGCTGGGAGGGGCAGCAGCACGGTCGAATTAAGCATCAAAAGATTTCGTTCTCGAAGGAGCAGTTCACGCGGGACAGCGGAGAGAAGAACACTATTCTCCAGAAGCTGAACTCGATCGAGTACGGTTCCTCTGCTGCGATATACGATACGCTCTACGACACGCAACAGGTCGTCAAAGAGTTTTATGAACAGTTCGAGGAACTCCGGACGGATCTCATTCAAGAGGTCACGGGCATTCCCGACGACCGTGGTGACGCGAAGCAACGATATGTGCAGGTCATTCTTGACCGGATGATATTCCTATACTTCATCCAAGAAAAGCGCCTCCTTGATCGGAACCCGAACTACCTTCACGAACAGCCGAATGAAGTCGTTGACGAGGGCGGTGACCACTACGAAGAGTTCTACGAACCGCTCTTCTTCGAATACCTCGCAGAAGACAAGCAGAACCCTGATTTCGGTAGTCTTCCGTACTTGAACGGTGGCTTGTTCGCAAGGAATCCTGTCGAAGAGGAGTTCCAGGACGCGAAGTTAGGTGGCCCTGCCGAGAAAACGAACGAGCTCTTCGACGATATCCTCGACTTCCTCTCCGACTGGAACTGGAACGTAGACGAACGACTCGATATCGTCGATCCCAAGAACCTCTCCCCAGCGATATTGGGCCACATCTTCGAGCAAACGGTCAATCAGAAGGAGATGGGGGCGTACTACACACCGGAAGAAATCACGGGGTTCATGGCCCGACGGACGATCCATCCACATCTGCTCGATCAACTCAACGAGGCTGTGGACGCAGACTACGACGAGATCGACAATGTGTTCGGATTCCCCGTGCCCGAGGCAGATAGTAGCGCAGGAGCTGTTGCCGATGGTGGAACTATAACTCAGCAAGTTCCAACGGGAAACGTCCAGACCAGCCATGTGGAGAGTCTATACCACGACATTCTGAAGGAAGCACACATTCTCGATCCCGCCGTAGGAAGTGGCGCCTTCCTGCTCGCCGCACAGGAGGTGCTGATGGACCTATACATGCAATGCATCCAGTATTTCCAGCGGCTCGAAGCTGAAGGGCAAGGCTGGGAGCTGGAGAGTCGTAGTCGTGAGGAATTAGAACGTATCGAGGGTGGGCATGGTGGGGAGTCGCTATACGCCAAACGCTCGATTCTCTGGATAATCTCTACGGGGTGGATATCGACGAGGGCGCTGTGGAGATCTGTAAACTCCGTTTGTGGCTCTCGATGGTTGCGGATATCGAAGACGAGCCAGGGGAGGTCGAACCGCTCCCGAATATTGATTTCAACATACGGCAGGGGAACAGTCTAATTGGATTTACAGATCTCATCGAAACCGTCAATGAACAGGGTGATACCTCACTCACAAACTATGGAATCGGTGAAGAAACGCCGGTTAGCGAGTATTGTGAGGACGTAATCCACGCTCAGCGGAAACACAAACGGGCAAATTCCTCAAAAGAAGCAACCAACGCCCGTCGTCAGGCAGAGTCGCTCATCACCAGCTACAGTCAGAATCTGGACAACAAGGTGCTAGATGAGTTCCATAATGCCGGCGCTGAAATCACTCTGGATCAAGTTCGAAGAATTCCACCCCTTTCATTGGATTCTCGAATTCGCGCTAGTCTACGACCAGGGAGGTTTTGATCTTATTATCGGGAATCCTCCTTGGGACCAGCTTCGAGCGAGTCGCGATGATTACTTCGTCAAGTTTGATGAGCAGTTCCGGTCCCGGATGCCTTCGAATAAGGACGAGATGCAGAAACAGCTGCTGGAAGACGAGGAGATTGCCGAGGGATGGGAGGAGTATCAAGAGCAGATAGAGAAGCAAATGCGGTACTTCACTGATGGTTCTGAATACATCCTCCAGAAACCTGTTATTGATGGACGGAAGGATCCAAATGAAAACGATCTTGCGGCACTCTTCTTGAGAGATTGTTCGAACTCGTGAGCGACGAGGGGTATGTAGCGCAAGTTCTACCCGGAGTGATCTTCAGTGGCTCTTTCTCGAAAGATCTCCGGATGAAACTTTTGAATGATGCGGAAATACAGTCGTTGGTTGGCTTCGAGAGTCATGGAATATTCGGTGATCTTCATCGACAGTATCAGTTCGCTGTTCTCACGTTCAAGAACCAGGGGGAGTCGGAGCAAATCAAGGGAATATTCGATCAACATGATGTTTCTGTCCTCCGTCATTTCGACGAAAAAGCGGTTGAGATCCACGAAGTACTAACCCAATATTCGTTGAAAGCGCGGATATTCCCCAATATTACCCATCCTGAGGAAGTGGGTATCTTGGAGAGTATTGTCTCACACCCTCCGTTGCAGAAAAATCGACAATAAATGGAACGTCACTCCGCACCGTGAACTGGATCGATCACGGCGTCTGACCGCTTCGTCGAAGAGGAAAATGAAGGTGACTACCCTGTGTACGGTGGAGCAAACATTCACCAGTTCCAGCACGACAATACGTTCGATTCGAGTCTTGATTCCCCTTCACTGATGGAGTGTCGATGAAGATCAGCCTGATCTGAGCGCTAAATACCGTGTTCGGGAACGGGCGTACAACGGTGGAACGCCGAAAAAGGACATATACGAAGCGTTTGGTGGACCGAAGACCAGCAAATCACAGAAGGGATTCGTCAACGATCTTCTTCAGGAACACCGTGGACAGGACCTCTGTATGGATGACCTCCTTCCAGACTTCACGGAATACCGGATTATCTACCGAGATATCGCCCGACCTACCGACGAACGGACAATGATTTCGACTGTGTTACCCAAAGGGCTCGTTTGTGTTCACACACTCCAGACATTTTCGCCATATGAAGTCAATCCGGAGCAGGACGATCTCTCAGAGTATCCCCTGCGTTCAATCTATGAACGTGCCTACGATGACAAGGAACTGTTCGTCATCACCGGTTTACTGAACAGCATTCCGTTCGATTACCTAATGCGGACGAAGGTCGATTCACACATTGTCCGGTTCAAACTGGAAGAATCACAGGTCCCGCGTCTCACAGAGGGCGACAACTGGTTCCACTATATTTCTGACCGGGCGGCCCGACTCAACTGCTACGGTAAGGAGTTCGAGGAGATGCGGGAACGGCTCGGCGGAATTGATCCCGCTAAAGAGGAATCAGAGCGTCGGCGACTTCAGGCCGAAGTTGATGCAGCTTCTTTCCACGCCTACGGACTCGATAGGGAGGAAATGCAGTTCGTTCTTGATGACTTTCATCGGGTGTCGAATCCTCGAATTATGACGGAAGCGTACTTCGAGAAGGTCGCTGAGAAATACACTCATCTTGGAGACGTAGGGCCAATGGAGTAACTTCTTCAGCTAGCACTACGCCGGTTCATGAATGTTAGTCCATTCAGGCTTACTGATGAATGCTGTCCAGCGCTCGTCGGGTCATCGCTCCGTCGACATTCAGATATTGACGTGCCGTGGTGATGTCCTCCCACCCGAACATTGCTCGGAGAGCGGGAAGATCTAAGCCTCTTCCGGCGTGATAAGACGCTGCTGTTGCACGTAATCCATGTAATGAGGTTGCGTCGTTAGACAATTCTGGGGACCGTTCCAAGGCAGTTTCCAGTCGCCGCTGTAAGGTCGAGAACGAATACGGCCAGCCGCCATGTTCGTCAAGTAGTAATTCAACCGCGACTCGGACTCGATACGAAAAGTGGTACGGAACAGTTCGGGAAGCGGCTTCCGTTTTCGGGAGCCAATAACGCTCAGCAAAGCTCTGGAAATCTGTATTGGGATTGTGTTCCAGCCGTTGTTTCACCGCCTGTCGACAGTATCCACAGATACCGCCATCTCTCCCCTTCGTACAGTTTTGCTGTGTGGGAATCTGGATCATCTGCCGCTCTCGATCAACCCACGATTTCGACAAGTGCGTTGTTTCTCCTGGTCTAAGTCCAAGACGGCCTCCAAGGAGAATGGCCGCTCGTGTTTCGAGTCTCTGTTGTGTATCATCTATACGCCCAGCACCTTCTAACAGTAGTTCGAACTCGCGTTCGCTAAGGGCCCTCTCTCGTGTTGCTACCATATCCATCGCTGTCTGTCGATACAAAGATAATCCGCTTCTTCTTCGAGTGGCAAGGTGAATCGGTTCACTGCCGCCAGAATTGCCGTCTGATATGACAGGAAATACTTATGGGTGCCCTCCGGACGAAGCGTATGGGACTCTTTGAGACCTTATTCAGCTCATCCACTGGGGATACTGTCCCTCAGGCACAGCAACCGAGTCAGCACGAAATCTTCCCCGAGGACAAGTACAATGTCGCATACGCTGTAGCCGCTCGGCCTGAAGAAATTCGGGCGTTAGAACATCTTCTAGAAGCGGATCAGACCTCACCGACCGCCCTGGAGGCTGAGCCTTTTCTTCAGGATATAATCGAAGATATGGAACGGGATCGGGAATACTCCCTCCGCCTTCGCACCTCTGGAGAGGAGCTCGTCGACGATATCCGTGAACTCATAGAGCATTGGGACAATCAGGTAGATGAGCAGATAGGGACGATTTGGTGGCCTATCGGAGCAGATACGACCTTTAGGTTGTACCTCCATTATCTGGAACTCCGTGCTGACGCGGAAGATGACCAATTTTCGTTCCCGGAGTCTGCTGGACAGGTTCACACTCTCGTCCAGCGTGGTCTTAGTGCAATAGAAGATGATGACGACTCGAAACTCGCTGTAGTCCACAAGCGAGACATTCCTTGGGAAGAACCAGCTGAGGACAGCTGATCCAGTTCGCTCCTTCTCAAAGAGACCGATTAATTGTATCCAGTATCAAACCCAGCTATGGTAGAAATCTCAGACTCCCTGTGTTCGCTGTTCACTGCGAAAATTAAGAAGGAGGATGGCACATTCGTCATCGAGATTCCACCGAGTGAGATCAAGCATGGGGCGCTGACTGTTGATGAAACGTACCGCATCGCTCTTCTTGATTCATCCTCCGAAGCTGAATCAACATCTCCACAGAGCCCGACGGCATCCCGCCTCTCAGGGGAGCACGAGCCATGATTCATCTGGTCCTCCTGTTGATGAGGGAGAAGTGCGCGACGTGACAATCGAAACCGTCGGTGATCAGGGCGATGGTATCGCAAAAGTCGAACGGGGGTACGTCGTGATCGTTCCCGGCGCTCAGCCCGGCGACGAGCCAACAGTCGAAATCGAACAAGTTCAGGAGAACGTCGCGTTTGCGAGCATTGTCGATAGCGATCCGCGAGCACTCTAACCTGTTGTCCCTTCTGTGGATCGGTCTTCTTCTCGGTAAACCATCGGTGTGAGAAGGCTCCGTTCGCGTTTGTCTGATGGAGGTGGTTCTGAAAGTCACGTCACGTTCTCTTCACGCGCTCGCGATGGCACAACCCTCCAAAGCCGAAATACAATCTATGACAAAGGAGCCGATTGAGGTACTCGACGACCTGGCCAACCAGGTCGCCGATGAGTTCGAGGCGTATAGACAGCCGGACGAATTCAAGGATGTCTCGCTCGTGATTGAGAACAGCGACGAGGAGCGTCCGACGCTAATCGTCCACGTCGATAGGGAGGATGCGGAGGCTCTTGCCGACCGCATTGATGAGTTCCTCCGCGAGCACGGTGCTCGTACTGAACGGGAACGACACTCAGCTACGGATGTCCGTGTGTTAGCGACGGTCGACTGACAACCACCCCTCCAATTTTTTGACTGACTGCAAGCACCGCTGAAGGGCCTTATCTTCACTTCTGGTCAAGGGAGTCCCGACCGATTCAGCTCAGGTGGTCAATCTGTGCAGACAGATACTCTTGGAGACCGGTGACCGTTTCTTCTGAGACAGCTGAGGCCCCGAAGTCACTCCGAAATCCGTGCTTGAGTTCGTCGCTCTCCAAGATATCCAGTCCACGCTCAAGTTGCTCCCGTAGGGCATTGTCGTCCCCTCGCCGCAGATGGGGCGTGACAGCGTTGAGGTCGATCTCTTCAGCCACTGCCAGGACGTCTCGGAGGTCCGTTTCTCGGCCACTGTGGAGCTTTGCCGCCACGAGGACGGCCCCATCGATGACTCTGGCCGTCGTCGTCACTGTGCCCCCGCTCACCTCCTGTTGGTGGCTGTGGTCGTACAGGTAGTCGAACGACCACTGTGCCTCCGTCTGGCGACACCCGAGTCCGTTTACCAGGAGATCGAAGCCGATCGGCTGTTGCGGCGTGAGCCGCTTTTCGTACTCGATTACTTCGGTGTCGTAGAACCATTTCTTGGCGTGACTGTCCGTTTCCTCGAATCCCTGCTGTTCGAGGAACTCGACGAAGTCAGCCTTGAAGTCCGGCGCGACGACGATATCGAGGTCCGTGGAGAAGCGAGCATTGAACGCTGAGACAGCGTAGCCGCCAACAAGAACGTACTCGTGACCCTGTTGGGTGAGCTCCTCGAGCAGCTCGATGAGTGCGTCACTTCGGTTGTTGAAGCTCATGGCTGTGCCCGTTCAGTCTCTCGATACGTGACGCCGAGGTCGAGGTCCTCGTACATCCGGTCGAGCATCGCGAGCGCCGACTGGAACTGGGCGTAGTTCTCGCGCATATACTCGATTGTCTCTGCTCTCGGGATCACCGGGTACCCTTCGACGTACTCGATATCGAGTGACGTGCGTGGCTCGAGGACGATCTGCAGCGGACCGTCCAACTCGTCTCCGGGCTGTCGCTCGAAAGCAGTGGGGAGGTCGAACGACTCGAAAAACGCCTCCCAGGCGTCGACGTCCTGCTCACGAACAGCGAGGAACAGTGGATAGTCATCCGGATTCCGCCCTACTTGGTAGCCGCCTTGGGTCCACACGTAGACGGCGTCGATCCGCGTAAACGCGGACGGCCAGTCGCCGAACTGAGGGATAACATAGGCTTCCTCGATGGAGGGTGGACTGACGCCGGCGCTGGCAGCGACGAGTTCGCGGGCTGCGTCACGGATGTGCTCGTCGACGACAGCAAGCCCGTCGTCATAGGAAACGTAGCCTGCGTCTTCGAGCCGATTGACGGCCTGTCGCACCGTCTCGTACGGCGTGTGGAGGTGTTGGGCGACACGACGGATGGAGTCACCACTCTCGATGGCGAGGATAATCTGCGCCGCCGTGTCGTCGAGAACCTCGTACATCTGGTGGTTACCAATAATCCGGTAACAGTTAAAAGTCTTACTTGAGGTGCGGTTAGAGTGACTCCGACTGACTTCGATAAACGCGTCAGCTCGCTGTGTCTTGAAGCCGTCACAGTCCTAGTAATGCGGATCGTGATTCAGTTCCAATGTGGGGACTTGTTGGCCGAGAGCGGCGACGGCGAGGGCCGTACAGCAGGCGTGCGTACCTGATCCCTCTCCGGATGTTGTTGAACAGGTCTCAGGATCGTCATCGCTGGCGTGGAAGAAGTGACGAACGCGTTGATCGCTATTACGGGGGTGGAGAATACCTCGTCATTCGGTTTGCTCGTCGGCGGTTTCTTCGAGTTGATTGCCTTCGTCCTCGTCGAAATCATCCGGAGTGTACGTCATCGGGGCCAACTCGTCGTCACCGAGATCGAGAATCGAATAGAGCGCTTCGACGAAATCATACACGGGTCCAGGCGACAGGTCTGTGAGGCTCGCGATCTGCCGGATCGTGACGTCCCTTACTGTGTGCCATCACGAGATCGTATGCGAATGCGAACGTGATGATGCCGTAGTCTGCGAGGACCCGCTCGATCGCGGGGGACTCGTTCTTCTGGGCGATTCCCTCGATGAGTTCGGGCGTGATCGAGACTTCCGTCTCGCGGACCGTCAAAGCCAGTTCGAACTCTTCAACGGTGTACACGGCGGTCCCGTCATCGTCACCGACTTTGCTGGTCAGGCCCGCCTGCTCCAGATTACTGACGGCATCGTAGAGCGCCAGCTCGTCCTTATCGGGCATCGTCATCACCAACTCAGCGGATAGAGCTTCTCGTAGTAGTTCTCCAACACTTACGCTTCGCCGTTCTCAGCGTTAGCTTGCCGGATGTATTGGCACCCTCCGTGTACTCATTTTCGAGATTAGTGGTCATTGGAAGGCATCTCTCGCTAAGAGATTGATCGGTGGATAACGTTCTGTGTTTTGTCCGATATGCGTCTTGTATCTTCAAGTGAGACAGGACGAATGTAGGCGCTATGGACGAAGAACTCAGCTCTGGATCTCGTTCGAGAACTCCGCAGCGAATACGAGGAAAACGCGGTGATAGGACGCGAAATACAGGGTGAGACAGTTCAGAATCGTCATCAGGACTCATTCGAGATTCGTGCAAATCGGATCCCTATTCCGTATGATTGGGTAAATGGAGATGATCTCCCCGAGATATCCAAAGTTAATCTTCCATCCGTGGTTTCCGGCTTCCATCAGGCAGAACGCTGGTTCTTGATCGATCGGCTTTATGAGGCCGATAATGTCCCGACAGTGTCGATTCCGGAGATTACGCATAATAATCTCGTAAAGCCGCTGTCAGAGGTCTACGATCCAACCCATCTCTATGTTCCCCAATCTGAGCCATTTCTTGGTGTTCAGTCACGACAAGCCATCAATAGCGTCACTGACTCCTTTGATTCCCTCGAAGAGGTAGGACTGAATACCGACAATCGGGAGGATGTGGACGCCTGTTATGCGATCCGTGGAGACTACATTCGACTTGACCAGTGTACTCGTCTTCCGTTAGACCAAGCAGAGTGGCTCCCCGACAGAACTGCGACCCCTACGAATGAGCAGATTCCGGAACATCCGCTATATTGTGCGTACGGGACGTCTGAGGACATTGAGGCTGAGTATCTGCTGGCTGTGGCCTCTGTCCTCTCGAAGAACCCCACTATCCGAGACAACGCAGCTGTGAGGATTGAATTGGGAGATGATGCGTGATTCTGTCGGGGGTATGATCCCTACTCTGCCCATCATTTGATACTTCCATTTAAATTCCAGACACGATAAGAAACAAGACCTAGCAGCCAGGCCGTACTGCCGTCCTAGCCATAATTTCGTATTCGTTGCACTGT
>NZ_CP184841.1:0-143651 GCF_051122755.1 Haloarcula sp. NS06
ATGTCCTGCTGCTTCGTTCAGTTACGTATTGCTTGTGAGGCAGAAGCGAAGGCACATATTCGCGACAAGGCCTTCCAGGGCCCGCCGGTGCCGGTTGCCGGACACCCGGAAGAATTGCGTTGGGAAAACGAAGCGGTGACTGGATTCGACGAGCGTGTCGAATACATTGCCAGATGTAGCGAACACGGCCGGCAAAGTTGTTGAGGGAGCTGACTTCCTGATCGCAACGGCACGAGCGACGCTGACGCCGCCGGCCAACCACGAGTTCGGCGACTCGGGAGCCACTGCAATCTGGCCGCCTGTCGAACCATTGTGGCGACCCGCTGTTCTCGGCACGGCTCTTGTCGAAGACCATCGCGACGCTCTCGACGGGGCATCAGTACGTCCCAGACCGGTACACGCTGTATTTCCGCGGGCACACAGCACTGTATTGATGGAGGGGCCGAGTGGCGGTATCATCGTCGCTGAGCGGCTGCCAAGCCTCGACTGACGCGGCAGTTTTCTGTTCCTCCGGCGGGCGAGAGGATGACAGAGCATACATCCGAAACCAGCGATGCATCGCCTGCAAGCAGCGCCGTATCGACGGTCGACGAGCAACCGATTCCGGTCGTCAAGCCCCCTTCGCCGTTTGTCTGGACGGACGACGTGGTGCCTGCATTCGACGGCGCCGTGACCGTTCGCCCAGAAGATGCTCGGTATCCAATCGCTGCAACGGTCGTCGACGGCACTGAGTATCTTGTCGCAACGGCCAGAGACGTTTACTCCGCCAGCTGACTACCGGTTCCGGTCCTCGGGACGAACTCCAGTCTGGCCGCCTTGCACTCCGGTCGGGCGAGCCACAGTTCCCGCCAGCGGATGTCGAGCCGTGCAATCGCAACGCTTGCTAAGCGGCCCACGTACCGGCCAGAACGGTTCACGGTCTTCTACCGGGGCTCAGAACCGCTCTACATTGAGGGGCCAGACGCCGGCATCGTCATCATCCCGTGGTGACTCTGGGTAGTTTTCTGTTCCTCTGGCGGGTGAGAGGATGACCCACTCAGCGTCGACACGACCGCAGTCGTTCCAGCATCGGCCGCCAACAGACACAGGAGAGTGTTCCTGTCCGATCCACCGCCTGAGCAGTGACCGTTCACGGCACCCCTTGGAGTTCGATACCGCTGACCACGTCGTTGTTGAGCCAATCGACAGAGAAACCGCGTCCGGCGTGTACGAGGCGCATCACACCTATATGGGCTCGCTCCCGTCCGGTCGATCTCACCACCACGGCTGCTGTTTTCAGGATTCGCTGGTCGGTGCGATCACGTATCGGTATCCGCTCATCTCGAAGAAGCGAATCCGGTACGGCGTGGACGGTGAACTTGCCGAACCGGTCGAGATCGACGATCTTCCAGCGGAGATTCGAGCGACTGCCCGGCGAGTCCTCCCGTCAGCGGACAAGCCCATCGTCGACAGTGAGGTAGTCGCCGGCGACACAATCGTTGAGGCCGCACGGATTTGTCTCGGTGTCCGGATGCCAAACCTCGCTTCAGCGGCGTTGGCCCGCTCGCAGGACCGATTCTTAGCGGGCGACGACCGCGACACTCGCTTCTTGTTGACGTGGGTGCGCTCAGACTACGATGGCGCGATGGTTCGAGCGCTGAAAGACAAGGGCTGGACCTGTACCGGCTATCGCGAGCCGGCGCAAGCGATAGGGGAAGACAAGTCGATCCGCGAGCGGCACAAGTGGCGGTTTCTCTGTCCTGTTGAGACTGCTCGCGAGCCAGTGAACACTTGCACGGTGGTCTGCATGACCGACATCCAGCCCGACGCAACGGCTGACCGGTGTCGGTTCTGCGGGGACAGGACAGCCGATATTTTCGGCGAGGCACGCAGCTATGTCCGGTGGCCCGACGAGATCGACCGAGCGGATGGTCTGTTCCGGTTTACGATCTGCGAGCAGTGTGCGCTCCAGCGGCGGTCCAGACGTCGAGCAGGCGGCTTCGCTCTTCCACGAGGCAGATCGAGACTACCTCCTTACGTGCGCTGTCTTGGGGCTGTTGGCTGCCAGGTCTGCAAGCACTCGTCGGCCAGCAGCGGACACGTACCGGATTGCGAGTATCATCACCTGGTCGGTGACGATCAACGGCTTCGACGGAGCAACGCGCTCTTGTGTTGATTGTAGTCCCATTGTGCCCATAGAGTGTGTCAAGTCTCCGGATCGGACGTACAACGACGCAGTGCCCCGTCTCGTTGAACCGCCGTTTGACTCAGTTACGGAGACAGCGGACGACGCTCCAACCGACAGTGAACAAGTTGAGATCGGCGGCTGGGTGCGGCTAGCTGGGAGCGGATTTGTGCCAGATGAGTTCGTTTCCCTGTTGTGTGGGCAATACAGGTCGTGGACCTACCGAATCACAGTATTTCGTCATCCCCGTACCACCGCCACAAGTCAAGCCCACACCAGCAGGTGTACAGTAGAGAGAGGGGAGCAACGATGTAGAATGGGTCCACATTGGCTATAATCAGATTCAATGAGTAGGTCCCCGGCGGGGCGTACAAGACAGTACCAAGAAAGACAGCGACGCCAACGGTGACGTTGGACAGATGCCAGAACCACCCGTCGGCGCGAACGATTGCATTCCCGATAGCATCCATACGGGTACTTCCAATGGGACTCAAGATAAGATTGTTGTCGAGCAGAACGGTTCTGGGGACTAACGTTGCAAATTGGCATCAGTAAACTCGCAGGCAGACTGAACGGGCATTTCGGGCACCTAAGTAGGTAAATAAACCGAATACATAGCCCCCTCAGGCCTAATTTTGTGTTCCTCTGGCGGGTGAGAGGATGTCTCGAAATATGTCTTGTCGTGGCCCAGAAGACCTGTCTCGGTCAACCACTCCGCAGTTCGTCGAGTCCATCGCGAGAACTGTTCGAGTGCAGTCTGACAGTACCGACGTTGAGGCTGCTGTCCTCCGTGCTGTGGCTCGGCGCTCGGACAGCATTGCCCTCCCGGACGTACTCGAACTTCGCTCACTGCTGGACGTCGACGGCGAGCAAGCCGACACTCTAGAGGAACGAGTCCGGACCATTATCAGCGCTATCGACGCCGAACTCGCTGGCTGGGACCGCCAGGAGGCTCTTGCATGACGCCAGCGGAAACAGCGACGTTGGGCGATTTCGGTGCTGGTGGCCCTCGATCTGATGTCCTGATCGACACGGAGGCCGCAGCACAGGAGGCCGTCGCCGGCGAGTGGGAATTTCTCGCTGCCGGGAACGACACAATCGGCTGGCACATCCCCGACACCGGAGCCACAATCCTGCTCAAACGAGGTGATGCTGGCTGGAGGCTCGAACGCGCAACCAAACTGGTTGGGACCCGAAGCACACTCGATGCGGGTCTGGAACTCGCCCACACCTACATGGCAGATCGACCGGCGGGAGCAGCGACATGGCGATGATCGAGCGCGACAGCTGGCATCGCGAGGAATGCCATCGCGTTCCGGCCGCACTGGCACGGGCCCGGTTCTGGCAGTCGGTTGCGCCACACAAGATCGGGTTCTGGGAAGCCGTCGACGAGACGCTGCTGGCTCACTACCCCGACTGTCGGTACACGCGCAAAACAACACTCGATGACTTCCGGGGAGAGGACGCATGAGCGACGCCGACCCGATTCTCAACAAACTCCCGCCAGAGCGGCTGTTGGACGCCGATCATCTCCAACCAATCGTGGCTGGCATCAACTGTATGCACTCAATCGAGACGATCCAGCGGTATCTCGCCCATGAGAACCAGCACGAAAACCGGACGCCAGTCCAGTCTCGCCTTCGAGAGCGGGCACGCGAGATCCGTCGCGACGAATCGGACACCGAGGAGCAAGCCGCCACGTAATTTCTGTGCCCCAACGGGGTGAGGGGCGTCCCACTGCGGGCGCTTTCCCGACCGATCATGACTGAAAGCAAGACAGACGAGACAACTGCAAAGCAGTGCGACGACCTCGATATCGACCCCGACGCGGTAGATATCGGTGATGGGCTGAAAACAGCCGAAGACGCGCCCGAAGTTGTTGTTGGTGGTGTCGACGCCGAAAACAAGCGCGTGAAGGTGTACTCTTCGTCCGGCGAGCTACGGATCAATCGCTGGGTCAGCATGAACCTGTTCAGCGTCCACTCTCCAAACGAGGACATTCAGACTGACGCCGACCGGGAAGAGTGGCTGAACGAGACGCTACCGAAGAAGGCGACGCATATCGACGGGAACGTGTACCCACTCAGGTATGCCATCGACGAGAACGGGAATGTGATCGCAAAGTAACTGAGGAGGCATACCAGCTCTTCTTTCGCTTCATCACACGCTCACGGTTCCCGAGCGCAAGCGCTCGGGGACACGCTCCACCTTGGACCGGCAGGCCGGTCCGGCGGTCCCGCTTCTGGAGACAGGTGAGGCTCATCGCGATAAATCGGATGGCTGTGAACAAGCCGTCGTGTAATTTCTGTGCCCCAGTGGGGTGAGGGGCGTCCCGCTGCGGGCGCTCTGCTACTGATCATGACTGAAAGCAAGACAGCCGAGACAACTGGCACAGCAGTACGACAACTACCCCGATCCCGACGCCATCGTTCACTTTGGCGATGTCTCGGAGGAACTGGTCGAGTTGGTTGAGGAAACGCTGGAAACGTCCGAGTTCCTGTCGACCTCTCGCGACGACCTGCCCGAAACGACACTACTCGTCGAGGCGGTCGAAAATGAGTGACGACCAGCTGTTCATCGTCGTGGAGGGCGTCGGGCCAGCAGACTTTCCTAGAACGAGGCGAGTTCCACCAAGCAAGACGAGGCCGTTGCTCTCGCGAACGATATCCACGATCTGATTCGTGAGGAGTACGGCAAGGAAGAGATCGAGGGCGTCATCCCGGTAGTCAACCCCGACGCCCACGAGCAGATGCAGGCAACGGAACTCTGACCGAGCGGCGAGAAGAAGGTTCTTTAGCCGTGGGGCTGGCTGCAACGCCTGCTCAGTACGTGTGCTCACTGGCCGTTCTCGACGCCACCAAGACTTACTCCGGTCATGGCGTACCTAACGTCCATCAATGGACTCAAACCTCGATTATTGGAAGGTAGCTGAGCAAACCCTCACCAACGACGAACCCGACGATAGTCCCGTGATGAGCTTCGTCGCATCCACATTCGAGCTGTCAGACGACTTCACTACCCTGGAAGCCGACCTAGCCGAGCATGAGTTGGGTCGACAAGGATTAGGCTCGAACGGGTTGGAAAACCTCGATGAGCGATTCAAGACACTCACCGCTCGGTACGCCGCCGTGCAGCGCGTCGTTTCTGACCCGCAGAAGCTGGCGGGGCATTCCTCGACGAGCGATGATGTGGATGAGGATGACATCACCCGTCTCCGGTCGGCGATTCACGGGTCTGGGGATCTGGACCGCGTTCTTAATCAGACTAGGGACACGCAGACGCGGGTTGGGAACGACATTACAGCGAAGCGGAGTCATCTCACGACGATGCGCGGAGCTTTCGATCTCCCGTCATTTCCTCTCTCGTTGCTGCCACCTCCCTGATTTTCTCCACACCGTGGGGAGGTTTGCTGTAGTCGTTCTGGACGAGAGCTACCCATCACAGCTGAGACAGCGGTTAGTATCTCTTCTGTACTGAGCACTCTTATCTCGAACTAGAGTTTCGCCTTCACGAACTCCAGTCCCCCGAATTTTCTGCACCCCATGGGAATGAGGGGCGTCCCATAGAGGGCGTTCCGCCTGTTACTCATGGCTACAACAGAATCCAGTAGCGACACCGGCAGCATCGACACCAGCGATATCGAGGGAGCAGCGCCGAACAGCCGCACGGTCTCGGCGCTGACGGAAGTGATGACCGTCTCTGGACTCTATTGGGCGGGCACGAAACGCCGACGCCCTTTTCCTGGTCAACTCCGGGTCCGGGTCAGAGTACCTTGTCGACACCAGAACAGGCAGTTGCGAGTGCAAGCGGAAGCAGTACAATCCCGGTGAGGAATGCAAACACCAGAAGCGAGTCGCCTTCGCGACCGGCGAGCGACCCATCCCACAGTGGATGAACGACGACGCGCTGGACGACCAGTTCGGTATGCACGTCGACGGCGAACCCCGGCAAGCAGTCCCCGACGGCGGAGTCATGCAGGTTCGGTTCGACAATGGCAGCGTCACAGACCCGGCAGCGGACCCCTTCGCTGTCCACTCCGAGGACGAGCCACGAACGAAGCGAGCGAAACGAGAAGACATCGACGTCTCGTTTCTGGCAAAGCCGGGTCGCTACGAGGTTCACTCAGCGTCGGACAGCCGCTACGAGGTAGATGTGCTTGAGGAGACGTGCAGTTGTCCCGATGTTGCTGAGCGATGCAAGCATCTCCGCCGGGTCGATATCGAGATCAACGCCGAGCGAGTCCCCCGGCCGGATGGAAAGTTGCCAGACGCGTAACGGCCCAGTAGCGTGTTTTCTACCCCTCTGGTGGGTGAGAGGTGTGCTCTTAATGGCTTCACGGACTGTCCAGACTGAACTGGTTGCATCACAACAGTCCTGTCCCGAATGTGGCGGAACACTCGACAGCAGTGGACGGGAGACGCATTGCACGGACTGTGCCCTGGTGGTCGAAGAAGATCAGGTTGACCGAGGTCCCGAGTGGCGATCGTACAATCGGGAGGGGCAAAAGCGGACAGGAGCTCCCCGGACGGTGACACGCCATGACCGGGGACTGTCAGCAGATATCGGGTCGGCTGAGGGTTCGGATATCTCGTCGAGACGACGTCGACGGCTTACTCGTCAGCGGCGACTCCACGGTCGGTCGAAGTTCGACAGCAAGCGCGACCGGAACCTCGCACATGGACTCGGAGAAGTCCGACGGATTGGAAGTGCGCTATCTGAGAGCCAGTCAGTGAAAGAGCAGGCATCGACGTTCTTCCGGGAAGCGAAGAAGGCAGACCTGCTTATCGGGCGGTCGATTGAGGGCGGTGCAGCGGCCGCCGTATACGCCGCCTGCCGATGCAACGGCCTCGTGAGGATGGAGACGGTCGCCGACGTTGCCCGGTGTTCCACGTCCCATATCTGGACCTGCTACCGAACGCTCTTGACCGAGCTTGAACTGCCAATCCCGGTTTCGCTGCCGGTGGACTGGGTGGCCAGAATCTGTTCGGACCTTCCGCTGGATGTTACTCCAGAGAGTCGCCAGCGGGCGCTGGCACTGGCTGAGGAGGCGACCAGATCGACGGACATCAACGGGCGACCAGACGGTGTCGCTGGAGGTGCGCTTTATGTCGCTGGTCAGGAGTCAGATCTCCGGTTGACACAGGCGACGATCAGTGAGACGGCGGACCTTAATATCACGACGACCCGACGGTGGTACCAGCAGATCGAGGAGAATATTGTTGAGTGAGCGGTCGCGACGGATTGGTTTGTGTGTCCCAGTCGGGTGCAGGACGGGCCAGCAAGCGCGTCCTGAGAAGATCCATTCAGTTACCAGGACTCCTAAGACAGTCGCACAGCACGACTCTGGGACCGTTTTTGCCTCACCGCCAGCGCTCCGGTCGCCAGCTAAGGTCGCGTCGTTCGTTGAACAGGTCCTCGTCGAACTTCGCCACGAGGCCGTGGCTGCTCGGTACGTGACTGATCCTAGACCAGACTGGAGCGAAAACAATCTGGTGTCGGGTCGAGCACACGACGCTGGACGTCGACGCTGCGTATGTCCAGATTCGAAACGATCCACGATTGGGCGTTGGTATCGACCCGTGTTCGCAGGCGACGGTTCGAGAACGACTGTGTCAGTGTCTCGATCATGACCGGATCGGGCGCGTCGACGTGCGACCGCTGGCTAGTGTCGAGTTTGAGAGCGGCTGATTTCCTTCAATTACTCCGCTTTTCTTGGCAGGTCAAGTTCGTTGAGGGCAGCGTGCTGGCGAAGAACACAGAGATGCGGGCAGACCGGTCGTCGCCTGGAAGACGTCGCAGCTGCACCAGCCGGCGTGGGTCCCGTTGGGATGCTCAGCCAGCGAGCAGTTCGCAGGACAGTCGTCGTCGACGGAGACGAGGAACAGGTCTGGACGGCCGCCCTTCGTGACCTCGACAGTGGCATCGAGGGCAGCGTTCCACGTTGCCGACCGCTCATCTCGGATCTGCCGGAAGTCAAGATTTCGGGTGCCGCTGGGCTGGCGGGAAACCCGCTGATCTGGGAGCGAGCATTCGCTGGTCGTGGTGGGGACTCGGCTGTTTTCATGATGAGTCCTCGTACTAACACCCACACACTCAAACAGCAAAAAAGTTGTCTCAGAGGCAACCAGCGGTGGATTTTGTGCTTCTCCGATGGCTGAGAGAATCCAATCATGAGCAGTAAATACCGACGTGGTGACACTGGTCCGAAAAAGTTGAAGTGGCGCTGGAAAGACGAGACTGACAATCGGCCGCTGCCCCAGTCGTGGGCCGACAACGGTCGCACAGAATCTCCCGAAGAGGATGAGGTGCAACTGTATGCAATCCAGTGCCGGGCTGGACTCTTACTCGAGTGGCTGGTCAATACACGGACTGGGAAGTTGCTCAGGGGGCCGCTGAGTGAGAAACCGGGAATCCGCGTGCTGTACGTCACTGCTGACGGTGAGCACGCAGTCGTCGAAGAGTCCGAAGCCCGAGAAGTAGGCGGTAGTTGGAGGCCTCCCAAGCAGTTTGCCAGCGTCATCTCAAAGAAGATAGACGAGGCTGACCCTGTACCAGACCCCAGTCAGGACCACTATTGCCGCTCGGTCAGGGACCTGTACGATTTGGAGTGACAGCGGTGAGGTCATGGCAATACACTTGTTCTTCGTATTCAACCAGCCAATATGGACGATTTGACAGGGTTTCAACGAGACTTATTGTTCGTGGTCGCTGGGCAATCCGAACCGGCCGGTGTCGCGATCAAAGACGAAATTGAAGAGTATTACGGGAAAGAGATCCACTACGGCCGACTATATCCGAATCTGGATACGCTCATCGACAAAGGTCTCCTCGAGAAAGGGAAGAAAGACGGACGGACGAATGCTTATCTGGTCACCAGTCGTGGGAGTCGGGAGCTTCAAGCCCGACTCGACTGGGAACGCCAGTACAACGCCTGACCAGACTCCCGACTGTGGGGTGGCCGGATTTTGTGACTCTCTGTGGGCTGAGAGAGTATGGCTTCGCCACAGATCGACGTTGACGAAATCATTGAAACGCTTGCACAGATTCGCCAGCGCGGGCACAGCGCCCACACGGTTTTCCGGGACTGGGTCAACCTCATGTTGTTCGCACTCCAACGTCGGGACGATCCGTACTTGGAGATCGTCGACGACTATCGCGAGCGCGGCGACATGGACCACCCCGACGGGCAGCGGTCGGTCGACCTCTTCTCGAAAGCGTTCGGCCAGCTGCAAGAGCGGATGGCAGCCACGGATGCTGACGTTCTGGGCGCTGTCTACGAGGAGTATGGGATGTCTAGCGATGCGTTCGGCCAACACTTCACGCCTCACTCTGTTTGCGAGATGATGGTTGAGATTGCTGGTATCGTCGACGAGAACGATACCGACGACCGACAGACGGTGCTTGACCCGACCTGTGGGAGCGGTCGGATGCTCTTGACTGCCGGTCGGAAACAGCCAGACGCGCTGTTTGTCGGGCAAGACAAGGACCCACTGTGTGCCCGCATGAGCGCGCTGAACTGCTGTTTCCTGAATCTGGATGCCTACATCGTGCAAGGTAACTCGCTGACTGTCGAGTTCCAACGGGCGTGGGAAACCTCCTACTCTCCGATGGGTGGAAGCGTTCGCGAGCTAGAACGACGAGGCGGTCGAGGATCTTCACGGGTGGATGACCGACGCCTTCGAGAACACGGCCGAGGAGGAGAGCCGGTCCGGGTCAGAACAGCAGACAGAGACGGATTTGAGCGACCGGACACTGCCGGTCACGACGTCTGTCCCGAGTGAACAGGCCAGTCTGGGCGCGTTCGAGAGCAGCGACTGACGGCTGTTTTGTGTGCCCCAACTGGGCGAGGGGCGTTCCAATGAGAGCGTCCCGAGAAACAATGTCAGAAGAATCAGACACAGGGCCGGATACGGCTCCAGATTCGGTTGAAAAGGTCGAACGAACGGACTTTGGGTGCAGTATGGAAGCGCGGTTGGATCGAGGCACTGGCACCCGCGATCAAGACAGAGTGACGATCAAGTCGAAGGGCGAAACTGCTGCGGAGACGATTGCAGAGTTCTACGAGCTCCTCGAAGAGCACGAGCAGGAGATCAGTGGTCGGCTTCGAGATATCCAGCCAGGAGAAGACGAAGCAGGCGAGTAGGACTCTCTATTATACTGCTAAGCGGTTTTAGGTGGGTGTGACCGCGACGGCAGAGCACACGGTTCTGTTAATTAGCGCGAGACAGTGGCTAAACGCTTATGTCCGAGGGTAGGCAATTTTTGCGTGAAGGGAATACTGTCACACGCTCCTTCCATCCCCGTTCCATGCCTGATGACACGCAAAGTCTCGGTCGCTGTCCAAACTGCGACGAGCGTATCACAACTCCGTGGCTGCTGGTTGAATACGAGAAAGACGATGGCACGGAGGGTATCTGGGCCGAGTGTCCAATGTGTGAGGATGTCGTTGCGCCGGAGTAGTCTCTTTATTAGTCAATACGATCATCTGATAGAAACAGATTCAATCACGCCTATCAGATTCACTACTTTTTTATTAAATCAGTAAACCACTACCGGTATGGTGCCCTTTGAGGTGTTAATCACCCCCCTCCAAAGCAGTGACGCCGGTGGTATTGTGCTCCCTTTGTTCAACCTGTTGATTGCTGGCATCCAGATTGCCGGGATGTGGATGGTATTCAAAAAAGCTGGTCACGCAGGGTGGAAGGCAATCATTCCGATCTATAATCTTTATATTATGCTTCGGATCGGGGAGAATGCATGGTGGTGGTTACTTCTCATATTTATTCCGATAGTAAATCTCTACGCACTGTACAAGATTCATGCTGGAGTGGCTCGAGCGTTCGGGAGAGGCATCGGCTTTGGACTGGGACTCACCTTCCTTGGTATCCTCTTTTTCCCACTGCTGGGCTTTGGCGATTATCAGCATCGCCAGTCCAATGCCATCGCATAATTTCAGAAGTTGAGACCGGCGTTCTCAATGCATATGGAACTCCCTTCTTTCGATGGCCCCAGCTAGAGTGTCTGCTCGACAAACTGCGACACAATGCAGTCCTCGGCATTCTGAAGCCGATACGCTCCGTCGCGTTCCAGTTGCCGGCACTGGTGATGTGTGACACCGAGAGAGATACACTATCGCGAGGTTGTGATTCTATCATCTCGCACACATCGCCGATCGGAGAGCCACCAGTACTGAGCGGAGAAGGGAACGGCGAGAGGTTGGTGGGGTTACCCCCCGTAGCTCTCTCCCTCGATAGGGCCGCTAAACACGCCGTAGAGGAACTTGAAGTACCACAGTACAAGTAGCAGGACCGGAAACCCGAGGACGGTCACGAGGTTCAGCGCTAGTGGCGACACGACCGCTTCTCTAACCAACAGCCCGGTCGGCGGATAAACCGTCGGGTACAGCAGAATTGCGACCAAGATCGTCAACAGTGTGGGCAGCGCCAGCGCGCTCGCGAACCAGGCTCGGTACCGGCCGCGTCTGGCCAGTACGCACCCACCCAGCCCGACTGCGACCGAGAGAGCGACGACTGCAGCGACGGGCAGCGAGAGTACTGCGTCGGCAGCGCCGCCCGCATCTGATAGGACGATGATCCCCAACAGCACAACCACACCGCCAAGGTACGCCAGTGTCGCACCGATGCCGTACACTCGCAGTTCCGATGCCAGACCGGGCTCGGTCTTGGCTGCGAGGAACGCCGCCCCCGTGACTATCGAGACGGCGACTAGGCCGACGCCAGTCAACGCCACTGGTAGCATCGCCCCGCCGAACAGCCAGCGACCCGCGAGCATCCCCAACAGAAGCGGCGCAAACACGCTCCCACCGATGAACGCGTAGTCGGTGTAGCGCTTCCAGCGCTCGTCGTCGCGTTGCTCGCGGAGTTCCGGACCGAGGCCACGGAACACCAACGCGACGACGAACCCGAGCGCGAGCAGATAGTTGTCCGCCAACAAGCGCGAGTACACGCGCGGGAACGCCGCTAGCAGCATCGTCCCGAAGGCGACGACCCACACCTCGTTCGCGTCCCAGACCGGCCCGAACGCCGCCAGGAACGTCTCCCGCTCGCGTTCGTCTATCCGGGTCGCGTAAAGCATCCCGATACCGAAGTCGAACCCGTCGAGGACGACGTACATCCCCAGCGCGAACAGCACCGCGCCGAACCAGATCTCAGGCAGCGATTCGACGAGATAGGCGTCGACGGGCAACAGCGTGTCAGTCATCGCTACTCACCCACGGAATCGGGCCGTGCCAGCGGCCACCACTCGACTTTCGGACGCCGAGTGACCGGAGTTCCTCCCGGACCAGCCACTTCAGGATGTACAGCGCAGTCAGCATCAGCCCGACGTAGAGCACGACGAACCCGACCAAGGTCAGTGTCGCCTCGGCCCCGGTGAGCGTCGATGACACCGCTTCGCTCGTCTTGAGTTCGCCTTGGATGACCCACGGCTGCCGGCCGATCTCGGTGACGTACCAGCCGGTGAGCAACGCAGCGTAGCCGAACGGCGATGCAGCGATCATCGCTTGCAGGTAGCGTGTGCTGTCGGCCAACCGGCCTCGGTACATGAGGAACCCGCCCCAGAGCGCGAGCCCGATGAACAGGAACCCGAGCCCGACCATGAAACGGAACGACCAGAACACGAGTGCTACGGGGGGGTTCTCCTCGTACTCGTTCAGTCCGATGATCTCGGCGTCGAAGTCCCCGCCACTGGCGAGGAATGACCCGACTGCGGGAAGGCTCACGGTGACGAGATTCTCGGCGCGCGGGTCGGTGAGTGCCTCAGGTGACTTCGGAAACGCGAGCAGGTGTAGGTCGGCCTGCCCCGTCTCGTAGTGAGCCTCCATCGCGGCAAACTTCTGTGGCTGGGTGTCCTCGACGTGGCGGCCATAGGCGTCGCCGTGGACCGCTTGGAACGGTGCGGAGACGATCAGGAGGACGACAGCCAGCTTGAGTGCGGTGTTCCAGGCTTCAGCGTCGGGCTTTTTCCAGACGATGTACGCCGAGACGCCCGCGACCAGTAGTGCGACCGAGATCACCGACGCGTTCATCATATGGACGTACATCCAGGGCATTCTCGGGGTGAAGAATGCGGCGAACGGGTCGGTTAGTTTGGCGATTTCCATCCCGTTGCGGGTGACCATCTCGTAGCCCCGTGGGGTCTGCATCCAAGCGTTGACGATCAAAATCCAGAATCCCGACAGCCAGGCACCGAAGCCGACGAGTACCGACGAGATGATATATGTCCGATCTTTGACGCGGTCGCGGCCGTACAGCAACACGCCGAGGAAGACGGCCTCTAAAAAGAACGCCATCTTCGCTTCGAAGGCTAGCGGGCCGCCGATCAGTTCACCGGCCACCTCGGCAAACTGTGGGAAGTTTGTGCCGAACTGGAAGCTCATCGGAATCCCGGTGACTGTACCCATCACGAAGCCGGCGGCGAAAACCTTCACCCAGAACGAGCGCAATCGCGCATACCGCTGCTCGTTCGTCCGCACGTCTTTCCAGGTAAAGTAGATAATAAACGGTGCGAGCCCGATCGAAAGGGACGCGAAGATGATGTGAACGGAAATCGTCCATCCGAACTGCATACGGCTTGCGAGTTCCGGAGATAGCAATGTCGCCAATACCGGATCGACGGCACTCAATAGTGTGATTGGATCCATTCACCTCACGCTACGGCACAATAGTTTATGGGTAGCCCCATGGTTTCCACTTTGGTGTATTCACCACAACAGTATTGTATTATTAGAACCGTACTGCTTGTACACCTCACCCGCCGTATCAGTATAAGATAGATGATAAATAGTGTTGACCAATCCCACCGATGATCATCACAATGCCAGCGAGCGCCGTGTGAATTCAGTGGGTTTTCAGACTCGTAGTCATGGCACTCATATAAATCTCCCAAGATGTCCCGGGCCGACTGCGTTGTAATTGACAGTGTCGGCTCCAATGTCTTCGCCGCGTTATCAAGACTGGGGAACACAGCTTCGTCTGTATCGGAACCACGGAGTTGCTTCCAGCTCCGGAGTGGCCGGATGGCATCGTTGAAGCGATCATAGAAACAATCGTGGGGACTGGTTTCGCCAAACTCCGGATTGAAACAGCCGCCCAGAGAGTATGTTTACTGATCTTGAACTGCGCACTATTTTCTGTCTGGTGTTGGTACGGCCGGATGATGGAGCCGCTTGAGATTGGATTACGGATTCTCGGTGGTATCATTCTCATCGGGGTGAACGCGTATTTTGTCGCGATCGAGTTCGCGCTGACTCGTGTCAGACAGTATTCCAAATCGGAGTTCGATACGCCTGGGCTTGAGCTTGCTTGGCAAATGACTACTGATCTGGAGTTTTATCTAACCACTTGTCAGGTCTGGATCTCCGCAACGAGTATCGCATTAGGGATTATCGCCGAACCTGGACTAGCGGCTCTGATTGAACCGGTGTTCGAAAACACCACGTTCGCATCGGTCGGGGCTGGCTCGTTACTCGGCTTTCTTATTATCAACTTAGTCCACCTCACGCACGGGGAACAGACGCCGACCTACCTTGGTGTCGAACGCTCCAAACAGGTCGCCAGGTATGGGTCACGGCCGCTGTACTGGTTTGCCAAGATACTCGCTCCAGCCATCTGGGTCGGTGATTCGGTTGCAAAGGGAACACTGGGCCTGTTCGGCATCGAGATGACTCAGGCATGGACAGAAACCGAGAAAGAAGTCATCGAAACCCGCGCTGACCTTCGGAACCGGCTTGGATCGGTACTCGAGGAAGGTGAATTGCCCGCAGAGCGGCGTGAAGAGATCATGAACGCATTGACGATTGGGGAACAGTCAGTGAGAGAGGTCATGATTCCCACCGAAGAAATCGTAGCCATATCAACTGAGGATTCAGCCGAGTCGAACTTCGAAAAGCTCGAAGAGCACCCTCACACACGGTATCCACTAATCGGTGAAGATTTGACTGAATTCTATGGGATCGTCTACAGTCCAGCTCTGTTCAGCCATCGCGAGGAACTCGCTAGTGGCAACGGTGCGTTCACTGAACTGGCGGCACCGACGATGACGCTTTCGCCCGATACCGATGTGAGCGACGCGATCGACCAGTTCCAGGCAGAGCGACAAGAGATGGCTCTCATCATCGAAGACGGCGAGGTTATTGGACTGGTGACCGTCACTGACCTGCTGGAAACGATCATTGGTGATATCGAAGATCCGCTTGACCAAGGCAGCTCTAGCGCACTCGAGTAAAAAATACCGAGTCATCAAAAAGTAATCGTTCGTCAATATATCAGTGGACTCGCTATCTCCAACTGATGTCAGAACCACTTTATCAGGCTGTCTCTCTCGCGGAGCGGGCTATAGATCGTACAGATCGGACTGGCAGGCTTCCCTGTACCAATCGTTCACCGATGACTGCAACAGGATTGCGAACGTTTCTATGACACGCTGGTGTCGTCTGTATCCTCTCTTATGAGGAGGGGTCAGCAACCTATCCACCGTTGATGATATCGTTCGCTTCATCACGTGTCCGCTTTGCCGCCTCCTGTGCGTAACCCTCGTGGGTTGTCTCGATAGACTTGTGACGGAGTACGTCCTGTGCAAGCTGTGGATTCTCGCGATAGATTTCCCGACCGAGGCCACGGCGAGCACCGTGTGGTTTCAGCGGTTCTTCGAACACATAGTCGGACCACTCACAGAGGTCAGCGAGGACATTTCGTGCTGACTGCGTTGTGATCGACGGCGTCGGTTCCAACGCTTTCGCAGCGTTGTCGAGTCTGGGGAACACAGCCTCGTCGTCAGAAGGCTCTCGAAGTTGCTTCCAGCGTCGGAGTGGACGGATAGCATCGTCGAGGATCGGCGCAGACTCACGAGTACGATTCTTGCCGAACACCCGCATTGTGCCGGCGTCGAGGTCGACGTGCCGCCACCGAAGGCCGTTGCGGTCTTGATCGTCGGAGACGGCAACGAGTTCCGCACTGCGAGCCCCTGAGTAGGCGAGAAGGAAGACGAGTGCTTGGTCGCGGTAGGCTGCCGTGCGGTCGATATCCTCGCTTTCGCCGGCGTCGTCGACGCGGGCGGTCGCAGTGGCACAGATGGCGTCGCGGTCGCGTGTCGTCCAGTATTGCTGGTCACTCTCAGTCTCATCGGTGGGAAGTGGTCCTTCGGCGTGGTTGGTCTTGGCTGGGTTCGTCGGGATCAGGCCCTCGTAGACGGCCCATGTGAGAAACGAGCGGACGTAGGCGAAGTAGCGACGGGCAGTCTCTGGGGAGATTTCGTCTCGGCTCTCGGCACGGGCGAGGTCACGAGCGTATTGCCGACAGAGGTCGTCGTCGATATGCTCTGGACCAGCGATACCGTGCTGGTCCCGACTCCATGCTGCGAACTTTCGGAGGACGCTGGCGACGTTGGTTCGGTACCGGCCGGAGTCGATATCGACGAGCCGCTTGTCGATGGCTGCTTCGAGGGCGTCATCCCGGGGAGTAGCGTCGTACTCAGGCGGAAGACGATTCATGCTTCCCGTACAGCGGGGGTGCGGGTAAAACTGGTGGTGCTTATGTGAATAATACAAACCTAAACACAAAACCAGAATATCGACGTTTCAGGCACTCTGTGTGAGAATATACGGACTTTCTGTGTCTGATAAAGTCTATGTAGCTATATCAATCTCGCTCAAATTCTGTCCTTTAATGAACAACATAACTCTCATCCAAGTAATGGTATGAGCTTTTTATCCGCTCTTGTTGTGGACATGACGATAATACTTCGAAGACGGTGTGTTTGGATATCCAATGATACTCCGAAGATGGTGTGTGAATTCTATTTTAGTAGATAACGATATTCCGGGTATAAGAGACTGCAGTTGCCAAGAATAGTGAGATGTTACTTCGAACGTGGTGTAGTATATTTATGTGGATGGGAGATACATCGGGATATATGACTGACAGCGACCACTCATCAGGGAATAATGTGGGAGATACTGACGATTCACTCACCGTGCGGGAGATGATTGAACAGGCAGGCGAGGAGTCAGTGTTCAGAAATCGGAATTTAGTGGAGCCCGACACGATTATCGACAGAGACCGTATTGTTGGCCGCGACGATCAACTGAGAACTGTCGTCTCTAATCTTCGGAAGGTTCTGAATGAAAACCGCCCACCGAACTTACTACTCTACGGTCCTGCAGGAACAGGGAAATCACTGATATTTGACGCTGTTGCCCGGCAAATCCGAGACATATCGTAAGAATCGGGGTTATGAGTTCGGTACACTCCGAATTAATTGCCAAAATCTCAGGAGTCTTGACGAAGCCGTGTACGCACTTGTCCGTGAAGCTGCTCACGACCTCAACGAAGAAATCGGAGTCGCGCGGCATGGCGTCTCTACGAGTACGAAGTATGACCGTCTCTACGATACTGCTAGATGAAGGATACGACTCTGTCGTGTTTGTCTTAGACGAAATTGACTTGCTACTCGGTCGGCGGTCATCTTCAAGCGAACCCGCATATTCGGATTTAATCTACCAACTCAGCCGCGCCAGCATTGAGAGCATAGATATTCAGGTATCAGTAGCTGCACTAACCAACGACCCTGAGTTCATGAATAACCTGGACGCACGAGCGGAAAGTTCGTTCAACCCACGGGACATTCCCTTTTCCGACTACGATGCTAACCAACTACAGGAGATTCTCCGGAACCGGGAAGACGCATTTATTCAGGACGCATTATCCGAGGACGTTATCCCGTTGACTTCTGCCTTCGCTGCTCAAAGTCATGGAGACGCTCGGAAAGCTATTGATCTTCTTCGGAAGGCAGGCGACGTCGCGAATGAGAACGGTGATCTGACTGTGACCGAGAATCACGTTCGGGAAGCTCAAGAGGATGTTGAGACTGACCGTTCTCTCAAGCTTGTGGAAGGACTGACGACACAGAAGAAAATCTCGTTATATGCGACAGCCGCGGTGGCGGAGTTCGGGAAGAGTGGGTCAACGACGGCGTCATCGCGGGTAGCGTTCCCGGTGTACCAGTTTCTGACGGATGTGCTTGATGCAGATGGACGGACACGGGAGACGTTCAACAACTATGTCCGTGAGGTCGGGACGTATGGGCAGCTCGATCACGAGAGGAAAAGCCTTGGAGGAAAACAAGGTGGGGGAATGTACTTGATGTATGAGTTCAAGCGTAGACCCGGAGAAATCAAGAAGCGGTTAGAGCAAGACGAACGTATTGCTGATTTGAGTCACCACGAAGATGGCCTTAAGCGAGTGATTCAGGCACAGAAGCGCAATTTTGCGGAGGATTAGAATATCACATAGGGGGAGCCACACACCGTCTTCGAAGTATCTTTGTGGCAGGTTCCACGGATAAGTTGTTCTGAAGTATAATCAGAATAGATAGAGAGAGGCACACCGTCTTCGAAGTATCTTTGCTTAAAATAAGCGAGTAGTGGAGTTATGGGCATACTTTGCGATGCTCTTGATGATTCTTAGTCTGTTCATACTATTACTCAAGTAGTGGTACGGGTTTGGTTTTTCCTCTCTTCTTATTAAATCTATCTCTTATAATAGTCAATTCAACATCTTATCTTCCACCATTTCAATTATCCATTATTCCTCAAACTGCTCTGCATGAGTTGGTTATCGACTATTCTCCACAAACGCCAATCCAGAAGGATACTTCGAAGACGGTGTGTGGGTGTCCGAAAAATGGTTGACAACTGCTTGAGACGCTAAATTTCATAACCCGGACCCGACTCCAATGGGGGTAAGAGTAAATATCAGTTAGCTACCCTTGATTCGACAGTGACAGCCGTACTATTCGAAATAGCTGGAAATTATGGACACTACGTATATTACGGATATTGCGGATATTGCGGATATTGCGCAACTTCCAAGCCTTACGGAAGTTGCGTAATATATGTCTTATATCTGCCGCACTGGAATTTATGTACATGGCGTAATATACGACATATACGAATGGCCCGAAAACTTCGCAAACTTCGAAAATTTCGAGAGGTGCGTACATGAGAGTCACAATTGGTATGCAGAAAGGAGGAGTCGGAAAGACAACGACAACGATAAACACGGCAGGCGCACTCGCTGAACGTGGCCATGATGTGCTCGCAATAGATGCTGATCCGCAGGGAGCCTTAACGCTCAAACTCGGTCATAAAGGACGATATAGACGGTTCTCTGATAATCCAAATAAAGACGCGGAGGCACTGATTGATGTCCTAACCCAAGATGGAGATATGGAATTCGACCAGTTAGATGATCTCATCATCTCCGGTGGGGAGTACGACATTATTCCTGCCCATATGCGGAATTTCCTTGCCGAGAAGTCTTTGTACACTGATCGGCGAGGCTTTCAAGTCTCTAAAAATCGCTCTCAACCGCTCTGACATCGACTATGACTATGTCCTGATCGACTCGCCTCCAAATCTTGGGCCGCTCGCCGATGCTGCACTTCTCGCTGCAGAGAACGTCTTATTCCCAAGCGAGCCGAATGTTATCGCTCAGGAGTCGCTTAAGATCTTGTTTGATGAAGTAGAGACTCTAGAAGACCAGTTCGAGGTCAAGATTAGGGCTATTGGAGCCATCCTAAATCAAGTCCCAGCTCAAGGCTCCATCGCAGAAGATATGCAGGACTGGTTCACTGAGACCTTTGGAGAAGATCGAGTCCTCTCAATCCCGGACAGAGACGCAATTGAACACGCTATCGAATACGAAACATCAATTTATGCCTACGATCCGGACGATGCGGGTTATCCGTGGGATAGTGACCCAGTCAATGAGCTTCGCGACTGCTATCTCAGCATCGCAGAGCTACTGGAGGAAATAAACAATGAGTGAAGATCTGAAAGAGCGGTTCAGTGATCATCAAAGTCAAGATAGCGATAAGAACGCTGAAGATACTGAAACCGCAGAAGAAAAAACTGGACAGACTGAAACTGAAGCAGCAGACTCTCGACCCAAAGCAGATATTCCAGTCAGAGATCGAAACCAGGTTACGATGTATCTCGGTAACGACCGAGAAGATGACATCTCCAAGCTATTTCAAGAGGCCAACGCACAGTCTGTCCTTGCTGGTGGTGGAGAAATATCAAAAAATGATGAGTTCTACCCTGCACTGGTTGATTTTGTGACTGATCACAAACGGACAGAGTTTTTGAAATTTTTAGGTTTAGAGGTAGATACCGACGAAACCGAGTGACCGCCCATGCTAAATCATGTCACTGATTGCTATGTGGATAACTGGTCAATCGAGAGCCAGATACTGATTCTCCCATTCTCGGTGCGCCTGCAGGTCTCGCACCCCGCGCTTTGTCGGGTCGTACTCGTTTCCTAGTCCGTTTTTGTCTTCTTTTCTGATGAGACCCTTTTCGATCATCGCGTCCAGTTGCGGGTAGATACGCCCCGCTGTGACTTCTGTATCGTAGTACTCTTCGAGTTCGGCAGTGATCTCCGTCCCCATCGGAGCATCTAAGCCTGCAATTACTGTCAGCATATCCCGTTCTGTATTGTTCAGGTCGTTCATCATTGCCAAAGATCGTGACAGACCATTGATAATCTTGTGGTCTGACAGCTACCCAAATCGCAGCCTAATCGGCCTCCTCAAAGAGCTGTACTGACACTTGCCTTATCCTCAATGTCAGTTTATGAACCCATCCCGGCTGAGGGTTGCCAAACCATGCACAACCTGACTGACAGCCAAAACAAAGCATTGCTCACCGAACTCGCAACCTACCAGAACCGAAAGCTCCTGCTCTGGCAACTCGCAACCGACGGCCGTTCGTTCTGCGGTGTTAGTTCTGTTGAAATACTCGGAGAGTTACAGGTACACATAGTAGTCTGATCGTATGGAAGTCCTCCCGAAGTCGCGGTTGTTCCGGTTCGTTGAGCATACGTACCACTTGGCTCGGCGAGCTGTTGCCCGCTACTCTTCGAAGTTCTCGAAACGTCGCTACACACTCCACCAACACATCGTCTTGATCTGCCTCAAAGTTCGGAAGAATACGATGTACCGGATGCTTCTTGACGAACTCATCGAGATGCCCCGGATTCGAAGAGCCATCGACCTTGAGGAACTCCCGTCGCCCTCAACGCTATGCAAAGCGTTCAACCGACTCGATATGGCGGTCTGGGGGTTCTTCTTAATCTTTCAGTTACGCTTCTCCCAACCAACGGTGTCGTCGGGATCGACGCTTCCGGGTTCGACCGCAGTCATGCCTCGAAGCACTACACGAAGCGAACGAAGTTGACAATTCAGCAGTTGAAAGTCACGATTCTCGTGGACACGAGGGTGAATGCTATCCTCGACGTACACGTGACGACAACACGAAAACACGACTCGAGGATTGCGCCGTCGCTCATCAAGCGGAATACCGGGGGAGTAGCGGTTCTCCTTGGCGACAAGGGGTACGATGATCAGAAGATTTGCACGTTAGCCCGTGAGACTGGCGTTCGTCCGCTCATCAAGCACCGCGAGTTCTCGTCGCTTCACAGAGCGTGGAATGCTCGGTTGGATGCCGATCTCTACGGTCAGCGCAGTCAGAACGAGACGGTGAACTCCCGTCTTAAACGGAAGTACGGTGCCTTCGTCCGCTCACGGTACTGGTGGAAGCAGTTCCGTGAACTCGTTGTCGGCTGTCTCACTCGATCAACATCGACAAGGCACTCTGAACGTTGACGATATAGAGGGTGTACCTCACAGGCGAGTGAGAAACCCACTAATCTCCGTCAGTAGCGGTGTGACCGATACAGAAATCTCTTCTATTGGATAGAAATCCGGTTCAAAAATACATACATGGGTACTGGACGCACTACGACTAATGGAAGAAGATACGACACCCCGAGAGAAAGATAAACACGGGGTTGACTGGTATTGGATGCTCGTTGAGGAGGTAAATGATCTCGCAACAGTCGTTGATACCGACGGGACGATAACCTACGTCAGTCAGGCTGTGCACACGGGTGCTCGGCTACGACGCCGACGACTTGATTGGTCATGAAGGATACGAGTTTGTCCATCCCGAGGACCGAGAACGAAACGCCGACGCGCTGGAGACAGTGCTCTCGGACCCCTCTGAATTCGGAGACTGTCGAGGTCCGATTCCGCCACGCCGACGGCTCGTGGCGCTGGATCGAAGCCACAATGCGGAATCGACTTGACGACGACATCATTGATGGGATTCTCCTCAGCAGTCGGGATATCACTGAACGAAAGGAGTACGAGGCCGAAGCCCGGGAACTTGCCGAAGAGTACGAAGCCCTGTTGAACAACGTCGGGGATGCCATCTTTCTCATCAACGTCGAAAAACGAGAGGAGAGTGTCCGATTTGAATTCGGACGCCTCAGTCCCTCCTACGCAGCGGCAAACCGGAATTACGACGGAGGACGTACAGGGCCAGACACCGCGTGATGTGTTCGGCGAGGAGCAGGGGGCTGAGTTAGAAGCCAACTACCACCGCTGTGTCAGACGCCGGCGAGCCTATCTCGTATCAGGAGGAGCTCCGGGTAGATGAGGGAGCACGTTTCTGGCAGACGAAACTCGCGCCGATGGTCAATGACGGTGAAGTCACGCGCCTGATCGGGGTCACTCGGAACGTGACTGAACGCGTCGAAACGAGAGCGACGATTGCGTCAGCAAAACGAGCGCCTCGAAGAGTTTGCGAGTGTTGTTTCCCATGATTTGCGGAACCCGCTCAACGTCGCACATGGTCGTGCAACGCTCCTCGCAGAGCAGGTCGAAAGTGATCATCTCAAGCCACTTGTCCAAGCACTCGACCGGATGGAGGCAATCGTTGAGGACACGTTGACGCTTGCTCGCCAGGGCGACACGATTAGCGAAACCGAGTCGGTCAGCCTGACTGACCTTGTCGGGAAGTGCTGGGGAACAGTAGACACGGAGGACGCAAATATCGAGATCATCGATGAGATAACTTTCAAAGGAGATCCCGATCGGCTACGGCACGTGTTCGAGAACTTGTTCCGCAACGCTGTTGAACACGGTGGGTCCGACGTGACCGTCCGTGTGGGTTGTCACGATGAACAGGGAATCTATGTTGAAGACGATGGGCCAGGAATTCCAGTCGAAAAGCATGACGAAGTGTTCGAGCCTGGCCATTCGTCAGCACGGGGTGGGACTGGTTTCGGGTTGACCATCATAAAACGGATTGTGGAAGCGCATGGCTGGGAATTGTCTATAACCGATGGAACCGATGGTGGAGCGCGGTTTGAGATTGAGATGGCGAAGCAGAAAGGCTTCGCGTGAGTGCTTAGACAAGGTCTGTCACCTATGCATCGAACAGTGCGGTAGTAAATCGATGGTAGCGTGTATGAGGTGCTCTCTATGTATTCGGCAGGACCCCTAAAACCTATCACCAAATGAGGATTTCAACAAGGCCGTGGTGTTCGATTCGTTGCTCGGGAACGCGACCTGCAGAACGCGCCCGTCGACGAACAGGTCTACGCGTTCGTCGACGATATGCTCTCGGACGGTGAAATCCGGCCAGAGTACGATACGATGGCTGACTGGGACGCCCTGGAAGCGAGCTCATGGCGACACTGCCGACCAGTTCCTCTAGACCGGACTCTCCCCCAAGAGCGATTTTGTGGCGGCCTCCGTGGCTGGAGGCTTTCCAGTATGTTGCCTACAGCCGAACCCCCGTTTGAACCGATCTTCGTCGAGGAACCGTTGCTGATTCCGAACTACCGAGAGGCGATCATCGAGCAACGTCGGCTTACCATTCTACGCCGATGTTGACCGGCCTGATGAGGTTCCCGCAGACGAGCAAGAACGCACAATCGACCTCGCAGAACGTATCCTGCGCGCCGGCGGCGTCCGAACTGGCTTCGGCCACCACGAAGAGGTCCGAACCTCGATGGAGTCGTGGGCTCCCAATGCCGACGGAGGACCGTGAGGCCGATCCGGGTTACTGGCGGTCGTCGGTCCTCTTGATGTCGCCCCGCGAGATGAACTTCGGGCAGCTGGACGGTGGACCAGACGAGCAGCACAAGAAAGCCAAGACCGTGCTTGCTTGGGCCGCCGACTGTATCGACACCGACGGTCCTTCAGGAGATCGAGCAGTCCCAAGCCGACGATATCAAACAGGCGTGGCGCGACGCAGCGGAAGCCGAACTGACTCAGCGCGAGATCGAACAGTTCGCCGAGGAGCCGCCAGAAGAACTCGATGGCTGGCAGCGAACTTGACGCCGGCCACGACGCCGTTGAAGTGGCCTACGTCGCTGACAACCACGGGACGCCGTCGGTTGCGGCCGTCTTTGAAGCCGCTGACGGTGAGCTGAAGGCCCACGAGTTCACGCTGGAAGCGTGGGACGAGAACCATGGGAATCCTCGCGAGGCCAGGCTGAACCGGTACTGCGTCACCACTGACGGCGACGGGGCCTACGCCCGTCTTCGATCACATCTGCTTACCTTCGAGGCCGAGCCCATGGAGCAACTTGAAGTGTGAGTTAATCTCGCGCTGAGTACATCGAAGGCCGACAGTACGGCTGGTCGTATTCCGCTCTGCTGAACTGCTTAGAACATTGTAGGAGCCAGTCATCAGGTGCGGACCAGAGCGTGATTGTATCTTAGTCGCGTTTAAGCGTTTCCTCAGGGAGCAGTATCTCGGGTCGTTGGCGGCAATCTGCAGCCCGTGCGAACGCTCTAATTCGATCCCACTCGTCGGGTGTGAGGTTGCTGTCCATAATTGAAATCTACCCGTTTGAAGCCTTAATATTTTCTATATTTATATAAAATAAAAGGTAGTTAAGGAAAGCAACGAGGACAAACCAACCCTAGGTAACCCCTACGACACCTTCTTGAGATCTGACCAGTCCCGGACTCGACACACCGGATTTCAAGTGAAACACCATCGCTGTCTGGTGGTTTTCTCCGGAAACAGTGGTGTGTGCCAATTCTTCAGCAATTGCGTGCCCAGACTGTGAGTTTTTTGCACCCACAGCCGGGTGAGGGGTGCTCCAGCGGGAGCGTCCTGAAAAGAACCATGGCATCGAAAACCACCAACAGCAGTCGAGACCGGAGAACAGGCAGAACCCAGCGAATCGCAATCGTTCCCAGAGTTGACCGTCCAAGCCGAAGGGACCGCAGACCGACTGCGGCGCGTGAATGAAACTGGGAAGGCCGATTGTCTCGAAACAATCGAAGTTGAGCTTGCTGTCGAGCACGATATCGACTCCTACGACGAGTGGCGCAATCTCGTCGACCCGGAGTACATCAAACACGGACGGACCGTTGAGAAGGGCACGGTCATCGACGACTTGCTCGACGGACTCGAAGGACACTATCGTCGGCAGTCGTCCTCAAGCTACGAGGCCCCGGACTGGAATCTCACGGTGATCGGCTCGGCGACTGCCTGGAGACGTCTCTTCATGGAGTGTACGCAACTGCGTGGCTCAGATTCCAACCGTGCCGACAAAGGCACTCTTCGTCTCAAGCAGTTGCTCGCGACCGATCTTGCAGACACAGGCGCAGCGCTGGCTGCCCTCGAACTCATCGAACAGTATGACCTCGATAGGTCACCAGATCCATTCATCAAAGAGGTCGCGGACGGCACGGACGGCGAGTAGCCAGCTCACGCTCTGTCTCGGCTGCATTCGTTTTCTGTGACCCTCGGGGCCGGAGTTTAAATACGATGACGAACGCAACCACGCGTGTGACTGACCGAAATCCTGAGTACGACCCCGCGGATATCCTCGGTGCAGCGAGTTCTGACCCTGAAACAAGGGGGAACGGACGGGAACGGGTCCTCGAATCCACCGGGTATCCAGGGGGAACGAGGATGAGACTCGCACTTGTTCGACCTGTGGACAGAACATTCCACAAGATGAACGCCAGTGTCCGCTCTGCGCTCAAACTGGGATCTCAGAGATTCCTTCTGACGATCAGGATAGTAGCCCACTTGGGGAGTGGACGTTCGGTCGGGTCGTACTCGCACTCGTCGACGCGAACATTGACTTTCACGCACGGGCACTAGGCGCTGCGGCCTTCTCCGTGTCCGACAGCATCGCGAGTGGCGAGGATACCTCTCACGGAACGGTGAAATGTCGAGCAGCATTTGGCACCGAGCCAGCGTCGAATCTCACTCAGGGCTGGCCCGACCTGCCGACCGAAACCAGGCTCGACGAGGGAACTGGACAGGCGCTCTTGGAGACAGCCGACGAGCAGACCAACTGGGACGGCGACGTCCAGCCACGAATCTATCTCGAGGATGGGACGCCCATCACCGATCGCTCTGAGTTCCAGCGTCTCACAGAGGAGTTCAGACAGGACGATGGGACGTACTGGCTTGTGCCCGGCGTCGTGCAGCGCCACCAAGCGAGAGCCGAACCGGAGATAGTTGGTATCGAGTTTTATTGTCTGGCAGTGTGGCGCCGTGACGGGACACGAATCCCACGGGTTCGATGGCTTCGAATGCCATACCCATCTCGACCGCATGATCTGGACCTGCAGGGAATGCGGACAGTACCGACACGAGCCCGAGCAGGACGAGGCGACAGTAAAGTCGACGGGCTATGAGCATCTTCCCGACGGTGTCTCACCGGAAGACATCCACGGTGACGAGCCAGACTTCCAGGAGCAGGAGTTCCAAGACCAGATCAGTGCCTATCGCGAGCGACACGGGTTCTTCCCGTGGGAGCGGTAACTGCCGTGTCGGCAGAGTGTAACGGTGTTTAGGGTGCCATAGGACACTTCATAGCTCACATTGTGGTTCTCGATGGGTGGTCAGTATAGAGGGTGCATTCAGCAACGACACATCTGTATTGATGTTTTTGAACATGAAACCATAGCCGGATTACTTTAGGAATCGGACCCTTTCCTGACACATAATGTCCCTGACGGACTCCCTGCTTGGCACCAGCCCCGTCCGTCGTGCCGCCTATGCCGTGGGGCTGATCGCGCTGTTCGGTATCGTGTTCGGTTTCACTTGGTCGCAGGCCATCATCGTCGCAGTTGTCGTGCTCGTGGGTGAATCTGCTGAACTCGCGCGTCCGTTGCCCGGACTGGATGAACGCCACTTCCAACTCGCGCTCGGCCTTATTGCCATAGCTGCCGGTGTGGTCGCACATTGGGCGCGGGGAGACGCAACAGTCGCCGCGGTTGGAGTTGGCGGCGGTGGCTGGCTTATGCTGGACGCACTCTATAGCCTCCGGGAAGACATTCGACTGGGCGACGACAAAATGGTTAACGCCGACTCCAGTGAAGTGTTTCTATCGATGCAGGTAAGCCACCTCGTCGCCGAGGAGCTGAGCGACGGCCCGAAGACGGTCCCGGAACTCGCTGATGCCTGCGACATGACCGAGTCACGCGTTCGAGAGGCACTGGACTACCACGAGCAGGCGGACACCGCCTATAGGGACGGCGGTCAGTGGTATCTCGACGAGTCGAAAATCGGGATGCGGGCGTTCATCAAGGACAACACCCGGAGCGCTCTAGCCCGGTTTTTCGCGTCCGTTCCGGCTATTCGTACCGTTGTGACTACCTCTCATCAGCCCCCTTGACTGTCCTGGCTGCGGTGTGATTTCCGTTGCGAGATACACAGATCTATAGAGCAGTTGTTTCAGACCCTCTAATGAGCAAAGAAACCGTATAAAAAGCGGCTACTAATCCGGCAGTAGCCGATCCAAAACGACACTCGTCCCGTCCTCGGTCCGGGGCACTGTATTCTCCAGCAAGTGCTCATCAGTTTCGTCGACGTCGAGAATACCAGTTTCGACGATCCGGGGACCATCTTCTCGCTCACCGGTGAGGGTCAGGCACAGCTGGCCGTCGACCTTCCCGCCGACGACCGAGATCGTCGCAACGTCATCGGGAAACGAGACGGTTGTCCAGCCGTCGGGTTTCCGAACCCGCAACTCGGTCATCAGTTCTTTCTCTCTCGGCAAACAGCATCAACGCTCCGTCTGGGTCAAGCAGAATTTTCTGACTCCCTTGTGGCCGGAGGACATCATGAGTGACACAGAGCCGCCTTCGTTCGAGGAGTATGACTTCGACTACGGTGACCGCGTTCGCGTCGACTGGACGGATGGACTGGGTCCACTCGACGAGGTCGTGGGCACTGTCTCAGGCATCTCGCGCAGCGCCGGCAACGTGATTGTCTCTGTCGAGGCTGACGACGATCAGTACCCGGACAACTCGCTCTACTACGGTACTCACGACGCCGCTCCTGAGTGGGTCGAACCGCTAGAGCAATCCTAGTCTGACAGTGGGGGACTCTCACCTAATTTTGTGGGCCTCTGGCAGGTGAGAGGCGTTCCGGAGAGAGCGTCTTGACCACCAACTATGTCATATAAACACGCGATCCAGACCAAGTTGAAGGGCTATGTCGTCATGAGCCAGAGTGGGCCAGACAGCCTCAGCTTTGGCACGTACACACGCAACCATCCAGAATACCTGAAAGAGCGCACTGAGGCGCATCAGTCTCCAGCAGCCGGCGTCGTCGTCAACGTCAAGCGAGCGCGTCATGTCGCTCGCGAATACCACGGCTGGGACCTCCCAAGCGAAGACGAGCTCCGTCAACAAGCGATGGAGGGCGAGAGATGATCTCCAACGACTCGTCCCACCATATGACCTGTAGAACCGACGAGTGCGACGCGCCGATCTTCGACGCCGAGCGCATCGCGTGTGTCGACGGAGAGTACGGGCCGTGCATAGCTGTCGGGCGTCACGCTGGCGTCTGTTCGAGCGGCCATCTCTCTGTCTGGGACGTTGCAGAGGCCTAACGAAACCACTCAGTTGCTTGTTCGCGCTGCCAATTTTGTGTGCCTCTGGCGGGTGAGAGGCGTTCCCGAATATGAGCACCGAACAGCAGTCCGTCGACGAACAGTCTCCAACCGATGACACTGACGACCGACCAGATATTCGTGCCCAGCATCGACAGGCACAGGCCGATGGCGAGGTGTTTCAGGGTCGTCCACGGGGTGAGAGGTAGATGTGTTGTCCTGACTGCGACCAGCCCTACGAGGTAGCGGCCTGTGTCGACAAGCGCTACCACATCAATGGAGTGGCTTCCGACCCGATTCCGTGGGGAGAGGGCAGTCAGTATCTTCACTCACGAGTTGCAGATTCTCCAGAGCAGTGGGCCGACCACTGTGATCGATCCCGAACGGTGGGGGGACCGGTCCTGTCCCGCCTGTGGCGTCGAGCGTGGCGAGGTACATCATCGGTTGTGCGACTACGAGGAGTGTCCCGCGTGTGGCGAGCAACTGCTACTGTGTTCCTGCGTCGTCGAGATTGAAGTCCTCGCAGAGTCCGGGACACAGGGTCCCTTCAAGCGGCTTCTCGCTCGTCTCATGTAGGTCGGACTCCCCTGATAGAGGTCTGTGTTCGATAGCAAGACCGGACCCCGTGGTCAGAATTTTGTGTGCGCCGGCGAGGGTGCCGGCGTCGCACTGACTGCAGTGCATAGAGCGCCGGCAGGTCACGGTCTACCAATGCATATGCTCATTTACGCGCTAGTTGAGGCATCGACAGCAGACGAGGCACTCGCCGCTGGCACAGGCGTCTTCGACAACCTGGTCGGTGTCGACAGGCACTCAAGCGCAGTGTTCGACTACTACGTCACATTCGACGAGAGTTCCACCGTCGCAGGCCAATCCCGATGGGGCGAGCGTCCGACCGCGGCCCCGGTCGACTCCGAGGCCGGCCAAGAACTACTTGAGGAGGGCTGGGAGACAACGAAGTCCGCGTTTGAGACGAATCTCCAAGCGGTCAAAGACACCCTCAACGAGCTTTCAGACGAGGAGATCATGCGCGACAAAGACCTTTGTCGGTATGCGTTCCAGAAAGTTGGAGCCGCCAAGGGCCCAGAGATTGCACTGTACGAGGAACACGGATGCGGGATTCGCGATCGGACGCAGCTTGACCGGCTTCTGGACGAGAGTGATAGCCTCTGGATCGTCCCCGCCGACGTTCACTTCTGAGGGAGAGCCGCGGCAGTCAGTTTTTGTCGAACCCGATTTTGTGTGTTCCTGGCGGGTGAGGAACACGAATGTCGGAGACTCCTGACTCATGCCCGAGAGAAGGTTGTGACGCAGCGATCGTCAAGACCGAGACTGTCGACGTCGAGGCAGACCCACGGGCTCGGGACCCGCGCACTGAGCCTGTCGTGACGTGTACGGAGGGCCACCAACGAGTCGTCTAGCCCTGGTGGTCTGCTGTTCCGAGGAGAGACGACGCGCACGTCAGAGTCGCGCGCGGTTGGAGACGAGAGGGACACAACTGCACTGGCGCTGGCAGTCGGTCACTCTCAGCGTGGGGCAGACGGCCGGGCGAAGCGGGTGGATGACTGATGAGACGCGACGTGGGGCTGGCAGGCTGGCTGAGAGCGCGTGAGACGAGTGTGTGTCGGCGTGGGACTGACGGCCGGGCAGGAACAGGTGGCTGGCTGGTGTGACTCTGGCCGCCGGGCAGCCGCCGCTGGGCGGCTCTCTTGTTCTTGCCGGAGCCGGGACGTGAGCTGTGGGTGGGCGGAGAGGGTACTGGTGGAATGCGCCTCGTGTATGATGGCGAGTGGGTTCTGGTGTTGCTGGGTCTGGAGGTCAGTTGTGTGGCACTCGTGACGGTGTCGAGGGAGGCGTCCGCTACTGCTGGCGGGACTACGTGGCGCTACTGGTGGCTCGGACGTCGGCGGCACGACTGACTGTCGGCGGCACTGCTGGCTTCGACGGGACGGCTGGCGCTGCTTGCGGGACTACCTCCGAACGGCACCGCGACGACGGACTCGGTGCCGGACCAGCACATCTTTGAAAGCCCCACGCCGCTGGCGGTCGCTCACGCGACATATCCTCACCGCGTTCGGATAGGGGTCGCTGAGCCGACGACAACAAGCGCCAGCGGCGTGCCCCTTTCAGTCCCACCCGACTGCTACGGCACAGCACAACAGTAATCGAACGCACGCGTCGGAGTCGCGCGCGATCCGGCTGGGGAACCCTCGCGGCCGGCGCTCCCTCGCCGGAACGAGGACGGGCACTGCGTGCCCTGTGTTCCGGGCTGCTCACTGACGTTGCGCTGCCGGGCTTTCACCCATCCGGCACTCGCTTGGCCGCGCGGGATGCTGGCTCACCGCACCCGCACACGATAGGACCGCCCGCCGGGGTGTCAACCAGCCTACCCGAGCATTTATATACTAATCTTCCCTCGAAACGCGAACCACAAAACACCGCGCAGACAGCCAGCCAAGACATCCCGAATACTGCACTTGAAACAATCCAAGTGGTCCGATATCTTTTAAGTACTAGCTCGCCCATGTGCATTATATACGGAAAGGCACGACGCACGCGGCGCTGGCAGGGCAGTTTCACGCCGCAGAAATCGGGTGCTGAGTACACCCGACAAGTGTCTTTCCGTATGGAAGCTGAAAGACAATGTACGCTACCAATTCCAGCGGCAAGAAAGCATCGGCAAGTCAACCAGCAGGTTTCCCTCTCGGCCCACGTCAAAGGTGGCCCCGAGCAACTTCTAGAAGCCGGTCGCCGAGACCGAGAACGGCGACGAACTCGATCTTCGGATGAATCAAGGGCAGCGACAGCCGTGGCAACTACTACGCCCGGCAGGAGGACTATCGCGCTATGACTGGACCCGCTCGACCGAGGTTGGCCCGGACCGGCGCTTTAGCGAAACGCTGGAACAGCAGGAGGAACGCCACGGACGCGAAGCCGAGCAAGCCCGACACTCTGAGATAGCCCGCAAACACGCCAACGGTGTGGACCGCGAAGCCTGGGCAACCGACAGCTCGCAGACGCCGATGAACCGAGCGCGCCGGACGCATTTCGATCCACGACTGACCCACGGAAGCTGACATGGACGCGCGACACGCTGGACGCGCGTCAATCAGCAGGCCGCGACGCCATCTGCGAGCAGACGACCAGCTGTCCCGAGCGGCCGCGAGCCGGCGACTTGCTGGCCCTCGTGTCCGACAGGTGGGCGACCTGTGACAGCCTGCATGACGCTTCCTTCACCGTGCTCAGGGACGCCCGCGAGCCGCAACTGGACGGCACCGACGCCTCTCGCGGATGTGTCGCCCTACGGCTACGAGTGTACGGTTGAGGGCGAAGTCACGCACCTCATCGAGGAGCCCGACGCCCGCAATCAGTACCAGGTGGCCTCTACATCGAAGACGACGAGGGCACGAGCGGCGAAGGTGACGGTCTGGGGCAAGTCGGTGCACGGCGGCGAGATGGTGCGGCACGCTCCACGAAGGCGACCGGGTGCGAATCTCTGGGGGCAAGCCCGAGCGAGTACAACGGCATGAAGACGGTGGCCGTCACGAGTGACACCGCTCATGTGCATCCTCGACGCGAGGCGACGGTCCCGCGCCGACCGGACACGGGAGTAGCATGTTCGGATGCGTCCGGTGAGAGCTCAGACGGTGGCCCCGTGGGAGGCGGAGTCTAGACACGCACGCAGTGGGCCAACGAGCGGGACAGTGACCACGGCGGTCGCCGTGACGCTGGGGAAGGCCCGCTGTCCTGAGTCTGGGTGTTCGGACCTTTCGATCCAGCATGGAGCCGCCACCCATCGCGGGACCTCACGGCGAGGACTGACGCCGACAGCTAGGGCGTCCTCCTCCGGGCGGGGGCCTGTCGGTCGGTGCGACGGTGCTCGCGCACGCGGCCTCGCCGGCGGCCACCGGCACGCCGGGCGGCCGCCGAGCGACCGCGCGCACGGACTGGAGCACAACAGCGACGGCGCGTCAGACGTGGGTCAGTCTGGTGGCGGCTGTGAGCGGGCCGGATGTCCTGGTGTGTGGGTGGAGCGTGGGCCAGCCGGGCCGGGGAGGAACCGGGGCTGGGTGGCTGGTGGCTCGCGACAGCGCGCGACGCCACCGACAGACTCGCGATGCTCGTCTGTCGAGCCCTCGTTCGCTGGTGCTCACGAGGACGACGGGACGCTCCGCTCGGCGCTATCGCGCGCCTCGCGGCGGTCCATCGTGCCTGCAGTGGCGGGCGCGATCCCGGCCTGCCGCCGGAAGGTGGACGGAAACGCACTCTATCTTCTGTTGTCTGCTCGTGCTTGGATTAGACAAGCCAATAGCGCGACATTTTTGCGACTCGCTCCGGAAAGTGGCGAGTATCATGTCAACTAACAGGAGAGTGAAAATCCGATAGAACAGCTTACCAGCGGTCAGGATGCCAACGAATCCCTCACCCAAAATCAAACGAGTACATCGCTGTCTTTCGGCTTGACGGTGAAACCAACACCGCATACAAGCTCGTGACCGATGATGACACCGTCATCCGAACGTCGTGGTCTTCCTCGGGGTGCAGTGCATGCAACGAGAACGAAAGCTACAGTCCGAGGAGGGGGACTCCACATGACACTGCACAGGAGAAGCGCAAGCAAGCAAACTGCGAACACGCACAATTCGCAGCGGACGCATTCTCACTTGACGCCAGCGGGGTCCTGCGACGACTGTGGCGCGTGGGCGGTCTCTCCAAAGTCAATACCCCATCCAACGGTCTCTGGAGCTACCGCACTAGTTGAGGAGTACTGTGTGGAGTGTGGCGCGCTTCGAGCAACGTAACCTGCTGCGGTCCTCAGTGGTCTACCCAAGACAGTCGGCGCAGTCTGGGGAGCTGTTGGGTAGCTGTTTTCTGGGCCCGGAATCCCGGATAGACACACCTCGATTTTGTGTGGCCGCAGGCAGGTGGCGGCCAGACAGGGCCGCCGGGAGGTGAGATATCAAATGGGAGAAATTCAATGTCCACGCTGTGAGGACGTATTTATTGCCGAGTTCGATGAGGTCCGGATTCGGTCGGGATCGTTCCATGACTCTGACCGCAACGAGTCGTTTGACCAGCTTTGTGAGGACTGCTATCGCGAGGTCGTGAAGTGACGTCGGTCAAACTACTCTTCTCTTTTTTTCGACTGGATCTGGGATACGGCCAAACTCAGTCCTGGCAAGAACTTCCAGCTCATCAGTTTCTGTGTCTCTCTCAGCGAAAAAGCCTTCAACCACTTCACGGTCACTGTGGTACTGGATGATCGCCTCGTATCCGTACCGGTTGTTTGCCCCGGCAGGATACCAGTGCTTGACGCGGACTTTGAACTCCCGGTCTTCCCACGTCCATAGGCGAACTTTGATCGGGTGCTTGAGTTCTCGGCGGGCGATGTCGATCACTTCGTCGACGACCGGCCCAATCGCTTCAATGCTCGGAATCTGGCGCTGGCTGGATGGCTGTTGCTCTGGAGAAAGGTGTTGCTGTGACATGAGAACGGTGCGATTCAGACTTGGCCGTCATCGCTCAAAAAGCTCCGGGTTGGGGCGGTATCTGGCTGGCAGCCAGCGAGGAACAGTCCCGACAGGGGGACCGGGTGGATCGCAAGCGTGGGTCTGCCGGCCGGGCTGAAACAAATGGAAGCGCGGTGTGTCGTGACAGCGCGCGACGCCACTGACGACTCCCGCTGGTCGTCTGTCCTGTCCTCGTTCGCTAGCGCTCACTCGGACGACGGGGCGCTGCGCTCGGCGCTATCGCGCGCCTCACGCCGGTCCAATCGTGCCTGCGGTAGCGGGCGCGATCCCCGCCGGAGATCGGGCGGTTCCCCGGCTGAATGGCACACTAAATTACGATCATAGCATCGGACGAAACGAATGTCTATCAGAAGTGTTGAGATTCGAATACAAAGCTCCGGATACAGTGGTGTGTTCGCCGAGTTGTTGACTCGACGAGTTGAGTTCGGTGCGAGCGTCGGTAGTGAGTCTAGGCCCGAGCGTGGGTCTGCCAGCTCTGGCTCAGTTCCGGTGAGAACTATGATCGGTGTGGCCTCGACGTCGACGGGCTGGCGACGTGCGTGGCACAGTGGACCCGCATGACACTCGGTGGGGCTGCCCGACCGTGTGCAGGTCACGATTGGACTTCGGTGGCACAAGCTGGGACCTATCTGCATTCCAATAGGTGTGCGTGCGGGTGGCCTGAACGGATTCTTTCCCGGTTTGTGTCGGACCTATCGACCTGCGTCTCCAGTGTTAGATCGGCGACACAATTCTCGCGAAAATCGCTCTCAGAACGCCCCGCAAAGCACGGCAAGTTAAAGGACCGATTATTTTGTGAATCACACCCACGCACGTCTTGCGATTTTTTGCGAATCAGTCATTTAGCTAATAGATTCAGACCGAGAGAAAAACCGCTCACGTCTGGCGGTTCTACCCAGAATCAGTTAGATTGAAGATGACTTTACTGGGAGTTTAACAATGGCTCGATTGAGGCGCTATAGCCAAAGGACTCTCCCAGTGAAGAGACAAAGCGAGATCGAAGGGGTTATCCGCAAAAGTGTAGATTTTCTTAGGCAGTATCGCTACTCTGTGGAGATGCAGTCACATGAACCCGGCCGGGTCGTGGCCTCTCTCTTCTGACTCTGTTTTGTCTTGCTCATCAGTCTCAGTAGCGTCTGATTCTGTGGACTGATTCAGAGAATTTACCCTTGCTCAGCAGATTCCGTCTCAGGATCAGTGGGAGTCGGTGACTCGTCAGAGGCGATGTCACCACCATTGTTGTCGGACTGCTGGTCGTGATCTGCCACCGTCGAACTCACCTTCATTATCTGATAGGTCCGGGTGGTCCGTGTCCGGTGACGTAACGGCAGTGCTTGCTGTTGTCTGGTCGAGTAGGTTACTCGAATCGTCGTCGCCCAACCCATCCGTCGCGTCGACGGTTGGCTCAACTTCAGGGTCACGATCCGGGCCACTCTCTCAGACTCACCGTCGTCAGTCTCACCAGTTGACCCACGGAATATATCGTCGAGTTGCGCCCGAGTGAACGAGAACCAGCTGTCACTCTCGATGTCGGTATTATCCTCAGTGGGTTCCGGTTCCGAACTGCCCGGCGACTCCGCACCCTGTGCCGGCAGGCTGTCGCGAACGTCGGCCAGTTCGTAGGACTGGCCGTGAACCCACGTCGTCCGAGAGACGGCAACGCACTCACCGGGCTGGAAGTCTCGGAGCAGCCCAGACGTGACCGGTGTTTTGTCCTTTTCTTTGTACGTGTCCCGAGCCTGTGTTCGTGGGTTCTCGCCGCGTCCCTGGTGGCTCATCGACACCATCTCAGAGCGATCATACTGACGGCTTTCGCCGAGTTCGTCGAGGATGAAGTCCGTCGACTCGCTGTCACCCGGCCCAAAGTACACGCCCTGCGGGCAGTTGCCGACAATCCCAGAGATCGTACTGTACGTGTCCTTGAGCTGGCCGATTGTCTGGACGCCGACCAGTGCCCGTGCTTTGTGTTTCCGGCCCCGAGCCGTGAGGTTCGTGACCTGGGTCAGTGCCGGCAGCGCGTCAATCTCGTCGAGGATGTGGACCGTCGGGTTCGAGACGTTCATCGCGTAGCGGATCGACCAGTCCACGAGCAACTGGTACATCGGCCCGAGCGTTTCCAGTTCCGTCGGATTCGAGTCGATGATGAGGACCCGGCCCTCTGGATTCTCGATGTATTCTTGTAGGGAGAACTCCCCGTACTCTCCGAAGTCGCCAGTGAAGACAGGATCGACGTTCTCCTTGATGGTCTGGTAGACGTTCTGTGCGCCTTTCCCCTTGGCAGGATCAATGTGGCCCGAGTCCAGTCGGTCAAACTCGTCGAGTGCTTTCTTGAGCGCGATATGACCCTCGTTGAGTAGCGAGACAATATCCGCGTGACACAGGGCATGGCGGCGGTTGTTCTTTTGTGCGCTCAGGTGGAGATACATTAGCATCTCTGCGAAGGTCTGTTTGGCAGGCCGATGGAATGGGTCATGACCGTCGGCTTCGCCGAAGATCGCGCCGGCGACCTCGCGGAAGTCCGACTCAGAGTCAGCGTCTTTGAACAGATTCCAGACTACATCGCTGTCCTCGTGACGGATGCGCTGAACCTCAAAACCCAAGTTCCTCGTAGAACGCTTGGAAGTCTTCGCCAGTGTCGTGAGCGATGACCGCGGTATCGCTGTAATAGGGGAATTGGTAGGCCAGCAGTTTCATCATCGACGTCTTCCCCGAACCAGTCTCGCCCACGACGGCGGTGGAGACATCTTGATCGAGCGTGAACGGCAGTTCCGCGTCGTCGTGTTCGTGGCCGACCTCTTCAGCGGGACGACGGACTCGCCGTCGTCGTGGTCCCACTGGTTCATCGCGAGCATTTCCGGCGAGGTCCGGCGGAGCAGTTCCCCGGAGAACACGATACCGATTGAGATGGCATACAGGATTGCAGTGGTCGAGTACGAGAGCATCGGCAGCGACAACCCGGGCACCGTGAAGTCAGCGAACAGTGTCCCGACTGAGATAGCGGCCAGAACGTGTGCGAACGGGAACAACAGCGCTGCGCTTGGAGTTTGAACAAGCACGTCGTAGAAGAACACGGCGCTGATGAGTCCAAAGCCGAGGTAGATGTAGCGCCACGCCCAGAACCGCTTTGGGAGAACCTTGTCGCTATCGACGATCATCGGTGGGAACAGCAGCATGAACCCAGCCCAGACGAACCCGACGACATTGTCGTACTTGAGGCTGTTCGGGACCTCACCGGAGCGTTGTCCAGGTGGGGCAGAAGAACTAGAACTCACTGCCACCACCCAACTTCGCGTTCGGGTTCCTGCTCGCGTTCAAGATCAACTTCGGGTTCGCGCTCAGTTGTCGGCCTGTTCTTCAGCCCTCTCCGTAGCGCCCTCTGAGAGTGGCTTTGGTTTGCTTTCAGCGCGCTCTTTCTCAGCTGTGGGCTGTCGGGCGTCTTTCTGCTGGCTTTTCTCACTCGCCCGCTTGAGCGCTTTTTCGGCGTCGGGGTTCAGCGACAACTCTGCCTCGTGGAACTGCTCCCGTGCTTCTTGATCGACGACTCGACCGGGATTCTCTGGAGCATCGCGAGCAGTTGCCGCTGGGTCTCTCGTTCGAGTGGGTTCTTCAAATACGGTCGCTGCTTGTTCGCGTAGTTGTTGGATGTCCTCTCGATCTAGTTCCAACTCTGCTGGTTCCCCGGTCGCAGCGACGTGTGCGTGTGGGAACTCCGTATTCTGGTGGACTCCGTACACGTAGTCAGTTGTCGGCTGCTGGGCGAACTCGCGGTTCATAAGTTCCCGAGTGTTGGTCTGAACCTCTTTGGAGAATACTGTCCAGTGGGGTCAGGAGAGACGATCATATGCCGCTGGAATCCGAACTCTTGACTCTTGTCGACAAATCGGCCTACTTCTGGGTCGGACAGTTCTCGCCCAGCTGGATTCCGTAGGTCAACTGTCTCGCCGGCATCCTGGTCGCGATCACGTCGGATGTAGTCAACGAGGTTCCCTGCTCCATTCCGCTGATAATCCGTTGGCAGTATCATGCACTGTCACCCCCAGCATTAGCCGGGACCGAGGACTCACGATTCTGCTCTCCTGAGCCTGTGTCACTCTCGTTCGCTGTCTCTGTAGCTGGCTCCCGTCCAATGCGGTCAGTCAGCAAATTTCATCGCTAATCTGAGGTGTGCGTCATCGTGGTCCTCTTGCAGCAGTTTCCAGATCGCGATGGTGTATGCTGTCCGGACCTTCTGGACCGTCTTCAGTTCCTCCAACGTCTCAGATTCGAACTCCGCTACTAGCTCATCCGAGATATCACTCCGTGATATTCTTCCATGACAGTAGTTCAAGTTGCGTATCAGTCCCGTACCGCTCGATACTGGGTTTCACCAGTTTCGCGATCAATATGCTCTTCAACGAGACCTCGTGGCCGTATATCCGAGATCGTCTGTCCCTTCTATTGTCAGCCCGCTCTTTGATCCATTCCTTGTTTTCACTTCGGTCGTGTATATCTGCAGTAGACTGTCATCTCGCTCTGTCATCAGTCCTCACCCTTCTCGTTCCAGATGCTTTCGCTACCTGCTCCTGCAGTTTCTCCGATGCTTCCTCCATTGCGGCGGCCCGAGTGTCAGCATCGTACTTACTCGAAATCAACTCCCACAGTGCTACAGTGTGGCATAGTTCTTGATCTGTGTCGATATCCGTTGCAGCGCTCAACTTCTGCCAGTGACGCTATCAGCAAGGTCTTGCAAGTTCCATCTGCAAGCCCCTAGTTCGTTGGCACGTTGTTCCTGCAGTTCACGGGCATATGCGCTGTTCTGCCGCTTTAAGCACGAACTCTGAGTTGCCGTTTCATCTGTTCTTCTGCGGCCTGCGTTACAATCTGTTCTCTTTTTCTCTGGGCTCAATCGAAACTGTGATGACTTTCACTCATGTGAATCACTCCGTGTTATCGAACTCCGAATCAGTCTCTGCCTCGGTACCGCCATCAGCAACAACTGCATCCTGGCTGTGCCCGATCCAGTGCCACAGACACAGCATCCACCAACTCATCTTCGTCCGAGTCCGTCCAGGACGCGCTCAGCCTTCTCAGGCGACAGCCCGTGATCTGTTAGCTCCTGCTCGACTGCTTCCGAGTGGACGAACTCTTCGAACTCAGCAATGTGGGGGTCGACTTCGGCGAGCAACATCGTCAAACGCGTCCTCTGCGTCGGCGTCGAGGTCGATAATCTGCTTTTCCTCCCATGAGGTCTTGATCGTCAGCGGGTAGTCGCCATGCTCGTCGACGCGGACCAGCGCTTGCGAGTACCCCTGACCGTCACCCAGTGACTCCTTTCCAGCTTCGGCGTGCTGGATGTAGGACTGCTGTTCGTCCGGTGAGTCCGGCGCTTGTCGCAGTCTCATCGCCCAGTTCTGGCTCACGATGATGCACCTTGATCGGGCACATCCCCGCGATTTCCTCAGCGGCTCCCTTGTCCTCGAACTCCGAGAGCGTCTGAGACAGCATCACCAGTCGCAGTCCGGCGTGGCGCTGGTGGCGAGCAATCTGGTTCAGCGACTCCAGAGTTCGCAGTCGTCGTTGAACAGGTAGTGCGCTTCGTCGATGATGATCTCGACCTTCTGGGTCCATGTTCTTGGCCTGCTGGTACAGCGTGCGACAGCAGCAACTGCATGATGAACGACTGCTTGCCGAGGCCACTGCCTGAGCCTTCGACCTGCTGGAGGTCCAGATAGACGGCCTTGCTGCTGTCGTCGATCAGCCGCAGGTCCGATTCTTTCGAGAGGTTCCCGAAGGTACTTCCCGGGCGGAACGGATGCAGCGCAATCGAGAGTTCGTTCGCGTACTGCTGGATTTTCTGCTGGGAAGATTCGGTTGTCGCGCCGGGAACATTCCCGGGTCTTCCTGGAGGCGGTCGACAACCTCCAAGGAAGTCACTCAGGTCCGGCGAGTTCGCCGGCGTATGCGTCGACGGGTCGTCTGGGTCGATATCGGATTCAGTGAATATCTTGTCGATCAGGAATGTGATCAGCCCGCTGTGCATCTCCAGATCGACATCCCGCGATTGCAGGAAGTTCTCGATGACACCGTACACTTCGTCTTTCTTCGCTGAGACGGGCTGCATATCCGGAGACTGTTCGAGGACATGCTGGCGGCGTCGGATGCATCTCACACGGGTTCAGCGGTGTCTCGCCGCTGATTGTGATTGTCTTGGCATCCAGCATCTGCGCACTGCCGTGCATATCCCCAACCGGGTCGATGTAGATCTGCTTGACATCCGACCGCTTTTTCAGCATCCGCATCGCCCGAGCCTGCGTCCCGTGGGTCTTGCCGCCGCCGGGCATCCCGGTCACCAACTCCGAGTGGCCGGTTTCCAGCGCCCACGGGTCGATCAACAGCGATGAATCGTTGTGGCCGTGTAGCCCGTACTCGATGCCATCCTCCATCCGGAGGTAGTTCGACGAGAACGGGAACAGCGAACCCGAGCGCTTCCCCAGTCATCGAGGAGAGCCGATTCTGCCCGAGTTCGTTGGCCCCGATCGGCGAGACAGTCACCAGTCCCGCTTCCTGCCGGCGGGTCGTTCGCTTGACGCCGCAGTTCGACGGCGAGTCCCGCAGCAGCGTTTCGAGCCGGTTCGTTTGCTTCCGGAGGTCTTCCTCGGTCTCCGCAGTCAGACGGATGAACGCGCCGACACGGAACAGCGACGTGTGATTCCGCCGGACCATCTGCCGGATGTACTTCGCCTGGTTGACCTCCTGCTCGATATCCTCCGCTTCAAGCTCTCCCTTTGTCGTTTTGCAGCATCTTCAGCGACGAAATCCACTCTTTCATCACCGACACTGCTGTATCAGCGTCGTATGGGTCGATGTGGACTGAGACATCCACAGCAAGGTCCGTATCCAGCAGCAGTTGCTCTAGCATACCGCTGGTGGGATGCTCCGGATACGTCTCGATCCAGAAGCAGCGCGTGTACGTCTCCTGATCGATGAGGGCGTGGTCGGCTTCCCACTCGATATCCGTCGGCGCGACCAGTGACCGGTGGTTTTCTCCGGGTCTGTGCAGCTGAGAAACGAAGTCGGTCTCGTCGACCTCGTAGTCGGTCCCACCGAGGTCGTCGGTGTCCATGCCCTCCGCAGCGTCGTGGGCTTCAGCACCCTCACCGTGCTTGATGAGTTCCCGTGCCGAGTACGTCACTGGGGAGACGGAGGCAGCCTCTTCGTACTCCCGCTCGGTCCGCGTTTCACAGGCCCAGTAGTCCTCGGTCAAGTGCGCCAGTTCGTGGGGGCTGACCGACCGGCTGCGACACCGGAACATATTGTTGACTGCTCTGTCGACGGTTTCGAGCCGGTCGTGGAGCTTCTTGGCTTTGAACTCCTCTCGCTCGGCGTCAGTGAGCGTGTCGCTGTCGAATCGAGTGAACAGCCGCCCAATGACCGGTATCCCGGTCAAGTAATCCGCGATAGAGTCACTGTTCATCTGGAGGTCGTGAATGTCGTCGTCAGTGACCCAAACGACGATGTAGTACTTGCGCTGGAGTTCAGTCTCGGTCTCAACGTTGCCGCTGTCGTCGGTGTAGCGGTTGACGAACTCCATGCAGGACGCCCCGGAAGATCGAATGGCTCTCCGCATCGGGATCGTCGAGCCGGTCGATGTGCGCCTGTATGTGGGACTCGTTGTCGACCTCGGCTGTCGTGACGTGGAGTTTCGCCCGCCCAGTCAGGGATTCAGACAGGCGTGTGAGTGACTTGACGGCTTTGTCCCATTTCTCGTCGTCCTGCAGCGACATATTGGCGGGCTCGACCTCGACCGCGCCGACGTACGCTCCGTCGACGCGCTCAATGCCGTGAGGCATGACCCGCTCTAGTCGCGTGACCTGCCGAGTGTCCTGATTCCCCTGGCCGTGAGTGTAGTGGCGCTTTTTGACCAGCCAGAATAGCTTGACTCGTAGCCACTCCGTCAGGCGATAGTGGTCCGGGCGGACTTTATGCAGGATGTAGAGGAAGACTTCGATGACCGCTGTGAGGGCCAACGTTGGGAAGAACAGCGCCGCTGGCACGAACGGCATTCCCATCGCGACAAGGAAGCCAAACGGCGGGATGAGGAACAGGATGAGTTCCCCGAGCGTGTAGTCTCCCCAGAAGTTGGTCGAATCTCCGAGAGATTCGTGGATGATGTTCGTGTTGTATTCTTCTTCTGAGTCAGCCATTAGTCATCATCCTCCCGGTGGCGGCAGGCCGTCGCGGTACACATCCGGCCCTAATACATCGTCATCAGTCGCAAACACGTCCTGCAGCGAGTCATACGACTCGGACTCATCGGAGTCAGTGGTCTCAGTATCGTTCTCGTCGAAGTCGTCGTCGGAGAACGGCGGGTCAACCTCAGACTCGAACACTCTGGTATCGCCGGAGTTGATCTGCGTCTGGCGCTCCATCTTGGTTTGCTGCTCCATCTTCGTCTGGCGTTCGCTGACCGGGGTGTCGTCGCTCTCAGAGTCGCCGGACGAGCCGGACGAACCACCGTTGGTGAACCTGCTGTTGAGGGGATTTCCACTGGAGGCCCGCTCCCGCCGTTGGAGGGCGGTGGAGCCACCAGAGCCGCTGCTGCCACTGCCGCCAGAAGGCGGGGAACCGCCTGACCCACCGCGACGCCACCGGCCGCCGGAACCACTGCTGCCGCCAGCCGTCCGGAGCCGTTGGTACTGCCGTTGCCGCCACCGGAGCCGGTGGGGCCGCTCTGCTCAGAACCCCTCTTCATGCCAGCGGGGTTGGCTGCCATCTGGCGGTGGACCATCTGGGCTCCCGTGGCAGCACTGCCGACACGCCCTTTTGCAGCGCCTGAGGCAGCTCGAATCGTGCCACCCGTCGCCATTGCTGCGCCGGGGCCACCGACCGCGCCAGCGCCGGCTGTCGCCGCTGCGCCACCAGCCGCCGCACCGATCTTGCGTGGCTTTTTGCCGCCGGCGAGCGCCTGCTCGCTGACTTGGATTGCCACGCGGCTACTCCGCTGGATGAGGATCTTCTGTGATTTCGCCGCCAAGTACAGCGTCACGAGACTGATGAACAGCGATAACTTCAGAGGGTAGTCCCCAGTTTGTCGCTTCAAAGCTCATGCGTATCAGGATTGCAGGCGGGATGCCCGCGGCGAGGACTCCGGGATACGCGCCGGCGACCTGTTTCGCTAGTCCCAGAGAAGCGGTTCAGCGGCCAGACCTCCACTGCCCAGAACGTCGCGACCAGTGGCATAGACAGCGTCAGCAGGAAGACCAGCAGCCATCCGAGTGATGAAGATGAACGCCGCCTTGAGGTAGACGTACAGTCCGACGATCATCAGAACGACGAATATCCCAAGGCTGAGTTCCGCAATTGTCCTGGACCGAGCCGATTAGTGCGGCGATCTCAGTCTTGTCGGACTGACCGGTTCGGTAGATCGATCTTGCCGATGGCATCGAAGAATTGCGTCCCCAGCGAGGCCACTGGGAGCCAGAAGAACAGCGAAAGAAATGCTACTCCGAGGCGACGTAGGAGCTTCTTCCGGATAACAGGGTTCATCGACCCGTACCTGAGCCCGATCATCGCTAGAACAGAAAACTGGATACCGAGCGCTAGCCCAACGATTGCATCGAAGTAGATGCCTGAGATTAACGCGTCCCACGGGGCATTGCTCGCAGACTCAAATGCAATGTCGACGGGGGCTGCTGAATTCGGCCCTTCAGGAGCAGGCGTCCGTACCATCGGGTCGATAATGCGCTCGGAAAAACCCGTTCAGATACTCGACTATGTCTGTTCTGAGGTTATCAAGGAAGCCACTGATACCAGCTGCAATTGCCGATGAGAGTTCTCCAATCACCCTCTCGACAACCTCCTTCACGATTTCCCCAGCAATTCCCGACTGCATTGCTACGTCTCCGTCTCCGGCTCTACTGAGGTAGCAGTGACTTCCTCTGGCTCACCAGCTAGGGTTCGTTTGCACCCGTTACCGGTGGAGTCAAACCTGTCGGTATACTTGATAGGTTGGGTGACAGTAACCGGGTCGCTCCAGAGGAATCCAACAGTCAATTCCTCTTCTCTTACAGTCGTTTCTTCGACTTTTACGCAATGTGCGCGGTCTTTCAGGAGAAAAGTGAATTCGACAATACCGGTTTCACCTGGTTCTATTGGTTCAAACGGTTTGCTGTCTGCTTTCTCCATTGAGGATTGTCCGAACCGCTGCTCCGGTTCGCTGGCCCACATTCCGAACAACCACCCCTAAGCTATCGTCGCGGATCTTTTCGTGCTCAGTCCCGGGAACGATTTCCTCAAACTCAAACGTAGTTCCCAGTTCGAGTGGGATTTCGGTTTCAACGCCATCCCCACGGAAATAGAGTGTGTGCTGGCCCCGGGGCAATGGCTCGTTGTTATCATCTCCTTCTGTTAGCAATAGGCTGGTCCGGGTTTCGCCGGAACTGAAGTAATCGCTGGAGAACTCCCGACCAGATTCTGTGATGATACTGACCGATGACGGGTCGATATCATCAGTTACAGCCACTTCCAAGAGCCAGCTGGCGACTGTTCTCGACCACCTTAATTGTTCGTCTCTTCGATGTAGTCGGACTGCTCTTCTGGCGGGCCGGCGCCTCCGTCACCTGCCGTCACTGCTATCAGACAGCCCGCCACTGCATCCTGCAAGCGTGGCAAGACCCCCGCTAAGGAGTCCAAGCACTGTTCTGCGGTCGATACTGCTATTTCGTGATATATTCTTGTGTGTCATGGATTATACCAACCGACGAATTTGCCTCTCGTCCAGACGTCGTAGCCATACAGCGCCAGCACAGCCGGCAACAACGTCAGGAGCGTCACTACAGCGAGATCGATGAACTCCGCAAGGTCCGGGAGATCGAGTTCATACGCGACCCGCTCTTGCGTGTCTCGCACCGGGACAGCACGCCCTTGCTCCCACCAGATCTGATCCGGGCGATACGTGACTATCGCCGAGGAGACTTCGCCCTGATCGACGGTCACTGTAAGCTCATCGTCGCCAGCGAGTGACCGTTCAACTCGGGACTGTCCAGTCGCGACCATGACGTTCCCTGCTGCAATCGGGAAGCCAGCCGTCGGTTCGACCCGGACCAGCAGGTCCGTCGAGTTGTCGGTCGAGTTGACGACCTCCGAGGTGATATTGACCTCGCGGATCGGCGTCGGGTTCGTCGAGTCCGCTGGTTGTTCGATGCTGTTCCCACGGACGAGTCCGTGGATCTCGAAGTTCTCTGTCCGGAGCTGATTCTGCACTCCGAATCGTGAACCGATCCGTTCGTCGTGAACGTCTCCGAACGGTTGATCCGAATCTCCGGCGGGAGCGTCGTCCTGTTGGTCGCGTTCGCAGTCGTGTTAACAGTCGCATTCGTCGGATACGTCGCTTCGAGCGACGGTACGAACTGCCAGCCGTCGGAACTCTCGTTTTGGACGCGGTTGACCGTGATTTCCGGGCCCTCTGTAGTCCGGACAGCGTGGGTTTCGAGCGGTCGCACTGGCGTCGTCGTATTCTCTGACCAGTTCTCCCAGCCGGGTGGTGAGCGAGTGTAAAACCGCCACTTGCTCTGGACCTCGTATCCCCTGTCGAACTGTACGCGCTGCCAGCTGCCGGGGATTACAGTCCCGATACGGTAGTCGTCGGTCGTGGCCCCTCTGCCGTTCGGGACGACGCCGGGCTCGACGATCATCTCCCGCTCGGATAGGTTTTCGACGTGGACCGTGTGTGAGTCCGTGACTGTCAGTTCGTACTCGTCGATCTCGTCATCGTCAATCTCGAGATATTCGTCGAGATCGTCGTGACTAGTTGGAGGTCGGTGGTCCCAGAGATGTTCGTGTAGTTGAGGGTGGGCTGAGCAGCGGTGCTGTTGTCCATCGCAGTGCCGTTGGCATACAGCGTCGTGTTCGTCGACGTGTTCAGGACCCGGAAGTCGTCCTCGAAGAACTCCGAGATGAATACCCGGTAGTCGTGGATAGCACGGACGGTCCCGTTTGGACGGACGAGCCGTTTGGTGCCCGATGGCCGATGGACAACGGTCGATGGCTCGATGCTGAAGAACGCGACGTAGGCGTCGCGAATCCAGATGCCAGATCGAGTGTCGGTGACGTTCACTGGGTACGAGGCGTTCTCGACCCCAGTCCGGAACGAATCGTGTTCAGGCCGGTTCCACAGCGTCGTGTTCGAGGGCGCACGCGAGAGCATATCTCCCGTGCAAGATGGCAGGACGGCCAGCGTGCCGTTCTCATCCTCAGCCCGGTCGGCCCGTGTGAGATTCGGATGATCGGGGTCGCCAGACCACAGCGCACGGAAGAACGTGTGGTTGTGGTTGTAGGACCGGTTCGGAGGCACGACGCCGGCCGTCGCGTTGTCACCGATAGACGCGTTCGCTGGTGGATTCGAGGCGTTCTCGTAGCACGAGACTTGCGCGCTGAGGTTTTGCCTTGCGCCGAGTTCCACGGACCTGTTCACGTCTGTCTGGTTCGCTGCTGGTCCCTGTTCGGTGGACTCGTTGCCTTCGGTTCCGTTGCCTACCGGGTTTTGGACGCTGGATTCGTTGTTTTCAGTGTCGTTCGCTGTGTCCCTCGTCGCTGGAGCCATTCGGTGCAGTGGCGTTTTGTTGGAGTACCCCCACGCCACCGTGGCTCACATCGCCAAGAGAGTCTGCCGTCCCCCGCTCAATCTGAGATGGGTTGCTACCAGCAGACGCAGGCCCCGCAGCTGCAGCTGTCGAGAGCAGCGAACAGAGGGCCGCGACCAGCAACAGTGAGCGGAGTGATGGCATCGTGTGCTTAGAATGGCGTCACGCAGTCCGAGAAGCCGAAGCCGACGTTGTCCCCGAACTTCGTGATGAGCTCTGGAGCCACGATTGCCAGCACAACGACGCCGAGGCCGACCAGCGAGAGGATGAGGTCCCGTCGAGCCTCGTTTTGCTGGTTCGGGTTGCCAGAGGCTCGCATATACGACAGGCCACTGCGACCGACGAACACCATCGTTGCTGGGAGTCCAAGACCAGCCAGTGCTCCAAAGACGACGTTGACGCCGTCTTCGACAGCAGTGTCACAATAGATGTTCCCAACGTCAGTCTGGCCCATCGCAGAGCCAGCAAACAACGTGAGGATCAGCAGCAACTGTGTTGTTTCTCTGACGCCAGGCGTAAGCCATGCGTCTGCGAGTCGGCGCTTCGCGTGCGTGTAGAGTGTTGGTTCCGAGGTCGATGCGGTCGAGTTCTGCGTTCGTGTTGACATAGATGTCTCTGTTTTTGCGGTCTTGCTTGCTCTCCGATTCCCCACCGGTGACCCGCTACCAATTGTATGTTAGTTTTCTTATGCTTGTGGTGAACCCTGCCCTGAATTCGCCAGCACTTATTGACATTGGGACTATCAAAAAACTTGTGAACAAGATTAAGAGTGCTAGATTATGATAGGTAGTGTTACTCGGCAATGCCCTAATTTTCGTGCCGCATGAATGATAATGCTAGGTTGAAAATGTGTTAGTTCATCAACCAGTAGTTCTATCAACTAGTCTATCAGCCGCAGAGCTTCCAAACCGTATATCAGAAACATACAGGACGTCGGCTTACTCGAAGACGACATAACCGAATACTCCGTTACCTGACTTCCACTGGTGCATTTACATTAGTTTGTAAAATTAACTGGTATAACTATAATAAATTCCTTGGAGAACAACCTCAAGGCCGAACATACAGGTTGATTCCAGTATTGGTAGATGCGCTTTTCCAAGCAATTCAGTAACTAGAATGACATATCGCCAGCAAAAATATCCCTTGCCTTGAATTGCTTTTTAATACCGAGATCGATCTTTTGATTACGTTCTTCACGGCTCATTCCTTCAGCACAAGCAGCGGCCATATTGCCGGCAGCCTGTCGATACAGCTTGAATATCTGACTGTAGTTTCCCAGTGACAGCGAGTATGACGTTACCTTGTAGTCCTTCAGAGAATCACTGATCTGCACACCTGCCTTATTATTCGCTCGCTGGAAGTTGCGGCCCGCAGAGTCGAAAGACGAGCGCTCGAAAGCGTCGATACCACTATTGAGCGAAAGAATCACCTTCAGGAACAGCTCTTGCATATCAGCGTGTTTCTTATATACGTCTCTCTGTCGGCTCAGCCGCGAACTGACTCTATCACGATCAGGTAAGAGCTTTTGTGTCGAGGGTGGCGACTCACTGCGAGTGTGTGTAGCTACTGCTTTGTTAAATTTAGAAATGGATGACTCTACATCAGGAAGGTGCCTATCTTGGTTTGATTGACCATTGAAATACTCACTATTCAAAGTATTAATCTCACGGCTTTCAATTTTCTCACTGAGAGACTTCCCCTCGTCCAAGGTCTGCTGCAATTCTTGATAGTACTCTAAAGCTTGGTTGATATTGCTAGCTCCAACCGCAGGTGTTGAAGATGGAGTTTTTCTAATCGGTTCTATCTCCTTCTCAGAGAGTGAGCTATTTACCGACTCTATCGTTGTAGCTATTGACGACTGTAGCATAGAGTTATTCTGGGGATCTCTAAGATCAGTTGAGTCAATAGTCTGGGCCAAATTCTGTAGTTCAGACACTTCACTGGAGAAATCGGGTGGCTCCTCATCGATCATACTCACGAGGGTGCCGAGGACGATAGTCCCACTTAACAGTCGGAAAAAGTTACGACGGTAAGAGGTATTTCCTCGGTATCTTCGTCACCAGACATTGCATTTATTTTCACCGACAAGTATTAAATACATTTCCACTATCTAGCAGACTGTGGGCGAATTGGATACTGACCGTGTTAATTTAGCGGCAAGCCATCTCGATGGCGGACTGTACCGCCATGCGAGAGTAGAAACGCGAAGACCAGCCCTTGATTTGGCCGGTGCCCTGTCTGAGGTACACGATAGCAGCTTGGACTTAAGCCTCGCAGAAGGTGATCGTATATTAATCCGAGCAGAGCAAGAAATCGATACCACAACATTACGTCGGCTTCGGAAGCTCACGGAGGTACTTGAGGACGACCTTGGAATTAATCTCGGACATGGGAAGTTTGCCCGGATGGCGAGTACCGCGGCGACAGCCAGTTCGGTTGTAGCCGTGGCGATTGTCTGGATGGAATCTAGGTAGAAGCTGCGGATACCTTGCGGGGACGCTTCGAAGAGGGCAGAGTCACTGCAAGCAGTGAAAGAGGAACAGTTCGGTATTTTCTACAGAGCAATCGGTCTATTTGTTGTAGAGTGTTTCTTGTTCACTACCCCACTCAATTACAAGACCGCTTGGAAAGGAACGCGGTATCTCAACAATCACTACCTCTATCGGTTGCGATCAACGTCGAAACTTCTCTATAGACTCACACTGAGCGAAAGTACATTATGCGATTCGAGGATTCACCAAAGAAGCACTTCGTAGCGCGGATCAGTTTGCCTCGTACCTTGCACAGGTAACCGTCAAGAGTGTACAAATCTTGCAGGACAATTCTGACAACGAAGTAGATGATCTTATTGAGACTGTACAACAAGAGGTAGAGGAGTTTCATGCGTTCGTGAAAAATAGTTACCAGATTATTGTACCCGAAATCGAACTGCAATCTGTCGCTAAAGAAGTGGTCGAAAAGAACTTACTACAGTCATCGACCTTTCAGACCTATCCTCGAAGCAAATTATGAGTGGAATTGACATATAATAGGTAGCAATCGAGTGATTGTTCTACTCACTTTTGTAGGATGTGTTGAACTTTTCAGCGAGTTTTCTGTGCTACCCGCCTATATAGCTTTGATTACAGGGATAATCACAACCACTTTGAAATACCCCGCCGCCGTCCGGTAAGCACGAATGCTGCAATCGGCTCAGAAAGACGCTTCCCCGGGGTAGAGCCGCCAAGACAGAGGTTCGGAATTTCGCTGGGTTTCCTCAGCTGAGGTCGAGACGATACCGAAGAAAAGTATTCAATATAGGACTAATGGCCTCAATCTATATTAAGACGCAGCTCGAACGATGTTGTATGACCGAAGACGGGTCGAACTCTGAGAGCCTGATGGAACGCCAGACCACGGGTGAAGGCCGGGTTCGGATGACCGCCCGGCAGCTGTCGGAGCCGCGGACGGCAAACTGGATCGCCTCCGAAGCGGGCTGGTCACACGAACCAACCAAGCGCGTCCTCGAACGGCTCGTCGACGACGGTATTCTCCATCGTGACGAGAGCGGCACCCACACGACGTACTACCCGGATTATCGTCGTCAGGCGATGCAGGAGGCGATGCGTCTTCGAGACAGCGGGCACACTGTCGAGGAACTCACGGACCGACTCGCCGATATGAAGACGCAGCTCCGCGACTGGGAGGACGAATTCGGCGTTGAGTCTCCGAACCAACTCCGCGGAACGCTCGCTGACGAGTCCCTAGACGCTGAGGAGGAAGACCGTCGCCGTGAGATTGCCCGTGAGTGGGAGCACCTTCAGCGACGGATCCAGATCGTTGGCTTCGCCATCCGCGAATGGGACTTCCTCGCTCCGACGACAGAACCTGCTGAGGCTAACAGCTAACGGATGTCTGTCCCGCATCCAGGTGGTGATCCGAACGCGAACCTCTATGCGCAGCTAAAGCGGGATGTCCTCGATCGTGTGCCACAGATCACGGCGATTGAGTTCGTTCCTGATGATATTGAAGCCAAGCAGCTGCGAGCGATTTTCGATCCAGCTCGTCTTGACCCTCCGACAGGCCCGGATTCACCGGAACTCACCATCAAGTGGTATCGACAGGAACCAGACGATTGGTTCCGTATCAACTACACGGATCCGAACACGGGCTTTCACGCCGGCTGGCACCAAGACGAGGACCATCCCGATCTGGGACAGGCGCATTTTCCAGACTCAATCACCAATACGGAGGAACGCTGGGGAATTAGATTCCAGCACGAGACCCCATCCCTGATCCTTTGGGAAATCATCGAAGAGCTTCTCGAGGACGTCCGTCCGACCTACCAGTACGCGAACGAAGAATCATGACTCCGGGTACACCTCGAAACCGTTCCGATCAGACACTTGCGGGTTCCTTCGAGCGCTACCTCCAGGACAAGGGGAAAGGCCGCGGTGGGGACGGTGAGCCTCGATCGACCGAAACGCTGCCGCGCGAGCTCGAGCGGTTCGCCGAGTGGGCTGCCGGCGACCGCGGCGCCGACGACTGGACCGGGATCGTCCCAGACGACGTCGACCGCGACCCAGCACGTTCGCGGACCTCGACGAACGCGTCTTCCGCGAATACGCCCGGCATCTCGCTGGTGACCGTGGCCTCAAACAGAACACCGTCCGAACCTATTACCGCTATATCTCTGCGCGTGGCGTGGCTGGCGTGTCAACGAGGGCTATCTCGAGGCGCATTACGCGCAGCGGGCGAGTGCGATGGCGCCGCTGCCGGAAGACGACGGCCGCAAGCCCGGTGACCAGCAGGCCTGGACGTCGGAACAGCGCCATGCCCTCACCCGTCACGTCGACGAACGGGCCGGGGCGCCGTTCGAGGCGTACACGACAGCTTCCGGACGGATACCGACCCACTCGACAAGCAGCGAGGGACGCTACGCCGGCGCCGAAGGCGGTTGTGTGACCGGGCGCTGGTGTTCGTTCTCGCGTACACCGCCGTCCGCGTCGGCGAACTCCTCCGGGACCCGAATGACCCACGCCTGGCGCGGCGTCCGCTGGGAGCGACCTCGCGCTCGACGACGGGAGTATGGACGTCTACCGCAAGAAACAGCAGTGGGACGCCGCGAGTCTGCCCGACCCGGTGATTTCCGCCAGCTGCGGAGCTACCGCCAGCTGATGGACCCACCGACGGAGCGCGGGCCGGCGCCATCTCGAAACGTTCGACCAACGGAAAAACGCCCCCGCGGAGCTGGTCCGGGAAGAGCTCGCCGACCGAGGGGAACGCCCAGAGGCAATTGCTGAGCGGCGTGATGAGTACGCTCGAGACCTCCTGCTGGCGCTCGATGAGGATATCCGGCCGCCGTCAATCACGACGGACGGCGCACGGTCGATTCTCGCAACGGCTCTCAGAGGCTGCAGAGATCGCCATCGAATATCCAAAACACGATTATCTTGCTCCGCACGGGGGTCGACGTGGGATGGGTGAGGTACTTGTCCGGGCGTTCGGGTACACGGTGGCAGCCCGATATCTCGACAATTCGGAGGAGATGGTCCGTGAGCGGGACTCGCATATCGAGGCCGGCGAACTCGGTGATGTCGCTACTGAGGCGCTAGAGGAAATCGATAGTGTACCGCAGTAACTTATTTCGAGTGGAGGGGTAGACCGTCGCGTTCACACCGCGTCGACGGTGAACAGCGAGTCGTCGCTGAGGACCACCTGTACCCGTCGGTGCCAGGCGTCAGCAAAGGCCTCCCGTTGCTGGTCGCTTGCCGATCTGTCGAGAATCCCTTGGAGATTCCCGATCGCGGGTCCACCGCCAGGAACGTCGCTGACGTGGTAGGCCACTTCGACGGTCTCGTCCGTGTCGGTTCGGCGGAACCGGAACGTCGGCTCCGCCGTGTCCGGGTCGAACGCGTCGAAGACGAGGAGGTCGCGGCGGCCGCCGTAGCCGCCGGCGAGCCCGCTGAATCCGTCATCGTCGGTCGCGCCAGTCACGTACGAGATGATGCGGCTCATCACGCCGTACGCAGCATCGTCCTGCGGGCCGGCCGCCTGGATTTCGATTTCGCTCCGGACTGGATAGTCGTTGGGATAGAGGGCGTCGAGCCCGATCTGGACAATCCGGTAGGCGCCCGAGGCAGTTGGACAGGAGTGTCCGGCCTCTTTCACCGCGTCTCTATAAGTGATGACGAACGGATCGCCCGGTTCGAGGACGCCGAGGGCCTCCGCGACGGGGTCGCGAATTTCGATCGGGTCGACGTCGTAGTCGACCTGCCAATTGGTTCGTAGTCTGGGGTCGTGTCAGTCGCAGTCGAATTCGATGTCATGAGTTGTGGTTGTGTTCGTGTCTCGTGGTCAGTGGCGGAGCAGTCGCATCCCGTTGAGGATGACGAGGAGGACGCTGGCCTCGTGGACCAGCATTCCCGACGCGAGGGTGACGTAGCTGGTGAGCACACCCGCGAGGAGGACGGTCACGGTCAGCACCGCGAGCCCGACATTCTCGAGGACGTTCCAGCGCGTTGCCTTGCTCAGGTTGACCGCGTACGGGATGCGTTCGAGGTCGTCGGCCATCAACGCCATATCAGCCGTCTCGATGGCGGTGTCTGTCCCGCAGCACCCATCGCGATGCCGACGTCGGCGGTCGCCAGCGATGGCGCGTCGTTGATGCCGTCGCCGACCATCGCGACGACGTGGCCGTCGGCCTGGTAGCCCTCGATGACGGACTGCTTGTCCTCGGGGAGGAGTTCGGCACGGTACTCGTCGATACCGACCTCCTCGGCAACGGCAGCGGCCGTTCGCTCGTTGTCGCCGGTGAGCATCACCGTCTCGATGCCAGTGTCTTGGAGCGCTGCGACGACCCCAGGAGCGGCCTCCCGGAGCTCGTCCCGCATCGCAATCGCGCCGATGACGTCCCCGTCCCGAACGACGTGGACGACTGTCTCGCCGCGCCCTTCACGCTCGCGGACGTAGTCGGCGACCCGGCTGGGGACGTCAATGTCGCGGTCGTCCAGCAGTGCGCGGTTGCCGACAACAACTTTGTGGCCGTCGGTATGGGCGATAACGCCCTTACCAGCGACCACGTCGAAATCGTCCGGATCGGGAATCGACTGGAGGCTGGCGTCCACATCGTCCGCCTGGGCGACCGCAGTCCCACCGTCTGTCGCAGCAGCTCGGGCGCTCGCGGGCCGAGTCAACGATGGCGTCCGCGAGGTGGTGTTCGCTCTTCTTCTCGGCGGTGGCCGCGAGCGAGAGGACGTCGTCGGCGGCGACGCCGAACCTCTCGACGTCCGCGACGGTGGTCTCGCCCTTCGTGAGGGTGCCGGTCTTGTCGAAGGCGACAAGGTCGATCTTGCCGGCGCGTTCGAGGTGTTCGCCGCCCTTCATCAGCACGCCAGACCGAGCGGCGTTGCCGATGGCGGAGACGATGCTGACCGGTGGCCCGATGACCAACGCGCCGGGACAGCCGATGACCAACAGGGTCAGCGACAGGATCGCGTTCTGCGTGACGGCGTACGCACCGATAGCGAGCACGATGACGGCCGGCGTGTAATACTTCGCGAACCGGTCGATGAGACTCTCCGTGGGCGACTGAGCCTCTTGGGCCTCCTCGACACGGCGAATGATCCGTTCGAGCGTCGTATCCGAGCCCGCACCCGTCGTTCGGATCTCCAGTGCGCCTTCTTGATCGACAGTCCCGGCGTAGACCTCGTCGCCGTCGGCCTTGTGGACGGGCGCGCTCTCGCCGGTGACTGGTGCTTGGTTGACGGCGCTCTCGCCGTCGACGACGGTGCCGTCAACCGGAATCTTCCCGCCCGGCTTTACGACGACGACTTCGCCCTCTTCGACCTCGCGTAGCGGGAACCTCCCGGAGTTCCCCGTCGCGACGGACGGTGGCCGTGTCGGGGGTCATCTCCAGCAGCTCCTGGAGGGCCGTCCGGGTCTTCCGCATGGTCCGGCCCTCGAGGTAGCTGCCGAGGCTAAACAGGAAGACGACGGCCGCGGCCTCCCAGTACTCGCCGATGACGATGGCGCCGATAGCGGCCAGCGTCACCAGCGTCTTGATGCCGAGTGTCCGGTTGGTGACCTCGTGGTAGGCGGTCTTGGCGATGTCGTAGCCACCCACCATCGTCGCGAGAACGAGGATGGCGGCGCTCGCCGTATTGAAACTCGTGAGATAGCCCAGACTCCAGCCACCTCCGTAGAGGAGGCCGCTGGCCGCCGTGACGATGGCCTTCCGGTGTTTTCGGTAGTACTGCGTGATCGATTGTTTGTTCATGGTGTTAGGCGGACTGGGGCGTGTACCCCTGGTTTTCGATGATCTCTGCGAAGGCGTCGGGGTCAGCGACGCTGTCGTCGTACTCGATCTCGACGCGGCCGGTCGCGTAGTGGACCTCGACGTGCTGGACGCCGTCGACGTTCGAGAGGGCGCGTTCGACGGTGCTCGCACAGGTCGGACAGTCGAAGTCGAGGACGCGGAACTGGGTTGTGTCGCTCATTACAGTTTGAGGTAGTGCCCATACCCCAATAAGTATTTTTTAAATGATATGTTTGAATACGGAGATGGGTTATTGGAACAGTCAAATAGGTCGCCTAGAGCTTTCGCTATCGTGGGTCCATTCTGTACTCGATTCCACGACAGAGACCTACCCGACTCCTGCCCCGCTACCTTTTCCTGCGTGCTCGCGCTCAGTTCTCGTATGAGTGATTCCGATACCGACCACCGTCTCGACGACATCGCGGTCCGAGACACTCGGGTTTCGGACGCCATCAACGAGCCGATGCGGGCGATGATCCTCGATATTCTGGCCGAGGAGGCCCTGACCGCGACCGAGGTCCACGAACGCCTAGAGGATCGGGATGTCGAGCGGACGGAGAACGACGGTTCGACACCACATCAACGAGCTCCGAGACGCGGGCCTCGTCGACGTCGTTCGCTTCGAGGAGGGGCGCGGCGGGACGACGAAGTACTATCACGCAAACACGATCGTTCTCTCGTACTCACTACCGGATTCGGCTGACGACGCCGTCGAGGAGATGATCGACGTTGTCCAGCCCCAAATTACGAACGCACTCTCCACGCTCACGGACGAGTACGACGACGCGATTGAGGAGATTGTCGCGGATATGCAACCCTGTGAACACTGCCGGACCCAGAAGTACGAGACGTACGTCCTCCTGACCGTCCTGCGGCGTGCGTTCGTCCGTTCGTACCGAAACTAAGAACCACCAGCTACTGCCCTTTGGCGGTCCGTCCGACGAGAGACGACCGAACGAACGTAAATTCGACGATTGGACGCCAACCGTTTTCCCCGTACCTTCCCCACTTTGGGAATGGAATCACTACATCGTGTTCGTCTACCCGGTGGGAACTCTATGCAATCGGCACAACTCCTCGAATTCGCACAGCTCCTCGAACAGTATGTCAGCCTCGGCGTCTTCCTGAGTAGCTGCCGTACTCGGCGCGTTCAGTTACCGCGCGTGGCGCCGCGAGCGTGACCCGCGAATGCGGATCGTTGCAGTCGGATACGGTATGTTCGGCCTCTACGGGCTCATCGTATTCCTCGAATACATCTTGATCCCGTACTTCCCCTACGCGACCCTCGAACTGGTCGAACACGCCAGTGCGCTCCTCATTCTGGGCGGCCTGCTGACATTCTTCGTCGCCCTTACCAGAACCTGAGCAATGTCGGAGCCAGATCTGGAGTTGGCGTCCCGCCGGGCGATCTACCAGAACGTCGCCGACAATCCAGGTGTTCACTTCCGCCAGCTCCTTGACGAACTTGAGTACGCGCAGGGGACGCTCCAGTACCAGCTCCGGTGGCTCGTTGAGGAAGGGCTCATAGAGGTGTCCGACGATGGTCAGTATACCCGCTACTACCCGGCCGCTGAGTTCAACGAGGACGATCAGACCGTAATGAATGCCCTCCTGGCGCGAGTACAGCCGTCGGATCCTGGCCCATCTCCTCGCGGATGGGCCGCTCACGACGAGCGAACTGAGCGAGCTCCTGTACAAAGCCCAGTCGACTGTCTCCTGGCATCTCGAACCTTGCTGATGCCGGCCTCGTCACAAAAGAGCGGGATGGCCTGGCGCGTCATCTACGAAGTTACCGACGCGGACCGCGTCACGTATCTCTACACGATACACCGTCAGTCGTTCACGGACCGCGTGGTCGACCGGCTATTGGACCTCTGGGAAGGTTATTGAGCGGATGCCCCTGACCGTGATCGTTCCACGGAGCACGAACAGCCGTAACAGGAGCACGTACACGAGAAACATGATCGTCGGCGCGAGGAGTGGGACGATGAGGCCCGCCAGATCGGTGCCGACGGCGGCCGCATGAAGCGTGGCGAATACGAACCCGCCGTAGGCGAATGCGTGAACAACCCGAGGCCCCCACGGCTGGTCGAATCGCGTCGCATCCGTGAATCCAAGCACGGCGACGACGAGCAGCAGTAGTGCTCCGACACCGACGGCGACCCCTCCGAGGAAGTATGACAGCGAGTACGCCGGTGCCGGAGCTTGACCGGTGACGACGAACCAGGTGTCGAGGAGTCCAAGGCCAGCGTGGAGGAGGGTGACGACCATCGCAAACACCGAGAGTTCGACGTGAACGCGTTGTGCTGCCCGGTGGAGGATATCGAACGATTCGGTATTGTAGAGAATACCGGTGAGAACCGCGAGATACAATGCCGGATATGCAATCAGCGCGGCGCCGCGATCGAGAAGCCAGACGACTTCGGACATCACGAGGCTCCCGTCGTTGCGACGACATCAGGACAGCCATCCCCGTCTTGGAAGTTGTTCTCGTCTCTGGCCGCGTTGGACACTGGTCCTGTGAGTCGGGGATACTGTCCCCGTCGTAGTCGTCAGGTGCTTGGCGCGTTATGACAGTCTGGTTGACGAGGTCTGCCTGTTTTTGCTCGGTCGCCTGTGTCGCCCGGCCGTCCCCGATCTGCCAGAGAAGGGGGATCGCGACGACCAACAGGAGGAGTGCGGCGATCGTGATGCGTTGTTTACGCGTCCAAGACATGGGTGTCAAAGCCGTCTGTCGGGTGGAAGACGCCGTCGTGAACGATGAGTGCCTCAAGTCCATCCCAGTTGTCTGCGAGTGCTTTGGCGTCCTCGAGCGGAAGTGCAGCGAGCGTCGTCGCGAACTGCATCCGCTTCCATACAGTCCCGCTCAGCGAGGACAGTCACCGATTCGTGTCGGGAGCCGAATCGCTCGGTCGCAGGATCATAGATGTGGTCTGTACCGGCACGTTCGCGGCGATAGTTTCCGGAGGTGGCAACGGCCCAGTCCGTCTTGAGGATCTTGAGCGGCTTCGTGTCACCGTATGGACTTTCGACGGCGATTGGCCCGACTGGGGGCGACATATCGCCACCGCCGCTGACGAAGCCACGTCGGCCGAGCCCAGCGAGCGTCTCTGCTGCACGATCGACGATGTATCCCTTTGCGAGACCGTTGAGATCAAGAGGGACCTCGGTACTGACGTGGTAACCGCTGATACTGATCGTCCCGGTATCGAACGTTTCTGGGACGGCGTCATCGTCCCCTCGTAGATACGCCTTGAGCGAGTGCTCGACACGGCCCTGGTGAATGTCGAAGACGTTCTCGGTTCGGTCGTAGTATTCGAGTCCACGATGCACGAGGCGAGCGACGTGTTCGTTCTCGACAGCCCCTGGCTGTTGAGTCGACCGACTGCGCTATCGGCATCGAACGCGTTTAGCTCGTTTTCAAGCTCCTTGACCGTGCGCCGGGCCGCGTCCGCCGCAGCAGCGGCGCGGATTCCCTTCAGTTCAATATGAAACGACGTATCACAACACCGAAAATCACGGTGCGTGGCTCCTACTCGTTCGTATGCTGTTTCGAGAGCGGCCATCCTCTGTACTTACTCCTCCTCGTCTTCTTCGTGCTCCTCTTCGTACTCTTCGTCCTCATGTTCCTCGTACTCTTCTTCGTGGTCCTCGTCGTACCCGGACTGTGTCTGCACAGCGGGGGTAAAGTCCTGATTGGGCGTGGGAGCGTCAGCTCCGACCTGCTGGGGTCCGTTAATGTCGTCGCTGACGGGGTCGGCCAACTGTCCGAGGCCCAAGCCAGGGAACGCGAGCCCCCCAGCGACGAGTGTGGTCAGCAGTGCACCGACGAGGGTGAATGCGACGAGTCGGTTGTTCGGAACGGGAAGGCGCATTGTTTGCAATCAAGCAGAGACACACGGTTGTAAAGTACATTTGCGTCCAGCTATCGAATCGTCGTACAGTCATCGAATAGTCTGATTGGTTGAGTTTGACATCCTTTTCTACTTAACACACTGAATTTTTATTACTTCAAAACATAAAAAAGAGATGGCACATTTCGTGATGTCCAGGTGATTTGAGATCGGTAAATGGCACGCGCCTTGAGCCACCGGCGACTGTAGTCCGTGAATGCGCACCTGTGGAGGGGCGATGATAGTCGATTAGACTGTTCGACGATATCCCTGATAGGCTGCTGGCAATCCGAGGGGGAGTGCCAGGAGCCCGAATCCGATCAGAGCGTATACGGCTCTCTGCCCGCGTCTCACGGCTTGGACTGTCGCGACGACGCCGACGAACGCAATCAGATAGGCGAGATCGCTCCAGAGCACGTCGTAGGTCGAACAGTACAGCCAGCAAACGAACGTGTAGGCCGGGGCGTTCCAGGTCGGCGGATGGAGTTTCAGCCAGAAGAACCGGCAGTACGTGGTCCAGCCCAGCATCGCCAGGGTCGGCAACCCGACGAGCCATACCGCTGCCCGACGGCTCCTGTCGCCGTATCGCCGGTATCCGGCGAGGAAGAGTGCGGGGAAGCAGAAAACCCACAGCCAGATGCCGATAGTGTAGGTCACCGGCCAGTGCTCGATCCGGGGCTGTGCAATTGGTAATCGAAGAGACTCGGGCAGCGTCGCCCACGAGAACGAGGGGTCGGGGACTGGATTCGTGAGGAACGCGACCAGACAGAGTCCCGTCCCGACGAGTAGTCCGTACAGACCCAGCGTCGTGTATCGGTCAATCCACGCTGGAAGCTGCGGACGCGTCGACTGTTGACGGCGTTCGGAGAATCCGATCATCGTTCAAGTTTGCCGGACGGGAATCAGGTATCTCGTTCGAGTGCTTCGCGTCGCTGTTCGTATTCCTCGTCGGTCAGCTCACCGCGGGCGTAGGCGAGCCGGAGCTCCTCGAGGGCTTGGTCCGAGCTACTCTCACTTCCCGTAATCGCACGGTAGATTAGGTAGCCACCGCCGACGAGGGCGGCGAGGAACAGTAACTGCATCACGATGCCGACGATGAACATCCAGCCAGGCATCGTCCCGTCGCCCCACATATGACCGCCCCACATCCCGCCCATCATCGGACCGAACCCCATCATTCCGAAGCCCATGAAGAACAACGGGACGATGAATATGGCGCCGATGATAACGAGGAGGAGCGTAACAAGTCGCGTGTCGTCTGAATTTGTCGGCATATTGTGATCCCTCCGTGAGTTTGGGTCTCAAGTAATACTACGTCCTAACTATTCAATGCGGTTGTGCCTTCGACCTGCGTGTTCCACCCACCGCTAATCTTTTGAATTCACACTCTCAACGGCTCTAACCCGAACTATCTGAAGGAAAACTGCAAAAGATGATCCGTACGACGATACATCTATGCAGGTGACGATGGTCCAGGGCATCTTCGAAGCCCTCCGAATCGGTGTCGGGTTCCTCTGGACGGCGGCGTGGGCAATTATCATGGGGCTCACGGTTACGAGCCTCGTCCAGGTCTACGTCTCCAAGGAGCGAATGGCACAAGTGCTGGGCGATGGTGACCTGAGCGGGCTCACCAAGGCGACCGCGTTCGGGGCGGCGAGCAGTGGGTGCAGTTTCGGCGCCGTCGCAATCGGGAAGGGGCTGTTCAAGAAGGGAGCGCACGCGGTGAACTTTCTCGCGTTTATGTTCGCGTCGACGAATCTGATCGTCGAACTCGGGCTGATGATTCTGATTCTGCTCGGCTGGGAGTTCCTCCTGGCGGAACTGCTGGGCGGCCTCATCCTCATCGCCGTGATGGCCGTCCTTGTCCACCTCACACTGCCAGAGAACCTCTTCGACGAGGTCCGGGAGACGCTCAACGAGCGCGACCGCGAGTCCGGCGTCACCGAGGACCCGACCTGCGGGATGGAAGGCAAAGACGAGTACACCCTCACCACTGACGGCGGCGAGACGCTGGAGTTCTGCTCGGAGGGCTGTATGGAGACGTACCTGCAGGAGGCGTCCAGCCGCGGCGGGTGGCGTGACGAGTTGTTGTCGTGGGGTGGCTGGTACAAAGTCGGGAATCAGTACCGCAAGGAGTGGTCGATGATCTGGAAAGACGTTATCGCTGGCTTCCTCATCTCCGGGTTCGTCATCGTCTTCGTCCCCCAGTGGGTCTGGAACACGCTGTTCATCCAGGGCGACGGCCTCCTCGTCACCGCCGAGAACGCGATCATGGGCGTCGCCATCGCCGTCATCAGCTTCGTCGGGAGCATGGGAAACGTCCCCTTTGCCGTCGCGCTCTGGGGCGGCGGCATCAGCTTCGCCGGCGTCATCGCGTTCGTCTACGCTGACCTCATCACAATTCCCGTGTTGAACGTCTACCGGAAGTACTACGGCTGGAAGGTCATGCTGTACATCCTCGGCGTCTTCTTCGTGACGATGGCGTTCACGGGCTTCCTCATGGAGTTGCTGTTCGATGCCTTCGGCATCGTCCCCGATTTAGCCGGTGGTGAGACGGCGACCGAACAGACGTACTTCGAACTAAACTACACGTTCTACCTCAACCTCATCGCCTTCGCGCTCTCAGGATTCCTGCTGTATGTTTATCGTCGCGGTCTCGGTGCGCCTGGCCAGTACCGAGACCCTGTCTGTGGGATGCGGACCGACGACAGCGAGCCAGCGGCGACGCACGACGGCGAGACGTACTACTTCTGCTCGCAGACCTGCAAGGAGACGTTTGAAGAGGATCCCGACGAATACGCCACCGGGCATCCGGTGGTGATGGAGGGCCACCACCACTGATACACATTTCTGAACCAGAGGCTCTCAATTGGGTCTCTCCTCCATCAATCCGCTGAATTTGCTAGCAAAAACCTGAGCGTGATGAGGTTTCCTTCTGGTTCGCGTTCGTGATACTCGATCTCGCCGCCAGACAGTGTAACGAGCCAGTGAACCATCCAGAGACCGAGGCCCGTACCGTGTATCAGTGGTTCTTCTGTCGCAGTTAGTAGTGCTTGCCGGTCGAGTTCAGATAGTCGAGGGCCCGTATCGGCAAAATGAAGCGCGAGAGCAGGTCGATTTCGGTTGGTCGTGACCGATTCGATAGATGCCTTCTCAGAAGTGATCTCCAAGGAGGGAGACGGTTCGTTTGAATGAACAAGTGCATTCGTTATGAGTTCTTCAACGGCCTTTTGCAGTCCGTTCGTAGTGAGAATCTGTTTTTCTACGTCTAACGTCACCGAGAGCCCTGCCTTTGGATGCTCTTCCCTCGCCTTCTCAATGGCTGGCCTAAGGAGCTCGGACGGAAGCTGGGAGGATGTTTGAAATGGAACGTTTCTCAAGACGGAATCTATCTCACGAACTCTCTCACTGATGTGAAGTAACCGCTCTCCAGCTTCCCGTGCTCGGTTGATCCCTTCCTCTGTGGTACAAATCCCCTCGGAGATTGATTCCAGATTTCCGAGTAGGATGTTCATCTCAGTTCGGAGATTATGTCGGAGTACGCGTTGAAGTAGTTGCACCCGTTGTTCGCGCTCTATCAACGTCGTAACGTCCTGTTGGAAGCCGATAAAGTGAGTGACATTGTTGTCGCTGTCCCTAACAGGAGCGATGCTAACGCGATTCCAAAACGGCACGCCCTCCCTTCGATAATTCAGCAGCGTCACAGTGACATGCTCCTTGTTCCGGATTGCTTCCCGCATCTCTGTGACAGCGGCCGGATTGGTCTCTTTGCCCTGTAGAAATCGGCAATTTCGACCCTCTACTTCCTCCTTCGAATAGTCCGTCAGTCGCTCGAACCCCTCATTCGCGTATATTATGGGATTGTCGTCCCGATGAGGGTCGGTAATTACAACGCCGACATCCGCCGTTTCAATCGCTCGCTCTTTCAAGACGGTGAAGGTAATGTCCGTGAAGTAGACGGAGAGTCCCTCCTCCGAGGGATAGACGATGATATGAAACCACTTCTCTAGAGGCTCATAGTAGAGGTCAAACTCCACCCGTTCCTGGGCTTCAAGCGCCTCGTGGTACTTCCCATAGATGATGGTCTCTGCTGCTTCTGGAAATGCCTCCCAGACAGTCTTTCCCACAAGTTCATCTGCGGAGGTAACCAGTAGCTCTTCAGCGCGCTCATTCAGGTACGTGAACTTCCACTCCGTGTCGAGCGTGTAGAACGCGTCCGAAATTCGACCCAGAATCCTCTCGATCTCCGCATCCGATGAACGAGGATTCATAGGAAATCAAAAAGCATCCATCCGTTAATACGTTCCGCTGCTTCCTATCTGAACGCTTTAAACCGGGTTAGATGGTGTGCGAATGTAGCAGAGTGCGTCTATACAAATTCAGTGTAATCTTGAAATATGGTTTCACGGTGCCTTCGATATCTATCGTACAATTCCGTACGCTCATTTCAAAAGAGGCCTCTAAGCGTCGTACCGGTCCGACCCCGATACTGTTCGGACTCCCTTCGTTCTCGATAGTGTAGGATCACAGCGAGAATTATATCCGTATCAGTCGTACCATATCATATGATTCGAACACTCGTGGGTGTTCTCGGTGCTATCTCAGCACTGTTACCGAACAAAATTGCCGGGGTCTTTGAGAAACTCGCGATTGCGAATCCAAGCGAGGGAGTGGTGAGAGGGTGGGTGCCGTTCAGCTATCCGGTCGGAGGGCGTTCTGATAGCTGCGATATCCCTCCAGAATGGGCGAGCATACGCGTGGCTGATGATGGTACCGGTGTTTCGGCGCGATCGTCTTCCTGTTTCCCGATCTGTATCGGAGATTTGCCACCGCGTTCATGTACGAGCGTCCGGAGTCGATAGAATGGAACGAGCGATTCCAGTCTGGTATTCGGGCTATCGGAGCACTATATGTCTTTTTAGTGTCGAAGACGTACAGGGAGCGCCACAACGATACCTGAGTCTTCCCACCATCGACAGCCGATGAATCTGAGATTTGGTTCGTTGCAGCCGCGGGTAATACTTTGAATCTAAAGTTTGACCCCCAAGAGACCAGTATGATCGAAGGGGAAATCCGCTAAAGAGAGGGGACCGGATGTACCCCTGTATGACGACGACTATCACCGTGGAAGGAATGTCGTGCGATCACTGTGAGCAGACGGTCGAAGAGGCCCTTGAAGAGGTCTCTGGCGTGACTTCCGTGACCGTCGACAGGGAGAGCGAACAGGCAAGTGTCGACGGGGAGGCAGAGATCACGGCCCTCGTGGAGGCCGTCGAAGACGCAGGGTACACCGCTCACGCCTGAGTATCGCGATCTGCGGATAGCATGGACCGCTTTGAGACCACGGCCATCCGTTGTCTTTGAAGATTGCCCAGGATGGTCCTGCTGTACGGTTTCAAGGGGCGAAGATTCAGGAAGGCAGCGAACCCACCTCTAAAGAGTATATGACCTATGGACGACCACAAAGATACAGCTGAGAATTCCCCGGGAGGAGAGGACCAGCAGGACACCAGCAGTCACCAGCACGAACACGGCGAGCACGATGAAACGGTCGCTGAGTCTGACGAGCAACGGGTAGAACAGGAGCTACTGGAGGACGAGGCGCACCCTGCTGCGGCGGAGGGTGAGGCGCTTCACGAGCAGCACGAACACGCCGGCCACGGTTCCCACGAGGGACACGGTGAGGGACATGGCGGGATGCACGAAGGCCACGAGCAGAATGTTCCGCCGGCGTTTCTTCGTCTCGACACTCCTGTCGATCCCCGTCCTCCTGTACAGCGAAATGCTGCAGGAGTGGCTCGGGTTCTCCGTTCCCACATTCCCGGGGAGCGAGTGGATCAACCCTGTCTTCGCCGTCATCGTCTTCGCGTACGGTGGGGTGCCGTTCCTTCAGATGGCGGTGCCGGAGCTGAAAGACCGGGCACCGGGGATGATGACGCTCATCTCGATGGCCATCTCGGTCGCGTTCGTCTACAGTCTCGCGAGCGTGGTCTTCCCCACGCAGTCGGCGTTCTTCTGGGAGCTCGTCACGCTGATCGACATCATGCTGCTGGGGCACTGGATCGAGATGCGGTCGGTGCGGCGGGCCTCGAGCGCGGTCGACGAGTTGGCGAAACTGATGCCGGACACGGCGGAACGACTCACCGAGGACGGCGAGACCGAAGAGGTCCCTGTCAGTGAACTCTCCGAGGGCGACCTCGTGCTCGTCCGGCCGGGCGCGAGCGTGCCCGCCGACGGCGTCGTCGAGGAGGATTCGGACGTCGACGAGTCGATGATCACGGGCGAGTCGAAACCGGTCTCGAAGGAGCCCGGTGACGAGGTCATCGGCGGCACCATCAACGGCGACGGCAGTCTCCGCGTCCGCGTCGGTGCGACGGGCGAGGAGACGACGCTCGCGGGCGTGCATGCGGCTGGTAGAGGAAGCCCAGCAGAGCAAGTCCAAGACGCAGGTGCTGGCCGACCGCGCGGCCGGCTGGCTGTTCTACGTCGCGCTCGGGGCGGCAGTCGTGACCGCAATCGCGTGGACGGTCACCGTCTCGTTCGATGCGACCGTCATCGAACGCGTCGTCACGGTGCTCGTCATCGCCTGCCCACACGCACTCGGGCTCGCCATTCCCCTCGTCGTCGCGATCAACACCTCCCTGGCGGCGCGCAACGGGATGCTCGTCCGCGACCGCATCGCGATGGAGGACGCACGGAAGCTCGACGCGATCATCTTCGACAAGACGGGGACGCTCACCGAAGGCGAGCACGGCGTCGTGGATATGGCGACCGTCGAGGGCGTCGACGAGGACGACGCCCTCGCACTGGCGGCCGCTGTCGAGAGCGACTCCGAACACATGATCGCGCGAGCCATCCGCGAGGCAGCTGACGAGCGTGATCTCAGTGCCCCTGATGCTTCCAGCTTCGAGGCAATCAAAGGGCGAGGGGTTCGGGCGAACGTCGACGGCAACGAGGTGTACGTCGGCGGTCCGAATCTGCTCTCACAGCTCGATAGCGAGGTTCCGGGCCACCTCCAGCGGTTTGCTGAAGATGCGGGAGAGAACGCCCAGACGGTGGTGTATCTCGTCCGTGATGGGGAGTTGATCGCCGCGTTCGCGATGGCCGACGTGATCCGCGAGGAGAGTTTCCGCGTCGTCGACGCCCTCCACAATCTGGGGATCGAAGTGGCGATGCTGACTGGCGACTCCCAGGACGTCGCCAACGCCGTCGCAGACGAACTGGGGATCGATACGGTGTTCGCGGAAGTCCTTCCCGAAGACAAGGACAAGAAAGTCCAGGAGCTCCAGGACCAGGGCAAGCTCGTGGGGATGGTCGGCGACGGCGTCAACGACGCGCCGGCGCTGACGCGGGCCGACGTCGGCATCGCAATCGGGAGCGGCACCGACGTCGCAGTCCAGTCGGCCGACGTCATCCTCGTCCAGAACAACCCCATGGGACGTCGTTCGGCTGGTGAAGCTCAGTAAGGCGAGCTATCGGAAGATGCAGGAGAACATCGTCTGGGCCGCCGGCTACAACGTGTTCGCGATTCCGCTCGCAGCAGGCGTCTTGGCACCGATCGGGATTCTGCTCTCCCCCGCTGTGGGTGCGCTCCTGATGTCGCTGAGTACGGTGATCGTCGCGATCAACGCCCAGCTGCTCCGCCGCGTGGACCTGTCTATCCCCGAGCTTCCAGGCGGGACACCAGCGACTGACGCACAACCTGCAGACTGAAACGCGCCCGATCGCTTCGGAGCTTCTTTCAATTGAGTTCGGGTTGGTGGTCAGCAACTGGCGACACTGCGTAATTTCGGTGAGTATCGCTATGCGGTCACCGATTCCACAGTTTTCCCGAGGGGTACGAAGTTCGGTATACACAGACGCTTCCTCTGATGGGCCACATAGCTACGCCAGCACTAGGTTTATACCGCTTGACGGACTACTTTCCGATATGAGCCTCAAAGAGACGGTTGACTACCTCGCCGAGGAACTCGACCTCGAGCGAAGTGAACACGTTCGCGAGGTCGGACAGTCGGTCGCTGAGCTTCGCGACTGATCAGAACATTTCTCTGAAGTCCCGTTCGACGAGCCCGTTCTCCAGATACGTGATGAACTCTTGTTTCGTTGGTCCTTGACGGTCGAGTAGATCGTCCCGTTCTGCTCGTTCGAGAACTGCCTGTCCGAAGTCCGTACAGTGGGATTCATGCTGCCCAGCGTACTTCGAAAGGGCTTCTCGCCAGTGCATATCCAGCTCGAATTCGGCTAATCGAATTTCGATGCCGTCTTTCCGTTCGACGAGGTCGACATCCAGGTCTTCGAGTTGCTTGAAACGGAGGTTGTTCCGGCGGACCGTGATGAGCCGCTTGGAGTCGACGATGTAGGGGTCGACCCACTCTCGCCAGGTATCGTCGTCGACGTGTGTTCGTGGCATCGCAAAATCCGAGTCCACACTCTCAATACAGAACTGCAGCATAGCGATGCCAGTTCGATCATTCGCATTCGGGAGGGAATGTCGGAGAATCAAATTCGACATCACCTCTCCAGCGACGGTCGGAAGTGGGGCTCCCCAGGACACGTGATCGAGTGCCTGCTGGATTTTTTGCGGTTCGAACTCCTTGTAGAGCCGAAACTCATCCTCCTCTCGAACATCGACAGCTGCTTCGAGCAATTCCACTAATCGGAAGGCGACAACTTGCCCAGCACGAGGAAGGTCACGAATACGGTCGCTCAACCATTCCTGATCGAAGTCGATGTCATGGGCTGATTCGATCTCTGAATCGCCTTCGTAGAGGACATAGACCGGTGTTTCGAAGGGGTACCCGATGAGTTTTGTCGACTCGTCGGATTGCTCTCGCTGAGACAGGATTTCTGCCACCGATGCCGAGCTATATTTGAGTGAGAAAATCTCGGCCTGTGGGTGGTGATAGAAGACGAGCCGAGCCATCTTACTGTGTATTCGTGGGAAGTGGGTAAAGCAGTCCCGCTTTTATAATGATTCTACGACGTAGCGGGTACGTTCACGTCTTGTAAATACTGACTTTCCCACTCACGTCGCGCCTCGATCTCCCGCACTCCGCGTTGTGTGACCGTGTACACGTTCGTCCGCTTGTGGAGTTCACCTTTCTCGAGCAGTCCTTTGTTGACGAGGTCGTCGAGAGTCGGATAGAGGCGGCCGTGGTTGATCTCCTGTTCGTAGTAGTCGTCGAGTTCGTCTTTGATTGCGAGCCCGTGTGGTTCCTCGAGCCCGGGCGGTTACGTACAAGATATCCCGCTGGAACCCAGTTAGATCGTGCATCTGCCTGTTCCTTATTTTTGAGGGGTGGCATATGTTCTCTCTGGTACTCAGAGGCGGAGATTTGGACCAAGGGTATCTACTATTATACTCGTCACCGAACAGCGTTTAATATCGAGGCATCTGTATCACCGGTAATGTCCCTTCGGCTGAGGTCGCCGTTGAGGTTCTGTGGCTGTGATCGGCCGACTATCAGATGGTGGTAATCAATTGTGTCTCCATCTCAATCGCTATCTTCCACATGCGCGCTTTGTGGGGGGACTGTCCCCGATGATCGAGACGTAGCTGAAGACGACATCGTCTTCTGCTGTGATGGATGTCGAAACGTCCATCGAGTGCTCGGTAGCGATGGAGATCACAGTCGGATGGCTCCGACGGACGATGTTACTGCACAAGCCTGAGTCTGGAACGCACGAGCGAGAGGCAGCCATGCATCGATCAGGAGCTGAGGACCGTGTCTTCCTCCAAGTCGACGGGATGCACTGTGCGACGTGTGAGGGATTCCTCGAATCGGTCGCCAAGGATTGTGAAGGCGTCGTCGATGCGGCAGCAAGCTACGTTACCGAGACGGTCCGGATCACATACGACCCTGACCGCATCTCGATGGACACTCTCTGTGATGCCCTGAGCATACTCGGCTATTCGGCGACCTTTCGTGCTGGAGGAAGTGACGACGCACCGACTGTCATCGGGCAATCGCGGCGGTCGGACGCAACGATTGAACGAGGAATTGACGAGGTGCTGGGATTCCGTTACGCTGTTGGGGTCATTTCGGGACGTTCATGCTCCTTCCGTACGCAGTCCTCCTTTATCCGGCGCAGCTCTCGTCATTCTTCGGCGATGGGACACTCGATATGTATGCGAGTGCCTCCGGGATCGGCGGTGGAGATGGCCTGTTGATCCTGCCCCTCTTTCTCGTACTGACGGGTGTCGTCCTCGTGTTCACCGGCCTGCCGCTGTTACAGGGTGCGTATGTCAGTCTGAAGATGCGGCAGCCGAACGCAGATCTGCTCGTCGCACTTACCATCGTGAGTGCCTACGTGTACAGTACGATCGCCTTTCTTTTTGGTCGGATCGATGTTTTCTACGATCTCACGATCGTGGTTGCCGCGAGTGTGGTGGCTGCCATCTTCTACGAATCACTGAGCAAGCAGCGAGCGATGGATCGCCTGACGAATCTCACTATCTCTCACGTCACCGAGGCCAGGCGGTATGGCGCCGATGGGACGACACCGATGGTCGACGTACACGATCTGGAATCCGGGGAGCGTGTTCTCGTCCGCGAGGGCGAACGCATCCCGGTCGATGGAGTTCTCGCTGAGGGTGAGTGCACGGTCGACGAAGCGATCGTGACGGGCGAGTCGCTCCCGGTATCGAAGCGAGCGGGCGACGACGTCGTCGGCGGGGCGGTCGTCACAAATGGTGCTGCTGTCCTCACAGTGAGCGATGGGACAACCAGTAGTATCGATCGCCTCATCGCCTCTGTCTGGGATCTCCAGAGCGGGGATCACGGCGTCCAGCGGCAGGCCGATCGGCTCGCGTCAGTCATCATCCCGGTCGTCGTTGGTGGGGCGGTACTCGCTGGATTGGGGTCGCTTCTGGCGGGCTGGCATTCCCGTCGCCGTCCTGACGGCGCTGGGAGTTCTCTTGGTGGGGTGTCCGTGGGCACTTGGCCTGGCAACCCCGCTCTCGGTGGCAACCAGTATCGAACAAGCGGTAGAGCGGGGGATCGTCATCTTCGACGAGACCGTCTTCGAGCGCCTTCGGAACGTCGATGTCGTCGTCTTCGACAAAACGGGGACTCTCACGACCGGCCAGATGGATGTCCTTGAGGCGGATGCACCATCGGATCTCCTTGAAATTGTCGCGGCCCTCGAACAGCGAGCATCCCACCCAGCGGCCGACGCAATCGTGAATACGTTTGCACAAAGGAATCAGGAGGGCGATCGCTCGAGAGCCGATGGGGCGGTTGCCGGTGGCAGTAACCATGAGTACGCAGCGGACATCACTGAATTCACGAGCCACGCGACCGGCGTCGAAGGAGTCGTCGAGGACACGCGCGTTCTCGTCGGGAACCTCGATTTTTTCGCGGAACTGGGGTGGTCGGTGAGCGAACAGATCGAGACGCGTGCCGCAGAGGCACGGACGGCCGGTCACCTTCCGGTCGTCGTTGGTCGTGACGGTCATGCAGAGGGCGTCATCGTCGTGGGCGACGAACCACGCCCGAGTTGGGATGACACACTCACGCAACTGAGTGACCGTGATATCGAGATCGTCGTTCTGACTGGTGATGACGAGGCTGCTACTGACTTTCTCGACAGCCATCCTGCCGTCGATCACGTGTTTGCAGGGGTCCCGCCGGCGGGCAAGACCGCGACGATCCGGCGGTTGCAGTCCGGGGACAGGTTACGATGGTCGGTGATGGGACGAACGATGCCCCGGCCCTCGCGACAGCCAGACCTGGGAATCTCGCTCGGTGGTGGAACAGGCGCTTGCCGTTCCGATGCCGCGGATATTTCTATCGCCGATGACGACCTCCAAGCGGTGGATACAGAGACAGTTCGATCTCGCAGATGCAGCGCGCCGGCGTGTTACACAGAACAACGGGCTCGCGCTGCTCTACAATGGGATTACGATACCGCTTGTGGCGACGGGATTGCTGAATCCGGTGTTCGCGATGGGAGCGGTCGTGGCGACCGGCGGTCTCCTCGCAGCGAATTCGTTTCGAGACCTGCTTGCGGAGTAGCGGCTCCGCCTCGCGAACCGGCGGATACCGGGTGGCGGTACCGATTGCTTCTATTCTAAGAAGTCGAAGGCACCGAGGCCCGCGTACCCGACCGCAAAGCCTGCGACGATGAGGCCTCCAGAGAGGACCTGATAGAACGGCGTTGACGGGAGGTAGCCGGTTGGCGAGGGTCCCGACAGCGATCAGTACCGCTGCAGCCCCAAAAACACGTAGCGTCGGTGTGTATCCTCCATATGTTGAGCCACTCCTCCAGACCGTGTTTCTCCGACGGCAGATCTGGTACCTCAGTCGGCCGGGATGATCTACCCGCCGATTGGTCGGGCCTGTTCGGCCGCCTGGACCGAGGGGTCTATCAGACTCCCCGGTAAAGAGGACGCAAGCTTCCAACGATGAAGACCGCACTGAGCGGCGACGCTGAATCGACGAACACCCAGTAGAGAGGGGCGGCGATCGATGGCCCGGCCGCGAGCACCGCGATCTTCGCAACGAGTGGGCCACAGCACCCACAGGTACAGGTCCCGACGATGGCAGCACTTCCGGCGGTCCCTTCGGTCATACCAGCCCGTTCCTCGACGCGCCAGTGACAGGGCGATAAGTCGCGGCGTTCAACCCGATGAGTCCGCTCAACATCCCGACGATAATAACCTGGCCGGGTGACAGGGCCAGGAAGAACGGGATATGTATGAATGGTAGATGCGGAATTGCGATTTCGAGAGTCGGCCACGACATCAGCTGATAGATTGCGGGCAGCACGACGACTGTTACCGTATCGGGAAAACCGTCCTCTGGGAAAAACGAGAGGTACCCCGTCACGGAAAGGAAAAAGAGCGCTAACACGACACCAACGCCGATACCGAAGCGACGTGCAACCGGGTCACGCATAACTGCGCGGATGATGCTCCCCGCATCTTTCCAGACGACATAGCCGACCAGAAGTGGCGTTCCGAGGACGATTGCGTACCCGAGTGGATGTGTATCGCTTGCCGGGCCCGGAATGCAGGGTAGGGGTATGCAATCCACAGTCCCATAGTGGATCCCGAGAAATGTATATCGTGGGCGGGCTGGCCAGCGGAGCCGCCCAATGACGAAGCTCACCGCGACGATGCCCAAGCCACTCAGCAGTGCCAGTGGCTGATACCACGACCGAGGGAACGGCATCGAATTCGCGGCGTCTGTCGGATCTGGAGAGAGGCCTTCGAAGAGTACGGCTCCGAGCGCAGTGATTGCGATCCCGACAAAGACGCCGTAAAGAGCGGTTGTTGGCGTGATCCGATCTGTCCGTTTGAGAAGGACGAAGCCACCGAGAACACCAACACCAACGAGACCAAGAATAACACCGTTTTCTGGCGATATTCCACCGCTTCCGGTTGTGCCGTGGGCAGATGCGGCGGGAACTTGGGTCAGCGTCAAAGCCGCAGCGAGAAGGATGGAGAGTGACCGAACTGACCCGATTCGAGAGCTCTGTCCACGGGGGGGTCCGTCCGTGGGTGACGCTCTTCCGGTGACATTATACAATGTTGGTTGGGGAGCTACTTCTACCTGACCAATTTGCTCCCACTAATCCTGGTTCGGCTAGCGTTATACGATGATGAGTGGGGAGCTATCTTCCCCGACAGTATGATTGACAGAGTGAACTCACTCCGCATCCAGAAGCACGAGGAACTGGATATGCTTGAGGAACCACACCGGTAGAACGGCTCCAACCGCCGCAGCGAGGAGGAGACTATTCGATATTGCCCACACGATCTGCCCCAGTACGGTTCCAATGATCAGAACGCCGTTGTATGCGATTACATTCACCGCTACATCGTCTCTGGCCTCGGGTCGAGGCCACGAGAGCAGACTGAGCTTGCCCGCTGGCGTTCGGCCAAGGGTTACTGCGATAAACAGTCCGAACACGCCGGAGACAAACCAGCCGAGTACGGTCGGTGGCCAGCCATACACCACCGTTACGGTAGCAAGCACGCCCACACACGGGCTGGTAATTGCACCGATCTCTACGAAGGTGGAGCGGGTCATGATGTGTTCTTCGGTTTCTTGTTGTGTGGTAGTCATCTGTACGGAGGATTTGATGTCATCGGTGAACCGCCTCGGAATCAAGCCCTAGTGGGATTCACAGTCCGCCCGTCGCCGTCAGATAGGCTCCTGCGAACTGCACCGCGTTATACGTCCCGTGAATCACAGCCGGTACTGTGAGATTGTTCGTGTACTCGTATGCTGCTCCCAGTACTAATGCCAGGACAAATGCGATACCGATGTACACCAGTTTGCCGTCCCCTGACAACGAGAAGAGATGGATCGATGCGAACAGCGCACTCGCGAGAATGATTGCACGAGCCGGGTGGAGACTTTCACGGAGGGACTGCCTGGACAAGTCCTCGGAACAACAGTTCTTCTCCCGGACCGACCAGCAGGAACTGGAGCGGGATTAGGAGGAGGAATACCCTCGGATTTTGTCGCCCGACTTCGACGATCTGATTCTGAGCCGAGTTCAGACCGAGGGCCGTAATTACTGAGGACGCCACAAAGAGCAACCCCAGGATCGCAATACTTCCCCAACAATCACCGCCCCATCACGCTTGTCAGGGAGACGAACTGGAACGAATCCAAATCCGAGACCACGGCCTTTGAGATAGAGGATGGCGATGCCCCCGAATGTCACTCCCTGCAAAAAGAACGTACCCAAAATCAGTCTGAGGGCTGGGCGCGACGTGACGTCGACTCCGAACAGCCCGACAACCGTTACAACCGCAAGGAGTAGCATACTTCCTACGACGTACGACCCATACGTGAGGCCAATTGCAGAGGCAACAGACCGGAAGGGAGATGTCGTCGACATCAATCAACTGAAATTATAGGGTTCTACCCTACAAGTTGGCTTCGATGGGGCCATTTCGGTGCTCTTCATTCCGGGGCATCCCGCGTGTTCCGCTCTCGTCGTGAGGTGGATTGTCATTCTCTGCAGCATTGGTTTATGAGGATGTCGCAGCGCAAGGGATATACAACGACGTAGGTGGTCAGAAGATAAGAGATACTAACAGTTGTTGTGCCGAGACGCTTGTCTCCGACCGGAATTGTTGAAATCGTGGTTCGAGAGTAGAGCCAACGAACGAAGGCATGAGATGTAGCACTGTGTGATAATTTCAACATTCAGTATACTGGATTGATGTCTTGGAGACAAAGTGTTGGGCCGGATTCCCATCGAATGGGACACCGCCAGTCATTCATTGGGGAGCCGTCCCACGAATACTGTTAAGAAGACCCACGGTTTGTAGGGAGAATTACTATACACCGACATTATCATGGCTAAAGAACATTCAAAGGAGCGGTCACGAGATGAACGCGACCGTGACGTGAAGTGCTGTCGATCATAACACTTGTCCCGAGTGTCAGGGCCATATTACTCGGAACAGTGACAACGGTGAGACGACCTGCGAAAGCTGTGGGTTGGTTTTTGAAGACGATCGAATCGACCACGGCCCAGAATGGCGTGCATTCACGTCGGACAAACGAGATGAAAGAGTCGGGTCGGGGCTCCGACGACGCAGCTGATGCATGACCGAGGGTTAAGCACGACTATCGACTGGCGGGATAAGGACGCACACGGACAGGCTGTCTCCAGCCGCAAACGTGCACAATTACAGCGCCTTCGGACGTGGAACGAACGATTCAGGACAAAGGACGCCCACGAGCGGAATCTCAAGCAAGCCTTAGGAGAGATTAGCCGCATGGCATCCGCTCTGGGACTTCCAGAATCGGTTCGGGAAACTGCAGGCGCCCTATACCGGCGCGCTGTAAAGGAAGATCTGCTCCCCGGTCGCTCAATCGAGGGAATGTCGACGGCGTCGTTATATGGGGCTGCCCGACAGCACGGAATGCCACGGCCGCTGACTGAGTTCGCCGACGTGAGCCGAGTCGAGGAAATCCGGATTCAGCGGGCCTACCGATACTTGTCCCGAGAACTTGGTCTGGAAATCGAGCCAGAGGATCCAATCCAATATATCCCACAATTCGCGTCATCGCTTGATGTGAGCGACGAAGCAGAACGGCGCTCTCGGGAATTACTTGAGGTAGCTACAAATAATGCCATCCACAGTGGAAAGAGTCCAGCCGGGTTGGCGGCTGCCGCTCTGTACGCTGCGACATACCTCACGAACGAGCAACTCACACAGGAGACAGTGAGTGATGTCGCCTGCGTCGGTCGTGTCACGATCCGGAATAGATACCAAGAGCTTCTTGAGGTCTACGAAGAGCATGTCTGACCAGATAATCCTTGCCGGACGAAATACGGCCACTGAATGGGTCATAACACGATCGCTGCCATGAAAGAGTTCTCAATACAGACCGAGTTCGAGGTATTGGAGTTGCTCGTTGAGGATTCTCCGTGCCATAGAACGGAGATTACTACGGCCGTCGATGGACATCCGATCACCATAGATCAAGCGTGTACTAACCTCCATAGTCAGGGATATATTGCTCCGATCAGCAACGGTCTCTACGAGATTACTGACGCGGGCGAACACCGATTCGAGAGTCAGCACGATTCATAACCGCTCCACAACTGTGTCACCATGTCTCCACTCTTCCGATGGATCGGTCGGCATGACTCTGGAACCACGCTCCCGGCTGCATTTGTGGGACCGATGGGATGCCTCTCCAACAATCGGACACCATATCCCGAGGACCACGTATTATCGAATAATGGGAGATAATTCAGTGTCGTCCGAGGACACTCCGGAGGTACAGGAGGTCCTTGATGCGCTGGATGATTCCGCATGTCGGGCCATTCTCCGGGAAACTATTGAACCAATGACTGCGAACGAACTCCTTGACGCATGTGACATCACCAAGTCGACGCTGTATCGAAAGCTAGAACTTCTCAGTTCTGCTTCCCTCGTTCGAGAACAGGAGACGATCAACCCCGGTGGTGGACGGGTTACCTACTACGAGCGATCGTTCGAGGACGTCACGATATCTATGGATGACACAGGTGCGTTTTCGGTGAGTGTTGATCGGCCGCCGCAATCTACCGACGAACGGCTTGCAGATATCTGGTCGATGATGGGGGACGAAGTATGAACGGCGTTATAATGGCAATCGCAGTGGTCAAGTTTGTCATCTTGCTATTAGGCGGCGGGATTACCTACATCGCATTTAAGGCCTATCAGCGTACAGATGAAGATTCGCTCCGTGTTCTGGGTATCGGATTCGGTGTTATCACTCTCGGAGCACTACTGACAGGCGTGGCCAACCAATTCTTTTCCGTCTCGTTGGAAACTGGTGTACTCGCTAATAGCGTGTTCGTCGCTGTCGGCCTCGCAGTCATTATGTACTCTCTCCATATACAACAATGATTGTGGCTCAAAAGCCAACTCTGCGGCTGATTCCGGGAACTAACCCTGAACGAGAATTCAGCTAATGCATCACATCACGATTCCAGAAGAAACCGATATCTCGAACCGGCAGTGGAAACGAGCGTGGAACCCAATAAACATTTTGGTTCGGTATGTTGTAGCCAGTTTTGTCTTGGCAAGCGTACTCTTAATCCCGCTTGCATGGGTGGTCGATTCGTATGCTCTGGGTGTTTTTATATTACTTCCATTCCTCGGCATCTCACTCAGCATTATTGTTTGGCGACGCTCCTGTAAAGCAGTTAATACTACTTATCAAGAAGTTCTCGACGGTATCTCCAACTGGAGTAACCTATCTAATGACGAGGTGCAGGTCTTTGTCTCTGAACTGAATGGGTCAGGAGAACAGTATGGCGTTGATCCGGCTCAAAAATATACGCTAACTTACGTTGAAGTGGCTGAAGAGTACACACTGATTAAGAGCATAACTGTTGATCTTGCTAATTTGGAGCCTTTCACGAAATCGGAGAAGATTGTATCCCAACAGATTGTATCACAGTCATTTGAGTCGGGAACATTCAGACTCCGTTCGTCAATAGGGAATTGGAATATTGATTGCCTCAAGAGACAATGATTGGTCGTTCTGGAGTGACAAGAGTTCGAAATCGGTTCTCATACATCTCTCTTGGCACTTTTTGCTCGCCGGAGGAACTTGTAGGGACCTTCGCCGAGAGTATAGCGCCTACCCCATCAATAGACCGAACAACGGAACTCGACCACCAGCCACGTAGAGGGTGACTCCATGAGAATCCCACTGAAATCTCTGAACATGAAATATATCATAAAACCACCCTCATAGGGCTAACTAAACGGTCGTCAGTCACAGACGAAACAGGTCGCAATGAATAATGAGCCGGCAAACCATAAGACCAGTCCGGAGCAATTTGCAACCACTGAACCGGACTGAAGCTGGGATGAGACGGCCGGCTCAACCACCAGCGCCAGTACGAGCCCTCGATACGCACTGACGGGACTCAATGCCAGCAACCATGATAAGCTCCCCGGTGGCACGATATCCGTCGCGAACCCCGCGATGATAGCGAGATCGAGCCCATCAGTCAGAGCGATGATGACGGCGGTGTATTTGCCCTACCCTCATTCGGCATTGAGGACAGGTTTAGCGTCTGCATTCATCTAAACTTTCCTCCGAAGCCAGTCGAGAGCTTGCTCGTGTTCTGTGACATCGAAGTATCGCATTTCGTTGGGAGCGACTGGCCAGAGCGGCCGGATTGCATACCACCAGTTGAATAGGAGTTTCGCCCATCGTGTATCGCCGACTGCGGCGTATCGGTTGATATCGAAGTTAGGGCCGTACCGGAGATCGGGAACCACCCCGTGGAGGTGTGTGAGAAACGTCCCGAACGTCCAGTTCGGAACTTCCTCGTACACGTGGATGTGCCCGTACTGGTCGCTCTTTTCGACGAGCAGCGAGTACAGCTCTTGATAGCCTGTTCGCGTACCCTGCCCGACGCGAATCGCAATGAGGTTCTCGTTCGTCTCGTCCAACACCTCGAGCATTCGATTGGGTGCTGTGTGGGACATCGCTAGTGGAGTGGTTCGTAGTACCGACAGGGCTCGGTATGCCCGACGAGCTCGACGGTCGCATGGTCGATTCCTCGATCCGTGAGATGGTTGTGGACCTGTGACTGGATTGTCCGTTGCTCCTCACGTGTGGTCGCCGTATCGGTGAGCCGGACGGTTGCGACGGTGAGTTGACTACAGACTTGCCAGACGTGGAGATCCTCAACCTGGTCAACGCCGTCGAGTGTCGTCAATTCATCCCGGAGTTCTTCAGACGACACCGGGCTCCGTTCCAGCAGGATCGAGGCGCTTTCCCGGAGGACGTTCCCAGCCGACGCGAGTACCAGCAGCCCAATGAGTACGGCCGCCACAGGGTCTGCGATAGGGAGGTCGAACACTGCGACGGCGGCGGTCGAGACGATTACCGCAACAGAGCCACCGGCGTCACCGAGCAGGTGGTAGAACGCCCCGCGCTCGTTGAGACTCGATCTCGCCACCACCCTGCAACACGTACACGGAGCCGATGTTCACCAGCAGTCCACCCGTCGCGATGATCAGCGTCAACTCTGGATTGATCGCCACTGGCTCAAGGAACCGCTGGTAGGACTCCCAGACGATGTATCCGACCATTGGAAGGAGCAAGACGCCGTTCAGGAAGGCCGCAACCGGCTCCAGTCGGTGGAGACCGTACGACCACGCCTCGCCACCCTCGAACCGTTCGGCGGTGTAGCTCGCGCCAAACGCCATCGCGTACGCAAGCATATCGAACAGCATGTGGAGTGCGTCGCTGATGAGCGCGACCGACCCGAACAGGAGTCCACCAGCCAGTTCGATGACGAATCCGAGGAAATTGACGACCGCGACGAGCGCAAGCCCGACGCGTACTACCACTTGTTTCAGACGGGTGTTCGTGTTCTGCCGTATCCTCTTGTGCGTGCTCGTGGAGCGTCATACATTCACGTTGGAGGGGGTGCTATTTCGATTCCGGGGAATCTGAGGATTCCTGAGTAGACTCCTCCGACCTGATCCTCAGACGCGACGTCGAATCCTCCACCGAGGATTCAGTACGGTCCGAGGAGTCAGACTCGCTATCACGTTCCTCAGCTGCTGTGTCGGACTGCTCCGATTCCCCGGTGAGCGATGTGTCTTGGGCAGAGGATCCGACGGGGTCGAGCGGACGAAGCCAGATGAACCAAACGACAAATATGGTTGTGCCATAGCCGGCGATCCACACGAAGTCAGCTGCAGTGGAGAGGTTCGCCTGTTCGAGACTGTATACCAGGGAACCGGGGCCGATGATCCCAACGAGCACAAGCAGGACGGCAGACGGCGGTATGGAGATGAGTCCGAACGGGTATTTTTGCTGCTCTGACTCCGTTGGTGATATTTACATTCCCGTCGTTCTTTGCACTCATTTTACCCCTCCGAAGTGCTGGTTTCCGTGTCTGTATCCGGCGTGATGCGTGAGAGTCGCATGGCGTTCCCAGTGACGGCTGTCGTCATCCCGGCGTCGCCAGCGAGGACCGCGAGCCAGATCGGGACGTATCCAAACGGGACCGCGACCGCCAGCCCGGCTTTCGACAGCGAGACTCGACCGATGTTCTGCCGGATGACACCGTTCGCATCGTTTGCGAGTTGATAGAGGTACGGGAGCTTCGCGAGGTCATCGCCCATCAAGGCGATGTCCGCGGTCTCCAGCGCTGTATCCGTCCGCAGCAGCCCCCATCGCCACGCCGACCGTGGCGGTGGCGAGCGCCGGTGCGTCGTCGATGCCGTCACCGACCATGGCAACGCCGTCGAACTCGTCGACGAGCTCCTCGATTGCAGTCACCTTCTCTTCGGGGAGTAGTTCGGCCTGGTACTCGTCGACGCCGACATGGTCGGCGATCGCGCGGGCCAGTCCGCTCGTTGTCCCCCGTCAGCGTCACCGTTCGGGAGATACCGAGTTGCCTCAGTCGCGTCACCGTTCGCTTCGCTTCCGGACGGTATCTCGTCGGTCGATCCGCGACGACGCCCTCGAGTTCGTCTTCGGTCCCAACGAGGACGACGGTCTTTCCTTTTCAGCCTGGAGTTCGGGGAACGGTCTGCTTCGAGGGGGATCGAGACAGTTGTTGCCGGTCACGCATCTGCCGGGCTGTCTGTGTCACGACGCCACCGTCGGTCGTCGCGTGAACGTGCGGAAGAAGTCGAAATCGTAACTCCTCGAACAGACCCGGTTTGCCTGCGAAGTGTGGAGTCCCGTCGAGGTCGGCACGAACACCCTTGCCGGTGATGCTCTCGAAGTCATCGATCTCGCGCCCGGCGACCCCTGCGCTGCCGGCTTCGGCGACGATCGCCTCGCCGATGGGGTGTTCACTCCGTTGTTCGAGTCCCCGTGCACACCGGAGTACGTCCTCCTCCGAATTCCCGTTCAGGGGAACGACGTCCGTGACGGTGAGCTCACCCTTCGTCAGCGTTCCCGTCTTGTCGAACGCGACGACGTCGACCGCACCCATCGATTCGAGGTGGTTGCCGCCTTTGATCAGGACGCCGTTCTTCGCGGCACTGGTCATTCCCGACACCACCGAGACAGGCGTCGAGATGACAAAGGCACAGGGACAGGCCAACACTTAGCAGCGTCAGCCCGTAGACGACCGCCGTAGACCAGGTTATACCGAGGATGTACGGGCTTCCCACCGTGGTCAGGATGGCGAAGGCGACGACGACTGGCGTGTAGTACGTCGAGAAGCGCTCGACGAACTGCTCGCGTTCGGTCTTGTTCGACTGTGCATCTTCGACCATCTCCACGATGCGCGAGAGCGTGTTATCACCGGCCTTGGAGGTGACCTCCACCTCGAGATACCCCTCCTCGTTGATGGTTCCGGCATACACCTCGTCGCCCGTCTGCTTGTCGACGGGGACGCTTTCACCCGTGATGGGAGCCTGGTTGACGGCGCTTTCACCGTCGACAACGGCCCCGTCCATCGGAATTTTCTCCCCCGGCTTGACGATGACGATGTCACCAACGGCGACCTCGTCGACAGGAATCGTCTCCGTGCTCCCATCACGCTTGACGGTCGCTTCATCCGGCGAGAGGTCCATTAGCTCGCGGAGGGAGTTCCGGGCGCGATCCATCGAGTACCGCTCTAGCAGTTCCGCGACGCTGAACAGGAACGCGAGGGTAGCAGCCTCGAAGTAGAGTGCCTCACCGAAGACAAGACTCGCAACGAGTGCGCCGAGAATAGCCACCGACATCAGGAAGTCGATATCGAGGTTCAGATTCCGCGCCGAGTAGTAGCCGTTGCGAAGGATTTCCTGGCCGCCGGTGGCCACTGCAATCAGAAACAGTACGTCGGCGACCAGCAGCTCAGTACCGAGAAGGCCTGCGATCTGTATATTCTGTCCGGTCAGGAAGAACTCGAAGAGTAAGCCGAGGGTGACGAATCCACCGCTCACCCACGTCTTGAGTGCGCGCGAACTCGTCCAGATGTTCTCGCGCTCTCCGCCCGCTTCCTGCCGTCCTGATTCGTCGCCTGTCGTATCCGTGACCTCGTATCCAGCGCTTCCGATGGCGTCGATGACATCAGCTTCCCCAGTCCTCGACGAATCGTACGTGACGACGACGGTTCCGGTCGTCGGCTTCGTCTCGTATGTTGTCACTCCATCGACCCGGTCAAGGGCATTTTCGATTTTACCCGCGCACGAAGCGCAATCCATCTCTGGGACGGTGAATTTCGAGGTCACTTCGCCGGTGTTCTCCACGGTGTATCCAGCTTTTTCAACCCGATCAGCTATCGCGGTGGCGCTCGTTTGCTCGCGGTCGTACGAAACTGTCAGTGTTCCCGTCGTCACCTGTGGATCGACGCTATCGATTCCGTCCAGCTTTCCGACGCTGTTTTCGACCTTTCCTGCACAGGATGGGCAGTCCATCTCCGGGACGGAGAACTGTGCTACGTCTTTCGTCTTAGCGGTGGAGCACTATCATCACTATCGTGTCCGGTATGCTGGGTGTGCTCGTGGTCTTTGTGCTCGTGAGAATCCTCTCCGTGCTCGTGGCCCTCATGATCGGGGTGGGCCACTACTTCTACTATGAGGCTCTTCCTCAGGTGAGGTCATTACATACTGCTAATCGCTACATATTTATTAAATCGACTGCTATTCAGACGGCCTAGATATGGCACAACTTAATAAAAAAACTAAATTAAGTTATTAACTCGGCCGCTAATTCGTTCCATTCTCCGGCCTCAGTCTGGGCTGCTCGTCATTTGCCGTGTTTGATTTCCCGGAGGAGCGCAATGGCTCCAAAGAAGGTGAAGTCGACGCTTACCAGCATTACCGATCCTGGCCATCGTCAATCGAACGCGCTTGTGGCGTAGATTGTTGGTATCAGGCAAATTGATACCAACGGCCCAAAGTATCTTGCGACCAAACAGTCCCTGTGCACCGACGTCATTTCTTGGAGATATTCGGCACCACTTCGGTCAGTGTGATATCAGGGTGCATCGAAATCAGGGTCAAAGAAACCTGCCTTCGTTAGCTCTAGTCCAGCATTTGAATCTGGGGACACACTACCCCTGCAGTTCACCTGCGAGGGCACAGGTAAGTCACCGCCGTTCATTGTCAACCGAATTCCAGAGCCGACGAAATCACTGGCAATCACTGCTGAGTGGAGCAAAGGGCCTATTAATGAGCCCCGGTTCTGGACAATTTGGAATATCCCACCAGAAACTGAACAAATTCCGGTTGGAATCCCACGAACAAAAAGAGTCGAATCTCTCGGTGGTGCACGGCAAGGGCGGCAGCGAGGTGGAACCATCGGATACAAGCCACCTTGTCCACCAAGTGATCAATCGTATGAACATCGTTTTCAGGTATATGCGCTTGATCAGATGTTAGATGCCCGTGCTGGTACGACGAATGAGGAAGCAAGCGAGGCGATTGGAAGCTCAGAACTCGCAAGCAACCGAATTACTCTATCGTATACACGATCCACAGCAGACGGATGAGTGCGAGAGAGGAAATAATTGAATCGTCAGGACCGGTCGCAGAGGAGCAAACTTGGATTCTGCGGCTGCACCCTCCAAGTTATTAGCCTGGCCTGAATGCTGAGAAGACCTACAAATTTGAATACATCATCTGGACTAATAGTTAGACATGGTAACACCACACGCATATATAATAGTCGGGGTAGTCCTGTTACTACTTGGAGTGTATGGAACTTTTGCACCGGGTAAAACTGTCAGATTCGCGGAAAAGATTGAGTATCGAACTCGCGGCCACTATGACGAAAACCCCGTTCCAACTGACCACGATGTCAAATTGACTCGACTTATATCGTCTATATTTGCGCTTTCTGGAGCTATAATTCTCTCCCATGCTATTGTTCCACCCCAATATTTGAGCGGACATATTAAACTATGACTTTATTTATATTATGCAAATACATCACTAGCTAAATGTTGGTAATATTAGTTTTCATTACGTGGTTAACCACATCGGACAAATCACAACTAACTCATTTATCCAGAGTGAAGAACCGACAATACACTACTGGCCATGGTCGACGTGAAACTTAACATACCTCCAAGCCACTCACCTGCTTACATGTGTCAATACTGTGAACATCCGTATCCAGAGCGTGAGCGACTCGTCTTACACAAGGGACTGGAACACCCAGCTAAACTAGACGAGGAAGAAAAGAAAGCATTTCAGCAAGCGTACGAAGAAGAAGAGGAACGACTTCAATCGTTCCGTCTGAAGGGTATGATTGTGATAGTGCTCATCTATTTCACATTCCTCATTATGTATGCCATCTTCGCATAAGAGGCCACCTGAGGATAGGGGTGACGAAAGTCAGAGTTTCATCACCCGTTTGTTAACACTTCTATCGGCACTGACTGCTCGAAGCTCAATCATTGCTGGCGGAATCACGGCTGTATGCGTATTCTTGTTAATAGTAGGACCTGCGGCCGCCGGTAACGGTCTAACGCTCTCGAAACAGCCACGAGACACCCTCAGTATTCCGCAGTGGTTGTATCTTATGACGGGGAGTGCTGCGATCGGCGCTTCGGCGCTCTTGGCCAGTTTCGTTACTGATCGGTTCTTCATCCAACGGCTCGAACGGTACCGTCGTCACCTCCTTATTGAGCGTGGCTGGATTCGAGTGCTACGTCGGGTCACGCAACTCCTTGGAGTTAGTATTCTTATCCTTGTTCTGTATGTGGGCTACACGGGGCCCTCTCTCCCAACGTCCAATCTTGCAATCTTGGTTACGTTTGCCGGGGCACGTGCAGGGCTGCCGATACTTGCATATTTAGTAGGAAATACCTGGCCAGCGCTAAACCCATGGCATACGATAGCAACAGTTGTCCCATCTGGGTTTATCGCGTATCCAGATTCCTGGCACCGGTGGCCTGCAGTAGCTGGTGTACTCTTCCTTGTGTGGGTTGAACTTATATTCCCAATCAGTACGGTTCCCGGAACGCTCGTGGCGGTGATTGCAGTCTATTCGATTGTCACAATAAGTGGGGGGATTATATTTGGGCCGAAACCGTGGTTCGAAAACGCTGATCCCTGGTCAGTACTGTTTAGATTCTTCGGAGCTGCCGCCCCGGTTTACCGTGAAAACAGTGGAATCGGCTTCAGACTTCCCGCAAGTGCACTCACAGATTCGGATTTCCTCAAAGATCGATCTGATATCGCATTCATTATAGCGCTTATTTGGGAACTCACATTCAGCGGGTTCATAACAACGCAGACTGGAGCAACGGTTGTTGAGACGATAGTTACTGCTGTCCCCAGTGTTGGGCTCGCAGTTGAATATATTGCTGTCCCAGTTTACACCCTACTTCTCATAGGGGGATACTTAGTCTTCTTTTATGCGTATTGGTATGCCAGTCAATTATCGCGGCGGTGGACCAGAACATATATCGACAGTACCGAAATCGCATTCCGATTTGCACCGCCACTGATAGCAATTGCTGCCGGCTATCATTTCGCTCATTACGCCGAGTTATTCGTCACTTTAGCCCCTGCATTGGCTACAGGGATTTTATCACCACTTTCGCCTCCAGCCAATCCTACAGTATTATCAATACCAGCATGGTTCGATGGATTAAAAATCGCAGCAGTTCTCATTGGGCATTTGCTAGCTGTTTTTGCTGCTCACGGGGTCGCATACGACACATTCTCCAGTCGGATGGTCGCAATCCGGAGTCAGTATCCATTTGTTATTGTGATGATCGGATATACTGCAGTAAGTCTCTGGATTCTCTCATTGGCTGGAGCTATTCCTCCATATCTCCCCTAGATTGAACTATTTTGTAATCTATTGATTCCAATTTAATCCACCCACCCATCATTCGCAAAGACTGCGAGCTACCTGTTGGATTCTTGCTATAATATTTGCAGGGATGTGGTATATTTCCGAGCTGAATTAATTGTCGTTATAAATGTATATCCAATCAGAATAGTTCCAGCCCCAATCGCTACGATATCCCACGTATTAAATGTTAACAAGCCTGGCTGTGCTACGAATTCAGGTTTAGAAATTGGGTTTGGGGGAGAGGGGCCAGAGCATATTATTAGGAATGGTTAGTCCTCTGCCTGTAAACGCTGGATAGAAATCTCCAGGGATATGTAGTAAATAACCGAAAACGAAGGTTCCACCTATCGTCCTGCGGTCGTATATCCATGCCAGCAGGAGTATAGCAACTGAAAGAGGCACCGCAAATACGAGCGAGTGCATGAAGATACGGCCATTGATGAGCACATCAAATTGCCACGCGAGTGGCTTATCAACGAGATCCGGGAATTGTGTTCCGAATAATAAAACAAGTAATATTGGTCCGTTCGGTATCTTTCGATGGCGAATTAATCTGTAGCTTATAAAAGGAATAACGGAAATCAAAAAATGTCCCCATGGCATCATTTGTATCGATATATTGGCTGCTGCAATATAATTCTCTTCCGTAATTCTATGGACAGCGCAGAGGAGTCACAGAACAATAATCAATACACCGAACTACCCTTCTATATCTCATTCAAGTTTCGAGGGTATAGCCATTCCCACACTGTCTGGCAGACACAGTCCAATGGGAACTTCACTCAACAGTAAATTCAATCGGCTTCATGTTGAGGAACGCGGTTTCGTAGCCATCGTGGCGCGCCAGTTGGGGCGGTGACTCTACCGTAATTCTGATCGTATCGCCCGAGTTGAGTTCATCAAGATTCATCCCATAGAAACTCCCGAGGCCGGGATCAAGGGATGCTTGGAGTGAGCCCTGAGCAATTGTGTCCCCCCTCGGTTGAGTGTTGCAGACAGAGCCATTCTCGGGAGCATTACGCGATTATGAGGTGTTCGAGGAGAGACGATCAAGAAGGGTCCGCCACTCTCACTAAACCGATGGTTACCATCAACGAGAGTAACGAATATCGTCGCATCACCGGATTGTCCCTCATGGAGAAGTCGACCAGGAAGCTCAGATTTTGTCGGTACGACCGGTTCAGGGATTATTTCCATATCCATTAGATCGACCGTCCCACGAGTGCCCGCTTTTTCTCCCAACCGGCGAAGTTCCAAATTGTACGTCTCATCCGTATCGAACGTGAATTGCATCGTGGCAGACTGTCCTTCTATAAATCGCCCGTCGAATGGATTCGTACGAGATGTCTGCAACGGGCCGACTTGGAGCGTCACATCATACTGTTCTTCCCCTGGGAGAGCGATATTGTCACCGTAGTGGAACCCCATATTCGGCGAAATCATCGGCCAGAGGGTGGTCGATGACGCTCGACCGTCGCTATTGTTGATTTCGATAGAAACGTCGACTGGGAGAATCGTCTCCGTTTCAGTGTCCCAGACACTCACCATCAGATGTACCGAATCATCAGATTGAACGACGACTTTCGTTTTGCGTGAGCCGGTGAGGTTCCAGAAGCGATGCGGGAATGAGTGCATCAGCGCAAATCCGATATCGCCAGCTGTCGTCGTCCCGTACATTCCCATCCCTTCGATGATGGCCGGATAGTAGACGGCGTCTGGTCGATCTTCCACGAGCGGTGGATCTCGCCATGCAGACTGCGTCTCGAACCCGAGACGATCCAGACACCCAGACAGCAGCAGTCCACCTGAGAGTGCAGCTCCCTGTTTGAGAAACGTTCGCCGATTCATCGTCTCATCTGCGATGTTATAATTGGTTGGTTCATATTAACTCAAGCCCACTGTCGTAAGCTGGAGGCATCCGTAACTACATTCATTGGCCATCCTGTGTACCCTATGCCAAGCGGACGACGAATACGGTGAGTACTAGCAGTGAGACAACACCAAGTAACACCGTCAGTAGGAGGTGTTTCTCTTCCATGAGATTGGTTTCGAATGAAATTTTGAAGCCGTCCGGATTTGTGTCTTATCTTTTGGCTCACCACTGTGAGATGCCAGTGTGGCTACGCGAGCAGTATCAAATACATCACGGCATACGCGACGGCTGCGAGCGTAACAGCAGCCAGCGCAGTCGTAATAGCATCAATTAGCTGGGTAGATCTGTCCTCTCGCCACCTCAAACGACCCGGTGTACCGATAAAACCGACCGAGAGGACGCTGAATACGAACGGTGACGCGGTTTCAACAGTCGGTGCGGGAATCGCAAAGACCGCTCCTGCATAAGCAACCCCGAGCGCTGCACGCCGGTTAATATGCCGCTTAAGGCGCCATCCTCGCAGCCATGCAACGACAAGTAACCCCGCCCAAATTATCGTGAGTTCAATGAAGAATGCGCCGAGGAGATGCAGTGTCGGATCGGAGTTGAGGAGAAGCTGGCCGTTCAATAAACCGGCTTCGATCGGAAGAGGATAGAATAGCGCAGGCGACGGACCAGCTAATACGTCGCCAAACGGATGTGATACGAGCCCGAGGACTCCAGCGCTGAGAACTGCTCTCGGACCGAGGCCGACGCGCTCGGCAAATGTAACCAGCCCAACTCCAGCAAGGACGAACGCGGTGACCACAGCGCCTGGGGCGATTCCATCAACGACTGTGACGATGAGAATAAGGCCGCTGAAGATGAGTCCCCCGAGTGTGCCGACTCGAGAACCGTAGCCATCACGAGCGCGCCAAGCGGCAAATCCGATTGCTGCAAAGACACCGACGATAAGCGAATGGGTAGCCCCTCGATGGATTTCGTTTGCGACATCCCAGAACCCGTCAGAAGTTATGAATGCGCCTTCCAAGCTGCCGACAAGCCCAACTACGGCGTACAGCATATCGATATCTGGGAGCGTTGCAAACGAGCCAGCCAGTGCTCCAACCACAAGCGCACGCTCCTCTGGCCACCCTCGCCAGGCGGCGACCGTCGCCGCTATGGCGAACGCAGCCAGAAAATGTCCGATGAACATACCCTTTGTATGCCGTCACGGAATATAAGTATAGCATGAGTGACGCCCTCAACCATGTGTGTGATAAGGACATCAGCGGTTTGGAGAATAGCAATTCGGCTGTCCGCCTACTTTATTCGCACTGTCCCGACCATCCCAGACCCCTCATGTGGGATACAGAAGTATCCGTACGTTCCCGGCTGATCGAACGTGTGTTCGTAGTTCTCGCCCGGTGCGATGAGTCCCTCGGTGACCCGGTTCCTCGCAGTACGCTCTGACTCGAAGCCACCACTTGCGAAATATGCCGCCCCGTCTGGAATCCCGTCTTCGTACGCCGTAACCGTGTGTTCAATGTCACTCCCGTTCGTCCACGTAACTGTCTCACCAGATTCGATCGTTGCAGTCTTCGGCTCAAATCTGAGATCGCTGGGCATCGTGATAGTTTGGTCCAAGGAGGACGGTCCACCCAAACACCCAGCCGTGGTGAGTGTCGCTAAGGTGGCAGTGCTGAGTCGTAAAATCGATCGACGTTTGTAGATATTTGAGGGCATTGTAATAGTAAGATTAGTCCCGATTAGAGCGCCACGAAGAGGTCTGTCACGTACATTATGCCGAGACCGAGCAGAAATGCGAGTCAGGTTCGTCGCACTCGCCACGCGACCACCTGCATCTCGAACCATGCTCGCGATCTCCCAGTTGACCTGCAGGATCGCGCCAACACCGATCGCGAGGAAGAAGGCGCCGATCGTGGGTGAGTAGGCGAGACTCCCGATCCAGCCACCGAGGATGACTGGCGCGCCAGGCGATGACGCCGAGTGCGGCGAAGTGCTTGAGGGCCGGACGTTCTTCCCGTGCCGACCGGCGCGACGACAGCCGGACCCTCCGTCACGTTGTGAAGCATGAACCCGATCACGAGGAATGCGCCGAGTGACACACGCCCGAGTGCGAAAGAGCTCCCGATAGCCAGCCCCTCCGCGAGGTTGTGCAGGCCGATCCCGACCGCGACCAGATACGCGATCCAGAGACCACTGCTCGCCCGGCTATCACCAGCGGCGACACGGCCTTCACGCCACGCACTGATCGCCTGGACAAGGAGAAGTGCGCCGAAGATCCCGAAGACGACCAAGAGGTTGCCCTCGTACACGCCCGGAACTCGTTCGGCGAGTTCGAACGCCTCGAACCCGGCGTCGAACGCCAAGAAGCCCGAGTACACCGGCCGCAAACAAGAGCACGGCGTGTAGCCACCGATCGCTCATCGTCTTGATGTAGGGGAACCACAGCATCCCTAATGCGACTGGGATCACGCCCACGAACAGCCCGATGACTGCAAGCCTTCCGAGCAGACCGAGGCTAAAGCCGGGCGACTGACTCGGAGCGACGATCGTGTTATGGAACGTCGCACCGTCAGAGAGCACGAGCGCGACTTCGAGGTCCCACCCCGGATTCCAGTGATACGGAATCACGATCTGTGCGCTCTCCATCGGGGCGAGCGTTTGGTCACCACCGGCTCCTTCGACCCGGAAATCCCAGTAGGCTTCGTCGACGAGAACCTGTGATATCGTCACGGATTCGGGCCCATTATTCGTCACGTGAAGGATGACTGTTTCGTCGCTCGGAAGCGTCGTGTGCGTGATCGTCACGTCGGGAAGCGGTGTGCCGCTCTGAACACCGGCGAGCGGTGACGTGAATGCGAACACACCCAGGACGAGTACGAGCAACACGATCGGGAGTAACGCGCTGACCCATCGCGGAAGCCCGAGCGGTTGTGTGATCTCTTCGTCAGCCGTTACACCACCGTCCATCGTCGTGTCTTGTGGTTTATCCGCCATGTTCAGACCACCTCGAAGAAGCTCATCCAGCCGAGTTCGGCGAACTCAGACTGGTGGGCGTGGAACATGTACAGGCCCGGCTCATGATCGGAGTAGTCAATCTCGATGATGCCGCGCTGCGCCTGACATTGCATAATCGTGTCCACAGTCTTATTCGTCGGCGTCAGTGTCGTTCCGTGGTCGTAGTAGTCGAAGAACTGCGAGTGCGTGTGGAACGAATTGATGAGGTCGAACTCCGTCGCGTTCGCGAGGTACACTCGCTGGCGTTGGTTCTTGTCGATCTGGATGGGGCGTTTGGTCTCGCCTGCCGTCCAGCTGCCCTCGCCGTCGGTGTCACCGATTCCGTAACCGAACGCCCGTGTGTTCGCCGCGTAGACCTCGTTGCCGCCATCGAAGTTGGTGTCGAACGAGTTCATCACTATCACCATCTCGTTGACGGCGTCGTTTTCGTCGTACTCATGATTCCGGCTCTTCGCCTCTTCGACGAGCTGCTCTCGGAAGTCGTCGGTGACCGGGCCCGGGTAGTTGACGTACTCGCGTGGATTCTCCCTGACGCGTTCGGGGTCCGGATCGACGATGATCGTGCCGTACAGTCCGCGGTGGATGTGCTCTTTCAGCGGGAGCGAGTGGCAGTGATAGAAGTGCGTGCCGGCGGGTTGGGCGAGCCATTCGTACGTGAATGACTCACCCGTATCGAGTACGCCAGGCCCGTTTTGTGGGATCCCATCCATTCGCGGGTTGAGGTTCTTCAGGTGTGGATGGATCGTGTGCGCGTGCCGTCCCAGATTCGTGAACTTCACGCGGATCAGGTCGCCCTCGACGGCGCGGATCGTCGGCCCGGGCACCTGGCCATTGTACGCCCATGCCGAGAACTCGACGCCCGGCGCGATTGCTATCGTCGTATCGACGGCGGTGAACTCGAACTCCCGCACGGTTTGGCCATCCTCTTCGTAGACCTGCTGGGGAACGTTATCTTGCCCGCTGTCTCCGGTATTGAATGCGGTGAGGAACTCGTGCGGATCGAAATCTAAATCCTGGTATTCGCCTACCGCCCCGAAGTTACCGTGTTCATCCTCATCGTCGTGATCGGACGAGGCAACTGCTCGGGAACTCCCGAGTCCGACTGCCGCACTGCCTGCAACACCGAGACTGCCGAGGACCGTACGGCGACTGACACTCGTTTCACCAGTGAGTGATTCGACCAGTCGCTCTTCAAGTCGTTCTGTGACGTCTGCTGCGCTACTGTAATCTATCGATGGCATGATCTCCTCCGCTGGTCAGGCCTTCGCATACCCATACACGTCCATTCCCCCACCCAATATATAAATTAGACCCATCTAAATTTAGATTGAGTCTAAGCTAATAGCCTTGCTATTGGGGACTCATCAGTTTAGTTTGAAGCTCCAGTAAGCGTTTGAGCGGATATGTCCCGGGCAACTTTCTCTGGAAGTGCAACTCGTTCGTCGGTGCCATCGGGATCAAGCGTCACCATCCCAAATGAGGTGGTTTCAACAATTTCGACTACAGTTGTTGGGGTGATCCCGTGTTCAGACAGGTACCGGAGTAGATTTGGGTCATCGTCTGGCACCCGTTCGATTCGAACCTTGTCGCCGACCTGCTGATCAGCGAGGCTTTCACCAGATTGTGGCAGTGAAACGTCCAGATCCGCTGTGGGAATCGGGTCGCCATGTGGGTCAACTGCCGGATTCCCTAATTGCTCGGCAATTCTATCGGCGAACTGATTGCTGATGTGGTGCTCAAGGCAATCTGCTTCGTCGTGTACCTCAGCCCAGTCGTACTCGAGGCGCTCCGTCAGGTATCGTTCTAAGAGCCGATGATGGCGAATAATTTCGAGCGCGACAGGCATTCCAGTGTCCGTTAGCTCGACTCCCTTGTAGGGTTCGTAATGTACGAACTCCCGCTCGGACAATTTTTTCATCATACTGGTGACGCTCGGTTGTTCAATGTCCATGTACTCAGCGAGACCCGAGGTTCGTACTCGGTCGTCTGTTTCGCCCTGGAGGTAATAGATCGCTTTGAGATAATCCTCCATGATCGCGCTCAGCATTGTGGACTGAATTAGATGAGACTAAATATATAATTTCCGTGTGATATATTCTTAATACCGCCAGCTGTTGGTGCGCTCCTACTTTCTTAGAATGCAGGTATCCTTGCTCTGTTGACTTGATGGAAACGCTGCTACCCTAGGAGAGCGTGAAACAAGATATGGGGCGCAAGAGACCGACCTGTATTCCGTGCCATCGAGCACGTCCTGCTGACTGGTCCGTGTGCGAAAGAAGCCGAGTCATGGGCGTTACAGCCCGGATGCCGCGGGGCGCGGCATCCGGGAAAGCTCGAATAGGTGAATCTCTGCTTCACGCACTGGCGTCCCGGGTGAACAGACAATGTACCTTGGAATTGATGTCCACAAACGGTACGCACAGGTGGCAGTAATGGATGAGGCTGGGGAGATCGTCGAAGAGGTTCGCGTCGAGAACGCGAACCTCGACGGTCTCGCCCAGCGGTACGCTGGTGCAGAAGCCGCGCTTGAGGCGACCAGTAATTACTACCACATCCACGATACGCTGTCCGAACATTTGGATGTGACTGTTGCTCACCCGAAGGAGCTGAATCAGATCGCTAACTCGGACAAGAAAACCGATCGCGTCGACGCAAAAGAACTCGCGCGGATGGTGCGGCTGAACTCGGTGCCAGAGAGTTATGTTCCGACCGATCAGGAAAGCCCGCGCACTCGTGCGCTGGCGACAGACCCTAGTCGAAAACCGTACCAAGTACGCCAACAAGATCCATGGACTTCTCTCCGATCGCGGCATCACTGAGGACGTGAAGCCGTTGAACAAGGAGGGACGCAGAGTTCCTCCGGGAACCATCGCTCCCGACGCCGTGGGACGCGTTGCTGGAGTCGTATCTCGAACTGATTGAGACGCTCACCGAGGAGATACAGGAACTCGAAGAAACGATCGAGGAGCGCGCTGGGTCTCTGAAGGAGACCCAGCTGCTGATGACCATTCCTGGCGTGAGTTACTATACGGCGTTGACGATATACGCGGAGTTGGGCGAAATCAGTCGGTTCGACGGTGATAAATCGGTCGTCAGCTACGTCGGATTGAACCCGGTGATCCGCGAGTCAGGCGACTCGCGGATCGAGGGGAGTATTTCGAAACGTGGATCAGGGAAAGTGCGGTGGCTGCTCGTCCAGGCTGCCAATACCGCAGTACACACCTGTAATGACGCGTATCTGAGTCGCTTCTACGAGCGGCTAGCAAGTCATGAGACTCACAGAAAGCGATAGTGGCTACCGCTCGGAAGATGCTGGTGTCGATCTATCACATGCTAGACCGGAGAAAAGTCTACGATCCACCTGATGTGAGTGCGTAGACGAGGAAGCTGAGGGCCGCCCGCCCGGCGGCCCTCAGTGGCCGGCGGAGGCCCACCGTTAGCAGCAGCTATCGCCAGACAGCGACCGCACCGCGAGAAGATATCGTCCGCCTGCCGGCTGGGAGAGCCGCAGACTACAGGACGGCGCAAATATTTTGTCGATAACGGTGGTATATCCGGGTAGCAGCGTTTCCATAGGTGCTTCTCAAAACTAGAGCGAAAAGCTAGTCCTTCCTACGGTCCTGCGAAAAGATTGGACGTTGATATACCTGACCGGCGGCACACAAAGTCTCGATTGTGGTCTTTTGACCCTGTTATGGAGGTGTCTCCATAGGCTTATATCTATGGAGGTAATAACATAGGATAGCGGATGGCGTCCTACACTACCATCGAAGACTGGCGGGATGTCAAAGACGGCTACGTCGTTGCTGTGACCATCCGACAGACGGACGATGAACAGTACCCGTGTGGTTGGGATTATAGCCTCCATCTTGGGGAGGTCGGCGGAGACACGATCCTCCGATACGACAATGCCCACGAACGGACGAAAGGGCACGAGCGCCACATTCACGACGATGTTGAATACATCGAGTTTCCGGGGATGCTGACGCTTTACGACCGCTTCAAGGAGGAGGCTACCGAACTATCGCCCGTCTCGTGGAACTGGTCACCGTAGGACGCCGCCGGGAGGAACACAATGCCCACACTCAAAGTCACCGTCGGAAATAGCGACCATCTCGACCAGCGCACGCGTAGTCGACTCAAGGCCGCTCAGGAGGGCGAAGACCTTGACGACGCCCAACCGACACTGAACTTCGACTCGTACGCCGAACTCAGTCGTCTCCTCAGTCCGAAGAATCTGGAGCTGTTGGAGGCGATCTCCGAACATGAACCGGCGAGCATCCGCGAGGCTGCTGAACTGGTTGACCGAGACTACAAGCAGGTACATCGGAACCTCTCTGAACTTGCAGATATCGACGTTATCGAATTTCAGGGCGGTGGACCGGGCGAAGCAAAGAAGCCGATGTTGGCCTACGACGGTCTCGAAATCGACATTCCATTCACAGGGTCGAACGGGAACACTGGTACTGTTGCACCGTAGTCTATTGCTGTAGTTCCGCTTCGGATAGAGTTCGGCCTCGGTGAACACTTTGCTTGTGGCCTCCTCACCGGATGGATTCAGGTAGGAGTGTATGGAGGGAAAGCCCCCTGTATGTTCCAAGAAAGGATTTCTCTCCTCTTGCTGAAAACGAAGGCGATCATACATCAAAACCGCAACGGAGGTTACGAACACTTCTACGACACGTTGGAGTATCAGCTGGATTTCCCTCTGTATTGACCGTGAGCCAGTCCAAAATTTTGTGTTCCTCTGGCGGGTGAGAGGATGACTGACTTGACACTCGGTACGTTCGGAGACGGAGACAGCGCCGACAACGACCTCGATCCCGATGCTGCAAGCATCGCCCGCTGTGCGACGACATGTCGCGCTCCTGACCGCGGCGATACCAGTTGGGCAGCCCCGGACGAGGACTGGGGGCTGACAACGCAGCGGCCGGCGTCGTCAATCAACACGTCAGCTGGTCGAGCAACCAAACAGCAAACGCGGTGGGTCGTCGATGGGGACGTCGGAGACTACGTTGAGCAGTACGCAACTGGTGACCTCCTGCAAATCCCAAACACGTACGGCGAGTTCGCCTCTATCGACACTCGAGTCACATTCATTGATGGACTCGCTGACAGCTACGGGTACGGAATTGACGCCCAGGCACTCGAAAAGGCATTACGAATCCTCACTGGCGGTGGCCGATACACTGCGTCGCAATATACTGCCATCCCGTGCGGGCAGCAGCCGTGGATTCTGACGGGGCCAGAAGGGACGCTCCTGTGCAGTTGTATGCCCGTCGAGCGGCCGGAGAATCCATACACGAAGGACCTGCGGACGCCAGAGACAACCCTGCAGATCGAGGAACAGAACCAAACAGTCCGCACGGGAGCCGCTGAGTTTGTCCACCTGCTGTCCGACGCCCTCGGTGTCGATGTCGAGAAGGTAAAGTACGCAACAGTACGCGGGCAAACCCAGCACTCATTCATCGGCGAGGAGGACAAGTTCAAAATCGCGGCGAGAGACTTAGCACAACTGCATGGGTTGACGAATGATCCATCCGTCATCCAGGGGACAGTCAGCCGTGGAGTCCAGCCCCCCAGCGGTGGCGACCCAATCTCGGTTGAGTGGGACGGGCCGGATCATCCGGTTGGATATCTCGACGAGGGGGATGTAGTCGCCGGCTACGAGTTTACGTGGGAACAACCCGAGGAGTCGCTGGAAGACGTTGCGGTGGTTCGCGAGTACCGGATCACACAGAACTACTCGCGCTGGACGGTTGATTACAATACCCATCGCCTTGCGTCGGTGGTCCCCTGACCGGTCGTCGTGAGTAAGGCGACCACATTCATGACGACAGTGTCAGTACAGATGTACGATTATCCGCCCAGTCAACTCAAATTCCCAGCACCTCGAGCATTACTCAATACCGGTTCAGCAAACCGGGAAGTATTAGTCTCACACTTGCACGCCATCCAATATGGGAGCTGATACTGATGATGAAGTTCGTTCTGAGCGATACGACATCCACAACTACATCAAGGAAGTACTTGATAAGAGCGAGTTTGACGCTGATGAGAACCCGCTTGAAATGTCCGACGTGATTCGCGCAGCAGCTTCTCGCTACGTGGTGGAAGGCAACAGCGACGATATTGCAGACTACGAGTATCACTACATCACGGCAGTCAGGATCGCCGATAACATCTCGAGAAGTTCGAGCGTGTACAAGGAGACTGCGCGGGATATGTACAACGAGTTTGAGGAAAGCCACGATGACCTCAATGACGAGGAAATCGAAGCTATGGCCGAGGATGCGGGGAAGTTTACCATCGGAAACAACCTCACGGTGACGTACTCAATGGCGTACGAGCTACTGGACGACTTAATGGAGGAAGCAATGCCGCTTATCCTGCCCGAGGAAGACCGGAAAAAAGCAGGAGGTACTTTGAAGAGTCAAGTTAACGAGTACTTCTCGAAACAGCAGTTATTGGGTCAATGTGGGGTGGTGAGTGAGGAGACAGCGAGTACGATTCAACATATCGGGGGTATTCGCCACGATGTTGTTCACGATGTAGAAGAGCGGTTCACGCTCGACACACTTGACGGAGATATGGATCGTATCGACGAGATACCGGGAGCAGTGAACGAGGTTTATGAGTTGGTTTACGGAGAGCCGGCATACCAGTACGTAGACGAGTAGTACGCACACCAACAGAGCAGCCCTTCCACCCTGATGGATACAGAACCGTATTCACACTAAACGTGCCATCGACGCCGCCAACGGCTCATTTTGTGTGCCCTCCGGCAAGTGGAGGGAAATCGAAATGTCACAGTCACACAGCGACCAGTAGCACCGAAGACAGCAACCACCGACGCCGAAACGAGCGTGCCAGAAACGCCGGCGGACGGTGACGCAGCGAACTCGACACTGCGGACCTCCTGTCGCTCGATGCCCCGCAGCATCTCCAAATCAGCGGAGCGAGGTCCAACTGTTCGAGCGGATCTTCGCGGCGGCTGGGCACGGTCACGGACAAGACACGGACTAGGAATTGACAGAGTCTGGGAATCGCCATCCGGGCGGCTGACCTGCAGGGACACGCGATGGTCGACTTGCGTGTCGCTGGGAGTTCGTTCACCTCTTTCGATGCAGCGGAGGGGACGCTCGGAGTGGACGTCGGACGAGTTCGCGATGCACTCTCGGTCGGCGATGCAGGCGACCTTGCACAGTTCGCACTCGATGCGGCAAAGCAGCACGCTGGAAATCAATATCGACGGGATAACGCGCACCATCGAGCTTGAGGCGGTTGAATCGCTCCGCTACCCTGTCGAGATGCCGGATATCGATCATCCCGGCAACCGTCCACCTGAGTCCAGACGATCATCTCGCTCGGTCTTGACGCAGCCGATATGCTTGCCGACCGGTTTGACCTCGTCTGTTGACTCAGAAACCAGAGAAGTGCAGTTTGCCGCAGACGGAGACACCGACAGCATGACCTACCGGTGAGCGACGACCGATCTCATTGCCTTCGAGCCTGCGGATGTGGCGGTGAAACTGGATTCATCGCTGGTCAAATCGGCGCATGCTGGCCTGCCAGACGGCACGAATCGGGTTTTACACGTTGGAGACTCAGTGCCGCTTGTGCTGAAATCGGAGTTCCCCGATGCCGATGGAGCGATGCAATTCGTGATCGCGCCGAAGCTCCCGAACTGACTCGGCTCCCCGTGGTTTTGCGGAAACGGTGGTGTGTCTCGCTCTTATGTAGAACTGCGGAAAGCCCCGATAACGAGACAATCAACGATTGACTCGGTGGATTCACCAGCTAGGTTGAGTGAGCGAACGATGCCGAAGGTGTGAGCGGCCTGTTCCAAGCCCTGCTTGGACAGGCCGCGAAACTTCCGCAGCCACGGCTGGACGAGTGAAAACAGGCACTCAGCCTGGTTAATGTGGACGCCCTCGGGCGAAACATATCGCTCTTTGTGGACGACCGTTCGGTGATCAAACTCCATCTGTCGGTACGCCTGGAGGCCGTCGGTCCAGACCTCTCCCAGTGGCTGGGAGAGGTCTTAGCCTCCTGAATCACCGGTTCAAGATCGCCGCTGTAATCGATGCCGAGTTGGCTGCGAATCACGCGAAGCGAGTCGCGGCACGCCGCGACGAGCGTCAGCTGATCACCGTGACGACCTCGCCAGCGTGATCGGCCTGTTGGGACGAGCCGCCGCGTGAACGGCTGTTCCGCGGCGGCTCTTGGCCTTGTAGCCCGAGCAGACCTCGCCAGATTCGTCGACTTGCGTCGGTCCATCAATGGTCTGGCCGAGTAGCTTCCAGACGACGGGGAAGCCGCGCTGAACCGCGGCTTCCACGTCTCGAATAGCTGTGTAGACGGTTCTATAGGCTCGACCGAGGAACGGCGCGATCTGGTTGATACTCAGCAACGTATCGGCGTACAGCGTGAACGCGAGAAGCACCTCTCCTGCGGTGAGGTGCTTCTCGTGGAGCGGCGTTCCGTAGGTGAAAACCGGCTTGAAATTGCAGTCACGGCACCAGATTCGGTCGATACTCTCCCAGGTCACGATGCTCTGGTGGCCGCACCGTGGACAGGACGTATTCTCCCAGAATTCCTTGAGTCGCCGCTCGATCCCCGCATCGAGCGGCTCTGTGTCGATCTCGACTACGCCCAGCTCAATCAGCTCTCGAAACATCGCTCCGAACGCTGGCTGAGCAGAACCCATATCGCCACATTAGCGTCGGCTCAGTGTAACTATACGGTCTTTCCGTAGCTTTGCATAAGAGCGGTGTGTCTTAACCAACACCGACCGCCATACTTCTCTATTGTTGGTTAGCGCTAATTTTGTGTCTCCCCGGTCGGGTGAGGGATTTCCCTCTATGGACCCGACCGACAGTGCCAGACTACGAGCGCTTCGAGCGCGAACAGATCGCACAGGACCGTGACCGGCAGCGTCCCGATACCGTCGAGATCGACGAGCCACGAGGCCGGGAAGTGGTCACCAGTCTGCTCGAATGAGGGTGTGGTCGAGCCGATTCCAGAACGAAAACGTCTTGCAGCACGTTCCCTCCGGGCAAGTGCTTCGACTCCGACATGGCGCTGGTGTACTTCCACGAGGGGTGGGAGGCCGGAGGCGAGGAGTAGCCAACTCGCAGACTAACCAACACAGTACCCCACAATCTCTGGTTCGCCGTCTTCGAGTTTGCCGCCGAGTGGGGACTCGAAGTCTCTGTCCTCCCGAAATCGTGGTACAACCTTGGCTCGGCTGTCCACATCGTCTTCTATCCGCCGGAGCGGTACAGATAGCCAGCTCACTCTGCTCTCGCTCAGTCAGCCAGTCGATTTTCTGTCCCCCAGTGGAGGTGCGGGGGCGTACCCGAGAGCGCGTCCCGGAAGACAGACCAATGTCAACGATACAGTCAGACACTCCAGAGCAGTCCAGCCAGCAGACTACTTGCACCTTCGACGAGTCCGACTCCCGAGACGAGGAGATGCGCGACCAACTCGATGCGTGGGTCGAGGATCTTGCCGACCTCACCGAACGAGGCGCAGGCCAGCGAGCAGTTCCAGCAGTGGCTTGACGTGCAGTCGAAGTTCCACGACTACTCGTGCCCGGAACACCCTGCTGATCAAGCTCCAGTGTCCCGAAGCAACGCCGCGTTGCGGGGTACAATACGTGGCAAGACGAGTTCGACCGGTACGTCCAGCAGCGGCGAGGATGCCATCTGGATCTGGGCTCCGATCATCACGAAGAAGTGCCCCGAATGCGGCAATTCGCCGTCGTATCACGAGAACACGGATTGCGAATACGATGAAACGGACCCCGAACAATGGCAGTCGAGGGACTGGTCGGATTCCGGCCAACGTCGGTGTTCGATGTCTCCCAGACCGAGGGCGAGCCGCTTCCCGAATTGGAGACGGAAGCTCACGGCGACCCGGATGGACTTGTCGAGGACCTCTTGGACGCGACCGACGAGATCGGCGTCGACGCGACGAATTGTCGCCTCCGGAGGAATGGGAGCATGGGTCTGCACGGGGTGTCTGCGAGCGTCGGAGCGTCGTGACGACGAAATCCGATGGTCGAAGCGGTCGACCGGGACAATCGGGCCGCCCTCGCGAGTACACTGATCCACGAGTTCGCCCACGCTGCTCTTCACTTCGATGTCGAGGATGAGACGGAGCGGTCGAAGCGTGAGGTCGAGGCCGAGGCGGTTGCCTACGTGGTCAGTCGTCACTTCGGGCTGGACCCGGACAACTCGGCGTTCTACCTGGCGGCGTGGGACGGCGACGCACCGGAGACGCTTGCAGGACCGGCTGGACCGTATCTCGAACGACGGCTGCGGATCTGATCGACGCCGCCGAAGGTGCCAGCTGAGAAGGAGCTGTGTCCTTCCAGACGTGCTTGAGAGGAGTGTTTTGTGACTCCCCTGGTGGGCGAGGGAGTCGAATATGCGTTCCACAGCAGCGTCAGGTGAGCAGTCCTGTCGGACAGTTTCTGAGTGTGCTTAGCAGAGTTGCGTGACCAGATCGGAGGGCCGTACTACCTCGGAGACGTGACCGGGCGGTTGGATTGGCCCGACCGAGGGGTGTACTTCTTTTTCTCGCCAGCAAGCGACCTCAGCACAGATGCCCTCCATCGAAGTGGCGGCTCTCACGGATCGGTACCGTCGGCGTCAGTACCGGTTCGTCGAACACGCTCTGGAATCGACTCAGACAACATCGTGGGCAACGTTCGCGGGCAAGTACGCCGGCGGTGGCAACCATCGTGGTTCGATCTTTCGCTTGCACGTCGGGCGGGCGCTGATCGAGAAGCACGGCTGGCACGACGAATATCCTCACTGGGGCGAGCCGAATCCCGACGCCGAGACGACCGCTGTTCGCGAGCAGGAACACGAACTCGAACAGCGCGTGTCGGAGTACATCCGGGATCTGCCGTTTCTCTGGGTTGACGTTCCGGGCAAGCCCGGACCAGAGTGTGACCGAGCGGTGATCGAGTCACATACCATCGCGATGGTGTCGAGAGTATCGTCGATCTGCAGGGCCGTCAGACCTCGACTGGCTAGGGTATCACTCGCCGAAATCCGAAGTGTATCAGTCTGGGCTATGGAACGTGCGGCACGTCTCTGACTCGTTCGACCCATCGGTCGTGGACCAGTTGTCAGAGGACGTTTCGTCAACGGAAGCGCTGGATCATCAGTCGCGAATCTGAGGCTGGCAGGATGGTTCCGCAGCGAGAACTCAGTACGCTCGGCTACGACTCCGTAGGCAACCCCAGTCAGTGGCGCAACCACAGGAATCCACGCAAACGGAGACATGAACAGTTCCGTCTGGATGGACCCCCAGACGGCAGCGTACATCAAAACAACGCAGACGGACGCAATGGCTGTCGACAGTCGCCACCGGACTCCTGCTACGAGCCCGGCCAGCGGGAGGCCGTAGAACGCCAGATCACCCGCAGATTGAGGACAGGAAGTAGGCGATGCCAAGACGCACAGAGATATCCCAGAAACATCGCTGTGCCTCCTACCGACGCGACGGCTAGCCGTCGCCATCCAGCACGCTCGTCGGTGTCGTCCTGGTCGGACTGCTCGTCGCTTTCCTCGTGTCGTCGTGGTGACTGCAAGAGGACTCGTCGACCGTGTCTGCGACGTGGCTGGGCTTCGACACGAGGGCCATCGCGAGACTGCCCGTTGCCCTCCGTCTCTTCGCCCTCGACTTCCTCAGTGATCGGGACTTCGCTCTGCAACGCAAGCACTCTGTGGGAGTCCGCCTCCGGACTGCTTGCTGGCTCTTGTTTCGCTGACTCTGGCAGGTTCAGGCGTCCCGTTTGCTTGATGTCGTTCTTCGCAGGTAGAACACACTGTCAGGAGGTTCGTGGTCTTGTTTGTTCACGCCGTTCTCGGCAGGGACTCGTCGCACGACCTCCAAGTCCTCCGCAGGGTACCGCGTGCCGCAGTTGGTGCAAGTGTTGTTGTCCAACTGCCTCCGGAAGACGATCCGGTACGCCCAGTCTGGTGGGTAGTCGCCCCGGTAGTTGTCAGGGTCGTCGTACTGCGATTCGATGCCTTCCTTCATTCTGACTCGACACTTCCGCCCGTCTCCGTATTTAAGCCGCCGGGTCGTTTTGTGCCGCGCCTGCCAGCTGGGCGCGCCGGTGGGCGCGCTCGGTGTTCTCCATGTCTTCTGAGGCTCGACACTCTTGGTCAGCGGCGGCTGTCGGCGATGCACAGCAGGCTGAGTGCGTCGGGTTCCTTCACCGGGAGCCGTTCGTAATCGATGCTTACTCGGCTTGGGTTTGCTGTCGGCGTTCGCGAGGACTACACCTACCAGTCCTCGCTTCGGAACGTCGACGTCCCGATTGAGATGCTAGACAACGACTTTCGGAATCCAGACTTGGACCGGTACATCGAACGCTTCGAGCAGTACGAGCCATCGGTAGGGATGCTCGGCGACGCATACGACCGGCAAGAAGCGCGACCGGTACAACCAAGCCGCACGGGAACTGAAACGAAAGTTTCCGGGCATGGAGGCCATCATCGTCCCGAAGTGCCGCGACGCAATCGACGTGATCGACGAGGATATCATCTTGGGCTACCCGATGGGCTACTCCGACCAGACAGCTGACGAATACACGGACATTGTGGACTGGCGGGGGCGGCGAGTGCATCTGCTGGGGCGCAAGTCCGACGAAGCAGTATCCGGTGATCGAGGCGCTAACACAGCCGCGTGTGACCGGAGAGGAGCCAGCCGATATCGTTGGCGTCGACTGGAACGGAGTTCATCTGGCGGCGCTTCACGGCGAGTATTTTTCGCCACACGGCTACGGGAGTGCGGACCATCTTTCGATCCGGGAGACGGTGCGAGAGAGCTTGCGACACATCAGGTTATACTGGAAATCGCGGGGTGTGTGGCCGGCTATAGAGAAAGACCGGAACCCGCTAACAGCGGAACCGATGGACCCCGTCTGGGCTGTTGACGGTTCGAGAGCGACTGTCGACGGCCTTGAGGATGCGATTGTCGTCGAGTATGAGAACGGACAGACGCTTGCGTACCGGAGTCAACACGAGCGAGACAGAGTGGAGTACCGGACAGGACTCACTCCCGCAGAGGTTACAGCTAGCAGAGTGTCATAGACGCGTTCACAGTCTCGGTGCGATTCTCGATGACCGGTCGATACGAGTGAGCACCTACCGCTCAATGGTGTGCGCTGATCGTCGACTTGATTTCCAAACGCGGTGGCAGAAAAAGGGTATATCTGTATGCTGTCGCTTACCCGACGATTGTGTGTGGCCAACTTCGGCTCTACTCGGTCGTTCCTTGCATTATAAGATGTGCCGTTGCAAGGTCCCGTTCTGAGGCTCTGAGGAATCCCTGCGTGAATCCCGAACCAAACTTCACATCAACGAGAGTATCGCCGGTCTCGGGTTCCTCCTCACGGTCCACGGTAGTGGCGAAGCGAAAGGTGTGTGAGTTCCCTGTTGCGGTGTCAAACGTCAGATGCCACCGGTATCGCCTTGTCGACTGGTCAGTACCCAAATAAAGGTTCGAGTTGGCGTTGTCATCGTCAGCCGGAACAACATCTCCAGAGTGAGAGATGAGCGACCCCGAGTGCCAACTGTGTTCCACTGTCAGCGAGGCAGTTTTCCATTCGGTTCCCGCCTCATAGTTCGATCCTGGAATAAGTTGATACTTCAGTGACAAGGGCGTAGCGACCAGCCGATTCGAGGTTGAGAACCGATGCGGACTGTCGAAACGGTACCGTACGGTCTTGCTTCCCGCCGTCGTCGTATCGCTAGTCACAACGGGACTATTCCGTTCACCCGTTGAAGATACTGGCTCTGCTGCGTGCGTAGCTGGTGGAATGGAGGGCTTGTCGTTGATCCCGGCTGTGACCCCGAGGACGCCGGCGACCCCGGTGCTGGCGGCCAGTCCGAGAAGCGTGCGACGCTGCATCATTTCGAGGGAATCTATCTAGGTAGAATATCTGTTGATAGTTCTTGGTAACGAACGCCCGCGTATCAAACGGCCCAGAAGGAACGACGCGCTCAATACACGCATTCACTGAATAACTGTTTCAATTCATTTTGGAGTGAAAGCAATACACTGTAGCCGTTTCTATAACAGGCTTAACTCGGATAGAACGTGCCTGAGAGCCGTATTTTGTGACTCCTCTGGTGGGTGAGGGAGACACAGATGACTACCACACAGACTGAGCGAGACCCGTGGCCGCTTCGTGCTCATCGGATGTGACGACGCGAAAACCGACGATCCAGCTGAGGCTCGCGACCTCTACACATCGTCGTACTTCGCGGTCAAGCGGTCGTATGCTGAGGCGGCTGTCCAGTGGGCTCGAACCGCTGACCGACGAGCGAACACCTGGGCGGTTCTCTCTGCAGAACACGGGATTTTGATGCCTCGGCAGACGGTCGCCCCGTACGATACGACCATCGAGGACCTACGCGGCGAACCCATCGAGGGAGAAGCCAATTATCGGCTCCCGTCGGGGAAGCGGGCCGAGAGCCGACTAGATCGCTGGGCTCTTCGCGTCCACTCGGCGCTGGCCGATTGGCTCCGCCGACCATACGCCGCCGAGCAACAGGACTCTCCGTGTCGAGAGCTGGTCGTTCTGGCCGGCAGTGACTACGTTGACGCATTGCGTGAGCGCGGGATCTTCGACGGACGGCCAACTGCGATTCGGACTGGCCGGGAGACACACACTGCCCTCCCGCCGAAGGCAACCGTCCGGTTCCCGTTTCAGGAGCATGATTTCGACGGAATGTTCGACCAGATGGGCTGGCTTTCAGACCGCACTGAAGAACTTGAAGCAACTGCAAAGCCCGTTCGTCGAACAGAACTTTCAGCCTTCGACGGCGGCTTTGAGCGCGAGTCTGCTACGTGGCAAACCAGATCATAGCGGCGTCGACGTCGAGGGAACCGAGCAGGCTGGGTTGGATGCGTTCGAGAACGTCCCTGAGCGGTTCCTTGCCACGAGGCAGACGAGTCTTGAAACCGACGGCGGGGAGGGAGGGCAAAATGGATAGCACGCAAACCTGCGACATCGACCGAGATGCGGATATCCACGTCGACGCGCCACTGGACCGAGAGGTGATCCGGATGACAGAGACTGGCTTTCTGGCTGTTTGTTCGGACAACCACTGTTCTTGGCAGGGACTGTTCCCAACCAGAGAGGTGGCAGCCGAAGCAGTCGAGACCCACATTGAGCGAGCCCGGCGGTCTCCGGATTACAAGTACCACTTCGGCCAGCAAAACCCGTTCGTGGTTGAGCTTCTTGACGACTCGACAGCACGGATCTGCCCAGATCGAGAGCTAGATCCACTTGAGCCGTGGAACTCCCATCACGACGGACAGCGACTTTCCCGGTCGGAGGCCTCTCGCACGCCGCTGGGGGAACAGTTGCATCGCGGGGACCTCATTGACTGCCACGGGCCCGGTGACGCGATGGTGCTACAAATCTCGCAAACCCGAGCGTTTGGCTTGCCGGCGTTTAGCATCATCTACGTCTCGCCCGACAGCGAGCCAAACAAGGACGGCAGCTACAGTGACGATGACCACCGATATCTGAATAATTACGTGGCTCGCGAGGGCGAAGCGGTGAGCGTTCCAATGGCTGATCGGCTGTCGTTCCGTGGACAGACCAACGCCCAGAGCGACCTGAAACGGTGGTCGTCGGGCTGACACCCCATATTAACCAACACTTATCGCTTCTGTTGGTTAACGGCTGTGTCGGGCGATTTTCTGTTCCTCTGTCGGGTGAGAGGATGACGGAAACTGATCCGACTCAGACGCAGGACGGACAGCCAGACCAGCAAGCCGGCTTCGACTTCAGCAAGCCCAGTCAAGAGCACGAGATCGAAGTGTCGTATTCGTGGGGGTATGTCGACACCATCTACATGGACGACGACGGTGAACTCATCCGCTCACAGGATACCGACGGTTACTACCGCAACGACGAATCGTTCGAGTGCACCTGCGGGGAGACATTCGGTTGCGAGAGCAAAGCAAAATCCCACATCCGAAGCGAGGGCTTCCGAGGCCCGCCGGTGCCGGTCGCCGGCCATCCAGAAGCATTGCGCTGGGACAACGAGCCGATGACCGACTTTGGAGGGAATGTGGAATTCATTCCAGATGTAACGAACACCGCCGCCAAAGTTGTCGACGGGGCTGACTACCTGATTGCTACGGCCCGGACGACACTGACGCCACCAGCGGACCACAAGTTCGATAGCTGGGACCCACTGCAATCTGGCCGCCTGTCGAACCACAACGGCAACCCACTGTTCTCGGCGCGGATCTTGTCGAAGGCTATCGCGACGCTTTCGACCGGACATCAGTACGTTCCGGACCGCTACGCCATCTACTTTCGTGGGCACACAGCACTGTACTTGGAGGGGCCGAGGGGCGGCATCATTATTGCTGAACGACTCCCCGGCCTCGACTGAGACGGCGGTTTTCTGTTCCTCTGGCGGGTGCGAGGATGACAAAACCAACCTCCAAAGCCCGTGATGGATCAGCCACGAACAGCAGCGAATTGCCCGTCGACGAGCAACCAATTCCAGTCGTCAAGCCACCATCGGCGTTTGTCTGGACGAGATGAAGTGGTGCCCGCGCTCGATGGGGCTATCACCGTGCGTCCGGAGTCTGCCCGCTATCCGATAGCCGCACAGGTTGTCGACGGTGCTGAGTATCTTGTCGCAACAGCCCGAGAAACGTTCACTCCACCAGCTGACTACCAGTTCCAGTCGTGGGACGTACTCCAGTCTGGTCGCCTTGCCCTCCGATCAGGCGACCCCCAGTTCCCGCCAGCCGACGTCGAGCCGTGCAATCGCAACGCTTGCGAAGCATCCTGCGTATCAGCCTGAGCGGTTCACGATCTTCTACCGAGGGTGCGAACCAGTGTATATCGAAGGTCCAGATGCCGGCATTGTGATCACCCCGTGGTAACTCGATAGCGATTTTCTGTTCCTCTGGCGGGTGAGAGGATGTCCACACACTCAGCATCGACGCGAACAAAGTCGTTTCAGCATCGCCCGCCAGCAGACACAGGGGAGTGTTCCTGTCCGATTCACGCCAACGGCGACCCGTTCACGGCACCTCTCGGGATTCGATTTGCCGATCATGTCGCCGTCGAACCAATCGACAGAGAGACCGCAGCCGCCGTCTACGAGGCGCATCACTCCTATATGGGTTCGCTGCCGTCGGTCAACCTCACCAACCACGGGCTGTACTTTCAGGACTCGTTGGTCGGGGCTATCACGTACCGCTACCCGCTCATATCGAAGAAGCGAATCCGGTACGGTGTCGACGGCCAGCTCTGTCCCGAGCCCGTCGAGATCGACAGTCTTCCAGCGGAGATTCGAGCGACCGCCCGGCGGGTGCTTCCGTCGACGAACACGGCAGTCGTTGACAGCGAGGTGATTTCTGGGGACTCGCTCGTCGAGGCCGCGCGGATCTGCATGGGTGTTCGGATGCCAAACCTCGCGTCGGCGGCGCTAGCCTGCTCACAGGAGCGATTCTTGCAGGCTGACGACCGTAACACTCGCTTCTTGTTGACGTGGGTGCGCTCGGACTATGATGGCGCGATGGTTCGGGCGCTGCAAGACAAGGGCTGGACGTGTACGGGCTACCGTGAACCGGGACAGGCAAGCAACCGCGAGGACAAGCCGATTCGTGAACAGTATAAATGGCGCTTTCTCTGTCCCGTGGACACTGCTCGCGAGCAGTCAACACTTGCACGGTGGTCTCAGTGACCGACGTCCAGCCCGAAGCAACGGCCGAGTGCTGTCGATTCTGTGGGGACAGAGCCGATATCTCCGGCGAGGCGTACACGTATGTTCGGTGGCCTGACGAGGTCGACCGAGAAGACGGCGTGTTCCGATTCACGATTTGCCGGGCGTGTGCGCTTCAGGACCGCGACAACGTCGAGCAGGCCGCTTCGCTCTTCCACGAGGCAGATCGGGACTATCTCGTCACCTGCGATGTCTGTGGAGCTGTTGGCTGCCGGTCTGCCAGTACTCGCCGGCCATCAGCGGGGACGTATCGGCTTGCAAGCGTTATTTCCTGGTCGGTGAGTATCAACGGCTTCGACGGGGCAACGCACTCTTGTAGTGAGTGCAGTCCTATCATCACGCTCAACTGTGTGAAACGCCCTGACCGGACATACGACGACGGAGTACCGCGTCTCGTCGAACCCTCGTTTGATGCAGTTGAGAAGACAGCAGACGATGCTCCGGCAGACAGTACACAGGTCGAGATCGGCGGGTGGACTGGGTAGTCAGTGGTAGTTCCTCGAAACTGGTGGGTCTGTTCCGCTACTGAGCAGTACAGGTAGTACAGCGCGCAATGGAACCATCCAAATGTGAGATCGATCGAGGCCCAAATACGGATCTGAGCGTTCCCCATAACTTTATGAACTGGAAACCTCCTTCACCTCGTGAACCGACGGACGTACCTTGCATCTGTATGTGCTGCTGGCGTCGCTGCAACAGCAGGATGTAGTACAATTTCGGGTAACAAATCACTCTCTAAACCGACGATAAATACGGAATCAAGTGGAAGGTAGGCTCTCATTTTTACAGAGAACGACGAGGAAGTAGGTCATTTGGGTGTCGATGGAAGCGTGACATCCGGACGTATCGACCTTTCGACTGAGATCTGGCATCGGGATGGGACGAACGTGGAATCCATCAAACTGAGAGTATGGATGCCCGAAACAGCAACGGAATTCCCCGCAGAGGTCGCCGTCGTCTCGCCAGTGGAAGGGGATAGCTCTCCACCACCGTCGGTAGCACTCTATACGCCTGATCAGGCCCTCGGGACGATCATCGAGATTACCGATTTAGACGACCTCGCAGATGAAACAATCAGCACGCTCGATCTCATCGTAATTCCGGGATCGGAGACGGCTACACGCCTCAATATCCACACAACCATCGCACTCTCGGGGAGCGGGACCCTCAGTAGTGACTACTCGCTGGATGGCGAACTCCAGTTAGCGTATCCCCGGCTCACCGCCAAGTGACGGAATGACTCTCCACTGATTGAAAGTCAGTCGCCACCTCTCGGTTTGCAGTGTTATTGAGCAGGTAGTTCAGCCAACGCAGTAAGCACAAACCCCATTCACAGCGGTAGCGAGCCCCAATTTTGTGTTCCTCTGGCGGGTGAGAGGATGTCTCGAAATATGTCCTGCCGTCATTCGGAAGACCTGTCGCAGCGAACCATCCCGTTCGTCGAGTCCATCGCGACGACTGTTCGAGGGCAGCCCGACAGCGCTGATGTTGAAGCGGTTGTCCTCCGTATGGTGGCCCGGCGATCAGACAGTATCGACCTCCCGGACGTACTCGAACTTCGTTCGCTTCTGGACGTCGACGGTGCGCAAGCAGACACGTTAGAGGAACAAGTTGCGACCATCATCAGCGCCATCGAAGCCGAACTCGCTGGTTGGGACCGCCGGGAGGTCGCTGCATGAACGCAGCAGGAACGGCCACGTTGGGCGACTTCGGTGCTGGTGGCCCACGCTCGGATGTGCTGATTGACACGCAGAGCGCAGCACAAGAAGCAGTTGCCGGTGAGTGGGAATTTCTCGCCGCTGGCAACGACACGATCGGCTGGCACATCCCCGACACCGGGGCCACAGTCCTGCTCAAGCGAAGCGATGCTGGCTGGACGCTCGAACGGGCGACCAAACTGGTCGGGACGCGAAGCACACTCGATGCTGGGCTGGAGCTTGCCAGCTCGTACATGACAGACAGACCGGAGGGAGCCTCGACATGGCGATGATCGAGCGCGAGCAGTGGCGTCGCGAGGAGCGCCACCGTGTTCCGGCAGCTCTGGCACGCGCCCGGTTCTGGCAGTCGGTTGCGCCGCATAAAATCGGCTTCTGGGACGCCGTCGACGAGACGCTTCTAGCTCACTACCCCGACTGTCGGTACACGCGCAAGACAACGCTCGATGACTTCCGGGGAGAAGATGCATGAGCGACGCCGACTCGATTCTCGACAAACTCCCTCCAGAGCGGTTGCTGGACGCCGATCATCTCCAGCCAATCGTCGCCGGCATCAACTGTATGCACTCAATGGAGACGATCCAGCAGTATCTCGCATACGAGAACAAGCACCAGAACCGGACGCCGATCCAGTCTCGTCTTCGAGAGCGGGCACGCGAGATCCGTCGCGATGAATCGGATACCGAGGAGCAAGCCGCCGTGTGATTTCTGTGCCCCAACGGGGTGAGGGGCGTCCCACAGAGGGCGTGCCGCCTGTTATTCATGGCTACCACAGAATCCAGTAGCGACGCCGGCAGCATCGACGAGAGTGAACTAAAGGAGGCTGGCCCGAACAGTTGTACCGTTCGGGCGCTGACCGAAGTGATGACCGTATTGGACTCGATTGGTCGTGCACGAAACGCCGACGATCTCTTCCTGGTCAACTCCGGGTCCGGCTCAGAGTACCTTGTCGACACTCGAACAGGGAGTTGTGAGTGCAAGTGGAAGCAGTACAATCCCAGCGAGGAGTGCAAGCATATCAAGCGAGTCGCTTTCGCGACCGGCGAGCGACCCATCCCGCAGTGGGTTGACGACGACGCTCTAGACGACCAGTTCGGACTACACGTCGAAGGCGAACCCCGCAAAGCGGTCGCTGACGGTGGAGTCATGCAGGTCCGCTTCGACGACGGCGGCGTCACGGACCCCAAAGAGGACCCCTTGGCCGTCACCTCCGAGGATGAACCGCGTACAAAGCGAGCGAAGCAGGAAGATATCGACGTTTCCTTCCTCGCAAAGCCCGGTCGCTACGAGGTCCATTCGGCGTCGGATAGTTGCTACGAGGTGGATGTGCTTGAGGAGACGTGCAGCTGTCCTGATGAGGCCGAGCGATGCAAGCACCGTCGCCGGGTCGAGATCGAGATTGAAGCCCAGCGAGTCCCCCGCCCGGATGGAAAACTGCCAAACGCCTAATCGGACGCCGCAGCGTGTTTTCTGACCCTCCGGTCAGATGAGAGGATGTCTCGAAATATATCTTCGCAAACTGTCCAGACAGAATTGTCTACAGCTACGCCGGGGTGTCCCGAGTGTGGCGGCACACTCGATAGCAGCGGGCGGGAAACGAACTGCGAAGACTGTGGCCTGGTGACCGACCAAGACCGGATCGACCGCAGGCCAGCGTGGCGGACGTACGACAAGGAGGAACAGAAGAGGACGGGAGCGCCCCGGACGGCCACTCGCCACGACCGAGGCCTGTCGACGAATATCGGGCGAGTCGATAGCACAGATATTTCTCCGAGACGGCGTCAACGGCTTGCTCGCCAGCGGTGGCTTCACGGTCGGGCAAAGTTCGATAGCAAGCGCGACCGGAATCTTGCCCATGGACTCGGTGAAATCCGACGCATTGCGAGTGCGCTGTCTGAAACCAAAGCGGTGAAACAGCAGGCATCCACGCTCTTCCGGAAAGCCCAGGAAAAGGACCTCCTAATCGGACGGTCGATTGAGGGCGGTGCAGCGGCCGCGGTCTACGCCGCCTGCCGATGCAATGGCCTCGTGACGATGGAGACGGTAGCCGACGTTGCGCGGTGTTCCGGCTCACATATCTGGAACTGCTACCGGACGTTCCTGACCGAACTTGACCTCCCGATTCCAGTGTCGCTCCCGGTGGACTGGGTAGCACGGATTTGTTCGGAACTTCCATTCGACGTTGCGCCGGACATTCGCCAGCGAGCGCTCGAACTCGCAGAGCAGGCGACCGAGTCGGCCGAGATCAACGGGCGACCAGACGGTATCGCAGCCGGCGCTCTTTACCTTGCTGGCCGGGAGTCAGATACCCGACTCACGCAAGCGATGATAAGTGAGAGGGTGGATTTGCATACAAAGACGATCCGTCTGTGGTTCCAGCACATCGAGAAGCACATGGCTGAGTGACCTCTCGCGACGGGCTGTTTTGTGCTTCTCGGGTAGCTGAGAGAAATCCAACAATGAGCAGTGGCTACCGACGTGGAAAGCATGGATCGAAAGAGCGAAAGTGGCGATGGACAGACAAAACCACGAATCAATCGCTGCCACAATCGTGGGCTGACAACGGTCGTATAGAATCTCCCGACAACGGTGAGGTCAAACTGTATGCCATTCAGTGGCGGGCTGGTCTCCTGCTTGAATGGGTAGTTGATACCCGAACTGGGAAATTGCTTGAAGGGCCACTTAGCGAGCAGCCGGGGATTCGTGCTCTATATGTCACTGCTGACGGTGAGCACGCTCTCGTCCAAGAGTGGGAAGCACGGGAGAAAGAGGGCAACTGGAAGCCTCCGAAAGAGTTCGCCAGCGTCGTTGCGAAGCGCTCCGATGAAACTGACGCTGTTCAGGACTCCGATCAAGACTACTACCGCCGCTCGGTTGAGGACCTCTACAATCTATAGCAGCTGTTGTGAATACTCTACTCGTGAAGGGAATTGAAACAGCTGCTCGGTAAGCCTGCGTACCGCTCACCTGATTCAAACTATTTTAGTTGAAAATAACACCCCATGAAGGGTTGTATGATACTGTGTATTAGTCTTGAAAAAATCCGTGTTCTTCTTCAAAATGGTCGCAGATACGCTCAATATCCGGTTGGTTCCATTGTTGTCCGCAGAGATTACACTGTGCCATATTGAAGGAAGTAGGACGCTTGTCTTAGAATTTTTGATGGGGCCCTATGTTGATGTATTGACCAGATCAAGCAACGAGTAGAACTCTGGAGTGACGATAACTGGCAAGCCAGGTTTTGTGACCCTCTGGTGGCTGAGAGAGCATGGCTTCTCCACAGTTTGATGTCGACGGGATTGTTGAAACGCTTGAGCAGATTCGCCAGCGCGGGCACAGCGCCCACACCGTGTTTCGAGACTGGGTCAAACTCATGTTATTCGCGCTTCAGAATCGAGACGATCCATATCTGGAAATCGTCGATAACTATCGTGAGCGCGGTGATATGGACCATCCACATGGGCAGCGGTCCGTCGACCTCTTCTCGAAAGCGTTCGGCCAGCTGCAAGAACGGATGGCAGTCACCAGTGCTGACATTCTGGGTGCGGTCTACGAGGAGTATGGAATGTCGAGCGATTCCTTCGGCCAGCACTTTACGCCACACACTGTCTGCGAGACAATGGCTGAGATCGCCGGCGTTGTAAACGAAAGTAGCGATACCGAGGACCGCCAGACGGTTCTTGACCCGACCTGTGGGAGCGGTCGGATACTACTGGTCGCTGGTCGAAAGCAACCAGACGCACTCTTTGTCGGGCAAGATAAGGACCCATTATGTGCCCGAATGACGGCGCTGAACTGTTGTTTCTTGAATCTGGACGCCTACGTTATCCAGGGCGACTCACTGACTGTCGAGTTCCAGGGGGCGTGGCAGACCTCGTACTCTTCGCTGGGTGGGAGCGTTCGCGAGCTAGACGGTGAGGAGGTCGAGGAGCTTCACGAGTGGGTGACTGACGCATTCGAGAACACGGTTGAGGGAGACAACCAGCGCAGTCCAGATCAGGGGACAGACACGGGCATGGAAGATCGAACACCTCCCGTTGGGATGTCTGTTCCGAGTGAACAGGCCAGTATGGGTGCGTTCGACAGCAGCGATTAACGGCTGTTTTGTGTGCCCCAGTCGGGTGAGGGGCGTTCTAATGAGAGCGTCCTGAAAAAAACTATGTCAAGTGAACCAGATAGAGAGTCAGCAGCGGCTCCAGAGACAGGTGAAACGGTCGAACGAACAGATATTGGGAGTAGCATGGAAGCCCGGTTAAAGCGAGGAAACGGAACACGAGACGAAGACAGTGTGACGATCAAGGCGAAAGGGAGGACTGCCGAGGAGACGATTGAAGAGTTCTACAAGCTTTTAGTGGAGTACGAGGCGAAAGTCAGTGAGCGTCTTCGGGATATTCAGCCCGAGGAAGTCGACGAATAGAATCTACGCTTTCGCTTTTGGCCCGAGCAAGAGTACTGCCGGTCGTCGAGGACGGTTAGTATCGAGATTGACACCGTGGGCGGCCTCAACCCCGTAAATGTGCCAACAATCGGTCCGAAGCACACCAGATTTCGCCGGAAAATCGAATACACGTCTTCACTACTGTTGCTCTAGCTGATGTAGTAGCAATTTAACCAACATACAGGTCGAAAAGGTGTTTATGTTGGTGAACTGGTGAACCTCACCGATAGTGGCCACAAAACATTCGAAGACTGATACGTAGTCAGAAGGTTGATAGCCGAGAAGAAACGAATCCAGTGACAGACACCACCTGAATCCACTTTCGGTGTCTGTATACTTCACCCCCCAAACCCCCATTCGGTGCCGAACTCCTCCGGCACTCTCACTTTCAGCGTGGATGGCTGAGTTCTCGGCAAGTGTGTCAAGAGTCCGAACACTAGCCATCATTTTCATACTCAGGACTGGAGAACATTTAGCTACAGACACCCCTCTGGTTCCACATTCAGGTGTCTGTATCTCCACCCCCACCCCACCACCCCATCCCGTGCCGGATTGGGCCGGCACTTTCACTTTCAGGTCGGTTGGCCGAAGTATATCCTGTCGGCAGTCCACAGAGCCAGTATGCATGCTGAGGCCGAGGGCCTCGACGGCCCGCCGAGCAGTGACGAGGGGACAATCGTCAACGTCGACGCCAACCGAACCAACCGAGGATATCTGGATGGGGATACCAAGGCCTGCGAAGCGTGCGGCGAGCCCGTCGCCGTCGATTCAGTCCACATCGGGGCCTGGGTACGCGTCGCCGACGAGCTGGGCCACGTGTTCTACCGGCTCGTGTTCTGTGACGAAGAGTGCTGGGCGGCGTGGCCGACAGCCAGTGAAAAGTCCACCAAGTAGACAAATAGCAAACTGCACGCCCACACATGAGTAGCATTACCCAGATTGTGTTGACTCTCGGTATCGTCGTACTTGGTGCAGTCGTTGCCTTGTTCACTTATACACACCTCCACGAATATTCTCACTATCTCGTTGGGCGGACACAGACCAGCGAAATCGAGGTGCTCTACAAGTATGGCATCATTCCCTACCGAGTGTTGTTTCAGCAGCCGTATGACCTCTCACCAACCCATATCAGACTGGCCGGCTTCGCTCCAGTTGTAACTGGCGCAGTCCTGACTTCGGTATTTGCACTTCGATGGGGGGTTCCAGAGTATGGTTTCCAGTCCATCGTTCAATTTGTGGCTGTAGGGACAGTAGTCCTCAGCCCGGAGGATCTGCTTGCTGTGTTCGACCCCGAGGAATTTCAGCGCCAATCTGCAGAGGGGTTCGATATGACTCAAATGGAGATCTTGCGGTATGTACTACAAGACCGTTCTTAGGCACCGAATCCAGCCTCAACGTGACCGGAAAGTAGACCAGCTTTCATTAATCCTGACTGACGAGACTGTGGTGTGATGAATGAAGACCTGATACGGAACCGGCTGGCAGACCCAGATATTGAAATTCAGACGGTCGATAGCGATGGGAAGGGCCCATTCGTAATGGTGGTGGTCTCAGGCACGGAGGCCAAACTCAGGCGGTTGACTGGTGAATACTTCGATATCGAGGGTGAACCCATGAGCATGAACGACGGTATCCACGCTCGGCTCCGGCCGAAGTGGTAACGCCCAGTACTGCCCATCTACTGCTGCCCTCGCCCACAATATTCTCCGCTACGGCGCACACTTAGACACCACCGTCGCCTTCAAACGCCGCGCTCAGTTTCTTTCGCATGAACTCGCGCCGCAGTTCGCGCTTTCGCTCGTCGGTCAGATAGTCCTCGAACACCACCTTCGCGCTGGCACTCCCCTGTTCGTCGGCGATATCTTGGACGTGGGCCAGCAGATCCTCAGTGGTTTGCGAGTAGGCGTCGTACCAGAACCGCCGACCCATGTGTGGCTTCCGGGTGACCCCGTCGATCTCCTCGGGAACCCCGGCCGTGTCGGCGAGATCGTGGAACCAGCCAGCAATTGTCGTCCCGTCGACGTGGCCGGTTTTCGAGCGCTCCGACGGGAACAGGTAGCCATCGACGCGAGAGATGACGGCGAGCCTCGTCTTCCCCGAAGACAATCGCGACTGTCCCCGGCCCGTTCTTTCGCTCGTCGAACTGGATGTGCGGGTCGTCGGCGTCGAGATGGAGCTGGTCCTGGTGCAGCGCCGCGACTTCACCGGTCCGCAGGCCCCAGCCCGCGAGGGCAACGACGAGCATCCGGTCGCGGCTGGTAATGGCGGCGTCGAACATCGCCCGGACGTGCTCGGCGTCGAGGGCGACAGGATCGGTGTCCGACGAGCGGGACCACGAGAACCAGTCCTCCGCGCCGTTGGTGGGGTTGACTGTCGCCACACGGCGTTCCACGAGCCAGCCATACCAGGTCCGAATTGCATCGTGGACGCGGGCGATGGTGGACTCAGCGTACTCACCGGACATGTAGGCGAAGGTCTCCCGGCAGCGGTCGACGGCTTCGGTCTCGGTGATGTCGCTGTCGTCGACGGGCGAGAGAAGATCGTCGGTCCCGTGACGCTCTCGGTAGGATCGGGCGTAGCGAGCGAGTCGGTAGCGGATGGTTTCCCGCGTGCTGTCTGTCCAGTCATCCGCCGCCGCTTGTTTGGCGTCGAGATACTCCTGAAAGGACTCGCGTGTCTCGTCGTGCTCGATATCCCAGTCGTACCCGCTGGATTCGGTGTTGTATTCCAGCGTGTCCGACCAGAACTCGGCGAACGTCGTGTCGTGGTACTCTTTCAGCGCGTAAGTGAGTCCGCGAAAGCCGTTGTTCGAGAGCCACTCGTAGGAGGGGCAGTCAGTCTCGGGCTCGTACCCATCCCGCCGCAACGCCGGCACGATCACAGCCTCGTACGCATCGGCAAGCTGGGGCTCGGTCAGCAGCGTCCAGGGAACGTCGTCGGCGGAGTGCCACGGCTTCGTCCGCTCAATCCCGGGGGAAGCGTCGTGCTTTCCGGGTTCTGAATCTGAATCTGGTGATTTCGGCATACAGAGCTAAACACATTGGGTCCTGATAGTTCTGTTGGGACAGCAGACGTGTCCCAGACTTATGGCTCTACGGTAGTTTGGCAAATATTTCTTTAAAGTGTATATCGATATATGGAATACGCATAAATAACAGTCCCACAATTTCGGAGGATGGGCCAGTTTTGGGCTGGGCCGGCGTCTATTCGTGTTCCACTCACCAATTGAGCACCTATTTTGAACAATCCTGATCCAATCTGCCAAGAGAACGTCCAAAATTTCGCGGATTCTGGCGCTGCTTAACAGCGTTACCACTCTCAAGTGGCGAACCCGGTAGGGAAGCGGTCGGTCAGTCGGGTGGGATCAGCGCCGAAACGACGACTTCGACACGTTCACCCGCGGTCAGGACCGGCGCATAGTCCATCTTGCCATCGACGCCCGCTTTCAGCAGGAAGTCCGTGAGCCGCCAAATGTTGTAGAGCAAGACCGCGAACACGAAGTAGAACAGCCTCACTCTGTAGTCCTTCGAAGAGGTCTTCGCGAGGAAGTCGTTCTTGATGTTCTTGTACTCGTTTTCGATCTGCCAGTGACGGCTGTAGCGGCAACAGAACGACTCGGCTTCCTCCGGGCCGACTCGTAGATTTGTGGCGAAGACAGTCGTCCCCTCACCATTCGTCGACGGCACGTACAGGAACTGCATTGATACTATCGGCTGAAAATTCTTTAGGCTAGAGCGTGACTGTCGAGTATGGCCGCGCTTGACGACGCCACTCTCGACGACCTCCGCGAGGCTCTCGCGGAGGTTGAGGACAAGAAGCCGACACAGCGGCTAATAGCGGTGATTAATTACCTCGAAGAAGACGACGCAACGATGGCGGAAGTCGCTGAGCGGTACGGATACACCGGTCCATGGCTGTCTCGATGGGTTGGGCGGCTCGACCGGCTCGCTGATGAGCCGGTCGAGCAAGTCGTCTATGACGATACACGTGAAGGCAGAACAGCCGAACTCTCTGATGAACAGTACGACCAGTTCGTTGAGGCCCTCCACGAATCACCCGAAGAAGTTGGACTAGACGCGCCCGCGTGGTCTGTTCCACTAGCTCGTCACTATCTCGCCGAAGAGTTCGGCACTGAGTACTGTGAACGCCAGGTCCGGCGATTGATGTCCGAGGCCGGGCTGTCCTGGAAGACAGCCCGGCCGGAGTACTACAAATCCGACGGACGGGCACAAGAGGCCTGGCAAGAAGGCTTCAAAAAAAGCGCGACAATCTGGACGACGAATACACAGTCCTGACCATCGATCAGACGCGTCAGGTACTCTCTACGCTGATCTATGCGTGGTTTCCAGAAGGGGAGCGCCCGTCACTGCCGGTGACGGGCGCGTGGGACAGCATCAAGCTGCTCGGTGCAGTCAGTGATTCCGGCGAGACGTTCTTTCTGCCCTGTGAAGAGAACTTCAACAGCGACACGACGAATCGCTTGTTAGACGCTCTCCAAACCGAATTCGGCGAGAAAATATGCGTCATCTTGGACAATGCCTCGTATTTCACTGCCAACGCAGTGCAGGAATTCGTCGAAGATACGCCGATCGAACTGTGTTACCTTCCGCGGGGTTCACCAGAACTGAACCCCGCGGAAGAGTGCTGGCAACAACTTGATCAGGAGCTTGGCAAGCGTCTGTTCGACACACTTGACGATCTTCGTGATGCTGCGCTCTCTGCACTTGATCGAATCAAAGTTCCAGATATCTTCACGTATTTGTGTCCGTGAGTATCAAAAGCAGACGCCGTCGGCGGCGGTCAGTGGCCGGGTCGCAGGCCGCATCAGCCATAGCTAGCGCACACGATGTCTCCCGTCTGCTACTGATCGAGAACAGCATCAGCCTGTCGTCTGGCCACTTCCTAGATTTCGGGTCCAATCAGCGCAGCGGTCCGAAATACTATATCGTCAACGGTGGTTTGTTCAGGTAGCAGAATTTCCATAAGTAAACACCGCGGGTATGACGCTCATAACTTTTATTAACTCACAATTCACCCCAATCACCGATGCAAAATGATGTGAATACCATCTTTATCTTCTCTCCAGTCGACTTCGACAAGGTACAGCGACACACAGAAACGTACTATCTGTCCGAATACTGTTCCAAAAACTTCGAGACACACGTCGCCACTCCCTCATCACAATTGTCTGGTGTCACCAATCACCACTTCCACTTTGATGGGATCATCGGCGTCGTATTCCTGAACCTGATTTTCGCTCCGTTCTGGGCGTGGCTGTTCATAACTGAGAAACCTGACGTTGTATACTGCTATCCGGAAGTAATAACTCCCGCGCTAATCGGCTGGGTGCTCACAGACACAGATGTCGTGTTCGACATCCGAGCAGAACCCTTTGAACAGCGAGAGGAATTCACCTCGAAAAAAGGTCAAGCGCTACCACTGTTGAAGCGGTGCCTGTACTCTGTCGATGAGGTGCTGTTCGGATGGACACTTCGCCGTTCGGATTTGGTTGTCACCCTGAGCAATGACTTGGCGGAGAAGCTCAGCCACAACTACAGAATCGATTCTGGGTCGATACACATACTTCCACTAGGTGTTGATGTGAACAAATTTGAGCCACAAACTAGAGGACACGGCGCCGAGTTGAGTTTGGTCTACCTCGGAACTATAAATGAGATCAGGGGCCTTGACAAGTTCATCGACGCAGTTGAGCGACTGGATCACGAAGCGAGATCGAAACTGCGGTTTGATCTGATCGGCGGCGGTGACGACCAGTACATAGCGGAACTACGCTCGAGAGTGGACGAAACGCTACCCAATCTCACGTTCGAGTATCACGGGTACGTCGATCACGAGGCGGTTCCTCGCGTGGCGGGCCGAAGTGATGTCGCGATCTCGCTGTTGCCAGGGCTTGAGTCGTTCAACGTTAGTTCGCCCGCTAAAATCTACGAGTATCAGGGCCTCGGGCTACCGGTCATCGCCACCGACATCCCGGCACACCGGCGGATTCTCTCCGATGGAGAAGATTCGGTCATCGTTGACCAAGATGACCCGGGTTCGGTCTCAACGGCAATAGAGGATCTCTTGTCCGAACCAGATCGTGTGAGCCGATTAAGCGACTGTGCTCGGGACAACGCCATGCAACACAGCTGGGAGAATCGGTTTTCGCGGCTGTTCGACCGAATCAGAACCCTCTGAGGTAACGCTCAGCGAACGTTTTAGAGAGCGAACCCCAAAGAAACTGACAGCTAATTCCGTTGGTCTAGAGTCAGATCAGCTTATTGTAGGGTAAACAGACCACTAAGTAGGTTCGGTAACGGCATGTGTCGGCACAGTCCTCGCATCCTCTCACCTGAAATATCATCGTAGGCCGTTTATACTAATGTTCATCTCTTGTTTAGTATCTAGAAGTGACAGCATCACTGGTACGGTACTCCGGTCTGCACGTATCAACTTTCGCCTTTGACATCGCGAAAGACATCTCGACTCGATGGACTCGACCATCGGGGTCGGCCGATTTCACAGCGACATCATCGTATCGAGCCTCCAAACGTGACTGAGGGTATATACGGTTTCGGAGAGATGCGAGAGAACCACGCTCTGAAGAGTCTCGACTGGCTCGGAGGCGCAAACCGTCTGCGTGACCCAGCATACATATAATGACAGACGAAATCAGTTCGCTTGATGACCTCAGTGGTGAGCAGCTCGCGGCGCTGGTTGACCTCGCAGAGGCCTATCAGGAACGGACCAGTAGCCGACGAGACGTTCTGAAAGCGGCAGCCGCTGGAGCGAGCGCTGGATTGCTTGGCTCCGCCGGGTATAATATAGCCGCAGATCGAGATCAGTCACCCTCGCAAACCACAGACAGAAGCCAGCAGACTGCGCAGCGAGATACGACTGCTCTGGCGGCTCCTGGAAACGTCCAGGCGACGATCGATACCATGGCCTCGACCAACAGCGGTATCGTTAGGCTGGACCCAACGCAGCGATACGAACAACCGTCGTCCCCGTGGACAGTAAGAGGCAATGTGATCCTCGATTTCAACGGAGCGTTCCTGTACGGTACCGGTGATTTACAACGAACTGATATTGTTCATATCCATCCGGGAGCGCAGGTCCACAGGCCACGAATCGACCTCTATGACGGCGGTGACGGATATACACCCTCGAACAGCTATGAGGGACGAGTATTCTCGCTTGATACTCGCCTTGGCAAACCATACTTTGCTGATGGAACGACCATCCGGGGCGGCAATCTGATCTCTGCAGGTGATACTGGAACCGCGTGCTACATCGGTGTAAATACGACAGGACAGGGGAGCCACATCACACATCTCAGTCTGGAGTTCGATATCGGTACCCCCAGTGAGTCGACCGCCGAAAGTTCCATCGGCACGGCGCTTCATCTTGACACGAGGGGGGCCGGCGACGATGGGTGGATTAATGGCATCCATATCAACGGCCATTGGCGATACCCACGCACGGGAGTCCTACAGGAAGGCGTTAGAGGTAAATTCAACCAACAGGTGCTCAACATGTTTAACGTCCAGATTCAGGCGTCGGACAAATCGAATGCGTTCTGGCAGATCAAAGACCCGACTTGGGCCCGCCTGAACAGGTGGTGGGGTGTAATCTGGGATTACCCCAATTACAGCGACTACGCCTGGAAGATCGACAGCGAGTACCAGGATCCGGAAAATTCGTACCGTGGCTGTAAGCGAAACTCCGTCAATACCCCAAACTTCAGCGCGGAATTCGTTCGAAACAGGTCGCTGAACAATCACTACATCAACCACACGGACCGGTTTGAGACGACGGTCGTTTGATGAATCTCCATGGATGGTCAGTAACCGGGTGCCCGGCTTGCCACCGAAACGCTCCCACCATTCTCTCTTAGGAGTCGTGAGACAGACAGGTAAATACCATAGAGGAGAGGGCACCTTTAGAGAGATAGTCTTAGACGGCGTGATTCCAACTTGAACTTCTATAGATATTTCTGGATCTGATAAAAAGAGGGCTCTGTAGTTTCGATACACTTCACTGCACTTCACGAACATCGAACGCTCCGGCGAAGGTTGTAGACGGTGGCTTTGAGGATAATTCCACGGAATTCGAGCCACCGGCTTCGCGCACGCACGGCACCGCCGAGCGTGCGCTTGATGCTTGAGAAGACGGTTTCAGACATGGATCGTTGGTGGTACCGATCACTGTCCATACGGGCGTTGTGAGCATGATCGAGTGAGTTGAACAGACGGTGTTTAATCAGCGGGCGGATGCCGTTGTGACGGAGTTCGTCACGGAAGGCTTTCGCATCGTATCCTCTATTAGCAGCAAGGCTCCGCAGATCGCCCGCGTCATAGTGGCTAGGGGTTATGGAGGTAGCATCTGATATGAGAGTATGTCTGGAGATCGCCTTGAAGAGATCGTCCGTCACCTCAGTGAGGACAATCTCGACCGACTCCCTGCGGAATCTACCGACGAGAAACTCACTGAGCGGCTGATCTTCACAAACGGATCTCTAAGGGGAGCGACTCTGGAGGACGCTGCCGACGATGTCGGCAGGTCCTCCGGAACGGGAAACTACTTCGTGACGGACAACGTGGAAGAAACAGGAAATACAGCACCTCATCAACGAAGAATTCGACATAAGTTACACCCGGTCTACTTAATACACCTTCCTCGAGGAGCCCGGTCTTTGCTACACAATTCCGCGAACTAAGCCCCATCACGCCCGGAGAACGCCGAAGAGATTCTCGACGAACGCGTCGCCGACGTGTTCGGCGAGGAACCTAGCGACATTCCGCACAACAAATGCGGAGGAGACGACGAGAAGGGATGGATTGTTGACGAAGAAATCCGTACGGACGGTGGAACTGTCCTTTGATTTCTCGGTACATCACATCCACAACCGTGGGACAATTCCCAGCGACTCCACACCGTAGATGATCCGCATATCACCTGACCGCTCGTTCGTCTAACTTCACCAGCGGTCTGGTTCTATGCCCTCTCTAGTGAGAGTGTCGGTTCAGATTTCCTGCCAATGAGAGAAAGAACGAATCTGCGGAATACCTCGAGGGGATCCGCGACCAGAATCCGGGCCAGCGGATTCTGCTCGACTTGGACAACTGTCACCCCGCACGTGTGCGAGTACACGCGTAGACGAGCCCACTATAGTAACCGTTCAGAAATACGTTGCTCACTTTTGAGATTGAAAGTTGATTGAGAGCTGTATCGATCGCTGTCGTCAACTCGTTGAGTGAGTCAAAAAAGCGGTTGTTAAGAAACGCTTGAAGCTGTCTCCAGCACTCCTCGACAGGATTCAGTTCCGGCGAGTACGACGGTAATGTTACGAAGGCGAGGTTGTCACGGGCCGCTAGGTCCGTGACGGCAAACGCCTGGAAATATGGTGGTCCATCTAATTACTCGGCGATGATGCGGCCGTCTGATCTCTGGTTCGATGGATGTTGGGTACGGTATTAACCGACACAACCACCAGCTTATAATAGATTGAGAAACTCTTTAGGTTGTAAAACTACTGAGCCACGTAGTGGCTTATAGACTACTGTTCAACGCAATTCCGCTCTGAGAGGTCAGACAAACCACAGAATTCACCATGAACGAGAGGAAGTAGACGCCAGCTTCATCAAGAACCCCTGTGTTAGCGGTGTTGTGTCTCGATGAGACGACGTATGCGTGTCGTCCTCAGAGAGTTTTGATTTCTAATCTGCAACCAAGAGCTTCCCGTTCTCATCAATGTCGTGTGATCAGTCGTCTTTAGCTAAGACTTACGCCTCGGTTGCGTAGCGGTAGCGAGCGTCTCCTGTAAGATCGGTCGTTGTTGATGAATCTTCTGTGCATCTTCGATCAACCGCTCCAACAGCGGCGGTGGTGAGTAGCCGAGGTATTCACCGAGTTCGTGGAGGATGAGCTGGGCGTGCGACCGGAAGGTCGCCGCCCAGGCGTTCTGGCGGGAACACGATCTCGTCGTCGGCTTGCTCGGTGACCAGATCCAACAGATCACGACTCACCAACAGCGACAGCAACGCTGCGTACAGCAGAATTTTCACGATATCCGGGTTGCTCGTGTCGAACTCGTCCAGCTCGTACTGCGTCTTCAACTCACGGAACAGCGTTTCTACCTCCCATCGACACCGATACAACGTTCCTAGCATCCGCCGGCAGGAACTCGTCTCTCGACAGATTCGTCATGTAGAGATGGTAGTCGTCGGCGTCCGAATCGCGGACGCCTGACGACGCGAACCGCTTCGTGTCCAGCGACCGAGTTCCCTCGTACTGTCCTCGCTTGAACTCCGCTTCGACCTCTACGTCAATGTACTTCCGCGAGAGATCATCGACCACATCGTGGATCTGTTTGCCCTCCAAGGGAATGGCGCGGCCGCGCCATTCCCGTAATTCTCCCGTTATCACCGGGTTCGCGTTCTCTTTCAGCCGACTCACGAAGTAGCCGTCGTTCTCGTCAATCAACGCAAAGCGGCGGTACTTGAAGTGCGCTAGCATCGAGTAAAACCAGCCGTCCTTGCAGCCACGAACCCGTCTTGAATAACGTGCTGTCGTGCGTTTTTTCGTCGGTCACGTCGATCCGTTCAATCGTCTCGTCGGTGGCATTGTGGAGCAGGTGGAGCTTCGCTCCAGCCTGCTCCTCATGACGGGCTTGAAACTCATCAGAGAGGAATTCGTGCAACCGCAACACCGTTCCATCAGCGATCATCACGTCTCTGAATCGGTCGATATCAGCGTCAACAGCGTTGGGAACAGCGACCTCGTCGAGACCATGCTCGACGAGGTCGCGGAGATACTTTGCCAGCGTCGGCGTCAACCGGTGATAGAAGCCACCGGGAGAGATCGTCTCATCGGCTGTAGAGTTGTAGCTGCGTCTGAAGCCAGCGAGTGTTCGGCTCTCGCCGGCGGCGAAGCCGAACGCGAGCGCCCGCGCGAGGACTGGAACCTGTAGCTTGCCCTCTCGCTCGACCACGCCGAGTTCCTCGGCGCGCTCTTCGAGGAACTCGGAGGGAAACAGTGTAGTAAGCCGACGCATGATTCTCGATGAGGAGGCGTCTGTGTGCACAGCGGATACCTCCTCATTCCTCTCGAAAATAGCCTCGATAAGCCGCCGCTATCACGTGGTTCTTCTCTTAGCTAAAGACGGATGGTCGTGTGATTGATTTCACAGTGATTGTGCACACAGATCTTCGGCAGCAGCTATAGGCCACTTCCAGTCACAGCAGGCATTGACCGTGAGCGCACCATCTATAACCCGAATCACTGTGATCACTACGTATTACTGACTGACTGACTTCTTGCGACGGAGTGAGCAAATAGTGATATTAGTAGTTGACTGAAACAACAATCTCGCTAACACACATAAGATTCCCAAAGTCTCCGGTTGATGTAAATCTTTATTTATCGGAACTCGTGGAGGCTAACAGCGAAACCGGCCGAATAAACCCTCTACCTATAAGTATGAACTCTTGAGCGTTCGCTTGTGCGGGTACGCATCACCAAAATTTACCCTGTTACACGTATCCTTTTTGTGATAGTATGCCTGTGGCTCAAATCCATATCGTGATTATATTCCAGACCAGTAAATCCAGATATCTACCGGTTCGGTCGCCACCACTTGAGCGAAAACAACTTATTCACTGACTGTACCCGCGTTTACTAGCTAACTAATTATTACACACTGTGTAGAAATATTCCTCGTATTATGAATGTTAGTCAACAGCCCAGACAGACCCGTCGGACCGAGTCAAGAGGTAAACCATGATTCATGACGTCGACCTCCGGGATCTCCAAGTCAACGTTGACGAACGGGGCGAATTGACAGAGATCTGGCGCGATGACTGGGAGTTCTATGAGGGCGAAGACGAACCCGACATGTCGTATCTCTCGATCTCATACCCTGGAGTTATCCGTGCTTGGCACCGGCACCACCGGGGGCAGATTGATCACTTCGTCGTTCCACATGGACGAGTGAAAGTCGGAATCTTCGACGACAGAGACGAATCGGCGACCCAGGGTGAGCTCGACACTTTCGTTATCGGCGAGGAATCGATGCAGGTGATACGCGTACCCGGAGACTGTTGGCATGGTTTCAAAGTCATCGGTGACCAGAAGGCGACCCTGATCAATTTCCCGACGAACCTCTATGACTACGAGGACCCGGACGAGCAGCATCTCCCGTACGACACAGATCAGATCCCCCTGGACTGGGAAGCACCAACATACGAGTAAATCATGAAAGGAGTCGATCCTATCGGGAGGGACCGGGACGCGCCTGCGGCCGATCACCCACACGGGACCCAAACAACTCGTTCCCATCAGGAACAAGCCCGTCATCGACTACGCAATCGAGCACCTCCGTGAGGCAGGCATCGAGGAGATCGGCGTGGTACTCGGAAACGTTGGCCAGAAAGAAATTCAGGACCACCTGGACGACGGGAGCGAATACGGTGTCGACATCACCTATATTGTGCAGGGAGAACCACTCGGTCTCGCACACGCCGTCGGCTGTGCGCGTGATTTCGTTGGTGACGAACCGTTCGTGGTGTATCTGGGCGACGATATAATGCGTGAAGGAATCACCGACCTCGTCGCGGACTTTGACCCCGAGACGCACGCTGCCGGAATCGGGGTGCAAGAGGTGGACGAACCGTCGCGGTACGGGATTGTTGACATCGACGACCAGGGGAATATCACTCAACTACTCGAAAAGCCAGATTCCCCTCCGTCGAATCTTGCTCTGATCGGGGTGTACCTGTTCACGACGCCGATATTCGATCAGATCGAACAACTCGAACCTTCGTGGCGAAACGAACTCGAGATCACCGAAGCGATCCAGGGAGTACTTGACGAGGGCTATGCGGTTCAGTCGCATGTCATTGAGGGATGGTGGAAAGACACCGGTAAACCCGAAGACATCCTCCATGCGAACCGTCTCGTGCTCGACAACATGGAACCGCAAATCGACGGGAAAGTCAAAAACCCCGAACCCGTTCGGGGTCGGATCGAACTCGGTGAGGGGAGTATCGTGGAAGACGGCGCAGTTATCCGCGGCCCGGTGTCAATCGGTGAGGGAACGACGATCGGGAGTGACGCATACATCGGTCCCTACACCAGCATTGGGAACGACTGCGTCGTCGATAACGTACACCTTGAATCGAGTGTCGTAATCGGCCAGTCAAAAATCAACTGTAATAGAACCATCGTCGACAGCTTGATCGGACGTCAAACGACGATCGTCTCCGGTGATGACACCAGACCTGCCGGTGAACAGCTCGTAGTCGGCGAGAACTCATCACTCGAACTGTAAATATGAAAACTATTACGCTCACGTGTCAAGACTGCGGAACGATAGTCGCTGGGAACGTCTTAGAGCGCAATCGACTGATGCTGTGTCCTGGACTGAACTGCAAACGCGAACTACGGTTTGCTGACCTGCCCGAGTCGGACCGACTGTACATTGAAAACAATCTTGAAACGTTTAGGACGGATGGATGATGTACGACAGTGTCCGCCACGAGTAGACTCGGGCATCTCGGGTTCTGGCTGATTCGCGAAATTCTAGGCGCCTTGTGGCCTCAGATAAGGAGAAACACATCGTGGGCGAACTCCGGTAGCCACATTCCACCACCGGTCCGCTCGCCGATGCAGTGCTTCCGTGTCGTAATAATTGATAACTGTGGAGCAGCTATCCAGTAGCATTAATGAATATCATCGTTCTTGGCGCATCCGGACTCGTCGGTTCCAACATCGTGAGACGATTCAGAGAGGGGGGGCTCGACGTGGTTGGTACATACCACACAACCCAGACTGACGAGACGAGCGTACAGCTAAACATCACCAACGAAGAGGCCATATCGGAACTTGTAGCCGATCATGACCCCGATGCTATCGTCAACGCTGCCGCTTTCGCTGACGTTGACGCGTGCGAACTCAAACGCGACAGGGCCTGGGCCGTCAACACGACAGGTACCCGGAACGCTGCCGTCGCCGCTGCAGAGGCGGATGCACACTTCATCCATATCTCGACGGATTACGTCTTTGGCGGGGGCCCGAACGAGGCGCCGTATGCCGAAACCGACCCGCCGTGCCCGCTCAACTACTATGGGGCCACGAAGCGCGCGTAGCGAGCAGGCCGCAAAGATCCACACCAAGTCGGCGATACTACGTTCGAGTGTCATCTACGGAACATCTAGCGAGAACTTCCTGACTTGGGCGCTCACCGAACTCCGGGATGCGAGAGTGCTTAATATCGTGGACGATCAGATCGGTTCACCGACCTACGCCCCCGATATCGCGGAGGCGTGTCTACGTGTCAGTCAACGGGGTATTACGGGCCTGTTCCACGCCGCGGGCCCAGAATCAATTTCCCGATACGAGTTCACGAAACGTCTGGCAAAGGCGCATGGCCACGATACGGAGGCCGTCAACGCGATTTCTACCGCGGAGGCGGGACAGCAGGCAACCCGCCCGGATAACAGCGCTCTCGATTCTACAAATCTCTATGATATAATCGACTATGAGTTCCGGGACTGCAAGAGCGGTCTCGAAGCGTGTAGCCCGTAGTATGGACCCTCGTGTGAAGGATATATATTACTGCATCGCGCGTGTTGTCCCCGTCGCGAGACGATACTCCCGTTCAAATCGGTCCGTAATCTTTTCCCACGTAAACCGGTTGAGGATAGTCTGTCTGGCATTCCCGCTCATTCGGTTACGCAGTTCGGGGTCGGACAGAACCATGTCGATGGCATTGGAGAGCGCCGGCGGGTCCTCTGGAGGGGCCAGTAAACCGTTCTCCCTGTCATTGATCACCTCTGGACACCCGCCAACTGTAGTCGCGACCACAGGTGCGCCACAGGACATGGCTTCCAGCAAGACCGTCGGGAGCCCCTCATAATGTGATGGGAGCGCGAACGCTGTCGCGTTCTGGTATAGTTGGATCTGGCGAGCGCGTGGGACGTAACCAGTGAACGTGACGTTGTTTTCGATTCCTATTCGCTTGGCTTGCTGTTCGAGCTGGTCTCGCTGTGGGCCCTTGCCCGTAATCACGAACTCAATGTCATGGCTCTCGACGATGGATTCCGCGGCTTCGAGGAGATCGGGTACCCCCTTTGGGTAGTCTAGTCGGCCGACGAACAGCACATACCGATCATCGGTGTGGGCGCCGGGTTGGAACCGCTCGGCATCCACGCCGTTGTGGACGACCGTCGCATCGTCAATGTCGTAGTGTTCGGCAAGTTCACCACCCACCCGCTCAGACACTGTTGTGATCCGTTCTGCATTGTCAGCCTGGTTCGCCACTAACCGCCTGCTTGAGACGTGGTACGTCACTCTGCTCATTGCTTCCCGCGGGCTCCATCCGTAGACGTGTTTGATATCCTCGACAACAGAGGTGTGGACCGTCGTGACTAACGGCAGATGCGATCGAATCACTGGCGTCAAGGGCGTATGCGAATGGACCAGGTCGAACTGATCGGCCGCCCGATCCAGATACCTGTTGACTAGTGCCCCGTGGACATCGACGTGAAATGGGTAGACGGGCGGACAGGGTATCCGGACTACCCTGATACCGTCGTTCCACGTCTTTTCTCGTTCGAGTCCACCGCGGGTGATCACTGTGACTGAGTGACCGCGATTGGTCAGTTCATCCGAGAGATTGGAGACATAGTTGCCGATGCCTTCCTCCGGCGGGTACGGCGTCGACTGCACCATTGCAATATTCATGTATCGACCTCGTTAATATACCCTGACAGGAACTGGACGAGCGATCGATCTGTAGACACTGAGTCCGGCGATTCCGAGCGTGCCCGCTCGATTGCCGAGTTCAGCTCATCGGTCTCAGAGACCACCTGCACTCCCGGTCGGTCGCTGAGCGCGGTCGCAAGTTCGGTTTGATGATCATCGTTGTGTTCGCCGCGTTCCTCACGCCGCGGAAGAATGACGACCGGTCGTTCGTAAGAGAGCGCTGTTGATAGTGTCCCAGCGCCGGCATGCGCGACGACGACGCTGGCAGTCCGGTATAGCTCGTGGATCTCTTCCTTGTCGGTGAAACGGAACCAGTTGATGTTTTCAGGAATGTACTCTCCATGACCGACCTGAGCAGTGACTGGCTCACCCAATGCAGGGGCAATGGCGTCGACTCCACGCACCAGTCGATCGAATCCGTCGGGGCTTGTCCCGACCGTCGCGAAGATCATATAACTGCCCCCTCGTATCTGGCCTTCTCACCCACCTTATCTACCAATTCGGGCCACTGTACCAGAAATAAGTCCGAGACTGGATACACGATCTTTCCCGTGGTCGACACCGAATTGACACGACACCAGCTTTCGATATAAATCGTCTTGCTGCCGATTATCTTCGCCCAAAAGAATGCTGGGATGGCGATCTCGGAACCGGTGCTGATGAGTACGTCCGGTTGCTCCCGAACCAGTATCCATCCAATCTCAAAGAACGATTTCAGCATCTGCCATGGATTCGTACCGATCCTGCCGATCAAATACTTCGATTCATCCAGCTCACGCGTCCGAAAGTCGTCAGTCGTGATATAGAAACTCTCGTGACCCTCGGACGCTTCCGAAAGCGACTGGAGTTCGGTCAGGTGTCCACCAGCGGAACAAACGAGAGCAATCTTCATGATTTCAGGATCGACAGGTTGCTTTTGTACACTTCGTTCGCGACTTGGATCGCCGTCTCAATGACTTGTGACGAATGGAGTTGGTCTGCGGGAATCCGGTCATCAAGCCTACTTAGAAGCGTCCGCCCGTCCGTCTCAACCGACTCCACGTCCGCCGAGAACCCGTCGAACACAGCCTGGAGCTTGACCTTCAGGCCGGGCCACCCGTGGCCGATAGCATAGCCCCACGTCAACATTTCGCTTAGGAGAAAGGACGGGAACAAAGGGAGGGCCGTCCGCCAAGTCAAATATTTCCGCAGAATGATGTACCGACCGCGTTCTAAATAGAATAGCTTGTCAGCGCTGACGTCGATACCGGGATAATCGTGATACACGGTAGCAGTCGGAAACGTCGCGGATGTCGAGGTCCATTGCGTTTGCTTTCCACGATAGCTCGACATCGTCCATATAAATGAAAATCGCTCCATCAAAGCCCACCCATCTCCGCACAGGTTTCGCGCGCGGTCGCGAAACGACGACGCCGGAGATACCGGCTAGCGATTTTCTTGCGCGTGCGCATCAGGAGAGACCACCGTACCCATTTGTGAAGGCCAGTCCGGTGAAGTGGACCACGTTACCAATAGTGTTGATTTCCGCACCGTCGTATGTAAGGATCTTTGGGGTCGTGATGAGTTGCTTGTTTTCAGCAACCGGCAACAACAGTTCCTGCAACAGGTTCGGACTGACCCGGGTATCGGGATTCAATACGACGACGTACTCCGAATCAATCCGTTCCACCCCTTGATTGCTCGCACCACCGTATCCAAGATTGTTCTGGTCTGGACCACTCCGCCTCCGGGAACCAGTTCGACTGTTCTGACGGTGCCATCAGTCGACCCGTTATCGACCACGACTACCTCCCCCGGATTGTTGTCGAAGACTGTCCTGAGACATTCCTCAATGTAGTCGCTATGATTGTACGTTACGATAACGACACTCGTCCGCTCTGTCAGGGCCAGCTTTCCATCCTGTGTCGCCTCCGTAGACGCTGTCATTAATGGTTTTATCACCCCTTTTGATATATATAATGACACACTACTTTCAGTTTGTACGGGTTAGAACCAAGCTAATACTAGGGCCTGGCTCTTTTTCATGCGAGCGTCGGCGGGTTTAATCCAAACGCCCGTAAAATCGTTTGGATCCTCAGGCGACACGTCACCCGTCTTGATAGGCTATATCATTTCGTTCGATTACTCACTTGGCGGGTCCAGCGTCGGTCCCCTTGGGAAGCGATGTTACCGTTCGCCTCCTCTGGGTTCACTCGAGGTACCCGAGTTGACGTAACTGCTCGGTGTCCGGTTGTGGCGGCCCTTCGTCGCTCTCTTGCCGGGTAAACTCAGTAGAAAGATGTTCATCGATGAGTTCTTCAGGCGGCGATTCGCCGTAGTTCACGCGTCGTCGGAGATATGAATTCGCAAGGGCAACGTGCCCCTTCGATGGTCGCCTCACGATGTTCGCGTATGGCGCAAGATAAAAATGCACGCCGAGTAGGTGGAGTAGTCTGCTCTGAACGGGGTTCAAGTGCCGAACATGCCCTCCGGCGTTTGTCCAGACTCCAGTCGCTTTGTATTCAATCCCAGAGTCAGCTAGTCTCTTTCCAAACCTCTGTCCGCGCCACCCGCGACCGAGGCAGACTGCTCGTCCAAAGGTCATGTCCGTCGGCCCCCGACACATCCGACCCTATGGCTGAAAGTGCCGTCGGGGCGATATCCGCCGTCGATAGGAGACCGTCAAACTGTTCGCCGTGCGGGAGGCCTGCGCCGGCGAAAACCAGTGGGACGTTAATCAGTTCCGGTACAATCGGTGCTCCGTGATCGTACAGGCCACCGTAGTCGCCGAGCAGCTCGCCGTGGTCGCTGGTGAACACGACGAGCGTCTTTTCAAGCTCGTTCCGTATTTCGAGAGTCTTTACAAGATCTTCGAAGCGCTTAAGCAGACTCGTTGACGCCATCTTCATAGAGACGCTGAATTTCTTCTGGTTTGCGCGATAGCTCATCGAAAAAATCCTCATGTGACGGCCACTCCTCGGATTCGTCGTTACGCCCGTAAGTCATGTGCCCGCCTCGGTCGTGGACGATATGTACGAACGGCGATTCCAGTTGCTCTAGGGTCGTCTCTTCGGTTTCGCCACAGAGCCTCAGCGGTGGTTTCTTCGCCGGGTCGTCAACGTTACGCCAGACGCGGGTCGCGTCGATACCGGATTGTTCATGTCGGGTTAGCAGCGGCGGGCGTTCGGCCAGTGAATCCCCAAAGTTCCATACTCTGTGGGTTGCCGGATACATCCCGGTCAGTATTGAGGAGAACCCTGTCGCGGTGAAGGTGCTTGTCGCAATTGCACGACCAGACACGCCCATTTCCCGTACCCTGTCCGGGAGAGAGTCGTATCTGAGACTATCGCAAACGTAGATGAGTACGTTCTCTACTTTACCGTTCGAATGAGGCTGTAATGGTGGCTGGACCATCTCCTCTAATGTCTTCGCTCATGTATCTTAGTAGTATCACGCTTTACACTTGTAGGAACCCGTCATAACTGCTTAGGTCTCCCTCGTCGGTTCCAGCTTCGACAGTATACATAGTGGTTAGTCGATGTTCCATTAGCACACCTCTGATTCTCGTTACGATTGGTTCACTGAAGGCGGCTCACGACGGTTCGTACGGGCGTCAGTTCACGTCCAATCCGGTCCTCAAATAGTCCAAGCAACATTTTATCGCGAGGTTCTATCGCGAAACGCGCAACAATGATTGGATACCCGACCGTGAGTGGAACCGCAACCGCCCACAGCGGTAAACCGACCGCGGTAGTCACGACAAAACTGACCCCTGCGATTCCTCCCAAGAGTGTTACTGGGACCAACAGAGACCATGACAGCGGGTGCAGGCCGTGTTGCCTGAACAGAATCAGCGCTCCGAGGAGGTCACCGGCGACTGACGACAGAGTTAGTGCAACCGCGGCACCGACGATACCGTACACCGGAATCAGAAAGGTAGTTCACCGCGAAGTTCAATACAAGTTGGATTAGCATCATATACGAGACAACGCGGTTGTCTCCGAGCGCGATGAGTGCTTTAAAATTCAACCCCGCTAAGATTGCGACTAATTTCCCGGCGATTACAATCTGGAGGACGTCGGCTCCGCCGGTGTACTTCGCTCCAAAAAAGAGGCCGATGACTATCTTCGGCCCGAAGAACAGAATGATAAAAACTGGGACTGCGAGCATCATCATCCATTTGGTCAGACCCTGATACGTCGCGAGTAACTCTTCGCGCTTATCCCTTTTATCGAGCCGTGTAATTATCGGAGGGAGAAGGTACGCGACGGTTATGAGGACTACTGTGGTCAGATTACTGAGTTGTAGTGCGATGTTGTACACACCTACCTGTGAGGAGTTCAAAAAATATCCGATCATGTAGATGTCAAGGCTCGAGTTCAGGAAGTTCATCCCCTGAACGGCTATTAGCGGAAGCGAAAACGCCAAAATCGGTCGATACATCGACGTTGATTCACCAAGAGGAGAGGGTAGTAATCGTAAGGCGAACACGGTCACGAGCAGGCCAGCCACCGACATCGCCACAATCTGACCGGCCATCGCTCCGGCAGCTTCAAATCCAGCTACCACAAGCCAGGCAATGAATACTAGCCGTAGAATCGGCTGAAAAAGCTGTTCAACTATCGCACGGGGCTTGGCGTCGCGTCCCCCTTGTCCTAGAGCCACTGCGTTTTTGCCGAGAACTATGAATGGGATACCGATGGCGCCAATTCTGATTAGTTCCGCCAGCGACGGGTCATCAAACACCTGCTTGGCGAATATCGGTGCCAAGACGAAAACCACGATGGCGACGATGCTCCCAGAGACGGCGCCAACCAGCAGACCCGTTCGGACGACGCCTCTGGCTTTTTTCGGATCGTCTTCATGATTCGGGAACTCCCGCATCAGTCCGTCATTGAGCCCGAGCGTTGCGAGGAGAACGGTAACATTGATAACAGCGATCGTGAGGATAACATCGCCATACGCGCTTTGTGTCAGGAGACGCGCCATTACGATCTGCGTGAGATAGCCAAATCCCAGAGCGAAGACTTTACTCACGAACACTAACATTCCCCCAGATATGACCGTCGAGAGTGAACCACCAGACCCCTCGTCGCCTGTATCCTCGTCCATCACTTGAGCCGTTATTTCTCCGTCACGTATATCTATGAGTCGACTAACTACTCGTTCATCCTATCCGCTCCATCTGTTATCACCTTACATCGACAGCAGTATCGGATTATAGCAGTCCAGATTAGCTGGCAAATAAACCCCGACTCAATAGTATAGAGTTAGATGACGTGGATATAGCGGCCATCTTGGTATGAACAAGTCGGCATACGAAACCGGTTGTTCCGATTCACCGATTAGTATAGACTTAATCTGGACAAAGCCAAGGCCCGTTGTATAATAAAGCGCAAGACCGACGACCACCACCGATTTCTGGGTGCCCTCAATCTGTATTTTCAGAGTTCGAGTTAGTAGCACCAGTGGGTACCGAGTGGATTATTTTGAGCGAAGAGTGTGAGGATTTCTCCGGTTAGAACGGCTTCGGTCTCGGTTAGCGAGGGAAACGAACACAGAAATATCACAGACAGTGTGCGGAGCACTCTCTGAAACCATCGTACTCGATATAAGAACACACCTACGCTAAACCGCAGGAGCACAGTGACAACATATAGTGAAACTCTGGACCGTCGATGCAGTTGATGGCCGCTCACCGTTTGAGTCGGCACGATCTTTTCTCGGCGGGAGTGATTCATTTCGAATCGAGCATACGCCTTACAATAGACCGGAACAAGTTCGGTGCTTCGTCGTCTACACGGCCTGGACGCTGAACTTCTCGGGCCGGCCGAGATAGTGGTTGCTCGGCGAGTCGTTCCTGACGTGCTCTGGTCGAAGATCGTTGAGGGAGTGGATAGCGTTGTGCTGACACGCTCTCCAAGGCTCTTGTGCATCCTTGTAAGTGCTCTTAATATTCCAGATCGGGTCATCAACAGTGTGGAAGTCCCATACGAGTCCGTACAGAACGTTCCGCTCCGACCACGTTGGATCGCGGATTACCCACGCTCCCCCTCCGTTCTCGGCAGGTTGGATCTGAACGTTGAACATGTTCCGCGTCTGCTGGTTATATTTGCCAACGACACCATCTTGAAGTATACCAACATCAGGGTACCGCCAGTGTCCATTGACAGTTACACCGTTTATCCAGCCATCGTCGCCTCCTCCAGTGGTGTCAAGAAAGACTCCGTTTCCGATTGCGTCTCCGGTGTTCATGCCGTGTGGGTTCCCGATATTGTACTGGAGGTTCATGTGAGTAATCCACGTTCCCGGCTCTGAGACGGTCAATTTGCAAGCTGTCCCGCCACCACCGACAGCAAAGATATGCCCTCCCCTAATCGCTGTCCCATGGGCAAGGTACGATCCGTATTGGGTATTGAGATGGAAGACGGTGCCGTTGTACGTATTCGACCCGTCGTAACCGTTTCCGCCGTTATGCAGATTTATTCGCGGCTCCAGCAGCCTGCCGCCTGGCCCGGCGAGGTGAATGATATCAGTGTTGTTCCTATCTCCGCTGCCATACACCCATGCCCCGTTGAAATCCAGCTCCACGTCCCGACTTCACGACCCCACGGTGACGAAGGTTGTGGGTAAACCTGTGTCGGGTCCAACTTGACCCTCCCACCATTACCTCCCCGTAGCGGCGGCATTGTCGATTGCCGCCTGAACTTCGCCTGGCTGAGCGAGGTGGCTCCCACCGCTTCCATTGCCTGACTGCTCCGGTGCGACATCACCAAGGTAGCTCCACTGACTCGCCGTCACCAATGTAGACGGCACCAGTATCGGTGGAAAGGAATTTCGCGCCGTCTGCCGGTTCGTACTGGTCTCGGTTAGACTCAGCGTCGCGTATCTCTATGTCGGTTTCTAGCTGCGCGAAGTTATCATTAAGCGGTACATGCCAATCAAGCGAGCCTTTTGCGGGCGTGTTGTATCGAGTCATGGTTCTACTGGTAGGTTGCCTTTCCTTTCGGTCCGATGACTTGATCCGTCAAAGTCATCGGAGTTGAGTTGGGTCGGTATCGCAGTCTGTGTCTCTGCTTCGGCGGACGTTTGCTTGGTAAGAGTCTCTTAAATCGAGGATATCCATCGTGGCGACCCCGCATTTAGGGGTACCGAGCGAGTCTCTCAAACTGCTATTGCTGTTGGCGTATCTGGCAGTTGCAACAATCGCTGCACCTGCTAGTTTCGCGCAGGCCTGTTGAGCCACTGTTGATCCGTCCGCTTCATTAGTTGTCTGCGTCATCTCATCGTTATTTCCACCGACGTAGTCTGCGTTTGACCCCATCTACGTTCCGGTAAGGACTATTTACTGTAATGAATGTTATTTCGAGCTGAATAGTAAGAGACTGCAATAACGTTCCATATTTGAATAATTTACATACCAAGTAAACCAAGTAAAACTATCAATTGTAACAAATGGCAGTTAGGAATTTATTTCTGGGCAAACGACACTCTTAATCTGTTCCTTCCGGTACAAGATTGGGATAAGCAGTCGTACCAGCATGACAACGATGTGCTGTTCAGGAGTCTGCAAATGGGCGGGTCTTCAACTCAGACATAAGTTTGGAGCAGCGACCGAGCGCCGACTCAATTGAAGAACTTATCTTGGTGGGATCGATAGAAGTCGACCGTGCGTTCGAGCCCTTCCTCAAGCTCGACCGATGTCGACCATCCGAGCTGGTCTTCTATCTTGGAGGGATCGATAACCACGTCGCCCCGACGGATACCCTGCCATGTCTCTGTCCACGGGACTGTTTCTAACGAGCCACCGCCGGCAATCTCTACAACGAGCTCTGCGGCCTCCCTCATCGTTTTCGAGGTTCCGGTCCCCAGCACATACAGTTCACCAATCGCTCGCTCGTCGGCGGCGACTTGCGTGAGTGCATCCGCCATGTCATGAATAAATAAGAAATCGCGGAGGTCACTGTCTTCGAAGACCGTCAGGGGCTCATCGCGGAAGAAGCGTTACCCACGAACTGGTTAATAAGCCCATATCCGGTATCGTATAGCGGAGCACGCGGCCCATAGAGGTTCGCCGGGCGGACGACGGTTGTCGGTACGCCCTTCAACCGATGGTACAGCTGACAATAATCTTCGACTGTACGTTTGTTGATCCCGTATATGTCGACTGGCTTCGGCTCTGTGGTTTCGTCAATCAGTCTTTGACACGTTGCCCACCGTCGCCAGCGTACTGGAATACACCACTCGCGGAGGTGTGTCACAGCTTGTCGCTGCCTCAAGAACGTTCAATGGACCACCACAATTGATGTTCAGGTTCTTCTGTGGGTTCTCGTTCGCTGCAGGTCGGCTGCTCTTTGCGGCCAGGTGATAGACGATGTCCGCAGAGGGCACTTGTTCTTGAATCAATTCCTCGTCACGAACGTCCCCATCGACGATATCTACCTCGTCACTGATACCGTCAACTACGGGAAGCTTTTCTTCTCGAACCCTATCCAGAAGAGTCACGTCTGCTCCCTCGTCAAGCATCCGACGAGCGAGGTTACTGCCAGTGAACCCGAGTCCACCGGTTATCAGAACAGAGTTGCCTTTCAGATCTTCCATACAACTGTCACATAGTGAGAAAGCACAATAGTATTGATGCCCTTATAGTCCGATCATATATGTCGCACCTTATCTGACCTCTCTCCGCGCTGGCGAATTTAATAATCTGGTAATGACTGACCGCCCGAAACCGGTCAAGCGCCGTCTCCTTGGGAAAGAACCCAATGAAGCGGTAGGCAAAGTTACTCAAACGGAGAAGAACACCCTGTCGCCGTCAGGTGCGAGGTAGCGAAGTCCAGACGAGTCTTGGAGCAGATCAACGGACACTTGTTATATCTGTTCAGAAGGCTCTCATGCACGAACGCGCATTATCAGTATTGTGCTGTCACATCAAGAGGTGATGTGTCTCAAAGAATATCTGAGACAGTAGTCACTGTCTACTCCGGGTCAGTGGAGATCAGCAGTAGTCGCGACGACGAGGTTTCGTCACGGTCGGACCGCGACAAGATACTGCGTGGAATTGGTTTCATCGTCATCTCATGCCCGGGTTGAAAAGTATTGGCCGACTGTTTTTTGGCTAGTAAATTCTTCACTTGTGTATGGATGACGAAAACTGGAGGAGTTTATTGGCGTCGCCAACAGTTCTACATCCTCCTGCTGACCTCTTAGTAGTGGTCGGGCACGCGCTCCTAACCCTTTGCGTTGTTTTACACCCCGTCCTTCGCGATACGCCGCTCCGTGTCGTTGTCGGTCTTCCGTTTGTGTCCTTCATCCCAGGCTACGGTGCTTGTCGCGGCACTCTTTCCGGAGGCGAACAATGTCGAGAGCCAAGCAGGCGATTCAGTAGAAACGGGCATAACCGGCATTGGACGCGTGGCTCTCTCCTTTGCTGCATCGATAGTCGTCGTTCCCACCGTAGGGTCGTTACTGAACTACACGTCGTTCGGACTCCGACTCGTCCCCATGGTTGTCTCTCTTATTGGAATTGTGGTGGTGCTGGCACTTGTAGCCACAAGACGTCGGCAGGCGCTCCTGCCCAAAGACAGGTTCGTGGTGCCGTGGCGTTCGTGGCTTACGAGGCTGTGGACTGAGTTCATGAGGCCGGACTCCTGGACCGATACTGCGTTGAACGTCTTGCTTGTGGCGTCTATTTTCGCTTCGGCTGTAAGTGTGGGATACGCCGTCACCGGCTCGAATCCTGGTACATCATCAACTGAGTTCTATCTGTTGAACGAGACCGATGACGGCGACTCTCCGACGAGTATCCGAGGACACTCCTGTCTCCGGTGAATCTCAGCCATTTGTCTTCGGCGTCGAAAACCAGGGTGACAGGCCAACCGACTACACCGTTCTGGTCAAGTTCGGATCAAGTTACGGTCCAGAACAACTCAACTCAGGTAATTCGAACAGACCGCCTGCAGGACTTCGAGAAACGACTCAAAAGCAATGAGACTTGGCGGCATACACATACAGTGACACCGCGACTAACAGGTGACCGGCTTCGATTGACCTACCTCCTGTATCGAGGCGACCCTCCGGCAACTCCGACCACCGGAAACGCTTACCGCAACCTACACCTGTGGGTCAACGTCACAACCTGAACTGACGACGCTGAGGATCCCGCCAACGCGACCGTCGCGGACCCGCCAGTTCGTTCTCCCCATCTTGACCTCCTCCCCGGGGCTAAGAGACACGGAACTCCCGCCACGGGATTCCAGGCTGACCTCGGCTTCGTGGTTTCAAGACGCTGACGTTCCAAGCGTCCCCCTCTGAGGTTCAGCACCGGCTTGACTGTCTTGTGGCGCGGTCAAATGCCCCCACCCTCAGCTGAGTCATCGTCGTCCTCGTGTTCTCTGGAACGACCTTCTCCACTAGAAGATAGCGGCCTGCGATGTTCACTACTCCGTTCACGTCAGCTTGATAGTCGTACACTCTGCAGTCGTCGTTCTTCCATTTGAACGTCACCTGCTTCGGTCTATACCCGATCTTACTGAACGCATGGCATTCTTTCGAGGTGTTGCATGGATTCAACGTCTCAATAGTCAGACCGTGTGTTCGGCCTCGTACTTGACAGACTCGTCCAGTCGGTTGAACGCCCACTTGTGACTCCGCGACGCACCAGGTCGCTCCGGAACGTCAGCCCCGCTCTTGAACACAATGAGAATAACGAACGTTAGAAGTACCAAATATTGAATTATTTATGAATTATTGTATTCAATTGTCTTTTGTATTCCTTCTTCAAAGGACACTGATGGCTCCCGACCGAGCTTTCTATCTTAGTTGTATCTAATGCGTACCGCTGGTCATGCCCCGGCCGATCTTCAACAAAGGTGATTAGCTCTTCACTTGCCCCAACTGTATTGAGTATTGTTTTAGCAACTTCCAAATTTGTCTTTTCCGACCCTGTTCCGATATTATACACTTCTCCGGTGTTACCCTCGTTCGCAGAACTCGGTCCAGCGCACTGCAATTATCCCTTACGTCCTATCCATTCTCTGATGTTTGACCCGTCTGCATCGATTGGTCGCTGTTCACCTTCGATACTGTTGTGGATGAGTCTTGGGATGAGTTATCTCTGGATGTTGTCTCGGACCGAAGTTATTGCAAGTCCGAGTGATTGGTGTCGGCAGACCGTACGTCGTTTCGTAACTTTTCACAAGCAGGTCGGCACCGGCCTTCGTAGCAGCGTATGGGTTTCGTGGGTTGAGCGTATCGGTTTCACTGAACGTCCCATCAAGGACCTCTCCATACACTTCATCAGTCGATATTTGAAGGAACCGGTCTATATCTGTATTTCTGGCCACATCAAGAAGCGTCTGCGTTCCCTGAACATTCGTCGTGACAAATGGCTCTGAGCTATTAATCGATCTATCAACATGAGATTCGGCAGCGAAATTAACAATCATGTCGACATCCTCAGTATGTTCGGATATTAATTCACGGTTACAGATATCTCCTTCAACAAACTCATGTCGTGTATCTTCGAGAACACCTTATAGGTTATCTCGTGTTCCGGCATATGTTAGGGAATCTATATTAATAATTTGAATATCCCCATATTTATTGAGCATATAGCGAACAAAACTTGATCCAATAAATCCGGCTCCGCCTGTGATGAGTACACGCATGACAATATATCATTGGGGGAACAACTTCATTATATTGGTTGTATCGCAGAAGAATACAGCGTTTAAGCTTGGCGCTCCCAATCGAGAAAGTGCAATTCATTGCTCCTTTGCTGAGTCGTTGGAGTCGCTCGCCATGAAATGATTTGACATCCCTCCCACCGTCCGACGTTCCAGGGTTTCAAAGCAGCTAACCCGAGGGTCAAGGTCATCTTGTACCTGTGACTGGTTCTGGATGAATGCAGTGTAAGTGTGTGTGATGCTGTTTCGTCATACGTAACCTGTATAAGTGGAGTAACCGTGAGCCGAATCAAGTGTTGTACTGACCTGCACCCATGGCAGCGATTGAAGTAGACAGTGACTTATTATTATGACTTAATGTAACGTCAACTGTGTGGGAGCACTCAATTATCCACAGGAGGACTCTGCGGACTCTGTATTGGACGGCAAGGCGGTACGGAAGGCAGCGTTGACGATTCTATTCACACTGAGCGCTGCGCTGGCAGTCCTCTACCGCTCGATATATCCCTTGCAACTCGAATTAAACAGCGGATATTCCGCCACAACTCCCGCTTGTTTTCTGGCCGGTCCTGATTGCAATCCTAATTGTAGCGTTTCTTCTCTGTACGTCGGCCACATCGGACTCGGCTAAGTTCGTGTATCTTGTTTTTATTTCTGTATTAATAAATTATAAACAGTACATCTTTTTCAATTTCACTGGTGGTGACTCTGCAGGCGAGATATCGCGGTGGTTCGTCATCGGCGGCTTGCCGCAATTCAGTGTGGAACTGTTCGGCTATTTCCAGTGGCCGATGCATTTTGTATTCTTTGAATCGTTTAATAAGCTCCTGTCGCTTCCCCTAATGGATATGATTCGGTTGGGGTATCTGTCGCTATACGTCCTATTTGCCGTCGCTGTCGTGTACTTTTTCTACATCTATACGTCGAAGACAATATATTGGGTCGCTACGTCTATATCATATATGATTTATATGTTGATGTTCTTAAACAATCAGCTCGTTCCGCAGTTTTTCGCGCTGGTGCTCTTGATTTTCTTATTTAGCCTTGGGTCCATAGAATCATTGCGATCGAGATTCTCCAGTTGTTCCTCTATACGGCCCTTGTACTGTCTCTATCCGTTCTTCTTCATCTTCTATCTGTCTTTCTCTGACAACGCTTGCCGTTCACGAAAAGTCTGAGAGACGTATCTAGTCGAATTCTGGAGGCTATGATGCACCGATGTACGTCGCGGTGTATGAAACGTTGAGGCATCCGTTCAAATCGCTGAAGATGTGGGCATCGGGCAGTCTAACTTCTTTGAGGGGGTCAGCTGCCGATCATTTCGGTATTATCTGCAATTTATGTGTTCTTCTTTTTTATGAGGTTCGAGATATTCGTGCCAGCGACCGCGCTTTCGACTTGCTAAGCGAAAGAATCCAACACACAGTACGGGTCGTCGACATTACTGTGGGGCACCTGTCCGGACTTATCAATGGTGCAGGCGTGGAGAGCGACTGGGCCGGAGCCACGCCTCTGCTCTACTCACTGTCCTCACAACTTCTCCATCGCGTGTCGGCGTACGCTATCATGGCTATCTTCGTGATATTGCTCTTGCTGTCGGTTCTGATATTCATTCGAAAATCTGCAGAAGAGCCTGTCTCCGGTTCCGATCAGGTATCGGATTGGCTGGTGTCGCATACTATATTGGTGGGTTTTCCCTCCCGATAATTTCGGACCTCGAGGGCTACAGCTCGGTCACTTTCCAATCGGAGTGCTCATGACCGGCTGGAGCAGACAACGCGAGGTGCCGTGAGGACCGTCATTCTCCTCGCACTGGTACTATCGCCAATAATCGGACTCAACGGCATCGTGAATGCATCGATCAGTGGCGGCAGTGAC
>NZ_CP184847.1:0-44362 GCF_051122755.1 Haloarcula sp. NS06
GCACCAAGCAGTGATGCGGAGCGGAGTCGCGTGCGTCGGCAGACCGAGGTGACAACCGATGCACATGGTCATTTACACGCTAGTTGAGGCATCGACACGAGATGATGCGCTCGCCACCGGAAAGACGGTGTTCGATCGACTCGTCGGCGCCGTGCCACACGCAGGTGCTGTCTTCGATTACTACGTGTGCTTTGACGAGGAGGACACGACGGTCGCTGGAACGGCCCGTTGGGGTGATCTCCCGGTTGCAGCTTCTGTGGAATCCGATGAGGGCGAGGAGCTGCTCGAACGCGGCTGGGAAGCCACGAAAGAGGAGTTTCAGCGGAATCTCGACCGGGTGAAGGAGGCACTCGACGAACACAGCGACGAGGAGATCATGCGCGATGCGGACCTCGCCCGGCACGCATTCCACCAGGTCGGTGCGTACGACGGGCCTTCGGTCTGCCTGTATGACGAACATGGCAGCGGCATCCGGCATCGAGGCCAGTTGGAGCGAATTCTCGACGAGAGTGACGATCTCTGGATTGTGCCGGCGGACATCCACTTCTGAGGGAACAAACCGGCCAGCTGCTCCGTGGTGCAGTGACCGCAGAGCATTTTTTTCGCCCCCTGAGGGGTGCGGGGGTGCTCGAACGAGCACACCTCGAATAGAACGATGAGTGGAACTATCGACTCACAATCAGTCGAACAGACACGCCCGAGAAGTGACCGTGACGTCGTCTACGTCGGCTATCGACAGCGAGGCCGCGCCATCGTGGAGAAACAGCCCGGTCAGGAACGGCTCACTCCAAATCGGAGTCTCGAGTTGGCGAGTCACAGTCCCTCTGGCTTCGAATGGGGATACGGGGGCAGTGGCCCGGCACAACTCGCGCTCGCGCTCCTGCTCGATTACTCCGACGACGAGGAGGTTGCGCTAGCGCAATACACGGAGTTCAAAAACCAGGTCGTAAGCCAGTTGGATTGCACTGGTCCCGGCGGGCGCTGGCGACTCACCGGCAGTGACATCGACGCAGTCCTTCGCGAGACATCCGACGAAGCGGCCGCACCGTCTATCTGAGCACCAATCACTGAGAGTAACATATGTCGGAACACAACCAGCCGTCTCGTGCGGATGTCGAATCGATAGAGAACAGTGAGCGGCCGTCACCAACGGAATACGTCGAACGCAGCGACGTCGGTGTCTCGCTGACCGTGAAGCTCAAGCGCGGAACCGGGACACGAGATGAAGACCAGATCAAAGCCAAGGTGAAAGCGAAAACGCTCGAAGACGCCCGAGAGGACATGGAGATCCTTCGAGCGTACGTTTACAAACTCGCCGAGGACGCCCGCCAAATCCAACCCGAGGAAGAAGACGAGTAAGCAGTCTAGCGGGTCTCACAAAACGATTTGGCAGGCCACAAATTTCGACTCGTTTTGACTGAACTATCTGTTCAATGTGTGTGCGAACTTATTGACTGAGTGTGGGTGCTCGGCGGAATCATCTCGATATTTTGAATTGGCCGCTTGCTGTTTCCCCGATATGATGACAGACGAACTCGGATCCTTGCTCGAATGGTTCGACCTGAAGGACGAACTTCGGACGGGATGGGAACTCCGGAATGTCGACTCGCCTGAATCGGTCGCAGCCCACACGTGGGGGACAGCGGCGCTTTGTCTGCTCTATGCCGACCAAGAAGATGTTGACCGCCAGAAAGCAGTGACGATGGCCCTCATTCACGACCTCGGCGAAGCTCGCACGGGCGATATTGCAACCCGTGCGGAGGACGGACGCCAGACCATTCCCACGTCCGAGAAAGAGACGGCTGAACGGAGCGCGGTAACCGATCTCGTCGGGCCCTTCAACGATTCCGAACTGCTGTCGCTCTGGGAAGAGTACGAAGCCCGTGACACCCCGACGGCACAGTTCGTCAAAGACATGGATCTTGTTGATAATTGTCTCCAGGCGCTCAAGTATGAGCGCCAAAATAGGTACGATGAAGCCGAAACAACTGACCACTTCACCGAGTTCGAGAATCTAGACGAGTTCTTTGCTACCGCCGCGCCACGCTTCCAGACAGAATTCGGCCAGGACCTGTTTAAGCAAATCAAATCGGAATACGAAAGCGAAATCGGACGACCTTGCCAACTATGAATTAGTCTTTGTCACTTACAGGTTCCTCGGTCAGTGTACACCCTGTATTGACCGTTCACTCTAGACTCAACCTCGCACGTTTATATACCACCCAAAATTCCGGATGTAGAGACCATGAATCATGGGATATCTATCGGTATCCGACGTTCGACCGACTTCCTTGGGGTCACAAACTGGTCAGATTGGGGGATCGCTGGCCAACTGAGCGGCATATCAGCGGTGGTCCACTGTGAGAAGGCTATTCTTAGGACTTCTACCCAACATTCTGAGCAGAACATAAAAACATGCGAAGTTGAGTCTAGAGTCAAAGGCGCGTGACCGATTCGATGACACGCTCTTCACTGTCCTAGCAGACACCAGACAAAGCTGTTTCACCATCTCAGCAAGAGCCACGTCGAACAAGATTATACACCAGATTTCATCAGGCTGATGTCTATGAAAAGTGAACCGGAATTCACCGGACTGATGTAAATATACGATGAGACACCGAATTTCTAAGGATATGGGACCTCGGAACTCGTCAACAGAAAGCTTTAGCGTCACTTTCACTCCGGTTGGCTCGCTCTTATGGCAGACTCTTCCGTACTGCTTTGTATGTCGAATCTCGACCCAATCGCGTTCGATATCGAGACGTCGGGTTTTCACGATGATGCTGTGGTTACGGTTGCTGGCTTCGCACATGACCTCGGTGAATCACTCATCTGCAACCTTGACGGACGTACCGCCGACCGGAAGGCACTCGTCACGACGCTCGACGAACACTCCGATCGGACGGTTCAACTTGAGCTCGTTGACGATGAACGGGCACTCCTTGAGGCCGTCGCGACGTTCGCAACCCACCAACTCGATGGCGACCGCCACTACCTCACCGCGTTCAACGGCGAAACCTGGGGCGGCGGCTTCGACCTGCCGTTCTGCCGCACTCGGTTCCTTCGACACGGAATGGACTGGCCGTTCGGTGACGTTGCCTACGCCGACATGATGCAGATCGTCGACCGCTTCGACACCAACGATCAGAGCGATCTCGTCGGCGTCTACGACGCCCTGATCGGTGAACAGACCTGTGACCCCTTCGAGGACAGCGCAACGGCTGTCGACGCCTTTGAGAACGGTGACTGGCTCCCGCTGCTGGAACACAATTTGGCTGATATTCAGCGCACTCGAAAACTGGCCGACCTCGCTGCCCGGTTCGTCCCGAAGTCAGACTTCTCGATGAAGAATCTCGAACCCCCGCGTCGGTAGATTGCGATTAGTGCGATAATCACGATCAGAATACCCTAATACTGCGTTGCTGCCGACTATCCTCCAAACGACCAGAATCTAGTTTGACTCACTCAAATTCTCCAAGTGCTCACTTGAGGGTGTGGAATATGACCTTCAAAACACAAACTGAATGATCTGATAGGCGAGGTCGATAAGGTATAGAAACAAATTTTTGATCTTTGAGACTAACCGTCCAGCATGGGTCGGGATGACCTCATCGAGCATCTGCAAGACTTAGCCAAGGAACTCGGCAAAACACCCACCACAGAAGACATGCACGAACATGGGCAGTACTCTGCTCAGGCGTATTACTACTACTTCGACACGTGGGAAGAGACACTCGAAGCCGCGGGGTTTGAGTCGACCAAAACAACTCGTAGTGATCTGATCAAAGATCTCCAGCGGATACAGGAAACCATTGGAAACCCATCCTCATGGGCCGACGCAATCAGAGAACGCGGCAACCATCCTCTCTCCCAAATTTATTCGAAGTTCGGTGATATCGACTCCGCTCTCGATGCGGCCAATATAGACAAAGAAGAACAGTCTCTCATCAGTAAAGAAGAGATAACTGCCGAAATCTCGCGGCTGGCCACTGATGGAACACCCCCAACGGCTAATCGAATGGATGCGGAGGGTGCTTACTCTGCACGGACCTGCGGGGATCGCTTTGGAACGTGGAACGATGCTGTCCGCGCTGCAGGGTACGAACCGCTTGGAACATCAACCGAGTATTCCGATGAAGAACTTCTCACCGAGATAGCGCGTCTTGCCGAGGAGTTCGGGCGGCCACCGACAACGAGAGAGATGATCGAGCACGGAGAATACACTGCCTCTGTCTACTTTCGGCGGTTCGACTCTTGGAACGACGCGGTAAGTGAAGCCGGATTTATTCCTCACAAAGAGCGCCCCGAAGGCGGCGAGCAACGCATTCCGCCTTCGGAGTTACTCGATGAAATCGAGACAGTCGCAGATGAGGTTGGTGGGCGACCGACGACCGAGGATATGCTTGAGTATGGTACGTATTCGATAACGCCATACGTGAGGCGATTTGGCTCGTGGAACAACGCACTCGAACAGGCGGGCTTCAGTCCGTTCACTGGAACCACCGAGGATCTGTTCACACGGGATGAATTGCTCGCTGAGATTCAACGAGTGGCTCAACAGGTCGATCGGCCGCCGACAACAGAACAAATGAACGAACTGGGCAAGTACTCGACTTCCCCGTATCAACAGCTGTTCGGGTCGTGGGTAGAGGCTCTGGGAGAAGCCGGGTACGAACCGACGACCCACCAGCTCCGCCGATACGAGCCCTGAGACAGCAGCACACCAGCCATCGATAGGGCGACCGTCGCCGACGGCGATCTCGTCGCTGTCGTGGAAGCATGGCTCCGGTCCGGCGACGTGATCGACGTGATCGTTCTCGACGAACACGCCCGCAGCGAGAGTGCGACTGAACGTCTGCGGATGCAGGTCAGCGTGGAGGTGGCTCGATGAGGGCCTGCAAATCGTCAGACGCACGTCTGACGCAACCTGTTGCAATAGCCGACGTATTTAACACACAGCCGACCAAACCGATTCAACATCAAGCACAGAGAATATACTCACCGCTAATCGGTGAGAGGCAGGATGCCGGGGTCGTCCCACCGACCTCGGCTGAGAAGGTGATGAACGCCAACGATCTGTCGTTCTCACCTACTGTTTCTGACCGGGATAGAATAAGCGTTGTGCCCGAACAGCGAGAGCCATCTCTGCGCAGTTTGGGCCTATTCGTGTCGCCAGAGAGCCGTTAGAGGGTCGTACTCGACGCAAATGACGAGTATCACCGTTCGCCCCGAGGGGTCGATAGACTCCACAGTAGGTCTGAGGCTGGGTCCAGATGCCGTGTCCAGCCCGCGGGCTCTCAATCGTGCTCTCTGGGAGCCCGATACGCAACTCTCGGATGCACTCTTGACAGCGCTACGCCAACTCCTCGTGGGTGTGCCTCGCGACGAGTGGCGGGCGAAACTGATCGAAGAGTGCGGTGTCACGGCGCTCGCTGATGAGATTCCCGGCGTTGGTGCTGAACACCACTACGCAGCACTCGCTGCCCAAGCAGCCGACTCACAGTTGCAGTGGTTCCGGCTGTTGGAAGTGTCTCGCCAGCTCGGTGGCACAACATCTATCGGGACCCATTCATCGCTTGCTGATGTACTGGAGGGGCCGATCGCGGTGCTTGAAGCCGCCGACGTCCAGCCAACGCTTGCCGTTGACGTGCGTGAGCTGTGGGACCTCTCTCGGACCCAGCGCTCGTCGCTGATCGAGTTCCTTGTCGAATTGAGTGCTGGCCTCGACGTGATCCTGACTAACGCAACGCCGCGCGTCCAGCGTCATCTGCTGACCGGGTTTGATGAGGTCCTGCCGGCCAGCGTGACTCACTCCCTGGAGTCGCGCCTATATGGCTCCGACTCCGTGTCGACCAGAACTGCCCAGCGCCGCCAGCACGTCCGGGAGTTGCTTGCCGACCGTGGCGCACGCCACGAGGACTGGAAGCGTCTCTACGCCGTTGCAGACGCTGACAGAGAGCAACTGACCTACGACGCGCTGCAGAATCACACGCTCTTGGAGTGGGCCTCTCGTGAGGCGCTGCGCGCGTGGGTGAAGCGTATGGCCGACCTCGACTTGGTGAAATCTCATGGCTCCGGAGATCGGACTGTGCGGTTGCTGCCGGCGGGTTATGCGCTGCTGGACGAACACCCAGACTTCTCGATTGACTCGCCGTACGTCCCGTCTGCTGGCGGTTCGGGCCGTACTGACGAGAGCCAGCAGGGAGCGGGTTCCGGCCAGCGGGCCGATTCACCCGGCGTTACTGACCCCCCAAAATCTCAGCACAGTACCGTGTACACCCCAACCGCCGAGAGAGAGGAGGGGGACCGGCCCGACGGCGAGGCCGCGACCGCCACCCGCGGCGGCTCCAACACCGCGCCGACCGTCTCATTCCTTGACGGGCACATCCACGATGGGGCCGTCTCGGCGGCTGCTCCCGGTGAAATCGCGCTTTGCTCCCGCACAGTCGACTCGACTGGCGACTCCCGTGGGGTCAGCTACTCATTCTTGAAGGAACGCGATGAGATCGTTGTCGAAGTCGAAGCAGCCGGCTACCAGGTCTACACAGTGGTCCGTCTTTGTGCGGCGTTACTCTCGGAACCGGCGTTTCAGCAGGTCTTAACGCAGAATCGGCTTGCTGGCGGGCCAGATCGGTCTGGACTGGACGGACTCCCGGTGTCCGACCCGTATCTCCTCCGCGATGGGGGGTGTCTGGGCTATCTCCGGAATCAAGACGCTACCGCCGAAGGCCTCCGGTCCCGGCTTCGAGACGCTCGCGATGAGCTACTCCAGATGACGACCGACGTCCAGGGCAACGGCGACGAGAACGAGAGCCTCTCGACGGTGATGCGCAACGCCCACGGCCTGCTGGGAACTGTCTCCCGGATCTATGATATGCTTGACATCGATATCACTCGCGTCCTCAAGGTCCCTGACTGGGCGGTTGAAGATGGAACTCGCCGAGACAATCTCGCGAAGATGATCGCAATTCAGACTGCGGTGTCCAGCCGCTACGGGCTCTATTCCGCGTACCGAGTGCTCTACGAGGACCGCGAAGAGAAACGGTCACAACTGCTCGCGACACCCGACGTCGATGCAGCGGACCCAACCGGTGACACGACCGGCAGCTGGGTGCTTGCTGGCCCAACGGTCGACTCGATGCGACCCCACCTCGAGGATCTTGACGATCATCTGGATCTGCAGGACGGCGCCGATGGGTTCTCAGCGTTCATGCTGAATCTCGATATCGTCGATGGTGATCGTCGTGATGCCGTCGCCACTGCGCTGTCCCGGCAACTGAGCCTCAAATCGTTGAAACCGACCCGAGAGACGGTCTCAATCTTGCACGCCCTGACGAGCGGAACGTTCGCTGCGGCGCGGGCTGTCTTCCACCTCGGCGGGGAGGCGGACCAGCCACGGACCCTCACGACCGACGATCTCCGGTATGCGCTGTCGGAGCTGGATGTCGACGAACTCCTGCCCGATTTCGGCCCCCGGTCAGTCTCCGAGGCTGTCGCGATACTGCTGGATGTCGATGAACCCCTGGCGACGGGTGACCTTGCCGACCTTCTGGACGTCTCGACACAGACGCTTCGGAACAACGAGACGTACTTTGCCGACCTTGAGGCCGCTGGCGTCATCCAACGCGAGGATCTTGGACCGGGTCGAGCGACGGAATGGCGGATTTGCTTGCCATTCGACGGTGAGGAAGGCGATTTACGGACTGCAACCCCTTCCCCTGAGGTGGACACAACGGCCTACGGGCCGGCGTTCTCCGACGAAATGGCTGTTATCGCGGAAGTTCTCTACGAATTGGGGCACCAGGAGATCGACTACGGCGGTGAACTGACGCTGGCTGTGACAGGACGTGGTGATCGGTTCGACGAGTGGCTGGACCAGCACTCCAGTTGTCGACCGGTCTTGTCGCTGGTCGCTCACCTGCAGGGGACGACGCTGGACAAACTGACTACTGGGACCGAATCAGTGCGTTACCAACCCCCCAAATCGGTCGTGCTGGGGCTTGATCCCGATCCAACGACGACCCAGACTTCGCTCGTCAATTCTGCAAACTAGAGAGCAATCCGCCGATCTGGACGATTCCCTCTGCGAAGTTGTGATTAGCGCGATAATCACGACCAATAGTTGTTCCAATTTGTGAACCCGAGTACAACGGAGTGGAAGCTTCCCCTTCTTTCGTCGCAATTCTCACTCTCAGGTTCGTTAGCCAAGGCTGGTTGAGCAGTCATCTCACCTCAGGAAGGGTGTGTTTTTGAGTATATTTTACATTTGTCCCAGATGAGAATCATACAAATGGCTGGTTCGGAGGACTACAAGCAGTCCGGAATAAACTCGTTCAGACTCGCTGTTGAGTTGTTCAATCGACCGTACGATGATGGTCGAGTAGAAGCAGTCCTGATACAATTGAACCATGCTTTTGAGATGCTCCTCAAAGGGGTAATTCTCGAACAAGGTGGTCATATTCGAGATGATAACGGGGACGGGAATACTTACGGATTCGAAACCTGCGTCAACATCTGTCGTTATGGACAGGATAGCGACGGCTCTCTAAGATGTATTAACGAGTCCGAAGGGGCAGTTCTCCAAGTGTTGAATCATCAGCGAGACTTTGCTGAGCACGAGCAAGTCCAAATCAGCGAGGGACAACTATACCTCCAGTCACGCCAGTGCATCGAGATATTCCAGAAGGTACTGGAAGATGTGTTTGGTGAACAACTTTCGAACTACCTACCAGAGCGGGTTCTCCCTTTGGCGACGCTGATGCCGGTAGATATTGTCAACCTCGTCCAAGAAGAAGTAACTAGAATCGAACAACTAATGGAAGAGGACCGGGTTGAAGAAGCACGGAAGAGAATCAAATCGTTAGAATCGCTTGAACGAGGACTTAATGATGACGGCCAGACTCCAACACAGGCCGAAATTAACGATCGACTCGCCGAAATTGTAAGTGGAGAAAACTTGGAAGGTGTATTCCCGCATGTTTTCGCGGCTCTTTCTGGCGAGGAAGATATTGGACAAGGCCGGAGGATTCAGTTTGGATCCGAGGAGGGACTCCCGGCGACGTACGTTCCTGAAGACGAAATCGACGAGGACACAGATGTGCATCTATTCACGGAAAAGAATCTCCATGATCGGTATCCACTTAATCCGTTCCAACTTCGAGACGATATTAATGAGCAACTTGATGATGAAATCACGTGGGCTCGGTGTAAAGCGGTAATGAGAGAGATTGGCGTTTTGGATAACCGCGACTACCACCGGGAAGAGATTTCACTCGGTGAGGGAGATACACGCGAAGGGTTCAGTCGAGATACTGTCGACAGAGTCGTGGAAGCTATTGAAGCTGGGCTAGATCCAGATGACGCGTTTGAGAAACACGGCGATGATGTGTGGCCTTGAAATAAGTGGTTGGCGCCGCCACAATCGAGTGATACTCGCTGAATCTGCTGAACCGTGACTACAAACATTCACGTTCCCCGGCTATCAGCCAATCTAAACAAGCCGGAAGTCATCATCGCTCAATAATTGAGTGGTGAGAGGGGGAAAGTATGAATATGCCATAATCAGTGTAGTTTCATATCTAATGTTACCCTCCCTTGACGCGCTTGTAGATAACTCGAACAACACCCTCGAAGATGTTTACAAGACCGTCGTCCCTGAATGCGAGGAAATTCGCATTGCAACCGGCTACTTCTATTTATCTGGCTTTAATCTCTTCAAAGAAGATCTTGAGAATCTTCGCAACCCGGAGGAACTCGAACACGCCCCATTTCGCATCCTGATGGGTCGAAAGACCGACCAACGTACCGTAGACGAAGTCAGTGAAGGACAAACGTTACGTGAGCAGTTTGAGCAGGAGGTTAAGGAAGATGTTGAGGAACTGAACAACGCACAGATTGAACGACTTGACCGGCTACGGGATTTCATTGCAGAGGGACTCGTTGATGTTAGGGTTCGAAACCCCGACTCAGGATATTTTCATGCGAAAGGCGCCAGCTTCCGCGGTGCAACTGACGACCCGAGTCTACGGAACGGTGATCGCGACCAGCGAGGTGCGGTCACTATCGTCGGATCATCGAATTTCTCACAGTCAGGCCATCGTCACAACGTCGAACTCAACCTGACCAGTCAGAACGGCAGCGACGCCGAAGCGTTCGAAGAATGGTATGACAACCAATGGGCTAACGGCGAGGAGTTCTCTGAGGAAATCATTAACATCATCGAAGAGACCGATCGGTACCAGCAGTGGAAGGAACAGCAGGATGAGGACGATGATGAAGTCGAAGATGAGGTAGATATTGGAACGTATCTCGAACCGTTCGAGATGTATAAACTGCTGGCGTATGATGAGCTGAACGGCAACGTCAGCATTCGTGACAGCCCACTGTACTATTTCCAGACACTCGGCTACGAGAGTGCAAAGACGAAACTGTCTCAATATGATGGCTGTATAATCTCTGATTCAGTCGGTTTAGGGAAGTCGTTCATCGGAAGCGAACTCCTCTACGACTACCGAGAACAAGGTGACCGTTGTCTCCTCATCGTCCCAGCCAACCTAACCGATCAGTGGCGCGATCTCCTCCAAGACGCCACAGACGAGGACGGAGACCCGTTCTTCGGCCTTGAGGTTGATGGAAAACACTTGCAGGTCATGAGCATCAGCAAATTCCAGAACCTCACATACGATGAGGTGAACGCTCTAGACGACCGCTTTAACGTAGTGCTCATCGACGAGGCACATCGGTTCCGAAATCATGGGAAGTGGAATCCAAATCCGGTCGACGACGACGATTACACGGGAACTCGGCGACATGCGAACGCTCGCCTCCTCCGGAAGAACACGATGATCATGCTGACTGCGACGCCAATAAATAACTCAGCGACCGATCTCAAGAATCTCATCGGATTGTTCACAGACGAAAACGAGCTGATGAACAAAGCGTCGCTTAAATTTAGCGCCTTCGACGACTACATTGACCTTGCTGCCGAGCGGAAGCGAATTGCTGCCGGTAAAGAAGAAGCCACTGAGCAGGAGCAGCGACAGATGACAGAGAAGCTCAAGCGCCACTCGGACGAGATTTCCGAGATACTAAACGAAGTGATGGTACTTCGAACTCGAAAGCACGTCAAAGAGACGCTTACCGATCAAGATGACTTCGATATGAGCTTCAAACCTCCCGAACTCAACAAGGAGCAGTATTCCCTCCCTCCCGCCTATCAGCCCATTTATCGGATGCTCCCGGACGTGATGGATGCGCTCCACCTCCCACACATCACCATCAAGAATCCACAGGCAGGGGGAACACTGAAAGCACTCTACAAGCTAAATCTGTTGAAACGCCTCGAGTCCTCCACCTATGCCTTCGTCCAGTCAGTGCAGACGCTACACGAGAGTGAGCGTTCGCTCCTTGGATTCCTTGATGGACTTCCTGACGACGAAGATATCGATGTACTGCGTACAATGGGAGACGATGCAGCAGAAACGACACTAGAGGATTTCGTTGAAGGGGAGGAAGCAGCTGAAGATGTAGAGCAAACGCTCGAAGAGTTTGGATTCGATAGTGGTGCGCTTCAAGCAGATGGGGGCGATGCAGATGACGAATTAGCCGATGCCACGGTGGGAGAGGTGAAAACGTACATTCACGAAGACTTGACCCTCCTTGCGTACTTCCTCTCCCGGTTCATCGGTCGTGTAGCCCGAGACTCAGGTTCTATCGCGGACATGGAAGTCAGAGCTGGAACAGTGGCTCGCTGACCACGGTGCAGCAGTTCTTCCCGACGTATCGGAAGATGACCCGAATCCTATCCTCTACCCCCAGCACGACTTAAGCGAAGCCGACACTGCCACACTGGACTTCTATGAAGCCGTATTCGCGCTCCGGGAGTTCCGTGACCCCAAGATTGAGCGGCTGGCCGAAGTTCTGAACGGATACGACCAGAAAGTTCTCATATTCACTCAGTACCGCGCTACCGCAGACTACGTCCACCGGACACTCGTCGACAACGAGTCCTCACCCATGACGATGGAAAACAGTGCGGTCGTAAAGGGTGGAGACGAGAACAAGCAAGACATCATCAAACGGTTCGCCCCAGAGGCGTCGGGATATCAGCAGACACTGGCCGAAAGTGACGAGACTGAGTTGCAGTACGTGGTTGCAACAGACACTCTTAGTGAAGGAGTTAACCTTCAGGACATCTCAGTGGTCGTAAACTATGATCTACCTTGGAATCCAATGCGCATCGTCCAGCGGGTTGGGCGTATTGACCGAATCGGTTCAACGGCGGACAAGTACGTACACAATTTCTACCCTGACGGAGATATAGAGGCTGCAATCAAACTTCTAGAACGCTTGCAGGCGAAAATCAACGATATTGCACTCATCGTCGGAAAAGAGAATAACATTCTTGATCCGAACGAAGATGCGGTCCTGGAGAAAGCCGGAGTCGAGACAGAGAAAACTATCGGAGAACTGGAGATTGAGGAGATTGAGTCGTCGATTCGAGAGTCCCGTGACGTGACCGACTATAACGAGTTGGACGATACCTCCAAGAATCCACTGCTACGGAACGCTGGAAGTGACGAGAATGCGGCATTCGAGCGTGTGCTCCTCAAGGAGGAGCTGAATGAAGACTATGGACTCTCTTCGGAGGACTTCGAGTTTGCAGAGGACTATTTCGATGAACCCACCGATGAACGAGAATTCCTCTACACGAACGCTATTGGCCACGATACCGGCCCGCGTCCGGGTGTGTTTGGTCTTGTCCATCTCTGGTTCGAGAACGATGAGACTGGAGAACCCGAAGATGCACCGCTTGGGCGTGTACGTCGAGCGTTGTACTACAAACCATTCAGTGGTGAGCTGAAAGAGCGGCCCGTCGGTTCACTCGCCATTGAACCGGAAACGCAGGGTGAACAACTTTCCGGGAACACCGACAGGGTAATCGCGAACAAGGAGTCGATTGAGGAGCATCTCTCCGAGCGGTTAGAGGAGATACGTGAAGGCCAGGTCAAGCAAGTGTTCAGCGGCGGTGGCCAGTCAGCTACCCAGGAGATGCTACTCGACATGATGCAGATGCGAATCCTTCCACAGTATGGTGACCAGCCAGCTCCTGTAGACGGGCATGACACGGTCGGGGAGTGGACGAATGCTTTGTTCGATCGACTGGATCGAGTAAAACTCGAACACACAGATGAAGACCGAGTGTTGCGAGAGACCTTCCGGGAACACCCGGACTATACCTCGCTGGGCGACTGGCCGGTCGAGGAGTTCCTTGTCGAACTAGAGGCATTCATCGAGGACAATATCGAGGCATCTGCGGAGTATCAGACTACCCTTGTTGGTGAGAGCGCCGTCCAGGCTCGACTCATCTGCTGGGGCGTCATCGGGCAATAATCGAGTCCCCAGTCTATTCTATCGGTGGTCGGAGGTCGATACGAACTTTGTCTCCTCTCTCAGCACACTGGAAACCCACATTCACCAATCAATGTCGCCGACTTTCGATCGCCGGAGCTCGGAAAGGCTCATCTCATGTTCTGGATGTAGCCAGTACGGGTATCCATTAACGTTGAATTCACGACCGGTTGCTTGTTCGAGTACCTCCTGAGCCAGAGCAGTGAAAGAGTACTCTGCACCGCTTTCCAGCCACTCTACGTTGTCACTCCGTCCCGTCTTCCCCGTAATCCGGCCTCGCCAGAAGTTGTCTTCTGGGTCGTACTCGCGCTCAGCATCGTCTGGTAGGCTTTCCTCGTCGAACAGGACGACGTCTCCCTCTTTGACGAGCCCTGCCTCAAGCAGAACCGTAATCGCCCTTTCAGCGCGACTCGACGACCGACTCTGCTGACGTTCCTTCTGCCGGCGCTTGGCCATGTACTCCTCGGCCTCTGGGATAGGGAGAACTTGGCGGGCACTGACGAACACCTCCTCGTCACGTTGGTGGACGTCCAGTTCGATGCAGGTGATATCCATCCCATACTCACGCTCGAGCCATACGACTGGGGTTGTAATCTCCGGGCCGAAGCTGCCCGCGGCGAGTAAAATCCGTGGCCGGTCATCCAGGACGAAGTCCGCGTAGCCATCTTCTGTGGTGACGACGTCCTCACCAAGGAATTCACTGAATTGCTCGCCGACGGCTTCAGGCGTGAGTTGGTCGTCTTCGTCGCGGCGATTGTTCCAGAACGCTCGGTAATCCTGTTGGAGTTCCTCTGCACTAATCGTTGAACAGTAGCTTGCGTACTTGATAGCCTGGAGATCGGTCGTCTTGTCTGCGCTATCCCGCTTCAGCTCGATTATGACGAGCTTCCCATCGGGGTCAAGCGCCAACACGTCGGGGCGTTCGGCTGTGCGGTCAAACTTAGCGTACTGGGACGCGACGACCAGAAGATCTTCCCCAAGTATCGATGGCGTTTCGACAATCCATTCCTCAATCTCCGCCTCGGTTAACTTGAGAGAATCGAAGCTGGTGGGCTCGAGAGCTGTGACACCGTTCTCATCAATGTGATAGACCATCTGTTTCAGTCAGCTCTGTTATGGTTTGGGGTCTTCCTCTTCCAACTGTTCGAATTTCTCGAATACCATCTCAATATAGTCTTCAGTCATGATCCGGGGATCTTTGACGCGGTGGAAATCATCGAGAACAAATCGGACTTCTCTCTCAGTTAACCCATAAGCCTTGAACGCACCAGCGTCGATTTCAGCCTGAAGCTCACGCCGTGTTTGAGACTCGGTTACCGGTTCAATATCGCCTAACTGCTCCCGAATCTCCCCGAACTCATCCCCATAGCAATTGAGCTGAACTGCTCGATCGGCGATGTAGTGGAACCAGTCGTCCCCGTCAGTGAGGCGAGGGAGTTGTGCCTCTTCAATCACGTTCATCGACATACTCGTGTCTAATTTCGTCCTCACCAGGTAGTCGAACGGAATGCTATTTAGTAATCCGAGCGCGACGAACAGTTCTTTGCCCTCGAAGATGGGTTCATATACACTGTGAAGCGGTTCTTCATTGAGATCCTCTTCTTGTGGGTTCATTTCGTGGGGGCGAATTACCGGTGCCTTGTGATGGCACACGATCCCTTCGGGGATTACGGTAGAAATGAAGCTCCGCTCGTTGGTGGTGTTCGATATCTCACGGAATATCAGCCTTGGCTTGGCACAGTCGAGTAGCACATCATCGACCGATAGCGGCCCTCGCCCATGTTCCTCGAGTAAACTATCGACGAAACTCACCTGCGACCCAGTACCATCGAACTGATTATATATGGCAGTCTTGAGCCGTTTTTTATCCTTGCCTCGAATACGCTGTTTCGCACTCAAATCGGGGTCAACATCCTCATTGACGCTCCAGAATGAAGGGTCGCTGAGGTCGTCACGGAGGCTGTTATCGTACTCGTACTGCCAAAAGTTCCCGCCTCCATAGACTGGGTAGTCCCCCTCTTCTTCAGACTCGACGAACCGGTCAGAGTCACGTGTTCGATTCAACTCTTCTTTGTAGATGTCGATATACCACCCGTCCTCCGAGTCATCGCTCATACTCGGATGCTTGATGATGCTCTTGACTAGTTCGAGTTCTTCTTGAGTCTGGACTTGTGGGAAGATACGAACTCTCGGGGAATACTTCTTCAAAACTTCCAAGGGGATATCAAATGCGGTTTCATCAATGTCCGAAAGAATCCCAGTGTTGTCTTGTAAGAATTTCCCGTGAAGAACGTCAGTAGAACCCGAGTTCTTGAAAGTGGTTATTCCAAACTTGTGTTGACCGTGGATGTCAAAGATTCCATTATTCTCGAAGGTTATCACGTCTTGTAGTGCTGCCTTAGAGAGTAGGTGGTCTCGAAGATCACTGGCATTTGTTCCTACAAATATCTTGTTTGGTAGAATTAATGAGACATAGGAGTCCTCGCGGGCTATTTTGAAAACACGCTCAAAAAAGAGTGCAGAGAGATCGTGTTTCCCTTGGCCACCAACATCTGGGGATTGGAGCTGATATAGGGAACTCTTCGTTATGAATGTCGAGAGGGACTGTGTTCTGTCTTTGTGCTGTTCCCATCCCTCTTTAACTGTCTCATCTTCAAGTAATTCTTTTTCTTTTTTGTCTTTCTCTGATTTCGGCCTCTGCCGAAACTCTGGGTCATGTTTAGTGAAGTATTCTTCTCGGTCGGAGGTAAGCACCTCCCACGGAGGATTCCCGATGATAATATCGAACCCCCCGTCGTCCCACACATAGGGGAATTCAAGTGGCCAGTGGAATGGGGAGTAGTCACCTAATTCATCGTCACCGACCTCGTCAAGTCCAGCTGAGTGGAACTCCGACTTTAGTTCACTATCGAAGTCCTCCCTATATTCCTCAATCAGTCCTTCAGCCTTGTTTCTCCACTTAGTTGCTTCATCGCTCGTATCGGCTTCACGGTGTTTCTTAATCGCTTCCGATATCTCACGGTATCGGTTCCGAATGTTCCAATCGCCAATCTTGCTGTTTTCGGTCTCATCAGGGTCAGAGTACCCTTTCGGTTCGATCGTCTCCAGATATCCGATGAGGGAATTGCCCTGCCGAATGTTGAAATCGATGTTTGGGAGTGGTTCAACCTCACTGGGCTCATCCTCGATGTCAGCAACCATCGAGAGCCATAATCGAAGCTTGCAAATTTCGACAGCTCCATCATCGATGTCCACCCCGTAGAGGTTATTGAGAATAATCGACCGCTTCGCGTACAGCGAAGCACTCCCACGTCCCTCTTTGATCGTCTCCAATTCCTCGACGGTTCGCTCCTCCAGTTCCCATGTTTTCCCCTTGTCGTCCATCTGCTGGAAGAACTCGATACACTGCATGTAAATGTCCAACAGTACTTCTTGGGCGGCGAGCAGGAATGCGCCGCTACCAACTGCTGGATCGAGGACACGAGCGCCCTTCAGGAAGTCGTGATACAGCGTCTCCACGTGCCGTGTCTCGACGTTTTCCGTAGGTACCTGCGTAGTGACTACACCGCCATCGGCTAGTGCTTCCACGCCGCTCTCAGCGTCCGGAGCAGGGAACCCAAACACATCGTCCATTTCTTCGTAGTTGGCGCCAATTTCCTCGTTGAGCTGGTCGAGAAGGTACGGGTGAATCGTCCGCCGAGACATGAACCCGGTAATCTCCTCAGGCGTGTAGTACGCCCCCATCTCTTTCTGGTTGACCGTCTGCTCGAAGATGTGGCCGAGGATGGCTGGCGAGAGGTTCTTGGGATCGACGATGTCGAGCCGCTCGTCCACGTTCCAGTTCCAGTCTGAGAGGAAGTCGAGGATGTCACCGAACAGTTCGTTGGTGTGCTCGGTCGTATCGCCGAGGCGAGCGTCCTCAAATTCTTCCTCAATGGGGTTCTTCGAGAACAACCCACCGTTGAGGTACGGAAGTGCGCCGAACTCTGTACTCTTTTTGCCCTTTTCGGCGAGGAAATCGAAGAACAGCGGCTCATAGAATTCTTCGTAGACGTTTTCGCCTTCGTCTACGCGTTGTTTGTGGTGGTCATGGAGGTAGTTCGGGTCGCGGTCGAGCAGGCGTTTCTCTTGGATGAAGTAGAGGAAGATCATCCGGTCAAGTGTGACCTGCACGTAGCGCTGCTTGGCGTCCCCGCGGTCGTCGGGAATACCTGCGACTTCCTGCACGAGTTCGGTTCGAAGAGTCTCGAACTGCTGGTAGAACTCTTTGACGACTTGTTTTGTGTCGTAGAGATCGTCGTAAATCGCTGCCGCTGAGCCGAATTCAAGACTGTTGAGTTTCTGGAGGATGGTATTCTTCTCACCCGTCTCGCTGGTCATCTGCTCCTTCGTGAACGAGAGTTTCTGGTGCTTGATACGCCCGTGTTGTTGTCCATTGAGCGCCCGAGTTCGGGTGAGGAAGGTAAACTCCTCGTAGTCGTTGGTGGCGACGAGGTTAGTTCGACGTCGTCGGTCGTCAGGTTTGAAATCGGAGGCCGATTCTCCTGGCCCAGCTTCGACGAGGACGATGAACTCGCGGTCGGTGAGCTGGAGGACGAGCTCGTTGTCGTCTCCAAGGTTATCACGGACTTTCAGACCACGCTTTTCGAAAGTAGATGCGACATCAGAGAGTGAATCCCAGCCAGCGATGTCCTTCGCTGTAATCTGCTGGAGTGTATCCATGGGATTACCTTCTACCATGGCCTCATAAAACTACACACGATTGGAGGGTGTAGGCAAGGCTGATGTCGATAATGGACAGCCGGATTTTGTGTTGGGCAAGATTGTAGCCGTGGTTGCCTTCTCTGTCTCTTATACAAATTCCTCGGTAAAAATCAGAAGAGCAGAAAGGAAGTGCTTTCTACGGTCCAGCGAGAAGGCAGGTGGTTTATGTGTTTAGTCGCCGCCACAAAAAGTATGCTTCTAAGTGGGCTGTGCGGTGATGTGAACCGATTTCTGAGCTACTCCGGGAAGAGCACATAGCCACTCCAAGAATGACCAACAACCCGTTTCATGAATCGATGGACAGGGCCTTACAGGGCAAGTACGCCCGTGTCGTCACAGAGGGGCGAACCTACGAAGGATGGGTCGAACGTGTCCACCACAACCGAGGCAGTGTCGTAATGCACACTGTGACCGTCGACGACACAGAGGAACTCGGCAGTGTCTTCATCCGCACGCCAGATATCGTTGAGCTCATCAAACCACAGAAACGGGTCGAATGGTGGGATGTCAACGAACTCCAGCCGTTCCCCGACCACGATCTCGATTTCGAACCGAAGGATAGCATAATCCGGTCTTGCTACCGCAACCAGTACGCCAAGAGCTTCCCCGTCGTACGAGAGGATGGGACGATTATCAACGGCCACAAACGCATCAAAGCCGCTCGTGTCGCTGGTCTCGATCACCACCCCGTCGAAGTCATTGATGTGACCGACGACCAAGCCGCCGAGTTGTTCGCCGTGGCGCACCGGAGTCAACTCAACAACACCTCCGACGACGCGAACGAACCCAAAGATGGCCCAGAAGCCGAAGAACAGGACAGTTCCGGCGACGCTAACAGTAGACAAGACTGAACTGCAGCAGGTGCGGTCTAAGATATCGTGGAACAGTTCATCGCGTAGTTTGTTTCAGAACTTTTAGAACTATCTGCTCAATACGCCTGCGTACCGACCGCCTGAATTCCTAGGCAGGTTGGTATATCTTCTGAAGCTCTGGCGAAACCCACGGCGCGTATCAGCTACACAAAAAACTGATTCTCCCCAGTTTCTAATCAAGTCGAATATTCAACCGATTTGTCGCTGAGGCGAAATTTTAGTAAAGTGTCAGTAGAAATGTCGTTTCATGCGTCGACGCAATTACCTCGCGGTAATCGGGACGGGACTACTCGCCGGCTGTGGCGGAATCTAGTGACGGTGGCGACGGTGGTGGGAGCGGCACGACCATGACAGCGGAGGGCGCGGCCGAGCCCCCGACAGATACGGCCACGGCCACCGAGGCGTCAACGCAGGCTGAGGAATCAACGCCAACAGAGACAACGACGCCAGCGGCAGTGGTTGACTTGAACGTCGAAGGTGTGTCAACTCGCCAAACCGAGGGGTCGTTGTACAGCGGTATCGTCGCCGAGGGGTCGGTGACCAACGCCGGCAACGCGCCGTCGGGCACAGTCGAGGCGACGTGCGACTGGTTCGATGGCGATGGAAATTACGTCGCCTCGCAGCCTACGTTTTGTGAAACTATCGGGGCAGGCGAAACGTGGCTGCCGCTGTTCAACCCGAGTATGCAAGTAGATGACCCCTCGAACCTCGCCAGCGCCGAGCTGGCAATCTCCGGCGGTCAGGACCCACCGAGCTTCAACCCAGAAGGGATCGAATTAATCGACTCGACGTTACGGGCAAGTGAAGAACAGGCGCTAATCCGTGGGACAACGGCTAACAATCGTAGTAACACTGTTTCATATCTCGAAGCTAATGCAAAATTCTATAACAGCGATGGCTCGATTCTGACGACAAACTGGACCAACGTGACGGATCTGGCAGCCGGGGAGTCTTGGCAGTTTGAACTCGACTCGCTGCTGACAGACCGCGCCGGACAGGTTGAGAGTGGCGAAATCCTACTGACGACGGAATCGCTGTAACAGTAGTCGCAAATACAGAGGATTGTTGCCAAACTGAGTGAAACAACCGTCGGATTCGTGATATTGTGATTTTTGATCTGATAATACGTTCGACTGTACTGACCAACTCGAAGATACGAAGACCGAGTATGAGAACCGGTATATGACACCCTCGCGGCCAATTTAAGTTGTCACATGGACGCCGTGTGTCTGACGTATCTTTACGTATGCGTATACGGATACGTTAGCGTATATGCCAGACTCAGCACTGAGAGCGGCCACATTCCTCGATAAGGGGGGCGTCGGAAAGACGACTGCAACAGCCCACCTAGGCGTTGCACTTGACCGTCACGGATACGATGTTCTCCTGCTCGACCTCGCCGGGAAGCAGGGCGACCTTGCCAAACACTTCGGTCTCTGGGAGGACGTCCAAGCTGGCGAGGACCGCTGGCCGAATATCACAACCGTCTTTCAGGACCAGTGGGAGAAAATCGCTGAGAAGCTCCCCACACCCGTTGACGATCTTATCATGCCAACTGGAGAGGGGCCAGACCTCATTCCTGCTCACGAGAGTCTCGATGGTCTTGATGCGACGCTTGGCAACATCGACGATGCAGCGGAGCGATACAGTCGACTCGATGAATTTCTCACCGAAGATGTGGCTGATGACTACGACGTAATTCTACTGGATTTGCCGGGCAGCACGTCGAATATCGCGTATAACGGTTTATGGGCGGCTGGCCATGTAGTTGCTCCTGTCCGTCCTGGACCATTCGAGGCTGGGCAAGCAGAGCAGTTGCGCCAAGATCTGGAGACAATTCGTAATGAGCAAGGCGTCTCAATTGAGCTCGTGATGGTGCTGCTAAACGAGGTTGATGAGCGGACGAAGGCGGGGAAAACCTATCTCGAAGAGTTCCAGACTGAATATCCAGATTCGCTTGCGCCGACACAGATTCCATCGTCGCAAGATGTGCAGAACGCACAAATGAACGGCGGGACGCTCTTTGCGCTGGAGCGACGCTCAAAGACAGCAGACCGGGCCATCGAGGCATACGAAACCGATGCAGGGGTCCTCGTAGATCGACTGGGGGCCGAGGAATGACCGAAACTGATGACGAATTGGAGGAGTTGCGAGAACAGACTGACGTAGGAACGCGGGCGGAAGCGGAGACCACTAATGACGAGACAAGCGAACTGGAGGATGCTATCGTCACGTTGCTTGGTGAGGTAGAGAGTGGTGACGTGTCGAAAACGCTCTCAGTTCGTGATGAACAACTTGCTGCACTCATCCGAGGACTCGAAGAAACTGATAGTCTCGCGGACGTCGGCACGCCCCTGAAAGAGGAACTCGGCCGTGATGACGACAAAGACGTGACCGACCGGAGCGAGTTACTCCGCCTCGCCGTACGGCTTGGGCTTCAACAGGCAGCACCGGAGGTAGTTGAGACAGCTCGAGACGCTAACGCACGTCACGCCAGCAAGCAGTTCTGATATTCGTATACGTATTTGTATTCGTATTCGTATACGGCCTGCATCTTTGCTATTAGCCTTGATCGTGAGTTGCTCAACAGGATCTTAGGCGATTGACTGGTGAGACGTAGCGGAGGCTCCTGTCTGTCGCCGGTGCTTGGCATCGTGTAGCCATTTTCATCGCACTTCGGACAGGGGTTTATATGTCAATTTCACCCCGATTTGACCGATCTATCATCGCCCGTATATGCGGATATCAGTCGTTTCAGGCACTCTGAAGCGAGAAATTGCCCCAAATGCGCGCGTGGGACGGCGCGGGCTCGCATTGCAAGGGATTTCGGGGTCCCAACGCGCGCCGTCCGGCGCTCGCGCGATGCATGGCGAACCCTCTTCTTCAGATGTTTTCTGAATTCTTGCCCAAGGCGCGCGCCAGATTGCGCGCGCTCGCCAATTGCGTCGGCAATATTCGGCTCAATACGCGCGCACCATCTGCCGCGCGCTCTCGCGCATTTGTGGGGAATCTACCTACTCAATATCTTACCAAAGAAATCTAATAAAAATGCTCGATTTGTGTTAGACGCCCTCTATCTCCGGGTTACGCCCCTTTACTACCCTGGAGTCGAACAATACAAATGCGACATGACGAAGAAGATATCCACCGCGAACGGCGAGGCACAGGCGGCACAGACTGACGCATACGTTCGGATTTCCACGCACGCTCAGAATCGCTGGACCGAACGCACATCCGCACAGGAGTCGCTGAGAGCCGCGTGGGAGCGTTCCATCCGAGTTCGGGCCCCCAGCGCCAGTGCGACAGAAGTACGCTTCTACGCACCGTGTGAGGCACTGTTGATTTACCGCCAGGGAGCTCTCCGGACTGTGCTCAACAACGATGGCCGGATTGACTGCACTGCGCTGGGCGTATGCACCGCCTGTGAGAACCTGATTGACCCTGTACAAGATGCAACGTGTCGCTGGTGTGGCGCAGAGACGGAAACGCATGGCCGTGGCCGTGCGTCGGTTGTCCGAGGTGATAAGGCGTGAATGGGCCATACGTAGATCTTGACGAGTTGGATGGTACGAACGGCTGGGTCCAGACAAGCGGGTTTGTCACCTGGGTCGAGGACGTCGCGAACCACCGGCCGTATCAGCGACTCCGTCTTGGCGATCAGGACACGAGCGAACCTGTCGTCTGTACTGTTTGGACGGACGATATTGCGCTCGACGAAGGAGCTGGATATAGACTAACCGGCGCTGACGCGACCTACGATCCATACGGTGAAGTGCAGCTGAAGGTTGGAGAGTCCTCGCAGATCGAGCAGTTCTACTCCGAATAAGGGAGGAGGACTCGGAAGTTGAGTGTCAGATTCCACATATTAATCTCTCAGCTTTCAGCTGTTTTTGAGCAGAGATGGGATCTGTGTTTTCAGCTATTATAAGTGTAGATTTTAGCTATTAGGGGGTGAAATAGTCGTTTAGTAATCCCTCAGATCTCACGCAGAATAATTTCGCAATTCAATCAGATTGTGTCGGCCAGTACAGGTTCTGCACTATTCATCTGCCGGTAGGCCGACACCGCTTCAACGCTAGATTCATATATTTGAGTAAATCAATAATATTGTATATGATAGACGGACTTGAGATAGTCTCACTTGGGGTTGGATCAACTATTCCAGACCACAGGCCTCTGTCGGCAACTTATGTAAATGTAGATGGGTATGAGTTTCTGATTGATGCTCCAGAAGGCGTTCAATACCGACTATTCAAGCATAGTTGTGGTCTCACAATTGACGATATTTATATTACAAATTCGGCCAAACGAAGTCTCCTTGGTCTCCCTGGATTACTAAACACGTTATCATATATGGCTGAACGAACCGACCCGCTGACGATTCATACTCCCAGACAAACACTCTCTAAGGTCCGTGAGGTAGAAGATTGGTATTCAAATATCAAATTCGATATCAATATTCAAGAGGTCTTGCCTGGCAGCCGCGTTATTGAGAGGGATGACTGGTTCATCGATACGATTGATAACAGCATAGCAGGCTCTTACGGGTTAAAGATTGAGGACGAACCACGTGGCGAATTCAATCGAGAGAAGGCCAAGGAACTCGGCGTTCCTGTCGGTCCGAAGTTCAGCAAGCTTTGCGATGGAGAACCTGTTGAAGCAAGTGATGGGTCTACAGTGCTACCAGAACAGGTCCTTGATACAGATGCTAAAGATCCTATTCAAATAGTATTCTCTGGTCGAACTGATATCTCTTCAGCAGTCGAGACAGCCGGACAACTTTGCGATGTTCTTATCCATGATGCTGCGACTCTGAGTGAGTTTCAAAGTAATGGGAAGCGGGCATCGGTTTCACAAGCAGTCGAGTTAGCCTCAAGAGTGAACCCCGATCATATGTTTTTAAACAGACTCACCAGTGGGATCAATCATCTATCTGATGGTGAGCTAATTAGGAAAGCAAACGACACATCTTCTGTTCCTCTCGATATTAATGTGCTGAGTGAAGGTACACGAATTAGTGTGAGGCGCAATGAGGTTCAAATATCTGAGAGCTGATGAGTCGTGAACTTGATTTGAGTCGTCTATCTCCCGGTGACGCCGTTATTGTTGATATTGACCAGCAGCGTGAGGATAGCGCAATTGCTGATACAGTAGATACACATATGTCGATAATCCAGTGCGACACGCCTGAAGGGGAACCCGTCCAAGCTGAAATACTGGATATAGACAGGGCTAATCAGGAGATTCTCGCGGTTCCAAAAGATATTGAGTCGCCAATCGGCAAGTATGCTATTGGTGATGAACTTACAGTATCTGTCAATAACGTGACTAAAGGGAACGCCCACGTCTCACTTGGGCCAAAATCCACTCTCAAAGTTCTCAATTATACTCACAAATTAGATGACATTGACGTTATTGTCGTGAATATACGAGAAGAAGATAACACTGTCCTAGCAAAACGGCTTGTCAAAATTAATCAATTATCGCGGTCAAAATTGAATGAGGCCGACCAGACAGGAGAAATAGAACTTAGAGTCTCGGCTGAAATGGATATCGAAAATCTAAACGTATTTATAAGCCATCTTATTGCAGCACAAAATTGGGACGTTCTTGAAAAGCTATTTCAACAGCATCAAAACAGTAAAAAAGCTAATATTGATATTGCCTGGGATTTGTTCGAAAAACAGTCTGACTATCCCTCAGCAGGGTTACGCGATGTACTATACACAGCAGTGGCAGATAACCGGGCATTAGCGCCTGTCTTTAGTTGTGAATATCTTGGGGTAGTAATTGAGGCAAAAGAATACCCTGTTGCTTGGAGGAGCAGTATTCAGGGGAATTTTGCGGCACACTGTTCAGCCTATGGCATCGAGCCGAATTATTCCTCAGTTTCGCCAGTAAAAGAACTCGAACCTGAAGCCACTATAGAAGCCGATCAACTCATTATTCAAGGACGGCAATCAGATTCGCGTAATCACAGTGTCAACAGGAAACTGCGGAATGTATGGAATGAACGCTGTGCAGTATGTGGGCACGGAGCTGAGTCACGGAATGACAAAACCGGAATTGAAGGATCACATATTTATCCAGTTAAATATGGTGGCCCTGATCAAAAGGGGAATATTCTCCCGATGTGCCGAAACGATCATTGGGCTTTTGAAAATGGCTGGATAGCAATTACCGACAGGTACACTGTTGATTATTACTCTGACATACCAGATAGTGTGGCTTCGCTTCTGAATGTCAACCAAGGGGACCAGCTATTATTAAGAGACGGCTACGAGCCAGATCGGGATTATATCGCTTTGCATCGGCAAATTCATGGATTTGATTCAATCCAAGTCGGCAACCGATTCCCCATCGTTCTAGACAGTATTGGGGTGAATGGGGCACAAACTCATTTCCCGTCTGGTGATACTATCGTTGTCCCGTATGATGCGGTTAGAGAAGTTGATAATTATACCATAAATGTCGTCGTAACTGATACTAGTGGTGGTAACATTATAGCAAGACCAATAAAAAGTACAGACTCTGTGTGAGAAAATTACATATACTGTGTAGTTTGGCGTGGTGTTTGCAATAGGCTTCTGTCAAGTAGTTACTGGTTGCAGCAAGTGTGTGATTTATACTGACCACTACATAGTACCACTTGCGGCAGGGTTTTCATCGGCCAGTCAGAATTGCGCGCTTGAAGTCGCAACTGCCCCCAGTCAGAGCTTGATCTCTGCAAAGGCTTGGTCGATAATCTCCTCACTCGGTGTGTTCAGATATGGTTCAATAGCAGCGAAACTGTCCCAACCACCGACAGCCATCACCACGCGAGGATTCATTTGCTCGTCGACGAGGAGTCGCTGGGCATACCGACGACGGAGGTCATGCGTACTCACCTTCTCAAGATCGTCATCACCGGTCGCTTGGGCTGCACGGTTGGCGGTACGCCGGACGACCGCGCGAACGCCGGGTTGAGTCAGATCGATGAACGGGTCGTTGGGAGCGATGTTGTGTTCGTTCTGATACCGTTTGAGATCGCGCTCAACGCGGTCGGGGAGGTAGGCATCGCGAGGCTTTCCACCGTTACCGCTGGTGTCTTTCCCAGCTGTGACTCTGAGTCGGTACTGGCCGCTGTCAGCTTCTTTCACGTTGGCAGGACACACCTGTGGAATCTCGAAGGCCCGAAGACCGACAAATGCCCCGAGTTGAATGATTATGTCGTCGCGTTGGCTGTTGGTAGCTCGGCGCAGTTCTTCGATTTCACCGTCGGTGAGCCACACCTTATGCTCGTTTCCAGCAGTCGATTCGATACGCATTACGATTACTTTTATTTCCGTTAGTAAAGTATCTAGCGGTTGGTAGAAACAGGGGTATACACACCGGATTTCCGCTGTAAAACACCGAATCTGTTACGACTAATGTAACAAGTCGTTATTTGACTTCACTGGCTTATTCTTCTATTTGCGCAGTGTTTGATTTATACGGCTCACTTGCCGTTGATATACTGTGGAGGAGACAGCCGAACAGGTACCTGAGTCCGATTCAGGGGGACAATCTGAAGATGAACTCCGGAAAGAGCTCTACGAGCAATTTGACATCGGTAAAAAGGGGGGAACTCGGCATCCGGTATATCATTCCAAGATTAGACAAAACCGTTGAGACAGAGAAGAAATATGATATTGATGAACGTTCAAAAATTTTGGCGCAGATAGCTCTGTTCAAAGCGTATGAAGATGCGGGGGTATTCAGGACATTGACTTGGTCTGTGCTTCTAATCGCTGCGTTCGATGTCTTGCATTACTTGAATCCCCAACTGATCGGCATTCTTTTCGTAGCAATCACTACATTTAATGGGTTCGTCGGCTCCCTACGTTCGCCCGAGATGATGGCTGCTGAATTAGAGGGAGTCCAAGATGAAGAAGGGATGCCAGCCGATTACCGCACGACCGCATACTCGTCTGTCAATACCAATGTCACTTTAGTACTGTTCACTGTGGCTGTGATAGTCCAGCTATTAGTGACGAGTTCAGTCGTCCAAGGCGAGGTGCTGACGCAGAATCTATGGGATGGCGTGATACCAGCTGTAGCGACAGCCTTCGGTTTATTTACAACACCTATACTGTACGGACGGCTTCGCAGCAAGAGCGACTGAGACGGATTCCACTGCTATTCAAATACTGATGTTCCGGGAGAGGCCGGTCCCTCCCATCTGCTACAATGAATTGTAAAGTCGTTATCTCCATGCGCCACCGAGACGTTTTAATTCGGTCCAAGTGAGACACAGTATATGTCGGGTCCAGATGACCATTCATCGTCGGACTCTTCGTCCAATTCTGAGCATGATATAGAGGCTTTGCGGACCACACATCAAGAGGCACGAACTGTCCTGGATCACCAAATTCAGACATTCAGAAAGATCGACGACAAAGCAGCCCGGACGTTCCGACTTGATGGACTTCTCCTCGGTCTAATTCTGACTGCCCTCTCGTTCTTATCCAGCAGTAAAGCCCTTGACGTGGTGAATTTCGTTAACATTTATACTCTGGTGGGGGTCATCTTATTGATAGTATCGTTCATTTTGGCAGTGGCGACCTTTACAGTCACAAACATCCGAACCGGTGTTTCGCAGAACGATATCCAACGTCTCGTGGATAAAAAATACTCCGAAAGAGACTGGCTAATCCTCCTGTTGAGAAGCGAAGGTGCTTGGATGGATGAAAACGATGGCAAACAGAGCACGAATACCACGCTGCTAACCCTGAGCCACTTGGCGCTGATTTTGGCTGTGATTTCAATTTCAATTGGCAGCGCTGTCCCGTTTTTATAAACAGGACACGCTTATCAGGCTGGCCTCCTGATTTATGTTCATGAGCGCATCGGCTACGGAAGATGAAGATTTGCTTGAAGGCCAATCGGTATTCAACGGTCCACGTTTCCTAAGCAAACTAATTTACAGCATAGGATCCGACGAACCTGAAACTCAGGCCGACGAGTAACACTTTCACCGCGGTTTGAAGACGTTTTTAATTACCAGCGTGTATCTTAATGCATGGGCAACGATGAAGACAGCGGCGGTTCTTCGGGAGATGACCCCGAGAACAAACCGTTACTCGAGGGCCAGCTGATCACGAATAGTGACGATGATGATATAGAGATCGGAGAATCAGACACCAATGAGTGACGGAGAAGACATTGAGGATGAAGACGAGCCAGATAATGTGGACGCGGAAACTGAACCACTGCTTGAAGGGCATATTGAGTGTCTGGCCGAAAACGGAGATGAAGACGACAACATATACCAAGGTTCAGAACACGACTGATGCACCTGCTGGACCCCATCTTACTGTCCTGACCGGTTCACGGCCTGTGTGAGAAGTCGTCACTGACCCAGCAAAGCCGCACCCCCCAACAGGGCAACAGATTCACACCAGTCCAGCGACAAATGACGGGTGGCCGTTGACGTGGCAGGAGCCCTCTCGGGTAAGCACGCGGGCGCTCCTGGCCGGAAAACGGTCTGGAGCCCGAATCAATGAAACTCACCCCGACACAGCTGACGGTCTGGATAGAATTCGCTTCGAAGGCGCTCACTGTCGTATTGATTGCTGTGCAAATAGCCAAGAAAATAAAAGATAGAGAAAGATCTGGCGAAGAGTAACCGGGGTGCCCACAATCGGAGCCCCCTCGGGTAAGCAAATGAAGATTAGCGACAAAGGAACATAACCTTTCTCACCGAGAAATCGTAACCCAACCGGAGGGCAGTTTTTCATCAATATGGCCCGTATCAGCAACTGAGTGAGATGATGGACCAACTCAGGGGCGTGTTAGCGATTGCGGCCGTCGGAATAGGCGTACAACGATTGTTGTACAAACTGAAGTTGGTGTCGAATACCCCCACAAAGCTTAACAACCGGTTTTAATCGCTGAAGTCCGTATAGATTTACACCCAGTACACGACGCACCCCCGACGAAAGCCGGGACATAGCGTTCTCGATGCTGTTCAGCGGGAACGCTGACGCGTTGCAAATAAAGCGCGTGATGCCTACGAGAAGGCCGATGATGTCCAGGAGGTAGCCGACCGACTCCGTGAGGCAGAAGCTGCAGTTGGAATGTTAGCTGATTTCGCCGAAGTCGAAGCTAAGGGGCATGATGATAACTGACCGTAGGAACGAATCCAGCCGTGGAAGGAGCGCGGTGGTCGAACCCAAGACATCCCGCTTGATGAAGGGAAACCACGTCGGCATCCACATTAATCGGGTTTGAAGCCCCCACTTTGGGTTTAGATGTCTCTGTTGAGGTACCGACTTGGATGACTCCATTACACAGCTACTCTTCGGTGAATATGTCTACAGTTTCTGCTCAATCAGCGTTATATCAATTGTCACATCCCGCTTCGCGTGAGCCACCGTGAATATTGTCAGCAACAGCACAATGGTGAGTACGAAGGCGAGAGATACCACTATCCAAGCCGGTGGTGTTGTCAAAATCATTGTTATTAAACGTCTTGCTCTGCGGAGCCGGTCTCCATCTCGTCTATCAATTTCTCTGCCTCTTCCAGAAGGTCGTCATAGTCTTTTTCCAACTCGGTCTGCTGTTCTGGGTTCGAGGGAGTAGAATTACTATCTCCGGCAGATTGCTTGTTTATTTTCCATGGTTCCCATCTCCGGAGGCGATCAATCAGCTCCCGCTTCTCTGCAGGCAAACCACTTTTGAGTTCTTCTGGAGTGGATTCCCAACTACGGGCGAGGAGGTCCCACTGCTCCGGAGGAATGTTCTGCCAATACTCGGCCGGCTTTTCATCATAGGAAGTTGGTGCAGGTAGTGTCGGGTCGCGCCGTGGGATTGATTTTCCCTCGGGAATGTACACCTCGCCTTCCTCAATCAGTTCTCGGATATGGTCTTTAATCGTCGATAGGTCACTCATGGAGATGTCAAACGAGTTCTTTGCACTACGGAACTCTTCACTACGAGCTATCGACTCGTCGAAGGTATCTGGCGGACTGATATATTCATCCATCACAACAGCTACGGTTCCAAGCACAACCCGCTGAATCGCCTTCTGATACCCGAATCGTTCGAAAACAATCTGTTCAACAATATCCAGTATCTTTTCACGCTCACCTTCTGTCATCGGGAACGACTGACAGAGTGCCTGGCATATGCGTTTTTTATCCCGCCGTGACTCTCGGAGGCTATGCGAACCAACCGAGGGGTGCCGACCCTCATTGTACCTCCGTAGCTTCTTGATTTTTCTTGAGTCGTCTTCGCTTGCTTTGCCAATTCGCGTAGCTCCAACAGTATCGTAGCCAGTGAAAACATACCCTTGATCTGTCCCACGCGGGTCCTCTGATGAAGCGTCGATGCTATCTTGATTCCGTACTCTTCCCGGTGCTGTCATTCTCCCGTAGCGGTGTCTGTGCGGATTATCCCGTTCCTCACGCTCACTGAAGGCATCGTTAGCCGGGGTTTTAACCTCGTAGTCGGCCTCAACGATCTCCTCCAACGAGATGTCTTGAATCTCTTCAGGAATTGGTTGCAAACTACACTCTGTTGGTTGATTATTGCTCATATTAGATCCCTCTCGTTGAGAATATCGTCTGCAAGGCGGGGGCAGAACGATCGACAAACCAGCGGCTCAATATATTCGGCTCTGTCTGAAAACGACAGACTTGTCGCTCAAAATTAGTTCGCGTCAGAGGAAAATTGGGCCGCCATGGTGTCCCCCGCTTCATTTAATTGTATTGTAACGGGGGATACTTAAACAGATTTCCGCGTCGGGTACTTGCGTGGCTCTCACGCTATAGGCTAATTTAGCAGTGTAATAAATTACTCTTCGGACTCATTCATTTGTAGTTGGATAGCAGGACCAAGAGTTACCGCTCAGTGATGCCTCTCGTCCTTACTTGAGCTCTCTCCCACCGAGAATTGACTGGAGCTGTTCTGGTGGATCAAGTCCTCTCCGCTTCCATGTCGCCAGCATCGTTGTTATCGTCTCGTGAATCTGGACCCCTTCCGCCGACCGAAGGGTCCGAAACATCTTCCGAAGGACTACTTGCTCGCGCAGAGCCCGCTCTGCGCGATTATTCGTCGAATCGACATCCGGCTCAGTCACGAACGTAAGCCAGTGACCCAACCCGTTGCTGATCTTCTTGATCAGCTTCTGAACCTCTCGAGCCTCGTAATCTTCCCTAATCAGGCCCTCCAAGTGCAACGACGCTTCCGCCCGCTTCTGCTTGCGGGCGGAAGCGGACGGCTCTTCGCCGACGAATGTCGTTAGATCGTCGTGGAGTGTGTGTAACTCCCCAGATAGCCGCTCTGCTTCCTCGTGCCGTTCAGCGACGTACTCGGCTTCTCGCAACAGATGAGCCCAGCACCGCTGAAGTTTGGTGTGGTAACTCGAGTATGCTGACCAGCCGTCGCAACTGAGCGTCGAGTCCTCGGCGAATTCCTCGCCGAGGACGTCCTCTAAGACCTGACTTCCACGGCTCTCATCAACCCAGAACAGCACTTCGTCATCAGTGACGAACGTCCACGCCCAGTGTTGTTCTCCATCAACCGGAAAGCCTGTTTCGTCACAGTAAACGACCTCACTCTCCCGAATCTTCTCTTTAACGTCGTCGTATGCGGGTCGCAGCCGGTCTGCGACCCGCTTGGTCATGTTGTAGATCGTCCGGTGGGAGATCGGAAGATCGAGCTCCCAGTCAAACAGCTCGGCCTGTTTCCGGTTCGGCAGTCGTTGATGGAACCGACCGAGGGCGGTTTGGGCCATGATATTTGGCCCAAACCGCCCCTTTTCGGGACAGTCAGGATGTTCAGCAACGACCTCGTTTCCACAGGAGCAGTGGTGTTTGCCGAGTTTGTACTCGGTAACAGTAGTTGGAACGGGAAGCGGTACGTCGATAATAGTCCGTGAAATGTAGCTATCAGGGCTAGAAAGGGTTTGCTCACAGTCTGGACAGAATCCCTGATCGACGTGGATCGTCTCTTCTGGTTCAGGTGCTGTTCGAGTAGTTCCCTCGTGACCTTCACTGCGTCCAGGCGATGAGTCGCTGGCGGCGTCAGAATCGCCGCCAGCGTCGTCTTCATCAGATTCCTCGTCTTCGTCCTTGGTTTGGCCGTCATCGCCTGGTGAATTACCCGCACCGCCCTGTTTACTGGGTGGTGTGTTTGGGTTTTCGTACTGCTTGAGGCGAGCCTCAAGCTGTTCGATCTCTTGTTGTTGTGCAGTAATCTGGCGTCGTAGAAGCCGGTTCTCGAGCTTTTCGATTACGAGCTCCTGGCGGAGTAGCGAACTATCGTCGGTGCGGATCACGGAATCTATTGATTCCGTTGATCCGCGACTCCCCAGCGACACAGTAGTTCAGTACTGGTGAACGATCTATGAGACTGCTACGAAATCGTCTCAGCATGGAACTGCTATCCAACTACATTCATTTTACCGAGGAGCCTTTCAATTTCGTTAACCTCGACACGGTAAGTGGCAGCTGCTAACGAAGGAGGGGGACCCCGTATTTCATGTGCTTTTTGTGCGATAGAAGCGGGGGGGCTGTTTCCGCAATTAATTCTGAGCACGACAGAGGTGGAAGGGGGGGCTGTTTCCGCAATTAACTGTGAGTACGACCGGGTAGCAGGACTCGATCGTAACTCCGGCCCTCAAAATGCCATGTCCCGACACAGTGTGTATACGGGAAAGCGGCTTCAACGCGAGTGGCAATCTAGTGAAGCAAAGCTCAAGTAGCTATCCGCAGGCTGCTGGTTTCAACCCGGGAGTCCAACCGCTTGTTGTTCAATTTCTGCACCAAACCTCACAGTTTGCCGAGTCAACTCAGTATGGTGGCTTCCAGACAGCAATCTCGCCACTCGAACCCACGGTTCTATCCACGGAAGTTCCGCTACAAGCCCCTCGATATCGATCCCTGGACCGAAGAAGAGGACTCCCAGCGGATCGTCCGGGTCTGCTACTCGACTCCCGGGATCATCGACGAGCGAGAGGACAGTCTCATACAGCACGTCCCGGGGCACTGCATGGTCGTCGTCGACGACGTCGGGGCAAACCTGAGTTCCGCGCTCGTCATCAGTCGCGAACGGGAGTGTGAACCGATAGTTCCCGTCCTCAGTTTCTCGAACCAAATCCAGCGCCACCAGCGCATCGAGATTCCCGTCACTACGGAGTGAGCGTGGACTTATCCCAGCCCTTTCGGCTAGCTCAGTCTTCGAGAGTGGGTGTGCCGACCGCAGCAACACCGCTACTGCCTTCGAGACTGTTGGCGTCGCGTCGGGTAATAGTTCCTCGGCGTCAAGATGTGCCAGCGCCACGCGGACCTCATCAAGTCGTATCGGCCGCTGCTGTGACTCTTCTCCTAGCCGGTTCAGTGCTGTCGACAGCGCCCACGGGTTGCTCACGAGCGTCTGACAGAGCGTCACGGCCTCGGGAGTCGCTGTCAGATTCTTCCGTTCACCGACGCGATTCAGTACCCCTACGTAGCCCGACCGGTCGACTTCTCGCAGCGGGACTTCCACGGCGATCTCTGGCCTATCCTCACGGACTGGCAGCGGGTCCGCAAGATGGTCAGCCAGCGGCTCGAGCACTCGGTCAGGGCTGGGACTCCGGACCACCAGTGACCCGATATATGTGCCATATGGGTCTGCGGCATCAACCTGTGGGGACAGAGCGGTTTCGAGCTTCGCCGGACGGTCCTCGAACAGTTGCCGATAAGTCGCGTAGTGGCCGTATGTCGATTGAATTGTCGCAGCAACGCTCACTGTTTCCATGATGTTATCGATGTCGCTGTCGTTGACCGGACTCGGGATGCGGAGTTCGCGGATGAGGTCGACACCGGCGACGTCCAGCAGGTGTGCAATAGACCCAGCAAGGCCGTGTGCCGACCGCATAATCTCACTTCGGAGTTGTCCCCGGTCATCGCACTCGTCATTGCGGAGGTCCGTCGTCATTTCGGCCAGTTCCTGTCCCCACTGGATGAAGTTGTCTCGAAGAACCTGTGGGTCGTTTTCGGCGTCACTGGAGAGACAGCCGATGCACCGAGCTGATCGAAGGATGAACGGCGAAAGGTCGATCTCGTCCAGTCGGTCTAGTGGAAGCGCGTTGTCGAACAACCGGGGCGACGCCAAACTCAATGCAATGCTCGTTATGTACTGGAGGGGCGTTGTGCCTCGAACAGCGACAATGGCCTCGTCGCGGTTGGCGTCATAGCTCACGCCTCGGACATGGAGGTCTTCGGTCGACGTTGAGCGGCTATCAGCAACATTCCCTCGGGAGACAGTGATTGCCCCGGACGTCGCGAGAGATGCCGTCGCATCGTGGGTTGTGCGGTCAAGGAAACGTGTGCGGTACGGAGCGGTGTCGGAATCGTCTGCGGAGGCGGCAGCGGTGCCGGCGGCGGCTGGCGGGTGCTGTCCAGGCGGTCCCTCCCCCTCCCTCTCAGGCGCGGGATTACACGGCCTCTTGCGAGACTTTCCGGTGCCGCCAAACAGCGAATCGAATTTAGACTGGCGGCCGATTTCAGCGTCGAGACGGGCTAACACTCCCGAACCGCTATTACGGAGCGAAATATGGTTGCCGGCACCAACTGAGTAGCAGTCAACCAGTCCAAGTTCTTTGAGGGTACTGAGATACTGGCTTACCGTTGAACTGTCGCGACGAAGCATCTCGGGTATAGACGCCTGTGGGACCGTTTCTGTCGGTTCATCGGCTAACGCCCGCAAGAGTTGGACGGGTCCACCCTCAGGGTCAAGCGTACTGAGAGCGTCGTCGACCACCTTCTCAGCCGAGTGGTCGCTGTTATGGGTAGTATTCAGGTAGTCGTCAAAGTCCAACGGCAGGTCAGAGCGATGCGTGTCGGCCAGCCAGCGAGCCGTGCGCCCCGTACAGATGAGATATACATCACACTGCGTGTCGAGGACAGAGAGCAGTCTGAACGTATTCTCGCGCTGCTGTCGGGGTTGCTCTGCAAAATCAGTCTTGTCGATATGTGCTGCAATAGTCGGTGTCTGGTCAGCAGCAGCAAGGACAGCGAGTGGTCCGTCAGCAAGATCGGAGTCTATTGCTTCATCGAGCGTTGGGTAGTCGGCCCAGACAGGAGCAACTTGGCCTTGTCCAAGAGCAGCAGTGTATCGGAGTGCGTTTTCGTGTGCCACGCTTTCCGGAGGTGTTCGGTCAGGGGCGGCATCGGGTTCCCTGGCGGCGTCAAGCCAACCCACCAGCTGTGCGTATCGGCCGTCACGAGCAGTCACCCCGGCGTCGCGAAGCGTCGACGTCCACTCACGCTTCGATGTTCCTGCAAGTAGTTGCCGAACTGCATCAGTGAGAGTAGTCTGGAAGGGTCTAGACGACAGGATAGAATGCAAGACATCAGATGGGGATGCGTCGCTAACATCGACTCTAGTTGCATCAAGTCGGTCCTGACCCCTGAGTGAGAGTTTCACTGCGCACCACCGAATAGCCAAGTTTCGCCGGAATTTACGGCTTTCATCGGCCAGCACTCCGTATTAGAGGCTTAGCTGACGATGGGAGAGAACTAATAGTCTGGAGCGATAAGGAGCAGACACGGCCCACACGCTCCAACGATTTAGCGCACAGGACCTTTCCACAATCATATGCGCTGAATCGCGGGTGGCCCGTGTCAGCCCCTCTTGGGGCTAACACGTACATTCTGAGTGGCTACTCTATTCGCCGTCACCTCCGTCGTCTTCATCGAGGTAGGTTACTTTTGTAGCCTCGAATTCAACGAGTGCTTTCCGCCCCTCGATGGTCAATGCCTGACGGTGTTCTTTTGGGATGACGAGTCTGCCCTTCTCATCGACTGCCTTACTGAACGAGATGGTTAAGTTGTCGTCGGCACTCATCTTGTTCAATATTATGCATCTGGTTCGGTTATAAGTCTATTGGACAGGTTTATGGACCAAATTCATCAAATAGTAAAGACTGTCACGAACAGTCTGTATAATTTGATTACTAGTACCGTCGCTGTCTGTGTATTTGTTCATTTTAATAAATTTTCCTATATTTAGATACTGTACAGTCTTCATAATAGTAGGAAACCGGTATTTTTACCCGTTTCTGTATACAATACACTGTTACGAATGTCGAACATAACGATTAACGATATACCTGACGAGTGGGTGGAAGAGGCTGACCAACGAGACCTATCCCTCGGAGAGTATGGGAGGCGGATGGTCCGAGCCGGACGGCGACAGTTTGGACACGACTACGAGCCGTCAGAAACGCCTGCTACTCCGCAGACGCTCAAGCTTGACGGGAGTACCGGGTCCGAAGTCGAAACCCACCTCAAAGCGTGGATTCACAAGAATCTCTCTACTGACGATGCACAGGATGTAGATGAACTCGTCGCCCTGCTCGAAAACGATTTCACCGGCCTCTTGAGCGATCTCATGAACGAGGGAAAGGCACAATACGAACCCAGAGAGGAAGGGTATCTTAAAGTCACTGATGAGTAAATACGGTAATCTCAACTTTGACGAGCAGTGGTATAACGAGCCGCTAAGAAAGTACCTCGAACACAAACAGAACGTCGATAACGTGACAGACAGCCGATTTTACGACATCGCCCGTACCCTCGTCGGAAATCCTGAAAGATTCGATTGGGAGTGTCTAGAAGAATTTGACAAACCGTCAATAGAGTGGGAACCGTGGGATGAGTTCGTTGACTGGCGTGACGGAATGACACTATCTGATGCACGAGCGTTCAAACAACAACTCGAAGACGCTGGCTTAGGTTCACGGAGTGTCGAGATGGCTCTACGAATAGTCCAGTCGTTTCTGAAAGAGCTGCTGGAACGAGATGTGATTGAGTCGAACCCAGTCGCCTACGTCTGTGACGAGGCAGAGTTCAACCACAGGGAACCGGACAAAATCGACCGCAATGTGGCCGAAATTGGGAGCTACCTTCGGGCCATCCCAAATCACCAACAGCGAGCAATGGGAGTCACCTTTGCCAAGACAGGCATCCGGATAGGTGAGAATATGAATATCGACCTCCCGTTCCTCAATCTCGACCACGACATCTACGACGAAGTGCTTGACCAACACGATGTGACGCTCGTAGACGAGATTGCAGACCACCCGGACACTCTCTACATCCCAAGCGAGCCAACAATGGGTGAGGTATTCCGGGGAGAGAAACGGCAACTCGGAAACAAGCGAAAGCGAGGGACGAAAATCCCAATCGATGGTGAAATGAAGAAGGCACTGCTCAATTGGTTTGCTGTCCGGCCAGAAACCAGCTACCCCCATCCGCTATGGGTTAGCCCGACAGGTGAGCCAACTCGACTCGGGCAAAATACCCCGAATATGAAGTTGACAAATTACTGGGCTGAGGAAACCGGCCTCGTCGATGACGGCGACAATGGCGCGTTCACGCCCCACTGGTTCCGGCACTTCTTTACGACGAACATGAAGCCGGGGCGCGGCCACCACGACGACTCAATCGACCCGACGCTGGTGAAATACATCCGGGGCGACGTTGAGGACGACATCATGGAAGTCTACACCCACGAGTGGGGCGACCAAGTGCGTCAAAAGTACCTTGACGCCATCTATCACTTCGGTATCTATGACTGAGGACGCTCGTGATGACCGCGACGACTGGCCGACGCCCGGCCCGAACGAGCCGGTCCCGTCGTGGGACGAGTACAACCAGCTAAAAGAGGCCGTCCACGACTACCTCGATCACGAGCCCGACGACCCGGCGTGGGACGACATCTGGCGGGCGCTGGGTGCAATCATGGGTGAGTATCAGAGGGACGCGTTCGTCCAGGCGTTCGACCTCGACGAGCCTGCCGAGCAAGCCTGCATACGCCGCCTCATCACGGGCGACAACGCGTGTCCCCACTCACCGCTCGAAGCCGATGACGACCCGACTGGGCCACCTCACAGCCCGCCAGCCGACGACCACGCAACACTCTGGCTCGACGATGGTGAGCCGGCGCTGTACTCGATGCACGTTTACCCGGGCAATATCGAGCGACTGGATTCCAAAGAGCCGCCACACAACCTCTGGTTCGATGTCTTTGAGTTCGCCGCCGAGTGGGGGCTGGAGGTCTCGGTCCTTCCGAAGTCCTGGTACAGTCTCGGCTCGACGGTGCAGGTCGTCTTTTACCCGCCTGAGCGGTATCGATAGCCGCCAATAGCTACACCAGTAAGTTCAGGAGCAAGGGCAGACTGTCTCCGTCATATGTGGGTATGTAGTTCAGTCTGGCAGAACAGCCGGACCGAGATCGGATCGCCGGGGGCGTGAGTCCGCGCGGCACGTCCCGCGATGCTACTCAGCGCTCCGATCGGCCGGCCGGCCCGAGGTTCAACTCCTCGCATACCCACTAACCCAAGGATCGAGATGCGTTGCGAACCGCAACTGCGATAACGAACCCACGCGGGGAAACCTCACTCCAAACGAGGGGTGGGGGTGGGGAGCCACTCTACATCGAACTGAGTGTCGAGAATCCCATAACTAGCGCAGAGCCCTCCATTTCGCAAACGGTGTGTATCTGGTATCAATTACACATCGCAAAGGGGGTGGGGGTAGTACTTGTCGCAGCACACGTTCTGTCGGTCAGCAACTACGCTGTCGATGAATCTTCGTCGCCGGGCATCCCGAATACCTTCCACTTGGTCTTCGTCAGTAGGCCCGCCTCACGCCATTGCTGTTCGACGCGGCGTTCGTCCTCAATGTAGGTCGCTAATTCTTGTACCTGTTCGTCTTTTGCGTTGGCGGCCTGCAACTGTTGCCGAAGGTCCTCCACTCTGGCTTCTGTGTGCTCCAGATCAGCCTCAAGCTCATCAACCCGGTCGGCCTTCGCGAATAGTTCCTCGAGATCGTCGTACTCGCTCTCGTGTAGCTCCCGAGCCTCAGCCAGCAGTGCTGCGGCGGCCTTCGATTTACTCGAGTGTGGGCCATCCTCATCCGCGAGATTCTCCACAAACTCGTTCAGGCCGTCGTCGACGGAAATGGTGAATCGTGGCATGGTTCCTCCTGTGGTTGTGCGCTCTCTGCATCACCCTGGTTCAGGTCTGAACCACGGTGGTTCAGTGTGATTCAGAAACGAACCAGCGCGGTGCAACTGCACATCATCTACATCGGAATCCGCCGCCAACGGCTATCAAGCTCCGTCAGACAGGCGGCTGACAGTGGTGCAAGGTGACCACCTCCTGTCGTGAACGACTAAACATCCCGAATCGCGCCGCAAGATAGAGAGAGAACGATTCAACACACCGGATTTCCGCTGTGCTCACCCGCCGCTGCACACCCCACCGTTTCCGGAAAAAACCACCAGACAGAGAGCGAGTTTTTCACTCGAAATGTGGTGTGTGAAGCGGAGGTCAACACCGCTTCGGTTGGCGTCTGTGGGTTAGGACAGTGTGCTAACCATCGTCCTGCACGACTCTCTCGTTCACAACTCAGTCAGATCGGCGTCCCATTTGCCGTGGCCGGCCTTCTCGATGCCGTCGAGATCACTGAAGTAGCGGTTGATCGACTGCCACATCGATTCCGCGCTCGAAAACTCATCTTCGAACTTGGGATACAACGCCTCACGTAACTCGCTCGTCTTCATCGGGCCGTCCTCAACCAGCAGTGAAAAGACACGGAGCACTGCCTGTTCTCCATGCTCGGTCGTCGGCGGTTGTACCTCTAGTTGAGCCTCAAACGCCGCCAGCGCATCCGTCTCGGAGTCGTCATCATCGTGCCCGCCATCCACCGTGTTCTCTTCGAGTGCCGCAACGCGCCCCTCAAGACGCTCTATGCGATCGAGGAGATCCCCACCATCCAGCACGTCGTGTTCATCAGCGTGCACCAGTCCGGTGATTCGCGCCGTCTCGACGGAGTCACGGATGACCTTCGCCTTCGAGACACCACGCTCGTCGGCCTCCGCCTCGATCCACGCCGCCAGCTCGTCGTCAACAGAGATTGAGAATCGTTGCACCGGTATTCACCACATCGGTTGTCATCGGTCGCGTATAAAAAGATACGTTGGACAAGAGTATACACCAGATTTCACCAAGTTGGTGAATACTATGGGTTCCCCGGTCGTTCAACTATTCTCGCGAGGGCTTCCGAGTTCAGTGGAATATATTGGATATTCGATATCGTCACTGGTCGCCGTACAAGATATAGAGGGTGCGTTCATCAGACCAGTAACGATAGGCTACAGCGTTAACGGTAGGATTGGTGCCCAATAACAATAATCCGTGGCCTTGTTACTTTTTCCATGGTCAAATGTGCTCGATGCGGCCGTGACGTGGATGAAGTTCAAAGCATCTCGCCAGATGTTATTACAGAGGAACTAATCGAATCAGTCGATCACGGCAAAGAAGACCTTGCCGGTGAGGGTGATATAGAAGTTTGTGACGAGTGTATGGCTGAACTGAAGGGAGACTGAAAACAAAGCGTGAGTTCGTTCCCGACAATTTCAGCACGATTTGGATTACAAGATTCGCGCGCTCCATCTTGCATTCACTGGAGCCTGTCATAGAAAGCGTCACGTGCGAAGCAGCAGGGTTTGGAAACTGTGTCCACCAGCTCCAAAGCCCTGCAAAACGTAGCTTCGGTCAACGAGTTCTTGAATGCAGCGGCTACCGAGACGGTACCGCTGTTCGAGCATCTTGAGTTCGAGTTTCTGCTGGATTACGACGTGTTCGCCCCCTCGAAGCGGGGGCGAACACGAGTTCACAAACCACCAGACCTCTTTCGCGGCTTTCTACACTGCTACTACGAGGATGTCTACGGCACTCGTCCAGTCACACGAGAACTCCAACACAGCCTTGTCTGGTACTACTGCGGTCTCGACAAACCGCCATCCAGAGACACCATTGACCGGTTTCTCACTGATCTCGAACACGTCGTTGACGATGTCTTCAACAGACTCGTCGAGCAGGCCGCCGCCCGCGGCCTGCTCGACTCCACGTACTCCATCGATTCGACTCACGTCGAAGCGATCCAACACAACGACGCCGCATCGTGGAACTACGATCCAACAGCCGAAGAGTACTACTACGGCTTCGGCTGTACAATCGCCTCAACCGGCGCGAAGATCCCAATTGCGGCGGAATTCACACAGGCTAAACAAGCAGATCAAGAGACGGCGATGCGCGTCACGCGTGACGCGCTCGCCGTCGATACACCGGTCTGGATGCTCGGAGACAGCGCCTACGACATCCTCGATTGGCACGACCACCTGCTGGCCGCAGGGGTCGTGCCAATCGCTCCATACAATCCGCGAAACACTGACGACCCGAAGGACATCGAGTACAGGGTCGAAGACCGAATCGAGGAACACAGCGAGGACGTTCAGCTGAAACAATCTATCTTGGACGAGACGTATAACAGCCGGACAGGAGTCGAACGAACTAACGACGCAGTCAAGGATTGCGGCCTCGGGCACGTCCGCGCCCGAGGCCGCGTCCACGCACGAACAGAAGTATTCGTTGCGCTGTGTCTCCGGCTCGTCGTTGCAATCACCAGCTTTGAGCGGGGCGATAACCCTGGCCGCGAGAAGCTCAAGCTATGAGATGGATTCTATGACAGGCTCTGTACTCACTTTATCTCGAACGCAGGTGAAGACAGCTCCGCGACTACGAAGGCGAGTACGTAAGTTTGAAACTCAGTCTGACCCATTTTGGAGAAAGTACGGTGTATCGAGTATGCAACTGCGTTGGCACGCGGTTTCTGTCGGCCCGCCAGTACGCTGATTGTGGACCGGATAACGCTGACCGTTGCCTCGGCGGTATCTCACTCACGCCCCACTACCGTACACAGCGCTATTCGATGTAGTATCGGCAAGCGAATTTCGAACGACAACATCCATGAGAACAGCTCTATCCAACCCACTCACAGACATCCAGCAATCACAGACAGTCCTCATCATCTTTGCGAGTACGCTCGTGAGTGTGATGGGCGTCTCCCTCATCAGCCCAGCACTGCCGACGATTCAAGCAGCATGGAACATCTCGGCGAGTCAAGCGAGTCTCCTCATCTCGGCATTTACCTTGCCCGGTATCGTTCTCACACCGTTCATCGGTCTCATCGCCGACCGCGTTGGTCGCAAACGTGTGCTCGTCCCTTCGCTATTCTTGTTTGGCGTGAGTGGCATTGCAGTCGTGTTTGTCGACGAATTCACAACGCTTCTCGGTCTCCGCGTCGTGCAGGGAACCGCTGGCAGTGCCATCATGAGTCTCACCGTGACGCTGCTCGGTGACCTGTTCTCGGGGGAACAGCAGAGTCGTCTCATTGGACTGAACGCGGCAATCCTCGCCATCGGCGCGGCTGGCTACCCCTTACTGGGCGGTGGCCTTGCGCTGCTCTCGTGGGCCGCGCCGTTCGTCTGTTTCGCACTCGGTATTGTCGTCGCCGTTGCCGGCTCTGCGATTCTCCCTGAACCCGAGAGTAGCATGGATTCGTCCGGACTGTCGTACGTCGTTAACGCAGCTCAATCGGTCCCAACACGGACGGCTCTCGGGTTGTACGTCGCTATTTTCGGCATTTTCTTTGTTCTCTATGGCGCACAGCTCACGGTCGTCCCGTTCATTCTCGACGAATCCTACGGCCTTTCTTCTGGGATGATCGGGCTGTTGCTCGGACTCCCAGCGGTGACGATGGGGGTGACGTCCTCACAGTCGTCCCGTCTCATGCGCCATCTCTCACCCCCGCGGCTCATCACACTCGGTTTTGTGACCTACGGTATCGGGATGACGCTCGCTGCACTCGCCCACTCGATCACCGTCCTTGCCGGCGCACTGTTCCTTTTCGGTATCGGGCAGGGATTCGCGGAACCGATCACCGATACAGCACTGAATACACTCGCGCCCGATGCGTTCCGCGGCGGAATCATGAGTATCCGAACGAGCGTGCTTCAGTTCGGAACGACCCTCGGCCCGCCAGTGTTCGTTGCTGTTGCCTCAATTGTGGGCTACACCGATACGCTCCTCATCGCCGGTCTCGCTGCCCTCGCTCTCGGCATCTCTGCGTTCGGCCTTCTCACGCTTTCAGAAACTGGGCAATCAACTCAACGTCGCACATTCACAAATGAGTGATTGATCTGTTCCATGAGCTTGTCTCTATCCCGAGTACGGTTGCCCCGCACCCACGAAAAGAGGGTGTAGATGGCTTCGTTCAGCGAGTGTTCTAGGCCCATATCTGCCCCTCGGAACGTAGGCCAATAGACCGAAGGCCGGTATCACAACAGATCTCGATACGTGCGTGTACTTGCTTGGGAGGTCTTCTAAACGCTTTCCGCACATTCGAGAGGAGCGAATCATCCACCGTCCCGTTCCAGAACCCAGTAACCGCAGTACGTTTGTTACCCCCTGAGGAGTGCGGGGGTAGGAAAGCGCCCTCGAGTACAACCTATGGCAACACTCCAAGCAGCGACGACGTCGACCGGCACGATTGTATCGGACGCACAAGCAGTCCGTCAGCTCTGTGAGAGCTATTGCTTCGGGACCCTCAACTGGGAGGTAGACGAGGAGGGCGAACTCATCATCTGGGGCTACGATAGCTTCGAGGTGTACGAAGCGCGTGAGAACGGTCTCCCCGATTATGACGGTGGGATCGTGACCCACGAGTTCCTCCGGCAGCTCGCGGAGTACATCGATGGCGACCAGGAACTCGACATCCAGACGGCCGGGTATACGAAGTGTCGATTTCCGGTCCTCGCCAAGCGGTACGTCATCCGCAATGGTGAGGTCCTTCACGCCGATCTGACCGGACTCGACCCGATCGGCGAATAACTGGTGATCATCCCTTGGCAGGTGAAGAGGAGTCGTTTATCGGGGGCTGACGGACTGAGCCCCACGTGGGGCTTCGTGATACCATGTCCGAGCAATCTACTGACGACTCGTTCGAGGACTGTGAGCTAGGCCCCGAGGCAATCCTCGGTACGCAGACGTTCGAAGACGTCCTGTTCACCGAGGAGACAGAGACCCCGGTGAATGTTCTTACTGGCGAGACGCCCGAGCATTCGCAAGCGAGCGTCGACGAAGCTCGGGCCTTTGCCGCCGGGATCGACACCGATACGCCGCAGATCGCGCTGCAAGCATCGGTCGAATCGCAGATCGAAACCGCGAGCAAACCGTACACGGCAGCCGCGTTCTTCCACTTCAAAGCGACTGGAACACTCGCACTCCACCGCGCCTACCACGCAGCGTACGAATCGGCGGCGTTCGCGGTCGATTTCGACGCCGACTACGAAACCGGTGACCTGACGATCACCGTCGAGGAGATCACTGGGTCGGAACGAGACGACGCCTAGCGAGCGCGTATTCCGGCGGTGTTTATCGAGCGCCGGCGATGGGTGCCGGC